>JARQPW010000001.1 GCA_029577135.1 Acidimicrobiales bacterium
GTCCGGGTCTTCCGCGGCTACCGCATCCAGCACAGCAACCTGCTGGGCCCCTACAAGGGCGGCGTCCGGTTCCACCCTGCGGTCAACCTCGACGAAGTCAAGGCGCTGGCCTCCTGGATGACCTGGAAGTCGGCCCTCTGCGACATCCCGTTCGGCGGGGCCAAGGGCGGCATCTGCTTCAACCCCCGCGACCACGACGAGGGCGAACTCGAGCGCATCGTCCGCCGGTTCACCCACAGCCTCGGCGGCAACATCGGTCCCGACCACGACATCCCGGCCCCGGACCTCGGCTCGAACGCCCAGTCGATGGTCTGGATGATGGACACCTACGCCAACTCGACCGGCGCCACCGAGCGCCAGAACGTGAAGAGGGTCGTCACCGGCAAGACGCTCGAGACCGGCGGCAGCCCCGGCCGAGAGAAGGCCACTGGCCAGGGCGTGGTCTTCTGTCTACAGCACTGGGCCGACGAGGTGGGGTTCGACCTGTCGAGTGCCACGGTCGCGATTCAGGGTTGGGGCAACGTGGGAGGCGCCACCGGACGGATCCTCCAGGTGCACGGCTCCAAGGTGACCGCCGTGGCCGACCATCAGGGTGCCATCGCCGACGAGGACGGGATCGACGCCTTCGAACTCACCGACTGGGTGCGCGAACGGGGCACCGTGAAGGGCTTTCCACACGCCGGCTGGATCGACGACGAGGACTTCTGGGCTTCGGACGTCGACATCTTCGTCCCGGCGGCAATCGAGAACCAGGTGCGTGCCGAGAACGCCCCCAGGATCCGGGCCAAGGTCGTCGTCGAGGCCGCCAACGGGCCGACGACCCTCGAGGCCGAGGAGATCCTCAGCGCCCGTGGGGTCGAGATCCTCCCCGACATCCTGGTGAACGCCGGTGGCGTCATCGTGTCGTACTTCGAGTGGGTGCAGAACCGTTCGGCGCAGCGTTGGTCGCTCGACGACGTCGACTACAAGTTGCGGGACGTGCTCTGGCGGGCCTGCGACGCGGTCGTCGAGGCGCGTAGCGAGTACGAGGTGGATTCCCGCCGGGATGCCGCCTACGCCGTGGCCCTCAGCCGCCTCCAGACCGTGTACCAGCAGCGCGGCATCTTCCCCTGATCCGATCCCGAGAGGTCGCCCGGGCGTTGCTACGGTCGGCCGCATGGGCACCCGGACGCTGCTGTGTGGCGTCGGCAGCCTGTCCGACGACCTGATCGCCCGGCTCCGTGCACGCGGCCACCTCGTCGAGGCCGTCGACCCCTCGGTGCTGGTCGCCCGGGCCGATGCCGGGAGTGCCGTCGATGCCGTCGCCGGTTCGCTCGGGGCTGTCGACCTCGTCGTCCACGTGCTGGCAGCCCCCGACGGGCCGACCCCCCTCGTCGACCTCTCGACCGACGCCTGGGTGGCCGCCTGCGAGGACCCGATGGTGGGCGCACTCCACCTGCTCCAGGCCTGTCGATCCCATCTCGGCGCCGGCAGCCGGATCGTCCACGTGGTGCCCACCTCCGCCATGGGGGGAGCGCCGGGGTTCGCCGCCACCTCAACGGCCGCCGAGGGACTCCGGGCCCTGAACAAGAGCGTTGCCCGCCAGTGGGGTGCCGACCGGATCACGACCGCCGTGGTCGCCGTGGCCCCCGAGTTGCTCCTCGGCCCGGCGGCGAGTTCGGCGGGTGGCGCCCTCACCGGCCCGGCACTCGGGCACACCGGAGGGGCCGACGACCTGGCGGGGATCGTCGATGCGTTGGCCTCACCCGATGCCGCCTTCACGACCGGGTCGACGATCGTCGCCGACGGCGGCACCTGGATGGCGCCGTGAGCACGGACCGGGGAATCGGGCTGCTCGAGGGTCGGGTGGCACTGATCACGGGCGGCGCCGCCGGCATCGGCCTCGGAATCGCCACGGCGATGGCGAGGGAGGGTGCTGCGGTGGTGCTCGCCGCTCGCCGGATCGAGAACGGCGAGCCGGCCGCCGAGGCGCTGCGGGACGCCGGGCACCGGGCGCTCTGCGTGCGCTGCGACGTCACCAGCCGGAGCGACCTGGAATCCGCCGTGGCCACCACGATCGACCGTTTCGACCGGCTGGACTGCTTCGTCCACAACGCCGTCGGCGGCAGTGCCGCCCCGGGTCCGCTCGAGGAGGTCGACGACGGCTGGCTCGGCCTGCTGGCGACGACGGTGCGGGCCTCGTTCGACGCCGCCCAGGTGGCACACCCACACCTCGCCGCCGCCGGGGGCTCGTTCCTCCTCCTGACCTCGGCGGCGGGCATGGAGGGCAGCGCCAACCTGCCCGTCTACGCCATGGTCAAGGCCTCACAACGGGCGCTGGCAAAGAGCCTTTCGAGGGAGTGGGGGCCGGACGGAATCCGGGTGAACTGCATCGCCCCGGTCGCCCGCACGCCGGCCATGGAACGTGCGTACCGGGCCAACCCGGAACTCGAGGAGCGGCTGTTGGGTAGGACACCGCTTCGGAGGATCGGCGATCCGACGGGCGACATCGGGCCGGTGGCGGTGTTCCTCGCCGGCGACCTGGCCCGGTTCGTGACGGGCCAGACGATCGTGGTGGACGGCGGCGGGTTCCTCGGGCTCTGACCAGGAGTCCGGAAAGAGCTTCAGATCGCCCGGGCGAGTGCGGCGGCGGCCCGCTGGGCGGCCACCTGGCGACGGCCGATGATCGGCGTGGTCGGTGCGAAGCCGGCGGTGGCCCGCTCGGACTCGGATTCGCCGCCCCAGTAGCCCAACTCACGGTTCTGGCGGGCGTAGTCCTTGCAGGGTTCGCCGGCGGGGCAGGCGTCGCACAACTCCTTGGCCTTGGCCTCGCGGCGGACACGGGCCTCGGGGCGCTCGGCGAAGGGGGCGAAGAACAGGTCGCTCTCGCCGCGGCAGGCAGCTTCGTCCACCCAGGTCATCCGGTCGTCCGCCAGCAGAGCTTCCGCCGCCACGGTCAGGTCATCGATGCGGGTCGCCAGGTCGGTCATCGTGGGATCTCCTCGTCTGTTTCGATGGAGGCGGCCCCTCTGCCGTCCCCCTCGTCCACCGCACGCGAACGTAGGCCCTTCCGTGACGCCGGTACAGGAATTGGCGATGATTGTTAGAGAACCTATCTATCTGTTCTAGCGATTGTCAACCGAGTGTTACATGCCTCGCCACGATTACTCCCCGGTAGTAACCAAGCGATTGCGCCCCATGGCGGCGGTCGGGCACGACGGGATGCCATGCTCTCCCCGATGAGCACCCCCGAACCAGCCGTCGACCCGGGCCCCTACTTCGACGACCTAACGGTGGGTCAGGTGCTCGACCCCGCTCCCGCCGTCACGATCGACGAGGGCGAAGCCGCCGTCTACCAGGCCATCTGCGGCGACCCACTGGCCATGGCCCTGAGCGCACCGCTCGCCGAGGCCGTGACCGGGGTGCCCGGGCGCCTGGCCAACCCGGCGCTCGTCATGCACATCTCGATCGGACAGAGCACCGTCGCCACCCAGCGCGTCATCGCCAACCTCTTCTACCGGGGCGTGGCCCTGAGTGAGGCCGTCCGACTCGGCGAGACGCTGTACACCACGGTCGAAGTCCGCGGGCTGCGCGAAACCACCCGCCGCGACGACCGGCCGCCCCGGGGGCTCGTCCTGCTCGGCATCCGCACGGTCCGGTTGGACGACGGCGCCCCCGTCGTCGACTACGAGCGCTGCGCCATGCTGCGGTTCCGCGACGAGGCCGCCGAGACCGGCCACATCGACGACCTCGGCGGTGCCGATCCCGAGGTCGACCTGACCACATGGTCCGACCGGGTGCCGGCGGCCTGGGACCCCTCGCCGCTGGCCGATGCCGCCGACCGGGGCTGGGCCGTCGGCGAGGCCCGGGCCGACCTGATGCGCGACACCGTGACGGCCGCACCCGAACTTGCCAGGCTGAGCCAGAACCTGGCGCCCGTCCACCGCGACGCCGCCGCCAACGAGGGCGGTCGACGGCTCGTCTACGGCGGCCACACCATCGGGCTGGCCCAGGCGTCGCTGGTGCGCCGGATGCCGGGCACCGCAACGGTGCTGGGCTGGCAGTACTGCGACCACCCCGGGCCGGTGTTCGAAGGCGACGTGCTGTCCTGCCGCCACACGCTGCTCGACGAGCAGGAGGTCGCCGGCGGGCGCCTGCGGGCCGTCCACACCGAGGTGTCGGCCGACCGGGGTGGCGCCGACGCCGGGCCCGTCCTCGACTGGCGGCTCGTGACGTGGGGCGCCTGAGCCGCTAGCCGGCGGTCGCCACCACGCCGCGGTCGACCAGCGAACCGATCTCAGCGGCTCCCAAGCCGAGGTCGTCGGCGAGCACCTGCTCGGTGTGCTCGCCCAGCCGCGGCGCCGTCGCCGCACCCCGTCCCTCGACACCCGCGAACGCCAACGGCGAACCGGGCACCAGGTGGCGACCCACGCCAAGCTGGTCGAGGTCGGCGAAAAGCGGGTTGGCCGTCGAACACCGCGGATCCTCGGCGACCAGTTCGAGGAACGTGCGGTACGGGCCCCAGCACACACCCTCGGCGTCGAGGCCGTCGGCTACCTCGCCCAGCGTGCGGGCGGCGAACCACGGGGCGAACAGGTCGCCGAGCCGGCCTCTGGCCAGGTAGCGCTCGCCCTCGTCCGCGAAGTCGACGCCGAGTTCGCCGGCCAGCGATGCAACGGCATCGGTCGTCCCGGTGGCCACTTGGAGACCCCGCCACTGCTTGGGGCTGATCGCCACCACCATGACCCGGCGGCCGTCGCCGGTCGGGAAATCTGAGCCGTAGGCGCCGTAGAGGTCGTTGCCGATGGCCTCCCGCTGGGTGCCCAGTACCTGGGCCTCGGCCAGGGAGCCGAGCATGCCGACCGTCGCCAGCGCCACGTCGGCCAGCGCCAGCGTCACGAGGTCGCCGACGCCCTCGAGGATCCGTCGCCGGTCGGCGGCCAGCAGGCCCACGGCGGCCATCTGCCCGCACATCAGGTCCCACGCCGGCACCACGTTGTTGACGGGCCGCGGGTCGTCGGCGTGGCCGGTGGCCGACGGGTAGCCCATGGCGCAGTTGACCGTGTAGTCGACGGCGGTGGTGCCGTCGTGGCTGCCGGTGATGGCGACCATCACCAGGTCGTCCCGGCGCCGGCACAGCGACTCGTACGACAACCAGCCGACCGCCGGGAAGTTGGTGAGGACGTTGCCGGCCCGCCCGATCAGCTCGGCGACCAGTTCCCGGGCCTCGGGATTACCGAGGTCGACGGCCAGCGAGCGCTTGCCCTTGTTGAGGCCGTTCCAGTAGAGACTGGCGCCGTCGGGGGTGAGTGGCCAGCGCCGGTGGTCGATGCCGCCGCCGATGCGGTCGAAGCGGATGACGTCGGCCCCCAGTTGGGCCAGCGTCATGCCGCCCGACGGCGCAGCGACGAAGGCAGAGCCCTCGACGACCGTCAGGCCCTCGAGTGGAAGGGACACGCGCCCTAACTCAGCGCAGCGATGTCGGCCAGCAGGTCGGCGGCGTGCTCGTCGAGGGCCTTCGAGGCGTTGAGGTCGTAGGCCCTTGCGATCGTGCCGTCGGGGGCGATCAGGTAGCTGATGCGCAGCGGGTAGGCGGCCAGGCCGTCGTCGGCCGGACGCGTCGCCTCGTAGGCCTCGCCCATGGTGCGGTCGGTGTCGGCCAGGAGGGCGTACGGGAACTGCTCGCTCTCGGCGAAGGCCTTCTGCTCCTCGACGGTGTCGAAGCTGGCGCCGACGATCACGGCGTTGGCGCCGGTGAACTCGGGGGCTCGATCACGGAGCCCCCCTCCTTCGATCGTTCAACCGGGGGTGCTGGCCTTGGCGTACCACCACAGGGCCACCCACTTGCCGGCCAGGTCGTCGAGGGTGACGGTGTTGCCGTCCTGGTCGGGCGCCGAGAATGCCGGCGCCGCGGTTCCTACTTCGAGCATCGTGGTCCTTTCAGGTCCGGAGGTCGATCGACGACGACCCTAGTTGGCGGCCGCGAGGATGGCCCGATCAGCCGTCGAGGGCCTCGACCATCACCGAGTCGACGGGCACGGCGTCGTCGCCACCTTCTCCGTACGGGTCGTCCCCATCCAGTTCGTAATCGGCGCCTTCGAACATCCCGTCGAGTACCGACATGGCCTCTTCGATGGCTTTGAAGACCTCGATGTCGCCCGCGCCGCAGACGAGGAAGAAGTCATCGATCGCATACTCGGCCTCGCCGGGGTCCTCGAACCCGTACTCCGACTCGAGGTCCATTATGAGGGGAAACAAACTGGACCAGGCGGAGAAGTCGTCCTTGCCGTCGAAGGCGTCGGCCGCCACGGCGTACGCAGCGGACAGGTAGGCGGCGGTCGGTTGGAGTTCGACAGGGAGTTCGCCGACCAGCCAGGTCGCGTAGTCGCCGGCGACACGCATGGTGTCGGCAAGGTCGGTTGGCGTGGCCGGCTGCCGGTCCATGTCAACAAGGGCGGTGGCGACACGTTGCTCGTTCTCCGCACACAGGCCCTCTGAGGCGGTCGGGCCGTCCCAGGCGTCGCCCATGGGGACCTTCTCGAGGATCCCGACCTCGCCGTACTCGGGCTCGAGGTCGGCGCAGGCGGCATAGGCGGCGTCGTTGCGGTCCTGGAACTCCTCGGTCCACTCCTCGTTCCACCATCCGGGACCACCCATCTCGGCGTCCATGCACTCCTCGTGGGCCACCCAGGCCTCCTGCGAGGCGATCTCCTCCTCGATCCACCTTCTCTCGTCGTCGGGAGCCAGTTCGACGCAGGACTTCATGCCCTCGAGGTATGCCGACGGCGACCATTCCTCGCCATCGGTGCCTGTCGCTTCGCCCATGCACTCCTCGTACGGGAGCCTGGCCTCCATGGCGACCAGTTCCGCTTCCATCTCGGCCCGCTGGTCCTCGGGCGCGAGCGACACGCACTCGCGCATACCCCGGGTGTAGGCGGCCTGCGACCATTCGTCGTCGAAGCTGATGTGCTCCTCCATGCACTCGTTGAACGGGACCATCGCCTCCATCGACTCGAGCGCACGCAGCATTTCGGCCTGCGCGTCCTCGGGCAACAGTGGCAGGCAGTCGCGCATGGCCTTGGTGTACGCCACCGACGACCTCGGGTCCTGCGACATCCCATCCTCGAGGCACTCCTCGTAGGGGCCCCACTCCTCGTCGTAGCCACCCCCTTCGCCGTCGTCCCAGTCGCCGTCACCCGTACAGGCTCCGAAGGCGAAGCCGCCGCCGTCCGAGATGGCGTCGGCGGGGTCGCCGCAGCCGGAGGCCAACTTCTCGTCGTCGGAACCCGGATCGGAGTAGTCCCAGAGCACGTCGCAACTCCACGGGTCGCCCCCCCTGCAGTCCTCGGCCAACACGGCCGGGTCGATCGCGGGCATGGCGGACTCGGTGCCTGTCGCACCGGAGCTCGAACTCTGCGTGTAGCCGTCGTTCGGTTCCATCGCCAGGTCCATCCCGCCCTTGGCCATGTCGTCGCCGCCCATCTTCTCCATGGGGGCACTCAGGATCTCGCCCGCCGCCACGGGGGCGAGGAGGACGTCCTCGACGTCGAGGCCGAGGCCGTCGAAGGCGCCCGAGAGCGCTGCGTCGAGCACCACGGCCAGGTACTCGACCACGGTCTCGACCGGGCTGAGGTACCACGAGCCGTCGATGCGGCGCGTCACGACGAACAGGCCGTCGACGCCCAGGCCCGGCACGGCGTCCTCGAGGCAGCCCTCGTGCAGGCCCGTCGAGCGGTCCGGTCCCTGCTCGCCCTGCAGGTCGGCCAGGTAGTCGAACGCCGCACAGGTGCCGCGGATCGTCAGCTTGGCGTCGGCGGACGCAGAACCATCACCCTCGGGCAGGGTCACCGACCCGACCACCTGGAGTACGGCGTCCGAGACCACGACCTTGGTGCGTTCTTCGTCGAGCACCTCCTCGGTGGTGCCGATCTCGAGCGTGATGTCGAACTCTGGCTCCATCTCGGCGACAAGGTCCTCGACCATGTCGGCCACCTCGTCGGTGTCCATCTCCATCCCGTCGGGCACCGACTCGTTGATCTGGTCGAACAGCCCCTGGAACATCGGCAGGTGGTCGAGGAACACGGCCATCTCGTCGGGTGCGACCGGGATCACGCCCTGGAGGGGATCCGCCGGATCGATCGAGGGCACGAGCACCCCGGTCCGGATCTGGGCCAGGGCGGCTTCGACCTCGGCATCGAAGTCGAAGCCGTTGATCTGGTCGACCACCTGCTGGAGCACGCCGGAGGCGGTGTCGGTGCCCGTCGGCAGGCCGACCGAGGAGCCCTCGTAGTCGACGGGTGGGAGGTCGAGAACGGTGCGCAGGTACTCGAAGGAGGTGTAGAGCGGGCTCACGAACCAGCGGCCCCGCTCGTGGACGACCATCACGAAGAGTTCGGAGGGAGGCCGAGCGTCGAGGAAGTCGCCCGACTCGTAGGCGGCGGCCTCTTCGGCCAGCATCTCGTTGATCTCGCCGAGCGTGATCGACTCGTCGACGGCCTCGGCGCCTTCGCGGAGGTTGGCGTCCATGGCCGACGGATCGACCGTGATCCCGAGGCCGCCGTCGACGAGGTACACCTTGTGGACCCGTTCGTGGAGGGCGTCGACCCGGATGTCGAGATCGACGACCTGGAGGTCGATCCCGGCAAGGGGGTCGTCGCCGGCCAGCCCCCCCTCCTTCTGCGCCAACTCGATCACCCGCTTGTAGAGGTCGATGGCATGGCCGATCTCGGACGGCGGAAGCATGGCGGCAGCACCCACCACGTCCTCGGCGGCCAGCGCCACGGCCAGGCCGTTGACGGCCTCTGCAGAAGAAGCCGCACCGACCACCGAGCCCTCGGAGGCGGAGCGCAGGCTCAGGACGACGGCGACGATGACGACCGCCGCCACCAGTGCCCCCAGAAGTGTCCAGCGCTTCGAACCGGAGGTCCGGTTCGCTTCATCTACGTGTTCGGGTACCGCCGTCGTTTCCATGCGGCGAGGCTACCGCCTGCCAAAGACAGTGTTCCGGCTACCCCGGCCAGCCAGAGCCCCTTTCCGATGTGCGTGGCGTCGGCGACCCTCGCCGCCACTGCGACCACTACGGCGACCAAAAGGACGACCCCGCCGAGCAGGCCGTGGGACGGTCGCGCCCGCGGCGGTCCGGGCCAGGTCAGGAGCAGCACCGAGGCCGCTCCGGCCAGAGGCACCAGGTACCAGGCGATCCCCACCCACCCGGGTGGCCCACCGCCCAGGTCGTCGCCCACGACCACCCAGAGTTCGGCCATCCGGAACCCGGTGATCGACGAGCCGACGACCTCGACCCAGGTGGCCCACCCGCTCAGGATCGTGCCGACGGCGCCGAGCGCCACCAGCCCGACGTGCAGGCGGTCCGACACTGGGGTACCGGCCGAGGTCACGACAGCCAGGTGACCGCCTGGACCTCGCTGTAGGCCTCGAGGCCCCAGATGCCGCGGTCGCGGCCGATGCCCGACATCTTGAAGCCGCCGAACGGGGCCTCGTTGTGGGGCTGGATGCTGTTGAGCGCCACGTTTCCGGACTGCAGCCGCCTGGCGATGCTGTGGGCACGTGCGGTGTCGCCGGCGTAGACGTAGCTGAACAGCCCGTAGTCGGAGTCGTTGGCGAGCGACACGGCCTCGTCGTCTCCGTCGTGCGGGAGCACCACGACGACCGGACCGAAGGCCTCCTCGCGCACGCAGTGCATGTCGGCGGTGCAGTCGGCCAAGAGGGTCGGTGCCACGTAGTAGCCGGGCAGGTCGGGGCGCTGGCCGCCGGCGACCAGCGTGGCCCCGGCGTCGACGCCGCCACGGATGAACGCCTCGACGCCGTCTCGCTGGCGCTCGCTGATGAGCGGACCGACCAGGGTGTCGTCGTCGAGCGGGTCGCCGACCTTGAGCATCCCGGACACGGCCTCGAGGGTCGACACGAGCTGGTCGTAGAGGCTGCGGTGGCAGATGACCCGGGTGGGCGCCGTGCAGATCTGGCCGCTGTGGAAGCCCCACACGCTGGCGATGGCCTGCACGGCGGCGTTCACGTCGGCGTCGTCGGTCATGACGAGGGCGCCCTTGCCGCCGAGTTCCATGAGCACCCGTGTCATGGTGGCGGCGCCGTTGGCGTAGATGGCCGCACCGATGGCCGACGAGCCCGTGAAGCTGACCATGTTGACGCCCGACGAGGCGACCAGGGCCGATGGCACTTCGGGGCCCGACGAGGTCAGGACGTTGACCACGCCCGGCGGGAAGCCGGCGTCGGTGATGGCCTCGCCGAGGCGGAGGATGCCGAGCGGGTCCTGGGGCGCCGGCTTGATGATGCAGGTGTTGCCCATCGCCAACGCCGGGGCGATCTTGCCGGCCACGTTCACGAGCGGGAAGTTGTAGGGGGTGATGCAGGCGACCACCCCGACCGGTTGGCGGTGGACGACGGCTCCGACGAGGCCGGCCGGGCCGAGTGCGGAGGCTCCGGCGGGCATGGGCCTTTCGGCAACGTCGAGGTCGCGGGGCCTCGCGTAGTAGCGGAACCGGTCGACGAAGGTGCCGCCCAACTGCAGGGTCTTCGCGATCTTCATGGTCGCGCCGGTCTCGGCCTGCACGAGGGGCGCCCAGTCGCCCGAGCGCTCGGCCAGGATGTCGGAAAGGCGATCCAGCAGGGCGCACCGGTCCGCCATGGGCGTGTCGCGCCAGCCGGGGAGTGCCTGGTTGGCGGCGCCGATGGCCGCCTCGGCGTCGGCGACGGTGGCCTCGGGGGCATGGCCGACGACGGCGGTGGTGCTGGGATCGACGACCTCGTAGGTGTCGGAGGTGGCAACCCCGTCGCCGCCGATGAGAAGCCTCCACTGCTCCTGGGGGTCGATCTCCATCGTCGCTCCTGCCGGCGGGGACCCCGGGCTCGACCGGGGCCTGACTGTTCGTCGGATCGTAGGAGCCAGCCGACTGTCCACCCAACGTCGCCGCCCCGTTCGCCTTCTGACCCGGTCGGTCGGTACCGTGGCCAGAGTTCGATCCACGGGTTCGTGGAGGAGGCCGAATGCTCGACACGGTGGTCCGCGGTGGCTGGGTCGTCGACGGCACAGGCGACGATCGCCGGCGTGCCGACCTCGGCATCGTCGACGGTCGAATCGTGGCGCTCGGCGAAGTCGACGACGAAGCCGCCCACACGATCGACGCCGACGGCCGCGTCGTGGCCCCGGGGTTCATCGACGTCCACACCCACCTCGATGCCCAGCCCTTCTGGGACAGCACCCTCAGCCCGTCGCCCCTCCACGGCGTGACCTCGGTGGTCGGGGGCAACTGCGGATTCTCCATCGCCCCCCTGTCCGACGACCCCGCCGACAGCGAGTACCTGATGCGGATGCTGGCCCGGGTCGAGGGCATGCCGCTCGAGTCGCTCCAGGAGGGCGTTCCCTGGAACTGGCGGACCACCGCCGAGTACCTCGACGCCATCGAGCCACACCTCGCCGTCAACGCCGGCTACAAGGTCGGGCACTCGGCCCTGCGACGGGTGGTGATGCACGAGGAGTGCACCGGGCGCGAGGCCACGCCCGACGAATTGGCCGCCATGTGCGACCTGCTGCGGGACGGGCTGGCGGCGGGGGCGCTCGGCTTCTCGTCATCGTGGTCCCGCACCCACAATGACGCCGACGGCCACATGGTCCCCAGCCGCTATGCGCACCGCGACGAGCTCATCGAACTCTGCCGGGTGGTCGGCGAGTTCCCCGGCACGGGGATCGAGTTCCTGCCCATGGCCGGCCAGCACGAGGACTGGGCCGTCGAGTTGATGACCGACATGTCGCTGGCCGCCGGCGGCCGCCAACTCAACTGGAACGTCCTCACGGTCACCGCCGGGAACCTCGAGGATGCCCGCCACCGGATGCGTTCCGGCCCCTACGCGGCCGAGCGCGGTGCCAGGGTCGTCGCCCTCACGGTGCCCTTCACCTTCGGGCTGCGCATGTCGTTCGCCACCGGCTTCATCCTCGACGCCCTCCCAGGCTGGGAGGAGGCGATGCTGCTCCCGAGGGAGGAGAAGAAGCGCCTGCTCGCCGACCCCGACCAGCGGCGCCGCCTGGAACAGCAGGCACAACAGGACAGTCCCTTCCGGGGGCTCGCCAGGTGGGAGACCCAGGTCATCTTCGACACGTTCGCCCCGGAGAACGACGGCTACTCGGGCCGCACGGTCGGCGATGTGGCCGCCGAGCTCGGCAAGGAGCCCTTCGACACCCTCGTCGACATCGCCCTGGCCGACGACCTGCTGACCTCGTTCGGCCGGGAGGACCCCTTCCAGTCCCGGGAGGACTGGGAGGCCCGGATCGACGTCTGGCGGGACGAGCACGTGGTGGTCGGCGCATCCGACGCCGGCGCCCACCTCGACATGTTCGGCACCTTCAACTTCACCACCCGCCTCATCGAGGGGGCCGTCCGGGAACACGGCCTGATCGACCTCGAAGAGGCGGTGCACCTGCTGACCGCGAGGCAGGCCGACCTCTACGGGCTGGTCGACCGGGGCCGGATCGCCGAGGGCGCCCACGCCGACCTGGTGGTGTTGGACGAGCACAGCATCGGATCCGACCCGCTCAGCCTGCGGGCCGACCTTCCCGGAGGCTCCGCCCGCCTGTACGCCGGTTCGTCCGGCATCGACGACGTGTTGTGCGCCGGCATCCCGGTCGTGAGCGGCGGCGACTTCACCGAAGCCCGCCCGGGCCGCGTCCTGCGCAGCGGCACCGACACCCACTGAACCCCCGGACGAGGGAGAGATCGTGACCGGGCACCGCTCCTTCTTCCTCGACGAGGCCCTCGACGGCTACGTGCAGGCCCACTCTCCGGCCGTCGACGAGGTGCAGCAGTCGTTGATCGAGGCGACCGCAGCCCTCGGCCCGCTGGCCCGGATGCAGGTGGCGCCCGACCAGGCGGCGTTCCTCGCCGTGCTGGTCGCCGCGCTGCGTCCGTCGTTCGCCGTCGAGGTGGGCACCTTCACCGGCTTCTCCTCGCTCGCCATCGCCCGTGCGCTCCCCACCGGTGGGCGCCTGCTGTGCTGCGACGTCTCCACGGAGTGGACCGACATCGCTCGCAGGCACTGGGCCATGGCCGGCGTCGACGACCGCATCGACCTCGTGGTCGCCCCCGCCCTCGAGACCCTCCAGGCGCTGCCCCCCGACCAGCACGTCGACTTCGCCTTCCTCGACGCCGACAAGACCGGCTACCTCGCCTACTACGAGGAGATCCTGCCCCGGCTGTCCCCCCACGCCCTCATCGCCGTCGACAACGTGCTGTGGTCCGGCAGGGTGCTCGACGCCGGGGCCGACGACGCCGACACCGTGGCGCTGCGGGCGTTCAACGACCACGTCATTGCCGACGACCGGGTCACCTCGGTGCTGCTCTCCGTGGGCGACGGCGTCAACCTCATCCGCCTCGCCTGAACCGCCACCCCGGCTCGGTGCACGTTCGGGGCACTGGATAGGCTCGGAACCTACCGACCGGTAACCCACCGGGCGCGTCCCTCCGACCAACCATGCAGCAACCAGGAGTCCCAACCATGGCCGAAGCCGTCATCGTCGCAACCGCACGCACCCCGATCGGCCGTGCCGGCAAGGGCAGCCTCGTCGAAGCCCGCCCCGACGACATGTCCGCCTTCATCATCGGCGACGTGCTGGGCAAGGTCCCGGCGCTCCCCCCGGAACAGGTCGAGGACGTGATCTGGGGCACCGGGCAACCCGGTGGCGAACAGGGCTACAACGTGGCCCGCGTGGCCGCCCTGTTGGCCGGACTCGACGCACCCGGCGTCACCGTCAACCGCTACTGCTCGTCATCGCTCCAGACCATCCGAATGGCCGCCCACGCAATCAGGGCCGGCGAGGGCGACGTCTTCGTGGCCGGCGGTGTCGAGTGCGTGAGCCGCTACCAGTACGGCGCCGCCGACAACGGCCCCCACAATGCCCAGTTCGCCGATGCCGAGTCCCGCACCGCCAGCCGCTCCGGCGAGGGCACCGCCGAGTGGACCGCCCCCGAGGGCCTCCCCGACATCTACATGGCCATGGGCCAGACCGCCGAGAACGTCGCCCAGCACATGGGCGTGTCCCGCCAGGCCCAGGACGAATGGGGCGTGCGCTCCCAGAACCGGGCCGAGGCCGCCCGGGACCGCGGCTTCTTCGAGCGCGAGATCTCCCCCTACACGCTCCCCGACGGCACCGTCATGAGCCAGGACGACGGCATCCGCCCCGGCACCACCTACGAGAAGGTCTCGCAGCTCAACCCGGTGTTCCGCCCCGACGGAACCGTCACCGCCGGCAACGCCTGCCCACTCAACGACGGCGCCGCCGCCGTGGTCGTCATGAGCGACACCCGGGCCTCCGAGCTCGGCATCACCCCGATCGCCCGCATCGTCTCGTCGGGCGTCTCGGCCCTGAACCCCGAGATCATGGGACTCGGCCCCATCGGCGCCATCGACCAGGCTCTCGGCCGGGCCGGCATGACCACCGACGACATCGACCTGTTCGAGATCAACGAGGCCTTCGCCGCCCAGGTGCTGCCCTCCGCCGACGCGGTCGGCATCGACCTGGACAAGCTCAACGTCAACGGTGGCGCCATCGCCCTCGGCCACCCCTTCGGCATGACCGGCGCCCGCATCATGACCACGCTGCTCAACGCCCTCGAGGACGGCGACGCCGAATTCGGCGTCGAATCCATGTGCGTGGGTGGAGGCCAAGGCATGGCAATGGTCGTGCAGCGCCTGAACTGAACTCTTTGTGTACCCGGCCACCCCGCTGCTGCGGGGAAGGGGGTTGGTGGGGAGTGAAGTGAGGTGGGCGCCGCGGATCGCGCTGGGGGTCAGCCCTGGCCGCCGGAGGCTTCCTGGACGGAGACCTTGCCGGCGCTGATCCACGGCATCATCGCCCGTAGTTCGGTGCCGACCTTCTCGATGCGATGCTCGTGGCCCTCGGCCTCGAGGCGATAGAAGTTCTTGCGGCCCGAGCGGGCCTCGGCGACCCACTCCTCGGCGAAGGCGCCCGACTGGATCTCGGAGAGGATCTCGCCCATCGTGGCGCGGACCCTGTCGTCGATGACCCGGGGGCCACGGGAGAGGTCGCCGTACTCGGCGGTGTCCGAGACCGAGAAGCGCATGCCGCCGATGCCCTGCTCGTACATGAGGTCCACGATGAGCTTCAGCTCGTGGAGGCACTCGAAGTAGCAGATCTCCGGCTGGTAGCCGGCGTCGACGAGGGTGTCGAAGGCGCTGCGGACCAGCTCGGTCATGCCGCCGCAAAGCACCACCTGCTCGCCGAACAGGTCGGTCTCACACTCCTCGGTGAAGGTGGTCTCGATCACGCCGGCCCGGGCACCGCCGAGGCCGTCGGCGTAGGCGAGGGCCAGTTCCTTGGCGCCGCCGGTGGGGTCCTGCTCCACGGCGATGAGGCACGGCACGCCGCCGCCCTCGACGTAGGTGCGCCGGACCAGGTGGCCGGGGCCCTTCGGGGCGATCATGATCACATCGACGTCCTCGGGCGGGTTGATGAGGTCGAAGCGGATGTTGAAGCCGTGGGCGAACGCCAAGGCGTCGCCGGCGTTGAGGTTCGGGGCGATGTGCTCCTCGTAGACCGCTGCCTGGTCGGTGTCGGGCAGCAGGACCATGATGACGTCGGCCCAGGCTGAGGCGTCGGCGAGCGACTTCACGTCGAGGCCCGCCTCGGCGGCCTTGGCGGCCGAGCCCGAGCCGTCACGCAGGCCGACGCAGACGTCGATGCCCGACTCCTTGAGGTTGAGGGCGTGGGCATGGCCCTGGGAGCCGTAGCCCAGGACCGCCACCTTGCGGTCGGCGATCGCCGAGCGGTTCACGTCCTGTTCGTAGTACACGTTCGCCACGGGAGGTTCTCCTGGTTTCTTGGGTTCGCTTTGTCGAAGTGGTCGGAATTGTCGGAATTGTCAGGGGCTGCGTGCCGGCTCCGCCTCAATGCTCCCCGTCGAGGGCGGCGAGGGCCACGCGGCCCGTGCGCTGCAACTCGACGATGCCGAAGGGTCGCAGCAGGTTCTCAAACTCGTCGATCCGCTTCGGCGGACCGACCAGCGAAAGCATCATGCTGTCGGTGCCCACCGAGAGCACCTTGCCACCGGCCCGGTCGAGGTGCTCGACCAACTCGTCGCGACGGTGGGGCTCGGCCTCCACGGTCACGATCATGAGCTCGCGCTCGACGGCGTAGCCGGGGTGGAGTTCGCGGATCTCGACGACGTTGACGAGCTTGTCGAGTTGCTTGACGACCTGGTCGAGCGGTGCCGATTCGATATCGACGACGATCGTGAGGCGGCTGAACAGATCGTCGTCGGTCGGCGCCACGGCCAGCGACTCGATGTTGAAGCCGCGGCGTGCGAACAGGCCGGCGACCCGGGCCAGCACGCCAGCCTTGTTCTCCACGGTGACCACGAGCGTGTGGTACCGGTACTCGGGCGCCGCGACGTTCATCGGGGCAGGTCCGCCTGCGAGGGCGGCACGACGAGGTCCCAGTTCGTGGCGCCTGCGGGCACCATCGGGTACACCTTCTCCTCGGCCATGACCCGGAAGTCGATGACGACCGGCCGGTCGTCGATCTCGTTGGCCTTGGTGATGGCTGCGTCGATCTCGTCGGGGTCGTCGACACGCATGCCCTCGCAGCCCATGGACTGCGCCCACAGCTTGTAGTCGGGCACGTCCTTGGACAGGAAGACCTCGGAGAAGCGCTCGTCGTAGAACATCTCCTGCCACTGGCGGACCATGCCCAGGTAGGAGTTGTTGATCAGCGCCACCTTGATCGGGAACCCCTCGACCGTAGCGGTGACGAGTTCCTGGGCGGTCATCTGGAAGCAGCCGTCGCCGTCGACCGCCCAGACCATGCGATCGGGCATGCCGGCCTTGGCGCCGATGGCTGCCGGGATGGCATAGCCCATCGTGCCGAGGCCACCGGAGTTGATCCAGGTGTAGGGGTGGTCGAAGTTCCAGTACTGGCTGGCCCACATCTGGTGCTGGCCGACGCCCGAAGCAACAATCGTGTCGTCCGGCGTCAGGTCGCGCAGCCGCTCGATGACGTACTGGGGCTTGAGGGCCTGGCCGGGCCCCCACGGCTCGTAGGCCAACGGGAACCGCTCCTGCCAGCCGCTGATCCGGGAGCGCCAGGCGCTCCGGTCGGCGTCGCCGGTGCCGTTCGCCGAGAAGTCGGCGACCAGTGCCTCGACGGCGAGGCGGCAGTCGCCCTGGATGGCGATGTCGGGACGGAGCACCTTGCCCAGCTCGGCGCCGTCGATGTCGATGTGGATGATCCTGGCGTCAGGGGCGAAGCCGTCGATGCGGCCCGTGACCCGGTCGTCGAAGCGAGCGCCGAGGGCGATCAGCAGGTCGGCCTCCTGCATGGCGGTGACGGCCGTGAAGTTGCCGTGCATGCCGGGCATGCCGAGGCACAGCTCGTGGCTGTCGGGAAAGGCGCCCCGGGCCATGAGCGTGGTGACGACGTGGATGCCGGTCATCTCGACGAGCTGGCGCAGCGCCTCGGCGGCACGGGCCTTGAGGATGCCGCCGCCCACGTAGAGGACGGGTCGCTCGGCGGCCCGCATCAGGTCGGCGGCGGCCGCGATGCCCGCAGGGTCGACCTCGATGTTCGGGTGGTAGCCGGGCAGGTCCATCTCGACGTCGTCGGTCCACTCCATCGCCGAGTGGGGGTTGTTGGGATCGACGATGTCCTTGGGGATGTCGACCAACACCGGGCCCGGACGGCCCGTGGTGGCAATGTGGAACGCCTCCTTGATGGTGCGCGGGATGTCCTGTGCATCGGTGACGAGGAAGTTGTGCTTCGTGACCGACATCGTGATGCCGGTGGTGTCGCACTCCTGGAAGGCGTCGGTTCCGATGGCCCCCAGGGGCACCTGTCCGGTGATGCAGACCAGCGGCACCGAGTCGAGGTGGGCGTCGCAGAGGGCGGTGACGATGTTGGTGGCGGCGGGGCCGCTGGTGACCATGGCGACGCCCGGCCTGCCGGTGGCGTGCGCATAGCCGGATGCCATGTGGCCGGCGCCCTGCTCATGGCGGACCAGGACGTGGCGGATCGACGAGTCGATGAGCGGGTCGTAGACCGGGAGGATCGCCCCGCCGGGCAGGCCGAACAGCAGGTCGACGCCCTCGTTCTCGAGGGCCCTGATCAGCGCCTGGCCGCCGTCCTTGGGTGTCGTCGTCATGTGTCCTGCTGGGGGTCGTCGGGAGAAGTTGGGCGAATCGGCATCCGTGCCGAAAAAGCGAACGACCTCCCGCAACGGGAGGTCGGTGGCACGCGGACGGTGGGTCCGGTGCCTACCGCAGTACCAGTACCTCGTGCGCCGTCGTCATGGCCCACAAGTATCGCCGGGCCGTGCACCGGCGACAACCTTGCCCGATTCCTCTTGGTGTCCCTGCCAGGGCGTCGGCACGGCTCGCTCCCTCCGGCTGGCACAACGTCGGTCGCAGACCCCACCGACGCCCGTCGTTCCCAGACGGCTCGATTCCTGGCCAGAGCACGTTCCTGCGCCACTCCCATCCACCAGGTGGAGTGAGGCCGGGAGCCGGGCCCCCTCTATGCGCGGGTGACGGCGCCCTGTTCTGCGCCCTGGGCCAGGGCGGCGTACTTGGCGAGGAAGCCGGAGGTGTAGCGGGGCTCGAAGGGCTTGAGGTTCGCCCGCCGCTCGGCCAACTCGGCGTCGCCGACCATCAGGTCGATGGAGTGGGCCCGCACGTCGATCACGATGCGGTCGCCCTCGGCGATGAGGGCGATGGGGCCGCCGTCGACAGCCTCGGGGGCGACGTGGCCGACGCAGAAGCCGTGGGTCCCGCCGGAGAAGCGGCCGTCGGTGATGAGCGCCGCGTCGCCGCCGCGGCCGGCACCCTTCATGGCACCGGTGATGGCGAGCATCTCGCGCATGCCCGGACCGCCCTTGGGCCCCTCGTAGCGGATGACCACGATGTCGCCGGCCTCGATCTGGTCGGCCAGCACGGCGGCCATGGCGGCGTCCTCGCCGTCGAACACCCGGGCCCGGCCGTCGAAGCGGTCGACGTCGAGGCCGGCCACCTTCACGACGGAACCCTGCGGGGCCAGCGAGCCGGTGAGCACGGCGATGCCGCCGATGTCGTGGATGGGGTCGTCGAAGGCGCGGATGACCTCGCCGTCGGGAGCGGGCGGATCGAGCAGTGCCAGGTTCTCGGCGACGGTCCTGCAGGTGACGGTGACCTCGTCGCCGTGCAACAGGCCCTCGTCGAGGAGCATCTGCATCACGACCGGCACGCCGCCGATCCGGTCGATGTCGACCATGTGGTAGTTGCCGTGGGGCTTGGTGTCGGCGAGGTGTGGCACCCGGGCGGCGACCCTGTTGAAGTCGTCGAGCTCGAGCGCCACATCGGCCTCGAAGGCGATCGCCAGCAGGTGCAGCACGGCATTTGTGGAGCCCCCCAGCGCCATGACCACGGCGATGGCGTTCTCGAAGGCGGCCCTGCTCATGATCTGCCGGGGCCGGATGTTCTCGCGGAGCAGCTGCATGACGGCGGTGCCACTGGCGTAGGCGGTGTCGGCCCGGCGACCATCGATGGCGGCGGCCGAGGCCGAGCCGGGCAGCGACATGCCGATGGCCTCCCCCACGGCCGCCATGGTGTTGGCGGTGAACATGCCGGCGCAGCTGCCGATGGTGGGGCAGGCTGCGCGCTCGATGGCGAGCAGTTCGTCGTCGTCGATGCCGCCCACGGCGTGGGCGCCGACGGCCTCGAAGACGCTCACGATGTCGAGCTTCTTACCGGCGTGCTCTCCCGGCATGATCGAGCCGCCGTAGACGAAGACCGACGGCAGGTTGATGCGGGCGGCGGCCATGAGCATCCCGGGGAGCGACTTGTCGCAGCCGGCGAAGCTGACGAAGGCGTCGAGCCGCTCGGCGTGCATGACGGCCTCGACCGAGTCGGCGATGATCTCGCGGCTGACGAGGCTGGCGCGCATGCCCTCGTGGCCCATCGAGATGCCGTCGCTGACGGCGATGGTGTTGAACTCCATGGGGAAGCCGCCGGCGGCGGTGACGCCCTCCTTGCAGCGCTTGGCGAGCGCGGCGAGCGGCAGGTTGCAGGGGGTGACCTCGTTCCACGACGAGGCGACGCCGACCTGGGCCTTGTCGAAGTCGTCCTCGGTCATGCCGACGGCACGCAGCATGGCCCGGGCGGGGGCACGGTTGTCGCCGTCGGTGACCTCGTGCGAGCGGGGCTTCATGGTGGGCGAGGCCGACGGGGCGGTGGAGTCACTCATGCAGAGCAGGCTAGAGGCGGGCAGGGTCCGTGGCATCGGCGGGACCTACGATCACGCCGTGCGCCCGGACGACCGAGAACTGCTGCGGCTGGCGGTCCCGGCGCTGGGGGCGCTGCTGGCGGAGCCCCTCTACGTGCTCGCCGACACGGCGGTGGTCGGGCACCTGGGCACCGCCGAGTTGGGCGGCCTGGCGGTCGCCTCGGCGGCACTGCTGTTCGGCTACGGGATGTGCATCTTCCTCGCCTACGGCACCACGGCGGCGGTCGCCCGGCTGACCGGCGCCGGCGAGGACCATCGGGCCGCCCACCAGGCGGTGCAGGGCCTCTGGCTGGCGCTGGTTCTCGGCGTGGTCCTGGCGCTGCTCGGCGGATTGTTCGCCGGCCCGATGCTGCGCCTGTTGGGCGCCGACGGCGAGGTCCTGGCCCAGGCGGGTACCTACTTCCGGATCAGCCTGCTGGGGACCCCGGCGATGCTGATGATGCTGGCGGGTGTCGGCTACCTGCGTGGCGTCAAGGACACGGTCCGTCCGCTCTGGGTGGCGGCAGGCACGGCGCTGCTGAACCTCGTGCTCGAGGTGGTCCTCATCTACGGGTTCGACCGGGCCATCGGAGCATCGGCGGCCGCCACGGTCGTGGCCCAGTGGCTGGGCGCCGGCTGCTACCTGGCCTGGATCGGCCGCGGGGTCCGACGCCTCGACGTGTCGCTGGCACCCGACCTTCGGGTCATCGGGCGCCTGCTGGGTGTGAGCGCCGAACTCATGGTCCGCAACCTCTCCCTGACCGGCACGTTCCTGATCGCCACTGCTGCGGCGACCCGGATCGGCGACGTGGAGGTGGCCGCCCACCAGGTGGCGTTCCAGGTCTGGATGGTGCTGGCACTGTCGATGGACGCCGTGGCCATCGCCGCCCAGGCCATGGTCGGCAACCTGCTCGGTGCCCACGACCCCGACGGCGCCCGGGCGGTGGGGAGGCGTGTCATCGGTTGGTCGATCGCCATCGGCGCCGTACTGGGGGCAGCAATCGTCGCTGCGCACGGGGTGCTGGGCCAGGTGTTCTCGGCGGACGACGCCGTGGTCGCCCTGGCGGGATTCCTGCTGCTGCACGTGGGCCTCATGGCGCCGTTGTCGGGCGTGGCGTTCGCCTTCGACGGCATCCTCATCGGCGCCGGTGACCAGCGGTTCCTGGCCAGGGCGATGGTCGGCGCTGCCGCGGTGGCGGTACCGGTGATGGTGGCGACCCGGCTGGCCGACCTCGGGATCGGCCCGCTGTGGGCCGGGATCTGGGCCTTCATGGTCGTCCGGGGGCTCAGCCTGGGAGTCCGCTTCCGCAACGACCGCTGGCAGGTGCTCGGCGCCGGCTCCTGAGCACGGCGGTGTTAACCGTCCAGCACGACCGAGGGGTCGGGAACGAGGTCGCGGGCCAGCCACTGGAAGACCCGCCAGCCGATGGTGTCGCAGCCCAGCGCAACGGCGGCGTGCTTGGCGGCGTCGTCGGAGATGGGCTGCGGGTCGGTGGCCTTGACGTGGACCTCGGCGACCCGTTCGGCCAGGACGAACAGCCCGACGGCCTCGCCGGGCGATGCGCCGCCGGTCAGGAGGCCGTGGTTGCGCAGGATGCAGAGCCGGGTGGCGCCCATGGCCTCGGCGATGGCGTGGCCGCCGGCCAAGGTGTCGACCTCGACGTCCTCGCCCGGGTAGATCGACTGGTCGTACACGAAGACGCACGACTCCTGGGAGATCGGCCGGAACGGCTGCACGTTGGCCGCCCACGGGGTGCCGTACTGGGTGTGGGTGTGTGCGGCGGACACGAGGTCGGAGCGGGCGTCGAGGATCGGCCAGTGGATGTTGTGGGCGGCGTAGTTGATGCCGCCGGCGGTGGCGCCCTCGACCACATCGCCGTCGGGCCCGACCAGCGAGAGGTTGTCGACCGTGGCCGCCCAGAACGGGATGCCGTGGGCGAGCACCCAGAAGTGGTCGAGCCGTTCGGGGTCGCGTGCGGTGATGTGGCCGTCGCCCAGTTGGCCCCAGCGCATGGCCGAGAAGATGCGGTAGCCGATGGCGACCTCCCACTTGCGCAGCAGCCGCAACTCGTCGGGATCGACGGGCACCGGTACGTCGACCCCGTAGCCGATGACCGGGTACCGGTCGAGTTCGAGTGCCATCGTCAGCCTCCCTGTTCGGCGGCGCGCCGTGCCAGCAGGTCGTTGACGATGCGGCCGTCGGCCTGTCCCTGGGTGGCCCGCATGACCTGGCCGACGAAGAAGCCGGACTTCCTCCTGCGTTCCCTGTCGTCGCCGCCGACGTACCCGGCCCAGTCGTCGGGGTGCTCGGCGATGAGCCGGTCGACCAGCGCCTCGAGTTCGGAAGTATCCATGGCCTCGAAGCCGTGGGAGGCGGCGTGTGCGGCGGGGTCGCCCCCCGTGGCGACGAGGTCGGCGAGCACGGTCTTGGCCTGGGTGGCGGTGAGGTCGCCGCCGGCCTCCATCGCGACCAGCGACGCGAACGAGGCGGCGGTCAGTTCGCCCACTCCGTCGGCGAGGTTGTTCTCGACGTGGACCAGCACCCGCGTAGCATCGGCCCCGGCGGCGATCGTGTCAACCGCAAGGTCGTCCATGCCCCGTTCGACGGTGAGGGCGGTGGCCTGCGGCTCGACGCCGGCGGCCACAGCCAGGCGTTGGCGACGCTCGCGGGGCAGCATCGGCAGGGCGGCGCGGATCTCGGCGATCCACTCGTCGGAGGGCTCGACGGGCACGAGGTCGGGCTCGGGGAAGTAGCGGTAGTCGTAGGCCTCCTCCTTGGAGCGGAGCTTGTGGGTGCGGCCGTCGTCCTCGTTCCAGTGGCGGGTCTGCTGCTGGACCTTCTCGCCCGACTCGAGGAGGTCGACCTGGCGGCGGGCCTCGTACTCGATGGCCCGTCCCATGGAACGCAGCGAGTTGATGTTCTTGACCTCACAGCGGGTGCCGAGCTCGGACGTGCCCTCGCGGCGCACCGAGACGTTGCAGTCGACCCGCATCGAACCCTCCTCCATCTTCCCGTCGGAGGCGCCGATGGCGACGAGGATGGCCCGCAGCTCGGACACGTACGCCCGTGCCTCCTCGGCGCAGCGCATGTCGGGGGCGCTGACGATCTCGATGAGCGGCACGCCGGAACGGTTGTAGTCGATGAGGGAGTGGCCGGCCTCGTGGATGCGACCGCCGCCGCCGACGTGGGTGGACTTGCCGGTGTCCTCCTCGAGGTGCGCCCGTTCGATGCCGATGCGGCGGCCGTCGGGCAACTCGAGGCTGCCCACGCCGTTGATCGGGAGGTCGTACTGGGAGATCTGGAAGTCCTTCGGCATGTCCGGATAGAAGTAGTTCTTGCGGGCGAACACCGACCGCTGGATCGTGCAGTCGAGGGCGAGTCCGACGCGGATCGCCAGCTCGACGGCCTTCTCGTTGAGCACCGGCAGCGAGCCGGGCAGGCCCAGCGATACGGGGTCGACGTTGGTGTTGGGTTGGCCGCCGAACTGGTTGAGCGCCGACGAGAACATCTTCGTGGCGGTTGCCAGCTCGGCGTGGACCTCGAGGCCGATCACGACCTCCCAACCCGGGATCAGGGCCTGATCGCTCATGGCGCAGCCCCCTCCAGCACCGCCGCCGCCCGGAACATGGTGGCCTCGGCGAGGGCGGGCGCCAGGACCTGCACGCCGACGGGCAGGCCGTCGTCGCCGCTGCCGAACGGGACCGACATGGACGGGTGGCCCGCCAGGTTCGAGGGGATCGTGCAGACGTCGTTGAGGTACATCAGCATCGGGTCGTCGGTCTTGTCGCCCAGGGGGAACGCCGTGGTCGGGGCGGCCGGCGACAGCAGCAGGTCGAACGACTCGTAGGCCCGGGCGAAGTCCCGCTGGATCAGGGTGCGGACCTTCTGGGACTTGCCGTAGTAGGCGTCGTAGTAGCCGGTCGACAGGGCGTAGGTGCCGAGCATGATGCGGCGCTTCACCTCGTCGCCGAAGCCGGCGGTGCGGGTGGCGGTGTTCATCCCGGCGGCGGTGTCGGCATCGACCCGCAGGCCGAAGCGGACGCCGTCGAAGCGGGCCAGGTTGGACGAGGCCTCGGCCGGGGCGATCAGGTAGTAGGCGGACAGTCCGTAGACGGTCGACGGCACCGAGGCGTGTTCGACGGTGGCGCCGGCCGCGGCCAGCGCCTCGGCGGCCTGCTCGACCCGGGCCCGGACGTCGTCGGCGATGCCCTCGACGCTCGCCGCCCGGTCCGGGCCGCCCATGAGTTCCGAGATGATGCCGATGCGGAGGCCCTCGACGCCCCGGCCGAGGGCTCCGAGCAGGTCGGGCGATGCTTCGGGGATCGAGGTCGAGTCGAGGGGGTCGTGGCCGCCGATGACCTCGAGCAGGAGGGCGGCGTCCTCGACGGAGGTGGCGAAGGGGCCGATCTGGTCGAGGCTCGAGCCGAAGGCCACGAGCCCGTAGCGGGAGACCCGGCCGTAGGTGGGCTTGACGCCGACCGTGCCGCAGAGGGCGGCCGGCTGGCGGATCGAGCCGCCGGTGTCGCTTCCGAGGGCCAACGGGGCGAAGCCTGCAGCCACGGCGGCGGCCGAGCCGCCGGACGATCCGCCGGGCACCCGGCTGGTGTCGAGCGGGTTGCGGGTGGGGCCGAAGGCGGAGTTCTCGGTCGAGCTGCCCATGGCGAACTCGTCGAGGTTGGTCTTGCCGATGGCGACGGCGCCGACGGCGGCGAGGCGCTCGACGACGGTGGCATCGTAGGGCGGGCACCAGCCCTCGAGAATCTTCGATCCGCAGGTGGTGTCGATGCCGCGGGTGCAGAGGTTGTCCTTGAGTGCCACCGGCACGCCGGCCAGCGGGCCAGGGTCCTCACCGTCGGCGATGCGCCGGTCGAGGTCGTCGGCCCGGGCGAGGGCCCCGTCGGCCAGCACCAGGTTGAAGGCGTGGACCTCGCCTTCACTGCTGTCGATGGCGGCGAGGTGCTCCTCGACGACGGAGCGGGCGCTGCGCTCGCCGGACCGGACGGCAGCGGCGATGGATCGCGCGCTCACGGCGCCTCCCCGAGGACCGGGGGGACCCGGAACCGCCCGTCCTCGACCGACGGGGCGGCCGCCAGGACCTCGGCGCGGAAGCCGGCGGCCGCGTCAGCCTTGGCGGCATCTTCAGTCGACACGGGGACGTCGGGGCGCAGGACGTTGACCAGGGGCAGGGGGTTGGCCATGGGCGGCACGTCGTCGAGGTCGAGCGCCTCGATATCGGCGGCGTGGTCGAGCACGTCGGCCAACTGGCCGGTAAAGGCGTCGAGCTCTTCGTCGGACAGCGTCAGGCGTGCCAGGTTCGCCACGTGGGCGACGTCGTCCCGGCTGAGGCGCGGAATCTCCGGCGAGGTCACGGCTGAGAGGGTAGGGCCACGCTCGACCGGTCAGTCGGCCGGGTCGTCGGAGTTCTCGGACCCGCCGTCCTCCGGCTCCTCGACCGGGTCGCCGTTCGACGGCTCGCCTCCCTCGATGACGAGCACCACCCGTTCGGTCGGCGAGAACTCCTCATCGGCGGGCGGCGATTGTGCGGCGATCGTGCCGCCCTCCTGCCCCTCGACCAGCCCGACAACCTCGATGACCCGGAAGCCGGCGGCCGCCAGGCGGTCCTCTCCGGCGGCCAGCACCAGGCCCACGACATCGGGGACCGGGCGCGGAATCGGTCCGATCGACACGGTGACCTCGATGGCCGACCCGAACGGAACCTCCTCGTCGGGCGCCGGCTGGAGCGACACGACGGCGCCCGCTTCGATGAACTCGTCGTGCACCTCGACCTGGACCGGTTGGAGGCCGAGGGCGGTCAGGGCGGCCACGGCCTCCCCGGCGGGGCCCTCGACGAGGCCGACCGGCACCGTGCGCGGCGCCGCACCGGCGGAGACGATCAGGTCGACACCGGAGCCCCGTGGGAGTTCGGCGGCGACGGCGGCGACCTGGAGGACCATGCCCGCCTCGACCTCGTCGTTGTGGACCTCGGCGACCGTGCCGGCCGCCAGGTCGGCGGCCTCGAGCAGGCGGCTGGCCTCCGGAAGGCTCAGCCCGACGAGGCCGGTCGGCACGGCGACCCGGGCGGAGCCGAGCGAGACCACGAGCACGACGGTGCTGCCCTGTTCGAGTTCGGCGCCGAAGGCGGGGTCGGTGGAGAGCACCTGGCCCTCGCGGGTGCCGTCCCGACGTTCGTAGCGGGGCTCGGCCAGCCAACCGGCCTCCACGATCGTTGCTGCGGCGTCCACCTCGTCGTCGCCAACGAGGAGCGGCACCCGGGCGGTCGACTGCTGGCTCTCCTGCCAGAGTGCGGAACCACCCAGGACGGCGCCGACGACCATCAGGCCGGCCACCAGCACCCACGGGGCGCGTCGGTTCGGGCCGACGACCCTCTCGGGTCTGGGTTCTGCGGGTGCCTTCGTCTTGGGGACGACCGGGACCTCGCCCGACAACGGGGGGGCGCCGATTTCTCCGGGGCCGACAAGCGGGAGGGGTTCGGGGCGCAACAGCCCGGCTGACGCATCCAGGAGCAGTCGGCCGAACTCGCCGGCACCGGGACGGAGGTTCGGGTCGACGACCCCGGCCTGGACCACGGCGGGACCGAGCGGCCCCATCGATGCGGGCACGGGCACGTCGCGGCGGCGACGGGCCCGCAGCGTGCCGAGCAGGGTGTCCTCGACGAACGGCAGGTGGCCGGTCACGGACTCGACCAGCACCAGTGCCAGGGCGTAGACGTCCGACCGTCCGTCCAGCGGCTGGCCCTTGGCCTGTTCGGGCGAGGCGAAGCGGGCGGTTCCGACGATGCCCTCCACGAAGATGTCGGTGCGTGAGGTCTCGGCCAGTGCACTCGCCAGGCCGAAGTCGGAGATCTTGAGGTGGCCGTCCTGGCTGAACAGCAGGTTGGCCGGCTTGAGGTCCCGGTGGACGACGCCCATCTGGTGGGCATGGTCGAGCGCCCGGCACACGTCGAGGCCGACGACGAGGGCCTGCGAGTGCGACAGGGTCCGGCCGGTGTCGAGGAGGCTGCGGAGGCTGCCGCCGGCGAGGTACTCGGTGACGAGGTAGGCCGAACCGTCGACGCCCCAGTCGTAGACGGTGAGGATGTTGGGGTGCTGGAGGCCGGCAACGATGCGGGCCTCTTCGGCCAGCTTTTCGACGAACACCGGATCGCCGGCCAGCGCCTCGTGGAGGACCTTGACGGCGACGTGTCGACCCAGGTCGAGGTCTTCGGCGGCGTAGACGGTACCGGAGGCGCCGGTGCCGATCGCCCGGCCGAGCGCGTAGCGCCCGCCGAGGACGCGTGCTGGGGGCTGGTCAGGTCCCGGCCCCACCTGTCCGGATTCCGTTTGGGATCCGTCGGTCACGGCGGCGAGGCTAGCCCCTGCCCCGGCGGCTGCTCGCTAGCCTGCGTCGGGTGAACCGCCGGAACGCCCTCGTCATCAGCGTGCTGCTCGCCCTCGGGGCCGGCGCCCTGACGGCGGCGGTGCTGGTTGCCTCCGGCAGTGATGGCGATGTCGAGGTGGATGCGAACCCGGCGGTGCGCGAGTTGTTGCCGCCACGGGGCGACTCCGTCCTGCCGCAGTCCAACGTGGGTGCAATCCTGTCGGCCGGCTGGTCCGGCGAGATTCTCCACATCGGCGGCACGATCATCCCGCTCGACCAGCAACGGATCGAGCCGGCACTCAACTCGGTGATCTTCCGTCCCGGCGACGGACGGGCGCTTCGGCGCCTGCCTCCCGGGGAACTGTGCGCCACCGTGCGCTACTGGCCGACCCGCACCCCGGACCGCACGGCAACGATCGACTGGTGCTTCCGCGTCGACAGTTGACGCGCCCTGCTGCGGGGTTACCCGGGCAGCTCGCCCGTGGCGAGGAGGCGCTGGAAGGCGGCCAGGTCGAGTACCGGGATGCCGAGTTCCTCGGCCTTCGTGAGCTTCGAGCCGGCATTTTCTCCGGCCACCAGGGCCCTGGTCTTCTTCGACACGCTGCCGGGTGACTTGCCTCCCCGGGCGGCGATGGCGGCCCTGGCCTCGTCTCGGTCCATGCCCTCGAGGGTGCCGGTCACGACGATGGCCATGCCGTCGAGTACCTGCGGCACATCGTCGGTGACGGCTTCGGCGGCCTCGAGGTTGACCCCGGCGGCCCGGAGGCGGTCGATCAGGTCGCGGTTGCGGCCCTCGCGCAGCCAGCCGTGGACGCTGACTGCGATGATCGGACCCAGTCCCTCGACGGCCTCGAGTTCTTCGACGGTGGCGTCGAGCAGGCGGTCGAAGTGCCCGAAGGATGCGGCGACCAGGTCGGCGACCGTGACTCCCACGTGCTGGATTCGCAGGCCGAACAGCAGGCGCCCCAGCGGCTGCACCCTGGCCTCGTCGACGGCTGCCCGAAGGTTGGCGACCGACACCTCGCCGAAGCCCTCGAAGGCGGCGATGCGGTCGAAGTCGAGGCTGAACACGTCGGCCACGTCGCCCAACAGGCCCTCGGTGACGAACAGGTCGACCCGCTGTTCGCCGAAGCCCTCGATGTCCATGGCGCCCCGTGACGCGAAGTGCTCGATGCGTCCACGGACCTGCCGGGGGCAGGCGTAGTTGGGGCAGAACGTGGCGGCCTCGCCCTCGCCCCGCACGAGCCCGGTGCCGCACTCGGGGCACTTCGTGGGGAAGGTCCACGGCGGCCGGTCGTCGGGGCGGTCGGACAGCACCGGGCGCAGCACCTCGGGGATGACGTCGCCGGCCTTGCGGACCACGACGGTGTCGCCGGGGCGCACGTCCTTGGCGGCCACCTGGTCGGCGTTGTGGAGGGTGGCGGCGGCGACCGTCGAGCCGCCCACGAACACCGGCTCCAGCCGGGCGAACGGTGTGGCCTGGCCGCCGGGACCGATCGACACCTCGATGTCGAGCAGCGTGGTGGTGCGTTCCTCGGGCGGCAACTTGTAGGCGACCGCCCAGCGGGGTGCCCGGGCCGTGAAGCCCAGTTCGCCCTGCAGGCCCAGGTCGTCGACCTTGACCACGACGCCGTCGATCTCGTAGTCGAGGTCGTGGCGGACCGCCTCGACAGCCTGCACGTGGTCGAGCACGGCGGTGAAGTCGTCGAAGCGCTCGGAGCGGTCGTTGACCGGGAGGCCCAGGCCGCCCAGCCATTCGAGGGTGTCGAGGTGCGAGGCCAGGTCGGGGCTGCCGACGACCTCCCCCACCTGGTACGCCCAGAACGACAGGTCGCGCGTCGCGGTGACGGCGGCGTCCTTCTGACGCAGGGAGCCGGCGGCGGTGTTGCGGGGGTTGACGTAGGTCTTCTCGCCGGCGGCCTCCTGGGCGGCGTTGAGGGCGGCGAAGGCGGCCAGCCCCAGGTAGACCTCGCCGCGCACCTCGAGCACGGCTGGGGCACCGTCGGCCAGCCGCTCGGGCACCGCGTCGATCGTGCGGACGTTGGCGGTGACGTCCTCGCCGACCCGACCGTCGCCGCGGGTGGCGGCCTGCACGAGGCGACCGCCCTCGTAGCGCAGCGACACGGCGAGCCCGTCGAACTTGAGCTCGCAGGCCCAGGTCGGCGTCGGGGATTCCTCGCCGAGGCGCCGCAGCACCCGCTCTGACCAGGCGGTGAGATCGTCGAGGTCGAAGGCATTGTCGAGCGAGAACATCCGGACCCGGTGCCGGACCTCGGCGAAGGCGACCTGGCCGGGGGCGCCCACACGCTGCGACGGCGAGTCAGGGGTGGCGAGCTCGGGGTGCTCGGCCTCGAGTTCCCGCAACTCGATGACGAGGGCGTCGAACTCGGCGTCGGGGATCTCGGGGTCGTCGAGGGCGTGGTAGCGCTCGTCGTGGTGGCGGATCAGGGTGCGCAACTGTTCGGCCCGTGTCGCCGCAACCCCGGTTGTCGCCTGCTCACTCTCGGGATCGCCGGACACCCGTCAAGTCTACCGGCGGGCCCCTCGGCGACCTGAAGAGCCGGGCGCCGGCCCTAGCGTGTCGCCGTGACCCGTGACTCGATCCCCGTGTGGGCGCTGCGTACCCTCTGGCTGGTGCAGCCCGTGACGCTGGGGCCGGCGCTGTCCGACGGGCTCCACGACCTCGACGGCCGCACGTTCCTCTCCGTGGCCGTGTGGGTGCTCTGGGGGCTCGGCCTGCTGGCGACCTTGGTCCCCCGCCCGGTCACGCTGACCGCCATCCGCATCGGCGGCCCGGCGGCGGCGGCGCTCTCGGTGTGGACGGCAACCGCCGTCGACGACACGGCCCTCGTCGCGGTCGCCCTGGTCGGGGCCTTCGTGCTCGGCGTGCTCTCCCACTGGCCGGCGGTCGCCGACACCTGCGTCGACGGCGCCTCGTACGGCGACGAGAAGCGATTCCTGCTGCGGGCCCCCGGCCCGGTGGTATTGGCCCTCGGCCCCCTCGCCTGGGCACTGACCGTGGCCGGAGTGGTGGTCGGACCCCTGCTGCTGGCCTCGGGCGATTCCGCCGTCGGGTCCGCCGCCTGCGTGGCCGGACTGCCGATCGCCGCTGCCTCGGTACGGGCGATCCACCACCTGCACCGCCGCTGGATCGTGCTCGTTCCCGCCGGGTTCGTCCTGCACGACCACCTGGCGCTGGCCGATCCCACGCTGCTCCCCCGTGACACCCTCGCATCCGTCGGTCCGGCCCCGGCCGGCACCGACGCCCACGACCTCACCCAGGCGGCGCGCGGCCTGGCACTCGAGGTGCGCTGCCTGGAGCCCCACGACCTGCGCCCCGCCAGCCGCGACGGCAGCGCCGAGGTGGTCACCACCGAGGCGTTGCTCTGCGCCCCAACCCGGCCCGACGCCGTCCTCGCCGAGGCGAAGCGCCGCCGGTTGCCGGTGGCCTAGATGGCGGTGGCGCCGCCGAGGACCTCGTCGCCCTCGTAGAACACGACGCTCTGGCCGGGGGCGACGCGGCGGTGGGGTGCGGCCCAGCGGACACTGTCGCCCACCAACTCCGCCTCGACCGCCTGCCCGTGGGCGCTGACCTGGACCCGCACCGGTCCTGAAACCGGGCCGTCGGCCCACGAGAACCCACCAACCGGGGTGGCGTCGACCAGCAGGTCGTCGGCGCTGCCGACGGTAACGGTGGCCGTGGGCATGTCGACGGCGACGGCGTAGCGGGGCGCTGTAGCACCGGCCAACTCCATGCCCCTGCGCTGTCCGACGGTGACCAGCTCGATGGCTTCGACCCTTCCCACCTCTGCGCCGGTGGCGTCGACCACCAGACCCGGCGTGAGCGGGATGCGGCGGGAGAGGAAGTCGCCGCGGCCGTGTTCCCGGGTGATGAAGCAGACGTCCTGGCTGTCGGGCTTGCCGGCGGTGCGCAGGCCGAGGAAGGCGGCCCGCTGGCGTACCTCGTCCTTGGTGAGGTCGCCGACAGGCAACTCCAGGCCCGAGAGTTGGTCCTGGCCGAGCATGTGAAGCACATACGACTGGTCCTTGGCCGAGTCGGCAGGCCGGGCGATGCGGCGGGTGCCGTCGGACCGAAGGGACACCCGGGCGTGGTGGCCGGTGGCCAGTCGGTCGAAGCCCAGCGCCCGCGCCCGGTACAGCAGCCGATCGAACTTGACGTGCCGGTTGCACTCGATGCACGGGTTCGGGGTGAGGCCGGCGGCGTGGGCGGCGACATAGGGGCCGACCACGTGGCGGTCGAAGTCGTCGCCCAGGTTGAACACGTGGTGCTCGATGCCGAGGGTGTCGCAGACCCGGCGGGCGTCGTCCACGTCGGAGACGGCGCAGCAGCCCGAGTCGGACTCGCCGCCCCAGAGCCGCAGGGTCACGCCCACGACCTCGCGGCCCTCCTCGAGCAGCAGGGCGGCGGCCACCGAGGAGTCGACGCCACCGGACATGGCGACCATCACCGGCGGGGCGCTCACCGGGCGTGCTCCCGCAGGCGGGCCACGGCGGCCGGGACGACGGCGAGGGCGTGATCGACCTCGGCGTCGGTGGTGGCGTGGCCAAACGACAGGCGCAGTGAGCCGACGGCGGCGGCGCGGTCGACGCCCATGGCGGCGAGCACGTGCGAGGGCTCCTGGGCACCGCTGGCGCACGACGAGGCGGCGCTGGCGCTGATGCCGTCGCGCTCGAGCAGGAACAGCAGCGCCTCGCTCTCGATGCCGGGAAAGCAGACATGGGCGATGCCCGGCGTCCTCGGCACTCCGTCGGGGACGGTCCGTCGGGCATCGGGGACCGCGGACAGCAGGCCCGCCTCGAGGCGATCGCGGAGCGTCCCGATCCGGGCGGCGGTGACCTCCCTGTCGGCGGCGACGAGCGTGGCCGCCACGCCCAGTCCGACGATGGCCGGGACGTTCTGGGTACCGCTGCGGCGCTCCCGCTCCTGGCCGCCGCCGCGCAGCACCGGAGCGACGGTGGCGCCGTCGCGCAGCACCAGGGCGCCCGCCCCCTTGGGGCCGCCGAACTTGTGGCCGGTGATGCTCACGAGGTGCGCGCCCCGGCAGGCGCCGGCGAGGTCCAGCCAGGCGGTGGCCTGCACGGCGTCGGTGTGCACGACGGCGTCCGGGGCGTGCCCGGCGACGAGCGCCGCCACCTCGGACACCGGGTTGACCACGCCGGTCTCGTTGTTGGCGGTCATCACGGAGACCAGTCGCACGTCGGCGATGGCGTCGAGCGCGTCGGCCAGTGCGCCGAGGTCGATCCGGCCACCGGCGTCGGTCGGCAGCACCACGCCGCCGGAGAGCCGCACCGGGTCGAGGACGGCCGGGTGCTCGGTGGCCCCGCACACGGCGACCCCGCCACGGACCCCGAGGACACCGTCGACCGCCAGGTTGTCGGCCTCGGTGCCGCCGCTGGTGAACACCACGTCGCCGGGATCAGCGTCCAACAGGGCGGCCACGGCGTCGCGGGCGTCGTCGATGGCCCGACGGGCCTCCCGGGCCGGGCGGTGGGAACCCGACGGGTTGCCGGGGTGCTCGGCCAGCCAGGGCAGCATCGCCGCGACCACCTCGGGTCGGGCGGGCGTGCTGGCGGCATGGTCCAGGTAGGCCTCCACGGCGATAACGCTAGGGGCAACGACCGACGGTGGGCCAGACTGCAGGCATGGAGCACTACGGACCCGAGACCTACGGCGAGAACTACGCCGACGTGTACGACGACTGGTACGGCGAGGGCGGCCGGGTGGCCATCACCCAGGTCGGCACGCCCGACGAGGTCGCCGACGGCATCACCGCCCTGTCCGACGGTGGCCCCGTCCTGGAGTTGGGCGTGGGCACCGGGCGACTGGCACTGCCGCTGGCGGGCCGGGGCCTCGAGGTCACCGGCCTCGACGCCTCGCCCGCCATGCTCGAGCGCCTACGGGCCAAGCCCGGCGCCGACCGCCTCACGCTCGTCGAGGGCGACATGGCCGCCCCCCTGCCCGAGATGGCCGATGGATCGTTCGCCGTCGTGCTCGTGGGCTTCAACACTTTCTTCAACCTGACCACGGCCGACGCACAGGCTTCCTGTGTAGCCGCCGTGGCTCGCCTGCTGCGTCCAGGCGGTCGCTTCGTGGTCGAGGCGTTCGTGCCGGCCCCCGAGGCCCACGACGGCGTGTCGGTCCGCACGATCGACGTGGACCGGGTACTGCTCGACGTGGCGGCCATCGACCCCGACACGCAGGTCATCGCCGGCCAGCGCATCGAGATCACCCAGGCAGGCAACCGGCTGTTCCCCTACCTGCTGCGCTATGCCACGCCGGAGCAGTTCGACGCCCTGGCGGCCGGTGTCGGCCTGTCGCTCGAGTACCGCTGGGCAGACTGGTCGGGCACGCCGTTCGACGACGAGGAGTCGGACTCGCACGTGTCGGTCTGGCAGCGGACCGCCTGACGCCTGTCGCCCAGTCGGGCGTCAGTCGGCTCGGCCCGTCAGGATCGGCAGGTCCAGCGACGGCCGGTTGGTGCGCTTGAGTTCCGAGAACGACGGGTTCGACACGAGGGCCAGCACCGTGTCGTAGAGCTCCAGGCACTCCTCGTCGGATTCGGGCACCGCCGAGATGACCGGGCCGAAGATCGAGGGTCCGTCGGGCGGGCCGAAGGTGAGGATCGGGGTGCCGACCTCGGGACCGGTGCGGCCGATGGCCTCCTGGGTCTCGCCACGGAGCGCCTCGTCCCACGAGCGGTCGGTCGAAGCGACCAGGTGCGAGGCGTCGAACCCGGCAGCTTCCAGCACTCCGGCGAGGTGCTCGTCGGTCGCCACGTGCTGCCGGAAGTCGGCCCCCGGTTCGGGCACGGCGTGCCAGATCGAGCGGCCGAGGGCCTCGTAGAGCCGCTCCAGGGCAGCCGGGCCCTCGGAGGCGCGCACGCTCGCCGCTACCCGCAGCATCCGCCGGCCCTTGTCGTGTCCCTCCTGGTAGCCCTCGGGGAACTCGGCGTCGTAGTCGCGCTCCTCGTTGAGGATCGACAGCGTGATGAGCCGCCACTCGACGGTCAGGCCACGCAGGTCGGCGACCCGCCGCAGCCAGTTCGAGGTCTGCCAGGCGAACGGGCAGATGGGATCCCAGAAGAACTCGATGTCGGCATGCGCTTCGCTGTTCATGGCCGAACTCTAGGATCTCCGCCGATAGGTGCCGCAATCAGGAGTTCAACCATGGCCATCTGCCACGACGTCGACTACGAGGTGAAGGGCGACGACCTGCAGTTCGTCGAGATCGGACTCGACACGGGCGAGACCGTGGTCGCCGAGGCCGGCGCCATGATGTTCCTCGAGGAGGGCATCGACTTCGAGACCAAGATGGGCGACGGCTCGGAACCCGACGCCGGGATGTTCAAGAAGCTCAAGTCGGCGGCCGGGCGGGCGATCTCCCAGGAGTCCGTGTTCCTCACGCACTTCACCAACAGCGGCGGCGGCCGCAAGGTGGCGGCGTTCAGTTCGGACGTGCCCGGCAAGATCCTGCCCCTCGACATGGGCCAGCTCGGCAGTTCGATCCTCGCCCAGAAGGACGCCTTCCTCGCTGCCGCCCTCGGCACGAAGTTGAGCGTCGCCTTCCACAAGAGGTTCGGCGCCGGCCTGTTCGGCGGTGAGGGCTTCATCCTCCAGCACATCGAGGGTGACGGCATGGCGTTCCTCAACGCCGGTGGCACCATCGTCGAGAAGCACCTGGTCGGCGAAACGCTCCGGGTGGACACCGGCTGCATCGTGGCCTTCGAGGACGGCATCGACTACTCGATCGAGCGGGCCGGCAACCTCAAGTCGATGGTGTTCGGCGGGGAGGGCGTGTTCCTCGCCACCCTGAGCGGCTCCGGCCGGGTGTGGCTGCAGTCGCTGCCGTTCTCCCGCCTCGCCGACCGCATCATCCAGCACGCCCCGGCAGCCGGCGGCACGTCGAAGGGCGAAGGTTCGATCCTCGGCGGCCTGGGCCGGCTGCTGGACTGACGCTCCTTGCCCATTTCGTTCTCCCGTCGGATTGGGCCACCACCTCTCGAACCGCTGGCAGACTCGGCCTGTGGACTCTCCCGCTGAACGACGCCGGCGTGGGGCGTCGATCACCGTCTCGGTCGACCTGGCGGCGCCTCCTGCCCGGGTGTGGGCGGTGATCGCCGATGTGCGGGGGCACGTCGACTGGATGGGCGACGCCGAGGCGATCCGGCTGACGTCGGAGCAGGCGGAGGGCGTCGGCACCACGTTCGAGTGCGACACCCGAGTCGGGCCGCTGCGAACGACCGACGCCATGACCATCACCGAGTGGGTGCCCGGCGAGGCGCTGGGCGTGCGCCACGTGGGGCTCGTCACCGGCGAGGGCCGGTTCACGCTCGACGGCGACGGACGGGGAGGCACCCGGTTCACCTGGTCCGAGTCGCTGGCGTTCCCGTGGTGGATGGGAGGCCCGGTGCTCGGGCTGCTCGCCCGACCGGCGCTCCGTGCAATCTGGAAGCGGAACCTGAGCCGGCTCCAAGGGCAGTTCGGGATCTAGCCCAGCAGGGGGTCGTGCCAGTTGGCTGATGCCCAGATGCCTCCGGCGAAGCAGGTGAGGGCGAAGGCGTAGGTCATGGCCGTGCCCACCCGGCGGGGCAGGCCGCGTGCGTCGGCGGTGTCGACCAGCCAGGCCAGGGCGGCGCCGCCCAGTAGGCCGCCGAGGTGGCCGCCGATGCTGATGCCCGGTCGGCCGAACGTGAAGAGCAGGTTCACGACGACCAGCGTGCCGATTCCCGAGCTCCACGGGTTGATCCCCCGCCGGTACTGGTGGACGACCGTTGCGCCCATGAGCCCGAACACCGCCCCCGAGGCGCCGACCGTGAGGGCCGTGGGAGAGATCAGCAGCACGCCCAACGATCCTGCCGCCAGCGAGCCCGTGTAGAGGCCGAGGAAGCGGGTGGGACCCTGGAGGCGTTCGAGGGCGTTGCCGAGCATCCAGGCCAGGAACATGTTGAAGCCGATGTGCAGCAGCCCGGCGTGCAGGAACGCCGACGTGACGAGCCGCCACCACTCCCCCTCGTCGACGCCGAGCGGTCCGACGCACATCCGGCCGATGACCGCCTTGCAGCCGAAGCCGATGAGCCCGAAGTCGACGCCGACCTCGCCGAGCGATCCGGCAAGCGAGCCGCCGCCGCTGAGGGCGTACAGGAAGGCGGCGGCGTTGAGGGCGATGACCACCCGAATGGCGATCGGGTCCCGGTGGGCGAAGGCAAGGGACGTGGGGGCGGCCCGACGGGCGAATCGGCGCCGCCGCTGTTGGCCCACCACGACGGGCCCCACGCACGACGGACAGTGGAAGCCGACCGACGCCTGGTGCATGCACAGGCCACAGATTCGCCGTCCACAACGCTGGCAGCTGACGCCGGCGGACCGGTCGGGATGCCAGTGGCAGGCGTCGGCCTCGGGGGGAGTGCTCACGCCCGCACGGTACCGGGCGGCCCCGGGTCCGCTGCGGCGCCTCAGTACCGGATGATGACCGGGACGCAGTCGGCGTCGGAGGTCCAGGCGAACAGCATCAGCTGGGGCTCGTCGTGGGTGACGGTGGCGTGCCTGGTGCCGGTCGGGTGGAAGATCGTGGACCCCGGGCCGCGGCTCGTCCACTCGTCGCCCATCTGCCAGTCGGCGGTGCCGGCAGCCACCCAGAAGGCCTCGGTGGCCTTGTGGACGTGCGACGGGTAGCTGACGCCCGGCCCCTGGACGACGGCGCCGGCGAAGACGTCGTCGCTGGCGTAGAGCGGGGAGGGATCATCGAGGTCGCCGGCGCTGATCAGGTTGGAGCCCACGATCGGGGCATAGGCGTAGTTGGCCCGCATGTGGTCCATGTCGGACTCGCCGGCGTAGTCCGAGTACGGGATCGTCCAGCCGATCCGGTCGGCCACGAGGCGCAGCAGTTCGCCGGGTGGGCCGACGGCGGCATCGAGGCACGGGCCGAGGTGTTCGTCGATGACCGGGTAGGTCGGCCGGGGGCCGGCCTCGAGCGGCGTGCTTCGTTCGAGCGCATCGACGAGGGCGCCCATGGCCTCGGCCATGGCAGGGTGGCGGCTGGACTCGGAGTGGGCGAACTCGGCGAAGCCGTCGAGGAAGGGGTCGGTGGGGATGTGAATGGCGCTCACCCGAGACACGGCGCAGGCTCAGCGATCGGTGAAGGTCGCACTGCCGGGGCCGTGCTCGAAGAACGAGGCCACGCCGTTGGCGGCGTCCTCGCTCTCGAAGACCTCCATGAACAGGTCGAGTTCGAGGTCGACTCCGTCGGCCAGCGTGCCCTGGATGCCCTCGTCGATGGCCCGCTTCGAGGCCCGTAGCGCGATCCGGGGCCCCCGGGCGTAGACGGTGGCCCGCTCGACGGCCCGTTCCAGCACCTCGTCGTCGGGGACCACCTCGTCGACCCAGCCGATGGCGAGCGCCTCGTGGGCCTTCACCTGGGCGCCGCCCCAGATCAGCTCCTTGGCCTTCGTGACGCCGACGAGGCGGGCGAGGCGCTGGGTGGCGCCGCCCCCTGGGATGAGGCCGAGCAGCACCTCGGGCTGGCCCAGCACGGCGCCCTCGCCGGCGATGCGGAAGTCGCAGCACATGGCGAGTTCGGCGCCGCCGCCGAGGGCGAAGCCGTTGATGGCGGCCAGCGTCGGGCAGGGCACGGTCTCGAGGGCGGCGAAGCCGGACCGGAAGGCGTCGCCCTGGGCCTGGCGGGTGGTCGGGTCGGCGAAGACCGTCAGGTCGGCGCCGGCGGCGAAGTGCCGCTCCCCGCCGGTGAGCACCAGCGCCCCGGGTGGCTCGGCGTGGCAGGCCTCGGCGAGTTCGCCGATCTCGAGGAGCAGCGCCGTGTCGAGTGCGTTGACCTTGGGCCGGTCGAGCGTGGCGATGACGACGTCGTCGTCGGTCCGCTCGACGCGCAGGAACTCGAAGTCGAAAGGAGAAGTCACGGCCGGGAGGGTAGTGACCACCGAGTCGAATCGGGGAATCGCGCCTAGAGGCTGACGGCGGTCCCGGGGTCGTCGAGCGTTTCGCCCACGTTGAGCACGGCGGTCACGCCGGGGACCCGGTCCTTCATGATCCGCTCGATGCCGGCCTTGAGGGTCTGGTCGGATGCCGGGCACGACGTGCAGGCCCCGACCAACTCGACGGTGATCTCGCCGGTGGCCTCGTCGACGCCGTGGAGGACGATGTCGCCGTCGTCGGCCTGGATGGCCGGGCGGATGATGTCGATGACCTTCTCGACCCGCTGCAGCAGGTCGCCCGCAGGCTGGTCGGTGGTGACGTCGAGGGACATGCCCACAGTCTCGCAGCAGCGACCCGAAGTGCCACCCCTACAGTGGCGCCATGTCCGCGACCGCGCTCGTCCTCGCCCACCAGGGTGGGTGGGACGAGATCGCCATGGTCGCGGCGCCGCTGGCGCTGCTGGCCGGGGTGCTCTGGCTCGCCGACCGACGGGCCCGGCGCATGGAGCCGCCGAACTCCCGGGACTGAACCCTCAGGCGTGGTCGATGTCGGCGCCGAGGGAAGCCAGGCGACCGACGAGGTCCTCGTAGCCGCGGGCCACGTGGTGGGCGTCGCCGACGAGGGTCTCGCCCTCGGCGGCCAGGCCGGCCACCACCAGCGCCGCCCCGGCCCGGATGTCGGGCGCCCGCACCGGCGCCCCCGACAGCGCCTCGACGCCCCGGATCACGACGTGGTGGCCCTCGGCGCGGATGTCGGCGCCCATGCGGGCCAGCTCGTCGATGGTGCGGAACCGTCCGCCGAAGATGTTCTCGGTGACGATGCCGACCCCGTCGGCGACGCTCAGCATCGCCACGATGAACGGCTGGTAGTCGGTGGCCACGCCCGGGTACGGCAACGTCGACACGTCGACCGGTCGCAGACGCCCGGGGGCCATCGCCCAGAGGCCGTCGCTGGTCGGCGACACCCGCATCCCCATCTCGCCCAGCTTCGTGAGGAGCATGTCCATGTGGTCGGCGCGGGCGCCCTCGATGGTGACCTCGCCGCCGGCGATGCCGACGGCGGCCAGGTAGGTGGCGGCCTCGATCCGGTCGGCGACCACGGTGTGCTCCACGGGGTCCAGTCGCTCGACCCCGTCGATGCTGATGGTCGAGGTACCGGCGCCGGTGACGACGGCGCCCATGCGGTTGAGGAACGACGCCAGGTCGGCGATCTCGGGCTCGCGGGCGGCGTTGTCGATGACGGTCGTGCCCTTGGCGAGCACCGAGGCCATGAGCAGGTTCTCGGTGGCGCCCACGCTCGGGAACTCGAGCAGCACCCGGGCGCCGGTGAGGTGGTCGGCGCGGGCCTCGATGTAGCCGTGGCTGGTGGTGAAGGTGGCGCCCAGTTCCTCGAGGCCCTTGAGGTGCATGTCGATGGGCCGGTGGCCGAAGTCGTCGCCGCCGGGTACCGACACACGCGCCTCGCCCAACCGACCCAGCAGCGGACCCAGCACGACGATCGAGGCCCGCATCCGCTCGACCAGTTCGTAGGGGGCCTCGGGGACGACCTCGTCGGGCACGTCGATGGTGACCGTGCCACCCTCGTGGACGACCGTGCAGCCCATCCGCTCGAGCAGCTCCCCCATCCAGGTGACGTCGGCGATGCGGGGCACGTTGTGGAGCAGCGACCGGCCCGGTGCCAGCAGGGCGGCCGCCATGAGCTTGAGCGCCGAGTTCTTGGCGCCCGAGACCCGGACCGTGCCCTCGAGGGGCCCGGACCGGCGGACGCGGATCGCAGCGGCTTCCGGGACGGGATTCACGCCCTCAGTATGCTGCGCCACGCACCGGACCGGAAGGGAGTCCCCCATCACCAGGACCTCGCACGACCTGGTGGTCGACGACGCCGGGCTGGCGGAGTTGCGCACGCCCCGTGACGACCTCGTCGGCGAGCGGACCGACGGCGACGACCGCTTCGTGCTCGACCACGGCCCCTTCGAGCGCTACGAGCGCACCCTCGTCGTGGCGCAGGCGCCCGACGGCCGGCACCGGGTCACCGAGTCGTTCGCCTACCGGATGGCCCTGCCGGTCTGGTCGGTGCTGTTCGCCCTCCCGATGCGCCTCGGCCTGCGCCGGCGGCGCACCCCGTGGTGGGCTCCCCCCGACCGGCTCGACGCCCGAGCCGCACGCGTCATGGCACTGCTGGCCTGCATCCAGGTCGTCGACGGATACCTGGGCACCGTCATCAGCCAGACCATCACCTTCGCCGCCGACGAGTTCGACAGGGGCGACACCGCCCAGGGCGTGACGCTGGCCGCCATCCGGCTGGGCGTGTTGGTCGCCCTCGGCGTGATGTTCCTGGCCGACCGCAAGGGCCGTCGGCGCCTGCTACTGGCCACGGCCACCGCAGCGGTGCTCTGCACCGCGCTGGGCGCCCTCTCCCCCGGGCTCTGGTTCCTCGGCGGGTCACAGCTGTTCGCCCGCGGCCTCACGACCGGCATGGGCATCCTCATCGGTGTCTACGCCGCCGAGGAACTCCCCCGCGGCGCCAGGGCCTACGGGCTGAGCGTCCTGGTGCTGGCCGCCGCCCTCGGTGCCGGCATGGCCGTCTGGGTGCTGCCGGTCGCCGACCTTCACGAGGCCGGCTGGCGGATCGTGTACGTCGTGCCCCTGCTGTCGCTGCTGGGCGTGGCCGCCGTCGGCCGGCGGCTCCCCGAGTCGCGCCGCTACACGGCCAATCCGGTCGATGTCGAGGTGGCCGAGCGGTCCGGCATCGAGGGTCGGCGGCTCCTGCTGCTGGCCGCCGTGGCGTTCCTGTTCCTGGTCTTCGCCGCCCCGGCCAGCCAGTTCCAGAACGACTTCCTCAAGGACCACCGGGGGTTCACCGCCTCGGGGATCACGCTCTACACGATCCTCACGACGACGCCGGCCGGCGTCGCCATCTTCATGGCCGGGCGCCTGGCCGACACCCGGGGTCGGCGGGGCGTGGCCTCCATCGGCCTGTTGGGCGGCACGGCGTTCCTGGTCGCCAGCTATTACGCCAGCGGAGGCCTGATGTGGGGAGCCCACCTGGTCGGCGTCGTGGTCGGCTCGTTGACCGTGGCGATGGGCGTCTACGGCCCCGAACTTTTCTCGACCCGCCACCGGGCACGGGCCAACGGCCTCATCGTCACGCTCGGCGTGACAGGCAGCGCCTCGGGCCTGCTGCTGGTGGGTTTCCTCAGCGACCACTTCGACAACTACGGCCACGCCTTCGCGATCGTAGCGATCGGCCCGCTGCTGGCCGCCGTACTGGTGTTGTGGCGCTTCCCCGAGACGGCGCGGGTCGAGCTCGAGGACCTCAACCCCGGCGACGCCCGGATCGGCTGAGGCGCCGGGGCCCTGGCTACAGCTGCGCCAGCCAGGCTTCGACGGCGTCGGCGATGGCCTCGTCGGCACCCTTCAGGTCGTGGCGCTTCCCCGGGAGCCACACGGTCGTGACCGGACCGGGGATCGACGGCAGGTGCTCGGCGAACTCGTCGGGTGAGCCGAACGGGTCGCGGTCGCCCGACACGAACAGGCACGGCACGTCGATCGCGCCGAAGTGGTCGACCCGGAGCTTCTCGGCCTTGTCCGGCGGGTGCAGCGGGTAGCAGATGAGCACGAGGCCGGCGGCGGGCATCCCCCCGGCGACCGCCATCGAGCACATGCGCCCGCCCATCGACCGGCCGCCGAGCACCAGACCGGCAGGGTCGACGCCGGCCCCCTCGGCGAACGCCGGCACGTCCTCGGCCAGCGATGCCAGCAGCTTCGGCGCACGGTCCGGGAACCTGCGGCCCTCCCGCCGGTAGGGGAAGTCGTAGCGGCCGACCGGCAGCGGTGCCAGGCGCTCCTCGAGCAGCACGAGGCTGGAGTGGCTCGAATCCGAGCCGGCGCCGTGGGTCAGGAACAGGCCGCAGACGGGCATACGGCGAGGGTAGGCGCGGCGCGGCCTCCGGGACGCCCCACGGGTAGCCTGCTCACATGGCCGACCCCGACCGGCACGACGAACTGGTCGCCACCATGACCGGCGGCATGGCCCCCACGCCGCCGCCGTTCGCCGGCAGCGACCGCCTCCAACCCGACGGCCGTCCGAAGGGCGACTTCCGGGACGAAATGCGCCGCATCCCCGTGGCCCGCAACGTGGTGACCGTGCTTGGCGCCCTCGCCACCCCGGTGCTGGTCGTGTGGGCCGCCGTCACGCTCGCCCACCCCGTCGCCTGGGTGGCCGCCTTTCCGGCCATGGCGCTGGCCCAGAACCGGCTGTTCATCCTCCACCACGAGGCCGCCCACCGGGTGCTGTTCCCGAACCGCCGCATCAACGACGCCGTCGGCATCACGATGATCGGCTGGCTGACCTTCGGCACGGGCAGCCACGGCTACCGGCTCGGCCACGTCAACCACCACCGCGACGAGTTCGGCCCGAAGGAACCCGACTTCCTCCTCTACAGCCTCTACCCGATCACCCGGGCGTCGATGCGCCGCAAGATCACCCGCGACGCCAGTGGCGTCTCGGCCTTCCGGATCGTGCGGCCCAGGTTCCAGCGCCTCGGCGAGGTCCGCCACCGGCGCCTCACCTACCGGTTCCTGCTGGGCCAGGCGCTCATCGCCGCCGCCTTCGCCCTGGCCGGCCACCCGTGGCTGTACCCGCTGCTGTGGGTGCTGCCGTGGATGTTCGTGTACCAGGTGCTCAACCGGCTGCGGGCCATCGCCGAGCACGGCGGCATGACCCGCTCCGACGACCGGCGCCGCACCAGCCGCCACGTCCGCCAGACCCTGCCCTCCCGGCTGCTGATCGTGCCCTGCAACGTCGGCTACCACCTGGCCCACCACGTCGACATGACCGTGCCGATGTGGAACCTGCCCCGCCTGCACGCCGCCCTCGTCGAGGACGGCTACGTGGGGGACCTCGAGTGGCCGAACTACCGGGCCCTCTGGAAGGCCCAACGCTCACGGCCCGCAGAGGCCGCCGCCTGAATCAGATGTCGACGACCTCGACCACGTCGAGGTTCCGGAAGGTGATGTCGCCGGTGGACTCCTCGATCTTGGCCGCCTCGTCCTGGGTCGTCTCGTGCTCGCTGTTGGCCATCGCCTCCTCGTAGGAGTCGAACTCGACGATCTGCACGACGAGTCCGGGGTCGTCGCGGTCGACGCAGACGGTGGCCCGCCGGGCGGTCGTCTGGTCGCCCATCAGGTCCCTGTAGCGGTGGATGTCGGCCACCGCATCCTCTGCCGTCGACCGGAACTCCATCAACTGGTAGAAGCGCATGCCCCGCCCCCCCTCTTCCTTGATCTGCTCGTGGTCGGAGCCGCCACCCTTCCACGGGGCGTGCCGAGCCACAAGCTGCCCCCGCCCCCCGTGTCTTCGCCATGTCGCCCGGTCTACGCTCGTCTGATGGAGGAGGAACTCGTCAAGATGGTCCTGGCGGTGGCGCTGGGCGGCGTCATCGGCTTCGAGCGCGAGTTGCACGAGAAGGCGGCCGGCGTCCGCACGATCATCCTCATCACGCTGGCCTCCACCCTGTTCACCCTGACCTCGATCGAGATCGCCGGCAACGCAGACCCGGGCCGGGTGGCCGCACAGATCGTCACCGGCGTGGGCTTTCTCGGCGGTGGCGTGATCCTCAAGGAGCGGGGCAGCGTCGTCGGCATCACCACCGCCGCCACAATCTGGATGGCGGCCGCCATCGGGGTCGCCGTCGGGATCGGCGAGTACGCCGTCGCCTCGGCCACCACCGCCGTCGCCTTTGTGGTGCTGCTGGCCCTTCCCGCCCTGGAGCGCCACATCGCCACCCTCTCCTCGCAGCGCTACCGCGTCACCTGTGCCGGGAACGGCAGCCACCTCGACGACCTGAGGGTCCTCTTCATCGAGGCAGGCCTCAAGGTCCGCAGGATCGTCCAGACCAAGGCGGAGCGCCGCTCGCGGATCGAGGTCAGCGCCAGTGGCCGTCCAAGCGCCCACCAGGCCGTCCGACGGGCGTTGTTCGAGTCCGACTTCGTCGAGGACTTCCGCTAGTCGGGGGACCGGCCCTCAGACCAGCCGCCGGAGCGCCTCGGTGAGGGTCGTGGCGGCGGCGGTCAACTCATCCTCCGACGTGTCGCCGGCGACCAGCAGGTCGACCAGGTCGGCCGAGCGCTCGCCGAGGGCGTCCCAGAGCTTCGGGTCGATCCCGAAGGGCGGCCGGTGTCCGATGAGCACCGGGGCAATCTCGACCAACTTCGACACCCCGACGTCGTCGCGGGGGTCCTTGCGCAGTCGGTCGCAGGCCACGAAGACCTGGGTCATCATGCGGTTGCCGTCGAGGCCGTCGAGTTCGGGCCGGTCGTCGGAACCCGACTCGAAGGCGTCGATGGCGGTCTCGACGGCGTCTTCGTCGCTGGCGAGCACCACCAGGTCGCCGACTTCGTCGAACTCGTGGGCGATCCCGAGCCGGACCAGCAGGTGGGAGAAGGCGGTCTGCTCGTCGTCGGCCCAGTCGACCAGCTCATAGGCCAACTTCTCGACGTCGGGATCGAGGGCCGGACCAGCGGTCGACTCGGCGACGACGAGGAGTTCGTCGACCGGTGCCTCGTCGGCCGCCCGAACCACCAGGGTGGCACCCTGCCAGGCATGGGCGATGCCGTCGTCGGTCAGCAGCTGGTCGAGGATGCGCCGTGCCTCGCCCGCCCACTCGTGGAGTTCGTAGGCCAACTGTTCCTCGTCGGGCGCCCCCACGGCTGTGGCGTCGACCGGTGCCTCGTCGACCAGCGCCACTCCGCACTCGAGGCAGTCGGCGACGTTCGGGGCGTACTCGATTCCGCACTGGAAACACCATGGCATGGGCATCATCCTGACACCCCGGCGGCCCGCTCCCACCCCGAACGGCACGATCTCCACAGGGTCGTGCCGACCTCAGCCAGCGGGAGTATCGTCGTCGACCGTGGCCGAAACCCCGAATCCCGAAGCCCCAGACCGGAACCTGGCACTCGACCTGGTCCGGGTGACCGAGTCCGCCGCACTGGCCGCCTCCCGCTGGATGGGCCGTGGCGACAAGGAGGGCGTCGACGGCGCCGCCGTCGACGCCATGCGCCAGATGCTGCGCACGATCCCGATGGACGGCACGGTGATCATCGGCGAGGGCGAGAAGGACGAGGCACCGATGCTCTTCAACGGCGAGCGGGTCGGAGACGGCACCCCTCCGAGCGCCGACATCGCCGTCGACCCCATCGACGGCACAACGCTGACCGCCCTCGGCCGCGGCAACGCCCTGGCGGTGATCGCCGTGAGCGACCAGGGCACGATGTTCGACCCCGGCCCGTGCGTCTACATGGAGAAGATTGCCGTCGGCCCCGGTTGCGCCGACGCCATCGACATCACGTTGTCTCCCACCGAAAACCTCCAGCGGGTGGCCGAGGCCAAGGGCGAGTCGGTGCGCGACATCACCGCCGTCATCCTCGACCGCGACCGCCACAGCGACCTCATCGCCGAGGTACGCGACGCCGGCGCCCGCATCCGACTCATCCCCGACGGCGACGTGGCCGGCGCCATCTCGGTCGCCTGGCCCGATTCCGGCGCCGACATCCTGTTCGGCATCGGCGGCACCCCCGAGGGCGTGATCGCCGCTGCAGCACTCAAGTGCATGGGCGGCGTGCTCACCGGCCGCCTGTGGCCACGCAACGACGCCGAGCGGACCGCCGCCGTCGAGCGAGGGTATGAACTCGATGCCGTGCTCATGACCGATGACCTGGTGGCCGGCGACAACTGCTTCTTCGCCGCCACGGGCATCACCGACGGCGACCTCATGAAGGGCGTGCACTACGCCAACGGCCAGGCCCACACCCAATCACTGGTCATGCGGTCGAAGTCCGGCACCGTCCGCTTCATCGAGGCCCACCACCGCCTCGAGAAACTCGAAGGCTTCTCCGTCGTCGAGTACTGAGCCGGGGGCGGATTGGTCCCCCCGGGAAGGGCCAGTGGGGCCGGTCAGCCTTCGGCACCGGCGACGGCCAGGCGGACATCCGCCCGGGACAGTGCGCCTTCGGCGTCTGCGTTGTCCTTGTCGGCCGACAGCGCCGACTCGGCGGCCGCCTTCGATGCCCGGGCCCGCTCGATGTCGATGTCGCCGGCGGCCTCGGACACGTCCGACAGGATGCTGATCTTCGTACCTGCCACCTGCACGAACCCCCGGTGCACCGCGAACGTGTCGCGGTCGCCGTCGGGACGCACCACGTCGACCGACCAGACGGCCAGCACGCCGATGAACGGCACGTGGCCCGGCTGGAAGGCGATGTCGCCGCCACCCACCGTGCGGGCGATGACCATTTCGGCCTCACCCTGGTAGGTGATGGCCTCCGGCGAGACCAGTTCGACCTGGAACGTCATGGCGTCGCTCAGGCCTCGAGCTCGCGGGCCCTGCGCTGTGCGTCCTCGGCACCGCCGACGTTGAGGAACGCCTGCTCGGGCAGGTCATCCAGTTCGCCCTCCACGAGGGCGGCGAACGAGTCGACCGTCTCCACGACGGGCACGGTCACGCCGGGCAGGCCGGTGAAGACCTCGGCCACGTTCATCGGCTGCGACAGGAAGCGCTGCACCTTGCGGGCACGCGACACCGTGACCTTGTCCTCCTCCGACAGTTCGTCGAGGCCGAGGATGGCGATGATGTCCTGGAGTTCCTTGTAGCGCTGGAGGATCTCCTGCACGCGTCGGGCGGTGTCGTAGTGCTTCTGGCCGACGACCTCGGGCGTGAGGATCGTCGAGGTCGAGGCCAGCGGGTCGACGGCCGGGTAGATGCCGAGGGCGGCGATGTCGCGGCTCAACTCGGTGGTGCCGTCGAAGTGGGTGAACGACGTGAACGGCGCCGGGTCGGTGTAGTCGTCGGCGGGCACGTACACGGCCTGCATCGACGTGATCGACCGGCCCCTGGTGGTGGTGATCCGCTCCTGGAGCTGGCCCATCTCGTCGGCCAGCGTCGGCTGGTAGCCCACGGCCGACGGCATGCGGCCCAGCAGGGTCGACACCTCGGAGCCGGCCTGGACGAACCGGAAGATGTTGTCGATGAACAGGAGCACGTCCTGGCCCTGCACATCGCGGAAGTACTCGGCCATGGTCAGCGCCGACAGGGCCACCCGCAGGCGGACACCCGGCGGCTCGTCCATCTGGCCATACACGAGGGCGGCCTTCTCGAGCACGCCCGACTCCTCCATCTCGAGGCGGAGGTCGGTGCCCTCACGGGTGCGCTCGCCGACGCCGGCGAACACCGACACGCCGCCGTGGTTGGTGGCCACGCGGTTGATCATCTCGGTGATGAGCACCGTCTTGCCCACGCCGGCACCGCCGAACAGGCCGATCTTGCCGCCCTGCAGGTACGGGGTGAGGAGGTCGATGACCTTCACGCCGGTCTCGAACATCTGGGCCTTGGGCTCGAGCGAGTCGAACGACGGGGCGTTGCGGTGGATCTCCCACCGGTCGGCGCCGGCGCCGGCGGTCGGGTCGTCGAGGCCCTCGCCGATCACGTTGAACACGTGGCCGAGGGTGGCGTCGCCAACAGGCACGGTGATGCCCCTTCCGGTGTTGCGCACGACGGTGCCCCGGGTGAGGCCGTCGGTCGGCTTCATGGCGATGGCCCGCACGCGGTGGGAGCCGATCTGCTGGGCCACCTCGGCCACTATCGTCACCTCCCTGCCGTCGATGGTGACGTCGAACTCGAGGGCCGTGTTGATCTCGGGCAGTTCGCCCTGGGGGAACTCGGCGTCGATGACCGGGCCGGCGATGCCGACGATGTGGCCGTCTCGGAGTTCGGTGGCGGTCGTCATGGTTGCTCCTGGCTTCTCTCGATCAGGGTTTCGATCAGGGGATCAGTTCTGGGCGCCCACGGGAGCGGGTTCCTCGGACTCGTTGCCGCTGCCCATGGCCTCGGCGCCACCGACGATCTCCATGATCTCGGTGGTGATGGCGTCCTGGCGGGCCTGGTTCATCTCACGCGAGAGCTTGGTGATCAGCTCCTCGGCGTTGTCGGTGGCGGCCTTCATGGCCCGCTGGCGGCTGGCGTGCTCGGAGGCGGCCGAGTCCAGCAAGGCGCCGAACAGGCGGGCCTCGACGTAACGGGGCAGCAGGGACTCGAGCACCGCCTCGGGGGACGGCTCGAACTCGAAGGCGCCGCTGAGTCCGGCGTCGTCGCCGGCCTCGGCGGCGATGGTCTCGGTGCTCTCGAGCGGCAGGAAGCGCCGGGTGGCGACCTTCTGCCTGCCGAGGCTGATGAACTCCGTGTAGACGAGCTCGACCCGGTCGATGCTGCCCTCGCTGAACAGCGCCGACACCTCGTCGGCGATGCGGCGGGCGTCCTCGTAGGTGGGGTTGTCGCTGATGCCCATGGTGAACGAGTCGATGGCGTACTTCCGGAAGGCGAAGTAGTCGCTGGCCTTCTTGCCGATGACGATCAGCGAGTAGTCGGCGCCCTCGGACCGGGCGTTCTGCACCTGTCGCTCGGCGGCCTTGATGACCGTCGAGTTGTACGGTCCGGCGAGGCCCCGGTCGGACGAGATGACGATCACGCCGACCCGTTCGACCTTCTCGGCCTGGCGGAGCAGAGGATGGTCGACCTCGGCGCCGCCGGCGGCGAGGTTCTCGATGACCGAGGTGATCTGCTCGGCGTAGGGGCGTGCCGCACGGGCCCGCTGCTGCGCCTTCACCACGCGGGTGGCGGCGATGAGCTCCATGGCCCGGGTGATCTTCTTGGTGTTCTGGACGCTGCCGATGCGGCGCCGCAGGACCCGTTCCCTACCGCCGGCCACTGAATGCTTCCATCACGGGGGCGCGCCGGGCCGCCGTCGGGGCGGAACCGTGGGCGCAGGTCGGTCGGGACATGTCGATCACTCGGCGCTGGCCGAGATGTCCTCTTCGGGCAGCGTCGTGTCGGCGTCGACGAGCACCGAATCGGTGTCGGTCGCCTCGGCCTCGGGGGCCTCTGCGTCCGCGGCCGTGGAGCCGGCGAACTGCTCGGTGAAGGCGGCGATGGCGACCTCGAAGGCGTCCTCGTCGGCGATCCTGCCGGAGTCCCGGATGTCGGCCAGGACCTCGCTGTGGCGGGTCCGGAACCAGTCCAGCAGTTCAGCCTCGAAGCGGCGCACGTCGGCAATGGCGACACCGTCGAGGTTGCCCCGGGTGCCGGCCCAGATCGACACGACCTGTTCCTCGACCACCAGCGGCGAGTTGAGGCCCTGCTTGAGGAGCTCGGTGAGGCGGTAGCCCCTGTCGAGCTGCGCCTGGGACAGGGCGTCGAGGTCGGAGCCGAAGGCGGCGAACGACTCGAGCTCGCGGAACTGCTGCAGGTCGGACTTGAGCGTGCCCACGGCCACCTTCATGGCCTTGATCTGGGCGGCCGAGCCGACGCGTGACACCGAGATGCCGACATCCACGGCGGGACGCACGCCCGACTTGAACAGGTCGTCCTGGAGGAAGATCTGGCCGTCGGTGATCGAGATCACGTTGGTCGGGATGAAGGCGGCGACGTCGCCGGCCTTGGTCTCGATGATCGGCAGGGCGGTCAGCGAGCCGGCGCCGAGGTCGTCGCTCAACTTGGCGGCACGCTCGAGCAGGCGGCTGTGCAGGTAGAAGACGTCGCCCGGGTAGGCCTCGCGGCCCGGCGGGCGGCGCAGCAGCAGCGATATCTGGCGGTAGGCCTCAGCCTGCTTCGACAGGTCGTCGTAGACGGCGAGGGCGTGTCCCCCGTTGTCCATCCAGTGCTGGCCCATGGCACAGCCGGCGTAGGGGGCGAGGTACTTGAACGGCGCCGGCTCGGACGCCGGGGCGACCACCACGACCGTGTACTCCATGGCCCCGTGGGCCTCGAGCACCGCCACGTTCTGGGCGACCGTCGAGGCCTTCTGGCCGATGGCCACGTAGACGCAGTTCACGCCCTGGCCGGCCTGGTTGATGATCGTGTCGATGGCGATCGTCGTCTTGCCGGTCTTGCGGTCGCCGATGATCAGCTCGCGCTGGCCACGACCGATCGGGATGAGCGAGTCGATCGCCTTGATGCCGGTCTGCATCGGCTCGTGCACGGGCTTGCGGCCCATGATCCCGGGTGCCTGGATCTCCATGCGCCGCTGCACCACGTTGGTGAGCGGACCCTTGCCGTCGATGGGCTCGCCGAGGGCGTTGACGACACGACCCAGCAGGCCGTCGCCCACGGGGAGGGAGAGGATGTCGCCGGTCGCCCGGACGGCCTGCCCCTCTTCGATGTCGTAGACCTCGCCCAGGACCACCGCACCGATGGAGTGCTCGTCCAGGTTCAGGGCCAGGCCCATCGTGCCGCTCTCGAACTGGAGCAGTTCGTTGACCGCAGCGTCGGGAAGGCCCGACACGCTGGCGATGCCGTCACCCACCTCGAGTACCCGGCCGACCTGGGTCTGTTCCAGGCTGGGCTTGAAGCCCTCGAGGTTCTTCTGGATCGCGGCGGCAATCTCGGCGGTGTTGATCGTTAGTTCAGCCATTGTTCTCTCTCGTCTCGGATGGCTCGCGTACTACCGGAAGCTCTCACGGAGCTGGTTCAGGCGGCGTCGGACGCTGCCGTCGATGATGTCGTCGCCGATCTCGGTGACCACGCCACCGAGGACGCTCGGGTCCTCGACCACGCGGATCTCGACCTCCTTGCCGGTCGCCGTCTTGATGGCGGCAGCGAGGCGATCCCGCTGGTCGGCGGTGAGGGCGACGGCGGCGCGCACGGTGGCGACCGCCTTGTTGCGTGATGCGGCACTGTGCTCGATGAAGGCATCGACGATGGCGGGCAGTTCGGAGGCGCGTCCGGCACCCACCACCATCGCAACCAGCACCGACGTGGTCGCCGAGGCTCGGCCGTCCAGGAGGTCGTCGACCACCTGGAGGCGTCGAGCCGCCGGGACGTTGGAGTCGGCAAGGGTCGAGCGGAGTTCGTCGTTGGACCGGAGCGCCTGGGCGAAGCTGAACAACTCGTCCTCGACGGCCGAGAGGTCACCCTCGGCCGAGGCGACGGCGAACAGTGCCTCTGCGTAGCCGGTCACGGCGGCGTCAGCCATCGGCTCCGGCAACCTCGTCTATGTAGGCGTCGATCAGGTGGGCCTGGACCTCGGCGTCGAGGCTCGACTGCACGACCCGCTCGGCGGCACCCAACGCGATGGCGGCGACCTCGGCGCGGAGGTCGGCGATCGCCTGGGCCTTGGCGGCGTCGGATTCGGCAGCGGCGCGCTCCCGGATTCCGGCGGCGTCGGCCTCGGCACGTGCGACCAGGTCGGCGCGGACCCGTTCGGCGTCGCCGCGTGCCTCGTCGATCAGCCGGGAGGCCTCGGACTTGGCGTCGGCAAGCCGTGCCTCGTAGATGACCTTCACGGACTGGGCGTCCAGCTTGGCCTGGTCGGCCTCGTCGAGGTCGGCCCGGATCCGGTCGGCGCGGGCGTCCATTGCGCCCTGCACGGCCGGGAAGCCCTTCTTGACCATCAGCACGAACAGGATCAGGAAGGCGCCGCCTCCCCAGATGATCTCGTTCAACTCGGGCAGGATCGGGCTGGGGGCCTCGAAGCACTTCTCGAGTTGGTCTTGGACGGCCTCGTCGTGCGCGGCTTCCTCGACATCGCCGTGGTAGGTCTCCACTGCCTCGGCGAAGCGTTCGGCCATACAGCCGCCCACGGTCTCGGCCGATGCCGAGGCGGGGCCGGCGACGGCCACCAGGATGACGAGGGCGAGCAGCGGGGCCGCCAGCAGGCGGATCGGTCGGTTACGCATGGGTTCGACTCTCTTTCGTTCGACCCGTGCCTCAGGGCATCAGGAGGATGAAGACGACGAACCCGATGAGGGCCAGCGCCTCGGTGAAGGCGATGCCGAGGAACATCGTGGTCCGGGCCATGCCTGCGGACTCGGGCTGGCGGGCCATCGCCGAGATGGCGTTGCCGACCACTGTTCCGATACCGATGCCGGGGCCGATGGCCGCCAGGCCGTAGCCGAGGCCGGCACCGATGGCCTTGAGGCCCTCGAGCATCTCACCGTCTGCCTGCGCCAGAACGTTCAGCACTTGATTTCTCCTGGTTCGTGTTGTTCCGGGTCGGAGGGTCCGAGACCGGGTGGGTTGTAGGGAACTGTTGGTTGCGGGAAGTCGTGGGGTGCGCCGCGGCTAGTGGGCCGGGTGCATCGAGCCGCCGATGTAGACGGCGGTCAGGATCGTGAAGATGAACGCCTGCAGGACCGAGACGAGGATCTCGAAGGCGGTCATGAGGACGAGCATGGCGAAGGGGGCGATCGCCGTCGGGGGCATGGCACCCCACAGGGCGGTGGTCAGCACGGCGAAGGTGACCAGCAGGAGGTGGCCGGCGACCATGTTGGCCCAGAGCCGGATGGCCAGCGAGAAGGGCCGCACCACGAAGGTCGACACCAGCTCGATGGGGGTCACGATCACGTACAGGAGCTTCGGGACGCCCGGGGGGAAGAGCGAGTTCTTGAGGTAGCCACCGAGGCCCTGGGACTTGATGCCGACCACGTTGTAGATGCACCACACGACGATGGCGAGGGTGATCGGGACGGCCATGCGGCTGTTGGCCGGGAACTGGATCCCCGGGATGACCTCGGTGATGTTGGAGAAGAGGATGAAGAAGAACATCGTGGTGAGGAAGGGCATGAACTTCTTGCCCTCGGGGCCGATCGTCTCCATGACGATCGACTTCTCGACGAAGGTCACGCCCGACTCGGCGACGTGCTGCACGCCGGCGGGCACCAAAGGGGCGTTCTTACGGCCGGCCACGAGGAAGATGGCCGCGGTGATGACGACCGCCGCCAGGTAGATCAGGACCGTCTTGTTGACGGCGTACATGGTCCCGTCGAAGAGGATGGCCGGCCACTCGAAGAGGTGGCTGACGGGCGGGAAGTCGAGGGCGAGCACGTTCACGGGTGGTGCTACTCCTGGGGTGACGTGGGATCGGTGGAGGGTTCGTCGCCGACCTTGCGGGCCGACGGCGCCAGGCCAGGGTGGGCCAGCGTGATCGAAACCCGCTTGGTCTCCGCTGCGAGGAGGCCGAGGTGGGTGACGAGCAGGGTGATGGCGAAGGGTACGGCGGAGAACCAGCCGGTGCTCTTGAACGCCAGGGCGATCACGGCGAGCAGGCCGAGTCGGACGATGTAGCCGAGCAGCACGGCACCGTAGAGGGCGTTGAGCGAGACGGAGACGGCACGTCCGATGATGGCGGCGCCGAGGAGGAAGTTGCCGGCGACAAGCAGCAGTGCCAGTCCGGCGGACACGGCGCCGTCGACGCCTTCGAGGGCGGCTCCGAGGATGATGAAGGCCGGCGACACCCAGGCGGCGCGGCGGGCGAGGTCGCGGGCGATCTCGCGCTCGGGGCCCTCGGCGGGCAGCACGACGTCGGGGTTCTCGGTCACGGCACTCACGGGACCAGCGGTCCCCGGGCCAGCCAGGCCTCGCGGCGGGAGGCGGCTTCGCGGTCGAGGTTGATCCGGTAGTCGCGGGCCAGCTTCCAGACCGCGTAGCCGACGGTGATCAGCACGAAGGCGATCGTGAACACCGGGGAGGTGTCGATCGTGCGGTCGAGCAGCCAGCCCAGCACGCCGAAGATGGCGGGGGTCACAGCGAGCTCGAAGGCGGCTGCGGCGGCGTCGCCGAAGCCCTGCTTCAACTCGCGCGCTTCTGCCTGCTGCATCGACGTGGACCTCTGACGAGACGGGGAGGACGTGGGTGCGTGAGACGGGAATGGAAGGTCCCTCTCAACGCTTGTGAATATATTCTCTATCTCTCGGGAGGGCAACCCTTTCCTTGTCGCCGGCCGCGTGACATCCGACTCGTGCACGGGCTCATCCATCCTCGACACGTTCCTCGATGCCCTCTGCTACCGCTCCCCCACGGGCTCCGATCCGGAGACGCGGGCGGCCCTCCCGGTAGACGGGGTGGCGGGCCGTGCGCAGGCGGGGGTGCAGCACCGTGAACAGCAGCAGGCAGACGGCGGCGATGCCGGTCGGCACGATGGCGTCGCCCTCGCCGGTGTAGGTCGGCCACAGCACGAAGCTCGAGAGCAGTGCAGTCCATGCCCAGAGGATGAAAACCGCCCTCCGGTGTCCGTGTCCCAGCTTCATGATCCGGTGGTGCACGTGCTCCTTGTCGGCCTGGGTGACGCGCAGGCCGCGGGTGGCGATGCGGCGGACGATGGCGAACGTCATGTCGAACAGCGGCACCCCGAGGATGAACAGAGGGATGAACAGCGGGGCGAAGAAGAAGAACGACTGGCCCGAGAAGGGGGCGTCGGTGCGGCCGCCCACCGAGACCGTCGATGCCGCCATCAGGAGGCCCAGCAGCATGGCGCCGCTGTCGCCCATGAAGATGCGCGCCGGGAAGATGTTGTGGGGCAGGAAGCCGACGCAGATGCCGAGCACCAGCACGGCCAGGAGCGCACCGGGGTTGCCTTCGAAGAGGACGCCGGCGTCACCGAGCCGCACCGCGTAGAGGAGGAAGGTGGCGGCGGCGATCCCGATGATGCCGGCCGCCAGCCCGTCGAGGCCGTCGATGAGGTTGACGGCGTTGGCGATGAGCACCACCCACACAACGGTGAACAGCGCCGACAGGTCCGGCGACAGCAGGATCAGGTCGAGGAACGGGACCCGCAGCACGAGCAGCGACACTCCGGCCAGCGACAGCACGGCGCCGGCGGCCACCATCCCCGCCACCTTGGCCGGAGCCGACACGGGCCGGACGTCGTCGAGCGTGCCCACGGCACAGATGAGCGCTGCGGCCACCAGCAGGCCGATCATCTCGGTGGGCGTGGCGAAGACCGCAGAGAAGTCGCCGATGCCCCAGGCGACCGCCATGCCGACGACGAGGCCGGCCATCATGGCGAGCCCGCCGAGGGTGGGGGTGACGTGGTCGTGGACGTGTCGGTCGTCCGGGGCGATGACCTGGCCCGCCCGGGTCGCCGCCCGGCGGACGACCGGTGTGGCCAGAGCCGTGGTCAGCGCTGCCGCGATTCCGACGATCAGGTAGGCGGTCACAGCGGGCATGGGATCAGCTGCCGACGCCGGTCCGGCTCGTCCCCGTCGACTTCATCAGGAGATCAGCCGCCGTAGGGCGTGAATCTGCCGCACAACTCGGCGGCGTCGGCCCGGACCGCCTCGACGACCGTGTCGTCGTCGCGACCGCGCAGTGTGCGGGCGATGAGTTCGGCGATCTCGGCCATCTCGGGCTCCTTCATGCCCTGGGTGGTGGTCGACGGCGTGCCGATCCGGACGCCGCTGGTCACGAACGGCGAGCGGGGGTCGTCGGGCACCGTGTTCTTGTTGAGCGTGATGCCGGCCCGGTCGAGGACGTTCTGGGCGACGGCCCCGGTGCACTCCTCGTCGAAGGTGCGCAGGTCGACCAGGATGAGGTGGTTGTCGGTGCCGCCGGAGACCAGCCGGAAGCCGTGGGAGGCGAGTGCCTCGGCCAGGACCTGGGCGTTGGCGACGATCTGGCGGGCATAGCCGGCGAACGATGGATCGGCCGCCTCACGGAACGCCACGGCCTTGGCGGCGATGTGGTGTTCGAGCGGTCCACCCTGAGTGCCCGGGAAGATGGCCTTGTCGATCGCCTTGGCGTACTCGGCTCGGCTCAGGATGCAGCCGCCGCGGGGGCCGCGCAGGGTCTTGTGGGTGGTGAAGGTGACGATGTCGCAGTAGGGCACCGGGTTGGGGTGCACACCACCGGCGATGAGGCCGGCGATGTGGGCGGCGTCGAACATGAGCATCGCCCCGACCTCGTCGGCGATCTCGCGAAACGGTGCAGCGTCGATGGTGCGGGAGTAGGCGGTGGCGCCGGCGACGATCAGCTTCGGGCGGTGGGCCTTGGCCTTGTCGCGCAGCTCGTCCATGTCGAGGCGCTCGTCGCTGGCGGTGAGGCCGTACGAAACGAACTCGTAGAGCATCGAACTGGCGTTGACCGGCGAGCCGTGGGTGAGGTGGCCGCCGTGGTCGAGGCTGAGGCCCAGCACGGTGTCGCCCTGCTCGAGCACCGCCTGGTAGGCGGCCATGTTGGCGTTGGCGCCGGAGTGCGGCTGCACGTTGGCATGGTCGCCGCCGAACAGGGCCTTGACCCGCTCACGGGCGAGGTCCTCGACCTCGTCGATGTGGACGTTGCCACCGTAGTAGCGCTTGCCCGGATAGCCCTCGGCGTACTTGTTGGTGAGGACCGAGCCCGATGCCTCGAGCACCGCCGGGGAAGCGAAGTTCTCGGAGGCGATGAGTTGAAGGGTGGTGTTCTGTCGCTCGCGTTCGTCGTCGACGTAGCCGAACAACTCGTCGTCGCGGGAGGAGGGCCAGGGCATCGGGGGACGCTCAGTTCTGGTGGTGATCGGGTGTCGAGAGGCTATCCGCCGGTGGCGACGCGCGACGGGGCGACGGCGTCGGAACGCAGCGCTTCGACCAGGGCGTCGACGGCGGCGTCGGCCGGCACGTCGGTCCGCTGGGCGAGCACCAGTCGGCGGACGGCGAGCGGCTCGGGTCGGGCAGGGACGAGCGGTTCGGCACCGGGTTCGGCCTGCACAGCCGGCAGCACTGCCCAGCCGAGGCCGAGGCGCACCATCTCGCGCAGCACCTCCGGCTGGTTGGACTCGGCGACCACCTCGAAGCGGACGCCGGCGCCGGCCAATGCGGAGGCAATGACGCTGCGGGTGTGCGAGCCCGACGGGAAAGCCACCCAGGGTCCCCAGGTCGCCGGGGCCCCGACGTGGACATCGTCGGGGGCGTAGACGAGGAGGGGTTCGTCGAGCAGCGGATCTGCGTCGACCCCGGCGGGGAGGTCGGCGGGCTGGACGAAGACCGCCACGTCGAGGTCGCCCCGCACGAGGGATTCGAGCAGCGGGCCGGAGGGGGCCACGGTGAGGTGGAGGTCGATGTCCGGATGGCCGGTGCGGAAGGCCCGGATGGCAGCCGCCCGGTGGTGGACGGCGACGGCATCGATGGTGCCGAGGCGCACGCTGCCGGAGGTGCCGGTGCGGCGGGCCCCGGCCCAGCGGGCCAGGTCGCGGGTTGCGGCGACGACCCGGCGGGCGTGGGCGAGCACCTCGGCGGCGTCGGGGCGCAGCAGGGTCTGACGGCCGCGGCGCTCGAACATTGGCAGACCCACCCGGCGTTCGAGTTCGGCCAGTCCCTGGGTGAGGGCCGACGGGGTGACACCGAGGCCGGCGGCGGCAGCCGCCCGGGTGGGGGCGTCGGCGGCGACGACCAGGTACTCGAGTTGCTGGACGGTGAGGTTGGGGAGCACGGGGGTCGAGCGTGGAGCGGCCATGTGGAACACCTTCAGGTTGATTCAGTCTTTCTGAACTTTACTCCACAATGCTTCGCCATACCTTAGTCTCGGGGGATGCCTGGAACCGCAACTGCCTCATCTCCGCGCTCCCCGCGCGACATCGCACCCGCCACCGGCCGACTCGGGGTCCTCACCCCCGGCCTCGGCGCCGTCGCCTCCACCTTCATCGCCGGCGTGGTCGCCGTCCGTAAGGGCCTCACCGCCCCGATCGGCTCGGTCAGCCAGATGGCACACATCCGCCTCGGCGCCCGCGACGAGGACCGCAACCCGCTGATCCGCGAGTTCGTCCCCCTCGCCGACCTCGACGACCTCGTCTTCGGCGGCTGGGACCCGATCTCGGCCAACGTGCTCGAGGCCGCCCGCACCTGCGGCGTGCTCGAGGAGCGCGACCTCGCCCCGCTGTCGGCCGAGCTCGAGGGCATCGTCGCCATGGACGCCGTGTTCGACCAGCGCTGGGTCAAGAAGCTCGACGGCGTGCGCGTCAAGCAGATCGCCTCCAAGTGGGACCAGGCCCAGGCCCTCATCGCCGACATCGAGCGGTTCCGCATCGAGAACGAATGCGACCGGCTGGTCATGGTGTGGTGCGGCTCGACCGAGGCCTATCAGGAGGCCGGCGCCGTCCACGACACCGTCGAAGCGTTCGAGGCCGGCCTGCACGCCGACGACGACAACATCTCGCCCAGCCAGATCTACGTCTACGCCGCCCTCATGAGCGACGTGCCGTTCGCCAACGGCGCCCCCAACCTGTCGGTCGACCTGCCGTGCATGATCGAACTGGCCGCGACCCACGGCGTGCCGATCGCCGGCAAGGACTTCAAGACCGGCCAGACCCTCATGAAGACGCTGCTGGCGCCCGGCTTCAAGGCCCGGATGCTCGGCCTGCGTGGCTGGTACTCGACCAACATCCTCGGCAACCGCGATGGCGAGGTGCTCGACGACCCCGAGAACTTCAAGACCAAGGAGGTGTCGAAGCTGGGCGTGCTCGACACGATCCTGCAGCCCGAGTCGTACCCCGAGCTGTACGGCAACATCGACCACGTGGTGCGCATCAACTACTACCCGCCCCGGGGCGACAACAAGGAGGGGTGGGACGCCATCGACATCTTCGGATGGATGGGCTACCCCATGCAGATCAAGGTCGACTTCCTGTGCCGTGACTCGATCCTCGCCGCCCCGATCGTGTTGGACCTGGCGCTGTTCCTGGACCTGGCCCACCGGGCCGGGCAGTCCGGCGTGCAGGAGTGGCTGTCGTTCTACCTCAAGGCCCCGCAGGCAGCCACCGAAGCCGGCCCCGAACACGACCTGTTCATCCAACAGACCAAGCTCAAGAACACCCTGCGCGAGTGGATGGGTGAACAGCCCGTCACCCACTCCGAAGCCGGCTGACCCGGCGGGCCGCCGGCCTTCAGGCAGGGATGGGTTCCCGGCGCCAGAGTTGTGGGTAGAGGTCGGTGCCGATGCGGTCGCCCGACGACAGGCCCACCTCGGTCATGGCGGCGGAGTGGTCGGGGGACATGCCCTCGGGGCGGAACAACACCCGCACGTCGTCGCCCAGCCACTGGGTGTTGAACACCTTCAGGTCCCGGTCGGGAGCCAGGTTGCCGGACCCGCCGTGGACCATGCGGCCGTTGAACACCACCACGTCGCCCGGCTCCATGTCCCACGACAGGATCTCGTAGGCGGCGCGGTCGCCCTCGATGTCGGGGAACGGCGACCGGTCGTCGCCCTCCTCGTAGACGACCTGGTCGCGGGCGTCGCCGTTGACCGACCCCCCAGTCGATCTGACGGAACGCCGGCCAGCGGTGCGACCCCCGTACGAACTCGAGGGCGCTCTCCTTGGCCACCGGCACCAGCGGCATCCACGCCGAGCAGGTCTCGAACCCCTCGACCGACCAGTACGGATCGTCCTGGTGGAACGGCGTGCGGAACCGGGCACCGGCCGAACGCACGAACACGGCGTCGAAGAAGAAGTTCACGGCCTCGACCTCCATGAGCCGCCCGGCGAACTCGGCCATGTCGGAGTGGAAGGCGAAGTCGCGGTACTCGGGGATGTGCAGCCACGACTGGCTGTCGTAGAAGGTGGTGCGTCCGTCGGCGTCCCGGTCCCAGAAGCGGCCCCGGTCGGAGGGCTCGGCGACGTTGCGCTCGATGCCGGTCGTCAGCGTGGCGATCCACTCGGGCCCGAACGCCCGGCGCAGGCAGACGGGGCGCCATCACGCGAATAGGCGGCGACCAACTCGTCGATGACCAGTTCGGCGACGTCCATCTGGCTCCTCTGTCGTTTCTGACTCGTGCGGCGCCCCCTCAGATGCGGGCCTGGTGGTCCTTCCAGTACTCGTCCTTCAGGAAGCGCTTGTAGAGCTTGCCGGTCGGATGGCGGGGCAGTTCGTCGCGGAAGTCGATGCTGCGCGGGCACTTCACGTCGGCCAACTGCGACCGGCAGAAGGCGATCAGCTCCCGCTCGAGCTCAGGACCGGGGACGGCGCCGTCGGCCGCCTGGACCACCGCCTTGACCTCCTCGCCGAAGTCCTCGTTGGGCACGCCGAACACCGCCACGTCGAACACCGAGGGGTGCATCGTGAGGACGTTCTCGGCCTCCTGGGGATAGATGTTCACCCCGCCCGAGATGATCATGTACGCCTTGCGGTCCGTGAGGTAGAGGAACCCGTCCTCGTCGAGCCGGCCCACGTCGCCGAGGGTCGAGAGGTCCTCGCCCAGGCGTGCGGCGGCCGTCTTCTCCGGGTCGTTGTGGTACTCGACCTTGATGTCCGAGCGGAAGTAGATCCCGCCCTCCTCGCCGGCCGGGAGCTCGTTGCCCTCGTCGTCGACGATGACCACCTCGCCCATCAGCGCCCTGCCGACCGTGCCCGGGTGGGCCAGCCAGTCCTCGGAGTTCGTGAACGTGAGGCCGGTGCCCTCGGTGCCGGCGTAGTACTCGTAGATGACCGGACCCCACCAGTCGATCATCCGGCGCTTCACGTCGACCGGGCAGGGGGCGGCGGCGTGGATGGCGGCCCGCAGCGTCGACACGTCGTACCGGGAGCGGACCTCGTCGTCGAGCTTGAGCATCCGCACGAACATGGTCGGCACCCACTGGCTGTCGGTGACGCCGTGGCGCTCGATCAGGGCCAGGGACTGTTCGGGGTCGAACTTCTCCATCACGATGATGGTGGTGCCGAGGCCCAGGTAGCCCATGCAGAAGCGCAACGGCGCCGAGTGGTACAGCGGCGCCGGCGAGAGGTAGGTACCTCCCGGCAGCGAGCCGAACAGGAACTGCGCCATCGCCGAGATGGACCCGCCCTTGCCGAGCGGCTCGGGGACCAGCGTCCGCTTGACCCCCTTCGGCAGGCCGGTGGTGCCCGACGAGTAGAGCATGTCGCTGCCGCTCACCCAGTCGGGATCGGCCGTGGAGGACTGGGCGGCGACCGCGTCCTCGAAGGGGGCGTGGTCGGGCAGCTCGCCGCCGATCGAGAAGCGGGCCTCGACGTTGGGCGTGGCGGCGGTGACCTCGGCCAGCACGTCCTCCTTGTAGGGGGAGGTGACGAACACGCGGGCGCCGCAGTCGTCGACGATGTAGGCCAGTTCGTCGGCGGTCAGCCGGGACGACACCGCCGTGTAGCGGAGGCCGGCGTAGTGGGCGCCCCAGGCGAGCGGCAGGAACTCGATCCGGTTCTCGAGGCAGAAGGCCATGTGGTCGCCGAACTCCAGCCCGAGGCTGCGAAACAGGTTGGCGATGCGGCAGGCCTGTCCATGGAGTTCGCCAAACGTCATCGTCTCGCCGGAACCGGCCATGACGAGGGCGGGACGGTCGGGATCCTCGACGGCCCAGTATCCCGGGTACTCGGTCAGTGCCGGTTCTGGGGCAGAACTCTCGTCGCTCATGGCGCCGGACCGTACCGCCGGGCGCGACGTGGGACCGAGGCGGGCACGCGGTCACAGGGGATGCCTACGCTCAGTTCCGACATGACCACCAACTTCGCCTTCACCTCCTACGGGGCACCCGCCACCGCCGCCCTCGCCGACGCCATTGCCGCGGCCAAGGGCGACGACCTGCTGGCCCCCGTCACCGTGGTGGTGCCATCGAACCTCGTGGGCGTGTCGGCCCGGCGCACGCTGGCCGCCGGCTCTCCCGCCGGGCTGGCCGCAGTCCGCTTCGAGACCGTCCTGGGCCTGGCCCGCCTGCTGGCCGGGCCCTCGCTCTCCGGCGAACGCCGCCGGGTCACCGATTCCGTGGTGGGCGCCGCAGTGCGGTCCGTCCTCGCATCGTCGGCCGACATCCTGCGGCCCGTCGCCCGCCATCCCGCAACCGAGCGGGCCCTGGTCCGGGTCCACCGCGAGTTGCGCGAGCTCGACGACGACGCCCTCACGGCGCTGGCCGACACCGGCCCGCGTGCCGCCGAGGTGGTGCGCCTCCAGCGCGAGGTTCACGACCGCCTCGCCGACCGTTACGTCGACGAGGTCGACCTGCACCGGGCTGCTGCAGCCACCGCCGCCGCCGGGCACCCCCTGCTCGACGGACTGGGTGCGCTCGTACTCCACCTCCCCGACCGGCTCCCGGCGTCGGGCCTCGCGCTCGTCGAGGCGCTGGCGGCCAACAGCCCGGTCGCAGTGGTCGTCGCCCACGCCGGCGACGTCGAGGCCGATGCCCCCCTGCTCGAACTGGTCGGGCGGCTGGGCGGCACGTTGCCTCCGGAGCCACCGTCGGCGTACGCGTCGCGGCTGCTGGTGCGCTCGGTCACCGATCCGGACGAAGAGGCGAGGTTGGCCGTCCGCGAGGTTCTCGCCGGGGCGAGGGCCGGCATCGCGTTCAACCGCATGGCGATCGCCCACCCGGGCAACGACCGCTACGCCCGGCTGCTCCACCAGCACCTGGTTGCTGCCGACGTGCCGTTCAACGGCGTGGCCGGCCGGCGACTGGGCGAGTCCCTCACCGGTCGCACACTGCTGGCGCTGCTCGCCCTCCCCGACCACGACCTCGCCCGGACCGCCGTCATGGCGGTGCTGACCTCGGGGGCGATGCTCGGCATCGACGGCCGACCCGTGCCGGTCACCGCCTGGGAGCGACTGGCCCGCGAGTCGGGCGTCGTCGCCGGGGTCGACCAATGGGACCAACGGCTCCGCCGGTATGGCGCCGACCAGGACGCCCGCCTCGCCGAACTCGAGGCAGGGGGCGCCGACGCCTCACAACTGCGGGGGCTCCGGGAACGCAAGGCTCGGGCCGACGACCTCCTGGCCTTCGTCCAGCGCCTGGCCGACGACCTCGACCCCCAGCAGCGCCCCTCCGACTGGCCGGGCCTGACCCGCTGGGCCACCGGACTCCTCGAGCGCTACCTGGGGTCGTCGACCGACCGTGCCGACTGGCCGCCCGAGGAGGTCGACGCCCACGCCCGGGTCGGCGACCTGCTCCGCAACCTGGCCGGCCTCGGGGCCATCGAGGCCGCACCGGGCCTCGCCAACTTCCGACGGGCGGTCGCCGACGGGCTCGATCGCGAGGTCGACCGCGAGGGCCGGTTCGGCAACGGCGTGTTCGTCGGCGGCTTCGGGGCCACCGCCGGGCTCGACCTCGACCGGGTGGTCGTCGTGGGACTCGCCGAAGGCGTCACCCCGCCCCGCCGGCGCGACGACCCGCTGCTGTCCGACACCGTCCGCCGCACCCTCGACGGGGCGCTCTCCCTGCGGGCCGAACGCCAGGCCGACCTCCACCGCAACGTCCTCGCCACGTTCGCCGCCGGAGCCATCGACCGGGTGCTGGTGTTCCCCCGTGGCGACCTCGGCTCCAAGACCGAGGCCGTGCCGTCCCGGTGGCTGCTCGACGAGGTCGAGGCCGAACTCGGCGAACGACCCAGCCCGACCCAGCTCGAAGACCTCGGAGCCGACTGGTTCGCCACCTCGTTCTCCTTCGCCCATTCGCTCGAACAGCTCGACCATCCGTCCAACCACCACGAATACGCGCTCGCCGAGCTCCTCCGCGACCGCCACCGGGGACTCCTCCCGGACGTGAGCGATCGACGGTCCACCGATGAGGTGCTCAGCCGCGGCATCGACCTCGTCCGCGGACGCGAGGCCCCGCAACTGACCCGCTTCGACGGCCTGCTCGACGGCGTCGACCTCCCCTCGCCCGCCGACGGCCACACCATCCTCTCCGCCACCCGGCTCGAGAACTGGGTCAGGTGCCCGTACGCCTACTTCATGCGATATGTCCTCGGGGTCGGGACCCTCGACGAGCCTGCCGACGAGGACGGCATCACGCCCCTCGAGCGCGGGTCGCTCGCCCACCAGATTCTCGACCGGTTCCTCACCGAGGTGATCGAGGCCGACGACCTCCCCTCCCCCGACGTGCCCTGGGGGCCCGCCCACCACCAGCGCCTCGACCGCATCTGCGACGAGGAGTTCGCCCTGGTCGAGTCCCGCGGCCTCACCGGCCGACCCCTCCTGTGGCAACGCGACGGCGGCCGGCTGCGACGGGCGCTCGCCGAGTTCCTCCTCGATGACGACGAGCGCCGCAGTGACGACCTCCTCACCCCGGTCGCCGCCGAGATGGCGTTCGGGTTCGACGGCGCCGAGCCCCTCGTCCTGCACCTCGCCGACGGCCGCACGCTGCGGTTCCGCGGGCGCATCGACCGCGTCGACCGGGCCGTCGGCGGCGGGCTGGTCGTCACCGACTTCAAGACCGGGAAGAAGCAGTACTACAACAAGGTCAGCGAGGACTCGCCCGACGTCAACGGCCAATACCTCCAACTTCCCCTGTACGGGCTCGCCGCCCGAGAACGCCTGGCGGCCCCGGACGCCGAAGTCGAGGTCCGCTACTGGTTCGTCACCGACGGCGGCAGGATCGTCGGGCACCCGTTGTCCGACCCGGTGCTCGAACGGTTCGACGATGTACTGACCACAATCATCGACGGCATCGAACAGGGCCTCTTCCCCGCCCGCCCACCGAAGTCCTCCTACGGCATCGGGTGCGACTACTGCGATCCCGACGGCCTGGGCACGAAGTCCCGCCTGGAGCACTGGGACCGCAAGCGCCACGACCCCCGACTCGACGACTACCGCCGCCTCATCGGCGACCTGCCCGACAACGGACCGATCGCCGTCATCGGCCTCGGAGGCTCCGATGGTTGAGCCGACCCGCCCCGTGCCCATCGACCAGGCGGCACGCGACCGCATCGCCAACGACCTCGCCACCACCCTGTTCGTCGAGGCCGGCGCCGGAACCGGCAAGACCAGTGCGCTCGTCGACCGCATCGTGTCCCTCGTGGCCTCTGGCGTCTCCGTCGAGCACATCGCCGCCATCACCTTCACCGATCGGGCCGCCACCGAACTCCGTGACCGGGTCCGCCGACACCTCGAGGCCATGGCCGCCGGGCAGGGTGCCGCCGCTGAGGTCGCCGCCCGGGCGCTCGTGGATCTCGACGGCGCTGCGCTGTGCACACTCCACGCCTTCGCCCAGCGCATCCTCATCGAGCACCCCATCGAGGCCGGGCTGCCACCGGCGGTCGAGGTCATGGACGAGGTGTCGTCGCTGGTCGACTTCGACGAGCGCTGGGCCGGAGTCGTCGAGACGCTGCTCGGCGACCCCCGGCACGCCTTCACGGTGCTGGCCAGCTTCGAACTCGGCATCAGCCTCCACCAACTCCGCCGCATGGCACGCCGGTTCGACGACAACTGGGACCTCATCGACGCCCGGCTGGCGTTCACCCCCGATCCCCGGCTGATCGACGTCGAGCCGCTACTCGCCGACCTGCGTGAAGTGATCGACCTGCGCAAGCACTGCACCGCCGAGGCCGACACGATGCTCGACCGCCTCGACCGGGTCGAACTGTTCGCCGACCGGCTCGAGGAGGCCGACGACGACCCCCTGGCCGTGGTCCGGATACTCAGCGACCGCAAGGACGTCACCGGCCGCCGGAGGTCCGGCGACAAGAGGAAGTGGGCGGGCAGCGTCTCGATCGACGAGGTGCGCGACCAACTCTGGGCCGTCGACGACCACATCGATGCCGAGGTGCAACGGCTCAACGACGAGGTCATCGACCGCCTGGTCGAGGTCGTGGGCCGCGGTGCGGTGGAGGCCGCCGAGCACCGGCGGCGGCAGGGGCAGCTCGGCTTCCACGACCTCCTGGTCCTCGCCCGGCGCGTCCTGACCGACCCGGCCCACGGGCTCGGCGTCCGTGCCGCGCTGGCCGACCACTACCGCTACCTCCTCCTCGACGAGTTCCAGGACACCGACCCGCTGCAGATCGAGTTGGCGGCCCTCATCGCCGACCCCGACACCGTCACCGACGACTGGCGCCACCTGCGCCCACGGGCCGGTTCGCTGTTCTTCGTCGGCGACCCGAAGCAGTCGATCTACGGGTTTCGGCGTGCCGACATGGCCGTCTACCTCGACGCCCGGGAGACCTTCGGCGACGACGCCGTGCACCTCGAGCAGAACTTCCGGACCACGGAGCCCATCATCGACTGGGTCAACGCCGTGTTCGAACGCCTCATCGAGCACCGGCACCGGGCACAACCCGAGTACACGCCGCTGGTCGCCGTCCGGGTCGACGGTTCCACCGGTCCCCCGGTGGTACTGCTCGGCGCCGACGATGCAGATGACAACGTGGCCGACGACCTCCGCGCCAAGTCGTCCGCCGATGTCGCCGCCGCCGTGAGCACGGCGCTCGCCGAGGGCTGGACGGTCGTCGACGAGTCGAAGCCGGCCGCCGACGGCGGCCCACCGGTCGAGACCTGGCGGCCCTGTCAGCCCAGCGACATCGCCATCCTCGTCCGCAGCCGCACCCCGGTCGACGCCCTGGCCGCCGCACTCACCGATGTCGGGATCCCGTACCGCATCGAGGCGGGGTTCAACCCCCTGGCCACCGACGAGGTCCGCGACATCCTCGCAACCCTCCGGGCCGTCGACGACCCCACCGACGAACTGGCCCTGGCCGCGGCACTGCGCACGCCCCTCTTCGGCTGCGGCGACGACGACCTGTTCGAGTTCGCCTCGGCCGGCGGGCGCTGGAACCACCAGGACCCCGGCTCCCCCAACCTCCCCGCCGACCACCCGGTGCTCGAGGGCATCGCCTGGATGGCTGCCATGCACGCCCGACGGCCCTGGGAGGGCGCTGCCGACCTGGTCGAGCACCTCGTGCGCGACCGTCGCGCCATGGAGTTGGCGCTCTGCTCGCCGCGGCCCCGCGACGCCTGGCGACGCATCCGCACGTTCCTGGACACGGCACGGGCCTTCGGCGAGACACGGGGCAGCGACCTCCGGTCGTTCCTGGCCTGGTGTCGCCTCCATGCGGCGGACGACGTCCGGGTCGACGAGGTCGTGCCACCGGAGCCAGACGACAACGCCGTGCGCATCCTCACGATGCACGGCGCCAAAGGCCTCGAGTTCCCGATCTGCGTCCTCGCCGACCTCGGGAGCAAGCGCATGAGCGCCGGACTGGCGGTCCACTTCCCCGAGGGGGGAGGCATCGCCGTTGCGCTCACCAAGAAGCTGGCGAACGCCCCTCATCGGGCCCACGCCGACGCCCTGCTTGATGCCGACCACCTCGAACGACTGCGCCTCCTCTATGTCGCCGCCACCCGTGCCCGCGACCACCTGGTCCTCGCCCTGCACCGCAGCACGCCGGCCAAAGAGCCCGACCACACCGTCACGGTGACCAACGCCGAGATCCTCGCCAGCGCCTCGGCCGACCTCGACATGCATGTGGTGCTCGAGCCGACCGTGCTGCCGCTGCCGGCGCTGCTCCCACCCGACACCACGCCGATCCCCGACGGGGCAACCTGGGTTGCCGAACTCGACGACGCCCGGGTCGCCGGCGAGCGGCGGCGCACCGTCTCGGCCACGTCGCTGGCGGCCGACGGCGCCGGACCGGACGCCGAGGCCGAGGTCGAGGTCGAGCGCCGGTGGCACGGCGAGGCCGGACGCCATGGTCCGGCGATCGGGCGAGCCGTACACCAGGCCCTCGAGGTCGCCGACTTGACAGGTGACGGCAGCGCCGACGCACGTGTGGCAGCAGCGTCCGAGGACGTCGATCCCGATGCTGTCGTCGCCAAGGTCGCCGCCGCACTGGTCGCACCCTCGGTGCGGGCCGCTACCGCCGCCGAGCACTGGCGCGAGCTCTACGTGGCCGTGCCCATCGACGACGACGTGCTCCTCGAGGGCTACCTCGACCTGGCGTGGCGCTCGACCGAAGACGGCGTCGACGGCCTCACGGTCCTCGACTACAAGACCGACGCCTTCACCGACGAGTCCGACCTCGACGCCAAGGTCGCCCGCTACCGGCACCAGGGCGCCGCCTACGCCCTCGCCCTCGGCCGGGCCGCCGGCCTGCCCGTGCACCGCATGGTCTTCTGCTTCGTGGGCGGGCCCGACGGCACCCCGGCCGTCGAGCGCCGGATCGACGACCTCGACGCTGCCGTTGCCGAGGTCGAGGCCCTGCTGACGGCACAGCGCTAACGTCCCCCGGGTGACCCAGGGCCCCTTCCGCAGCGTGCTGTTCGCACCCGGCAACCGGGCCCACGTGCTGGCCAAGTTGCCCCGCAGCGGGCCCGATGCCGCCGTCATCGACCTCGAGGACGCCACGCCACCCGACCAGAAGGCCCAGGCTCGGGCAATCGCCCGGCAGGTCGTCGCCGACCTGACGGCCTCGCATCCCGACCTGTCGCTGCTGGTCCGGGTCAACGCCCCCGACACCGGGTTCTTCGCTGGCGACGTGACCGATGGGCTGGCCCCGGGGCTCGCCGGGGTGGTCGTGCCAAAGTTGGCCTCCTCCGCCGCCGTCGATGCGGTCGCCGCCGCCCTCGACGCAGCCGGCTACGCCGACCTACCGGTCATGGCCGGCCTCGAGACCGTGATCGGGGTGGTCGACGCCCGCACCGTCACCACCCACCCGCGGGTGGCATGGTGCTACTTCGGCGCCGAGGACTACATCGTCGACCTGGGCGGGGTCCGCACCGGGTCCAACCACGAGGTGGCCGTCGCCCGTGCGCAGGTGGCGCAGGCGGCCGGCCTCGGCGACATCCACGCCATCGACATGGTGGTGGCCGACTTCGGCGACGAGGCACGGTTCCGAAGCGAGGCCACCGAGGCCCGGGCGTTGGGCTTCAGCGGCAAGCTCTGCATCCACCCGGATCAGGTGGCGCTGGCCCACGACTGCTTCCGCCCCACCGACGACGAGCTGGCCTGGGCCGGCCGGGTGGTCGAGGCCTGGGAGGCCGCCGTCGCCCGCGGCGAGGCCGCCATCCAGGTCGACGGCTCCATGGTCGATGAACCGGTGGTCCGGCGGGCCCGAGCCCTGCTCGAGGCCGACTGACCCCCACGCCGACCCGGCGTGCCATCCTGAGCCGGCACGAACCCGGAGGTTTCCGATGGCCAACCTGGTCCCCGAGGGCGGGGCGCTCTACGGCATCCAACTCCCCATCCAGACCCTGACGCGCACGCTCGTCGACCCCTGGGAGGACGACGCCACCACCCAAGACCTCCTCACGGTCGCCCGGACAGCCGAGGCGGCTGGCCTCGACTTCGTCGGCGTGTGCGACCACGTGGCGATCCCCGACAACGAGTACGCCGCCAACATGCGCACCACCTGGTACGACCCGGTGGCGACGCTGGCCTGGCTGGGCGCCCAGACCGGGTCGATCCACCTGCTGTCGGTCGTGTGGATCGCCGCCTATCGCCACCCGCTGCTCACCGCCAGCTCCTTTGGCACGCTGTCGCACCTCACCGGCGGGCGGGTGATCCTGGGCGTCGGTGCCGGCCACGTCGAAGCGGAGTTCGAGGCGCTCGGCATCGACTACCACCAGCGGGGGAAGATCCTCGACGAGTGCATCGATGCCGTCCGGGGCGCCTGGACCGACACCTATGTGAGCCACGAGGGCGGGCACTTCACGTACTCGGACGTCGGTGTGTCGCCCGGCCCGCCGGGCGGTGACCTCCCGATCTGGGTGGGTGGCGCAGGTTCCGCCGCATGGAAGCGGTGCGGCCGACGGGGCGACGGCTACATCCCCATGGGCGCCCAGCGCGACGCCTACCCGGAGATCATCGACACGATCCACCGGGCCGCCGAGGAGGCCGGACGTGGCGACGCCTCGTTCGACATCGGGATCATGCCCGGCTGGACCTACATCGGCGAGCCGCCCGACGACCTGCCACCGGCCTGGCTGACCGGCGAACCCGAACAGATCGCCGAATCGCTCAGCTCCGACCGGGCCGTCGGCGCCAACGTGTTCCACCTCAAGTTCCGTGGCCGGACCCTCGACGAGTACCTCGACCAGCTGGCCGCCTTCGGCGAACAGGTGCGGCCCCTGCTCTAGGCGTTCCTGTCCGGAGGTTGAACGGACACCGGATCCGGAACCTTTTGCCGCGAGGGGTGTGACCCGGGTCCGGACGGGCGATCATGGAGTCATGGTCGATCTCGATGAGGACACCCAACAGGCCCTGCTGCTGTTCAACCGGCGCGCCGAGGCCGAGAAGCAGGCAGCCGTTGCTGCGAAACGCCTCGTCAAGGCGGAGCGCGCCAAGGACGAGGCCGCCGAGGCCGTGAAACGGCTCCAGGGCTCCGGCGGCGAGGCGCTCGCCACCGCCGAGGCCGAGTGGCGTCAGGCCCTCGAGGCCTGGCAGGACATCCGCGACGGCAAGGAGCCGGCCGAAGAGGCGCCAGCTGAAGAATCAGCCGACGGGGACGAGGACGAAGAAGCAGCCGAGGAAGTCAGCGACGACGAGACCGACGAGGCCCCCGCCCCCGCCGAGACCGAGACCGACGAGGCCCCCGCCGAGACCGAGACCGACGAGGCCCCCGCCGAGACCGAGACCGACGAGGCCCCCGCCCAAGCCGAAACCGAGACCGACGAGGCCCCCGCCCAAGCCGAGACCGACGAGGCCCCCGCCCAAGCCGAAACCGAGACCGACGAGGCCCCCGCCCAAGCCGAAACCGAGACCGACGACGCAGCCGACGAGGCTCCAGCCGACGAGGCTCCAGCCGACGAAGAGGAATAGGGCGCCAGGCGGGTCCGGCCCATGACAGACGCACTGCCGACCTCGCCGCTGCGGGCGGTGACCGACGACGAGGTCGCCACCTTCCGACACGACGGCGTCGTCCACCTTCCCGGCATCCTCCCTGCCGCCTGGCTGCAGCACCTGGCCGAACCGGTCGAGCGGACCATCGTCGACCGTTCCGTCACGACCGACCTGACCGAGATGGGCGGCGCCCTGGCCGAGGGGCTCGGCGCCGAGCTCCTCACTGACGACCGCACCGGCGGTGGGCGATTCCTCTCGGGCGTCGACCACTGGCGCCACGACGACGACTTCGCCGCCTTCGCCATGCGCTCACCGCTCCCGGGGATCGCCGGTGCGCTCCTCGACGCCGCCCGCATCCATCTCTACGAGGACTCGGTGTTGGTCAAGGAGCCCGGCACCGCCGAGGAGACCGCCTTCCACCAGGACCTCGGCTACTTCCACCTCGAGGGCGACCGCATCTGCACCATGTGGACGCCGCTCGACGAGGTCACGTCAGAGACCGGCGCCGTCGTCTACCTGCGGGGCTCGCACCTGACCGGCGACGTCTACCGCCCCAACTACTTCGTGACCGCCGAGCCCCTGGCCGGAACCGAAGGCCTGCCCGTCCCGGACCTGCGCCCCGGCGACGACCACCCCGACCTGGTCCGCTTCGACACCCGTCCCGGCGACGTCGTGGTGCACCACGCCGGCACCCTCCACGGGGCGGGCGCCAACCGGTCATCGACGACACGCCGGCGGGCCGTCTCGGTGCGCTACTGCGGCGACGGGGTCCGCCACCGGCTCCGGCCCGGCGCCCCAACCAAGCCGTACCAGACCGCAGACCTCGACGGCACCGAGGTGGTCGACCATCCCGGCATCCCGCTGGTCTGGCAAGCCTCCTGAGGGCCACCGCTAGGGTCCGGGCCGTGTCCGGCACCACCATCCCCCGCCTGGTCGACGCAGCCGCCGAACGCTTCGGGGACCACGAGGCGTTCGTCGACGGCGACCAGCGCTGGACCTACGCCGAGTACCGCGACCGCATCCACGCCGCCGCACGCGCCCTCATGGCCCGCGGCATCCAGCCCGGCGACTGCGTGGCGGTGTGGGCGCCCAACACCGCCGAGTGGGCGGTGGCGGCCCTCGGGGTCCACTGCGCCGGCGCCACGCTCATTCCGATCAACACGCGCTTCAAGGGCCGGGAGGCCGGCGACCTGCTGGACCGCACGTCGACGAAGGTGCTGTTCACCGTCACAGACTTCCTCGACACCGACTACGTGGCCCTGCTGAACGACGCCGGCGCCGGTCGGGGACTCGAGGAGACGATCATCCTGCGGGGCACCATCCCGGAGGGCTGCACATCGTGGGACGTGTTCCTCGAGGCCGCATCGACCGTCGACGACGCCGACCGGGCGGATCGCTCGGCAGCCGTCGGCCCCGACGACCGGTGCCATGTCATGTTCACGTCGGGCACCACCGGGGCACCGAAGGGCGCCATGCTTCGCCACGGCGCCGTCTGCCGGGCATTCCTGTCGTGGACCGAGGTGATCGGCCTGCGCGCCGATGACCGCTACCTGGTGGTCAACCCCTTCTTCCACGCCTTCGGGCTGAACTCCGGGATCCTGGCCTGCCTCCTGACCGGGGCGACGCTCATCCCCCATCCGGTGTTCGACGTGCCGGCGGTGATGGCCCGGGTCGCCGAGGAGCGCATCTCGATGCTGCCCGGCCCGCCGGCGATCTACCAGACGATCCTCAACCACCCCGACCTGGCCGACCTCGACCTTTCATCGCTGCGCCTGGCGGTGACCGGGGCGGCGCCGGTGCCGGTGCCGCTCATCCACGCCATGCGCGACACGCTCGGCTTCGAGACGGTCATCACCGGCTACGGCCTCACCGAGGCCTCGGGAATCGCCACAATGTGTCGCCACGACGACCCGCCCGAGGTCATCTCCGGCAGTTCAGGTCGGGCCATCGACGACGTCGAAGTGCTGGTCGTCGACGCTGACGGCGACGAGGTGCCACGGGGCGAGCCCGGCGAGGTGGTGGTGCGCGGCTACAACGTGATGGCCGGCTACCTCGACGATCCCGACCAGACGGCCGAGGCGGTCGACGCCGACGGCTGGCTGCACACCGGCGACATCGGCGTGATGGACGCAGATGGTTACCTCGACATCACCGACCGGCTCAAGGACATGTTCATCAACGGCGGGTTCAACGTGTACCCGGCCGAGGTCGAGGGCCAGCTGCTCGCGCACCCCGACATCGCCCAGGTGGCGGTGGTCGGCGTGCCCGACGAGCGCCTCGGCGAGGTGGGTATGGCGTTCGTGGTGGCGACGTCGGGCACCTCGCCCGACCCGGCCGACCTGGTGGCATGGGCCCGCGCCGAGATGGCCAACTACAAGGCGCCCCGCCGCTTCGAGGTGGTCGACGCCCTGCCGGCCAACGCCAGCGGAAAGGTCCTCAAATACGAGCTGCGGGAGCGGGCAGCGGCGACCTCGGCCTGAACACGAAGGGTCCACGGATTATTTCTTGCCAGCAAGGTAGTTGGCAAGTAGTCTTCCCGGCATGGACATCACGACCCTCGCCCTGCTGCTGACCCGCCTCGGGCGCCTCAACGAGCAGTTCCTCACCGACCACTGCCGCGCCCACGGCACCACCCCTGCCGAGTTGCAGGTGCTGATGCTGCTGCATCACCACCGCGACGAGCACCTCAGCCCCAGCGCCATCGGCGGCTTCATCGTCCAGACCTCCGGCGGGCTGACCGCCACGCTGCGCCGCCTCGAGGAGGCCGGCTGGATCGACCGCCGCCCCGACCCCGACGACGGGCGCGGCCGCCTCGTCGCCCTCACCGGCGAAGGCGCCTCGTTCCACGACGCCGTCTTCGCCGACCTGCTCGACCGCTACCGCCTGGTGTTCGCCGACCTCGGCGACGACGCCGCCCTCGACGCCGTTCGCTCGCTCATGCGCGGCTTCGAGCGCCTCGCCGGCAGCAGCCTGAGCGCCGACTGGACCTACCGGCCCACCGTGGCCGCAACCTGAGGAGTCCCCCGTGTCCGACCAGCCCGCACTCAACCTCGTCCCCCTCTCCGGGCGCATCGGCGCCGCCGTCACCGACCCCGACCTCGACCTGCTCCTCGCTGACGAGGGGGCGCAGGCCGAGCTGCGCCAGGCCCTGCTCGACCACATGGTCGTCGTGCTCCGGGACCTCGACCCCACGCCCGAGCAGCACCTGGACCTGGCCCGGGTGTTCGGCGAGCCACTGCCCGGCGAGGCCAACAACCCCAGCCACCCCGACTTCCCCGACATCGTCGTGTTCGACAGCGAGGGCGGCTACAAGGCCGACCGCTGGCACACCGACGTGACCTTCCGACCGGTGATCCCCAAGGCGGCCGTGCTGTGCATGCGGGTCAACCCCGAGGTCGGCGGCGACACCATGTGGACCAACTGCTGCGACGCCTGGGACGAGCTCTCCAACGGGATGAAGCGGCTGCTCGAGAACCGCCGGGCGTACCACGAGATCGTCCCCGGCCACGGCGCCGAGCACCCCGTCGTCGTCACCCATCCCGAGACCGGCCGTCAGGCGCTGTTCGTGAACGAGATCTTCACCCGGCGCATCGTCAACCTGCCGCCCTACGAGTCGGACGCCATCCTGCCGTTCCTCATCGAGCACGTGAAGCGACCCGAGTTCACCTACCGCCACCGTTGGGCCGCCGGCGACATCGTGATCTGGGACAACCGGGTCACGCAGCACTACGCCCTGTTCGACTTCGTGGGGCGTCGCATGGTCCACCGGGTCGGCATCGCCGGCACCGCTCCCGCCGCCTGAGCCGGCCGCCCGAGGACCCCGTGCGCACCGGACCCCGAAACCCGTTCCTCGCCGAATCCGAGAACCCGATCGCCCACGGGCGCTGCGACCAGCAGGACAACACCGCCCTCACCGGCCCCCGGCCGGACGGCCACCTCGTCCTCGGCGGCGACCAGCGCCAGCACGCCTGGCTGGGCCCGGGCCACTTCGGCAGCCTCATCTCGGGCCCGTACCCCGACGGGCGGCGGGTGATCTGGAGCAACGGCCGCCAGCAACTCGCCAAGCTCGACTACGACACCCTCGAGGTGCTCGCCACCTACGCCATCCCCGGCGAGGAGCCGACGGCGCTCGACACCATGCAGGTCGACCTGGCCGGCCTCGACGACCTGGACGGCGACGAGGCCGTCATGCACGCCGCCGACCTGGCGATGCGCTACCTCACCGGCCTCGACGGCGTCTACGCCCTGCTCGACCAGGATCAAACCCTGTTCCTGGGTCGCAAGACGCACGCCGTCGCCTACGCCGACGCCACCCCCGGCGACCGGCACTCGGCCATCGTCGAGAAGGCCCGTTGGGACAAGCCCGACCACATCGACGGCTTCTTCGTGGGCGCCAACCTCACGTTCGACGGCCGCCTCGTGCTCACCACCGACCACGGCTGGGTGGTGTGCCTCGAACGCGACTTCTCGTCGTACGAGGCGATCCGGCTGCCCCGGGCCGCCGAGGACGCCGCCGCCCACTGCGCCCGCATGGAGGAGCAGCGCGGCAACACCGGCTACGGCTGGGTCCGCACCTCCACCTGCGTGGATGAGGACGGCGGCATCTACCTCAGCTCCGTGGACCACACGCACAAGGTGGTCTGGACCGGCGAGCGGCTTTCGCTCGACGAGTCCGACGGCGCCTGGAGCGCCGGGTACCGCAACGGCAACGGCACCGGTTCGGGCACCACGCCGTCGCTCATGGGCTTCGGGCCCGACGAGGACCACTTCGTCGTGATCGGCGACGGCGACCCGGTCGTCAACATCACGCTGATGTGGCGCGACGAGATCCCCGACGACTGGCAGCAGCTCCCGGACGCCCCGTCCCGACGGATCGCCGGCATCGGCCCCGCCAACATGGGAAACCCGGACCTGCCGGCCATCCAGACCGAGCAGTCGATCACCGTGTCGGGCTACGGCGCCATGACCGTCAACAACGAGCCGTCCTCTCTGCCCGGGTGGCTGCCGCAGCGCGGCGCCCGGCTGCTCTGCTTCTTCCTCGGCCACCATGCCGCCTACACCCCGTTCGGCCTCCACAAGTACGAATGGGACCCGGAGGCCCGCCAGCTCCGCCAAGCCTGGGTGAACACCGAGGTGAGCTCGCCCAACTCGGTGCCGGGCGTGAGCCAGGGCGCCGACCTCGTCTACACATGCGGTACCCGGGGTGGGAAGTGGACCATCGAGGCCATCGACTGGACCACCGGCGAGTCGGTCGGATCGTGGACGGTCGGCGGCTCGCAGTTCAACAGCCTCGGCGGCGGCGTCCACATCGACGACGACGGCCGCATCCTCTACGGCAACATCTTCGGCAAGACGCGGCTCCTCGTCTGAGCGACGCAGCCCCGACCCTCCCACGGCCCGACCCGGACGCGCCGTTAGCCTGCATCCGGTCATGGACGCTGAACAGCCGTACCCCGACGTCGGCAAGGCCGACTTCCCCGCCATCGAGGAGCGGGCCCTCGGGCGCTGGGCGTCCGAGGGCACCTTCGCCGCCTCGGTAGACGCCCGCCCCGACGACCTCGAGTTCACGTTCAACGACGGGCCGCCGTTCGCCAACGGACTGCCCCACCACGGGCACCTCCTGACCGGCTACGTCAAGGACGTCGTCCCCCGCTACAAGACCATGCGGGGCCACAAGGTCACCCGCCGCTTCGGCTGGGACTGCCACGGCCTGCCCGCCGAGATGGAGGCCGAGAGCCAACTGCCGGTCGCAGGCCGGGCCAGCATCATCGAGTACGGCATCGAGGCCTTCAACGACCACTGCCGCTCGTCGGTCATGCGCTACGCGGGCGAGTGGGAGAAGACGGTCACCCGACAGGCCCGCTGGGTCGACTTCGAGCACGACTACAAGACCATGGACCGCGACTACATGGAGTCGGTCATGTGGGCGTTCAAGCAGCTCTGGGACAAGGGCCTCGTCTACGAGGCGTTCCGGGTCATGCCCTACTCGTGGGGCGCCGAGACGCCGCTGTCCAACTTCGAGATCCGCCTCGACGACGCCACCCGACCCCGCCAGGACCCGGCCATCACCGTGGCGTTCGACCTCGAACCGGCCGACGGCGACCCCGGCCCGCTGCGCCTGCTGGCCTGGACGACCACGCCGTGGACCCTGCCGTCGAACCTGGCTATGGCGGTCGGCCCCGAGGTCACCTACTCGATGCACCGCGACGCCGACGGCGCCGTCCATGTGCTGGGCGCCGAAGCCGTCGAGCGTTACGCCGCCCAACTCGAGGGCACCGAGCCCATCGGCACCCTGTCCGGCGCCGACCTCGTGGGCCGCACCTTCACGCCGCTGTTCCCGTACTTCGCCGACCGCACCGACGCCTTCCGGGTGCTCGGCGCCGGCTTCGTCAATGCCGCCGAGGGCACCGGCGCCGTCCACATGGCCCCCGGCTTTGGCGAGGACGACCAGGTCACCTGCGAGGCCAACGGCATCCCGATCGGCCGGGTGGTCCCCGTCGACGACCACGGCTGCTTCACCGACGAGGTCACCGACTGGGCCGGCGTCAATGTGTTCGAGGCCAATGCCGACATCATCCGTCACCTCAAGGACGCCGGCCGGATCGTCCGCCACGACACCCACGAGCACAACTACCCGCACTGCTGGCGCACCGACACGCCGATCATCTACAAGGCCATCTCGTCCTGGTTCGTGAAGGTCACCGACATCCGGGAGCAGATGCTCGGGCACAACGCCGGCATCAACTGGGTGCCCGGGCATGTCCGCGACGGCCGCTTCGGCATGTGGCTGGACGGCGCCCGCGACTGGTCGATCAGCCGCAACCGCTTCTGGGGCTCTCCGATCCCGGTGTGGCGCAGCGACGACCCCGAGTACCCGCGGATCGACGTCTACGGCAGCCTCGACGAGATCGAGGCCGACTTCGGCGTGCGCCCCGACGACCTGCACCGGCCGTTCATCGACGACCTGACCCGCCCCAACCCCGACGACCCGAGCGGCAGGTCGACGATGCGCCGGGTGCCCGAGGTGCTCGACTGCTGGTTCGAGTCGGGATCGATGCCGTTCGCCCAGTTCCACTACCCGTTCGAGAACGAACAGTGGTTCGAGGACCACTTCCCCGCCGACTTCATCGTCGAGTACATCAACCAGACGCGCGGCTGGTTCTACACGATGCACGTGCTGGCCACGGCGCTGTTCGACCGGCCGGCCTTCCAGAACGTGATCTGCCACGGGATCCTGCTGGCCGAGGACGGCACCAAGCTCTCGAAGAAGCTGCGCAACTACACCGAGCCGACCGAGATCTTCGACCGACAGGGGGCCGACGCCCTGCGCTGGTACCTCATGTCGGCCAACATCCTGCGGGGCGGCGACCTGCGCATCAGCGACCACGGCATCGACGACGTGGTCCGCCAGGTGCTGCTGCCGATCTGGAACGCCTATTCGTTCTTCACGCTCTATGCGAACGTCGACGGGCACCGGGCCAGATTCCGCACCGGCGCCGGCGGCCTGCTCGACCGCTACCTGCTGGCCAAGACCCGGACGATGGTCGAGGCGGTCACCGAACGCACGGACGCCTACGACCTGCCCGGCGCCACGGCCGAGCTGCAGGGGTTCATCGACGCCCTCAACAACTGGTACATCCGCCGCAGCCGCGACCGCTTCTGGGCCAAGGCCTCGGCTGCCAACGAGGCCGACAAGCGCGACGCCCACGACACCCTCTACACGGTGCTCGTCACCTTCGCCCGGACGGCGGCGCCGTTCCTGCCGATGGTGATGGAGGAGGTCCACGGGGGCCTGACCGGCGGCGACAGCGTCCATCTGGCCGACTGGCCCGACCCGGCCGACCTGCCCGCCGACGCCGACCTCGTGGCCCGCATGGATCGGCTGCGCGACGTGGCCTCGACGGCACTGCGCCTGCGCGAGGACCACGGGCTGCGGGTGCGGCTGCCGTTGGCGTCGCTCACGGTCGCCGGGGCCGACGCCGAGTCGCTGGTTGACCTCGTCCACCTGCTGGTCGACGAGGTCAACGTGAAGGCGGTCGAGCTGACCGACGACCTCGAGGCCCACGCCACCTTCCGGCTCCAGCCCGACGGACGGGTGCTGGGCCCGCGCCTCGGCGGCGGCGTGCAGGCCGTGTTCGCCGCTGCCAGGGCCGGCGAGTTCACCCGCAACGACGACGGCACCGTCGAAGTCGCCGGCGAGACCCTGCAGCCCGACGAGTTCGTCCTGGCCCTCGAGTCGCCCGCGGGAGTCACCGCCGCGGCGCTCGGCAGCGGCGACGGCGTGGTGGTGCTCGACACCGGGGTGACCCCCGAACTCGAGTCCGAGGGCCTGGCCCGCGACGTGGTCCGCCACGTCCAGCAGGCCCGCCGCGACGCCGACCTCGTGGTCACCGACCGGATCCTGTTGTGGCTCGACGGGGACGACGCCCTGCTCGACGCGGTGCGCACCCACGAGGCGCACGTGGCCGGCCAGGTGCTGGCTGCCGAGGTCGCCTACGGCGCCGCGGACGATGCCACGCACACGGCCGAGGCGACCGTCGAGGGCAGGTCCCTCATGCTCTCGATCCGGCGCACCTGACGCCTGCCCGATCGTCCCGGACGCGCGCTCCGCGCGTCGATCCCCCACTTTCCCGGCCTCTCTGCCCACGCTGAGCGCGTGCCGGTGAGAAACCTGCCGCACCCGCGAGGATTCTCTTGACACGGGTGTAATTACATGCGTGAAATACATGACCCGGGCTTCACGCCACTCCCCCAGCAGGTGCGAAGTGGCGTGCCGTCCGGGAGACACAACGGGACCCCGCAGGCAACGAGTGCCGACGGGAAGGGAAGGGAACCCCACATGGCGTTGACCGAGGACCACGCACTCTCCACCGAGGGCCTCGACGAAGCACCCGCCATCGGCGGATCGCAGATGATGGTACGCAAGCGCAACGGCGACCTCGAGCCGGTCGACCTCAACAAGATCGTCCGCGCCATCCATCGTTGCGCAGAGGGCCTGTCGGGCGTCGACCCGATGAAGATCGCCACGCGCACGATCTCCGGCCTCTGTGACGGCGCCACCACCGAGGAGCTCGACGCTCTGTCCATCCGCACCGCCTCGACGCTCATGGTCGAAGAGCCCAACTACTCCCGCCTGGCCGGCCGCCTCCTCGCCACGGTCATCGACAAGGAGGTACGGAACCAGAACATCCACTCCTTCTCGCAGTCGGTCCTGGTCGGCCACGAACTCGGCATCATCGGCGACACAACGGTCGAGCTCGTCACTGCCAACGCCCGCAAGCTCGACGACACGGTCGTCCACGACCGCGACAACCTCTTCGAGTTCTTCGGCCTGCGCACCGTCTACGACCGCTACCTGCTGCGCCACCCCGAGACCCGTCACGTCCTCGAGACCCCGCAGTACTTCTTCCTGCGGGTGGCCTGTGGCCTGTCCACCTGCCCGGACGAGGCCATCCGCTTCTACGAGCTCATCTCGTCGCTCCAGTACCTGCCATCCAGCCCGACACTGTTCAACTCGGGTACGACCCACTCGCAGATGTCGTCGTGCTACCTGCTCGACTCGCCCGAGGACAGCCTCGAGGGGATCTACAAGCGCTACACCGACATCGCCCGCCTCTCGAAGTTCGCCGGCGGCATCGGCGTGGCGTGGCACCGCATCCGGGCCAAGGGCTCGCTCATCAAGGGCACCAACGGCCTGTCCAACGGCATCGTGCCGTGGCTCAAGACCCTCGACAGTTCGGTCGCCGCCGTCAACCAGGGTGGCCGCCGCAAGGGCGCCGCCTGCATCTACCTCGAGTCCTGGCACGCCGACATCGAGGACTTCCTCGACCTGCGCGAAAACACCGGCGACCACCAGCGCCGCACACACAACCTCAACCTTGCCAACTGGATCCCTGACCTGTTCATGGAACGGGTCGAGAAGGACTGGGTCTGGTCGCTGTTCGACCCCAAGAAGGTGCCGCACCTCACCGACCTCTTCAGCGACGAGTTCCAGGCCGCCTACGTCAAGGCCGAGGAGGAGGGCCTCTATGAGCGCCAGGTCCCGGCCCGCGAGCTCTACAGCCGCATGATGCGCTCCCTCGCCCAGACCGGCAACGGCTGGATGACCTTCAAGGACGCCTCCAACACCAAGTGCAACCAGACCGGTGAGCCCGGCCGGGTCGTGCACCTGTCGAACCTGTGCACCGAGATCATCGAGGTCACCGACCAGGACGAGACGGCTGTCTGCAACCTGGGCTCGGTCAACCTCGGATCGCTTGTCGTCGACGGTGCCTTCGACTTCGAGCGCCTCGGCGAGGTAGTCCGCATCGCCGTGCCGTTCCTGGACCGGGTGATCGACATCAACTACTACCCGACCCCTGAGGCCGAGCACTCCAACTCGCTGTGGCGGCCGGTGGGAATGGGGCTTATGGGCCTCCAGGACGTGTTCTTCAAGCTGGGCCTGCCGTTCGACTCCCCCGAGGCGCGCTCCCTTTCTGCCCGCATCTCCGAGGAGATCTACTTCAACGCCCTGTGGGCCTCGACCGAGTTGGCCGAGTTGGCCGGGCCGCACGAGAACTACTCGATCACCCGGGTGGCGCAGGGCGACCTGCAGTTCGACCTCTGGGGCATCGAGCCCAGCGACGTCGAGCGCTGGCAGGGACTGCGCGACCGAATCGCCGAACACGGCCTGCGCAACTCGCTGCTGATCGCCATCGCCCCCACCGCCACGATCGCCTCGATCGTCGGCTGCTACGAGTGCATCGAGCCCCAGGTCTCCAACATCTTCAAGCGCGAGACGCTCTCGGGCGAGTTCCTCCAGATCAACCGCTACCTGGTCCGCGAACTCCAGGGCCGAGGCATATGGGACGAGGCGATAGCCAACAGGATCAAGTCCACCGAGGGCTCCATCCAGGGCATCGACGACATCCCCGAAGACGTCCAGGCCGTCTACCGAACGGCATGGGAGGTCCCGATGCGATCGCTCATCGACATGGGCGCCGAGCGCGGGGCCTTTATCGACCAGAGCCAGTCGCTGAACCTGTTCATGGAGTCGCCCACCATCGGGAAGCTCTCGTCGATGTACCTCCACGCCTGGAAGTCGGGCCTCAAGACCACCTACTACCTGCGGTCCCGCCCAGCCACCCGCATCAACAAGACGACCACCAATGGCAACGCCCCGCCCCCCGAGCAGAAGCCTGCCGAGGCCAAGGCGTTCACCGACGCCGAAGCCGTTGCCTGTTCGCTGGAGACCCCAGAGTCCTGTGAGGCGTGCGACTGATGACCCTCGCCGAAATCCCCTTCGCCCCAGCCGACGAGCAGCCGGAAGAACCCGCCGCAGTTCCCTCTGCCCATCGGGGCAACATCCTCGACCCGGGCTTCGACCTGACGCTGCGGCCCATGCGCTATCCGGCCTTCTACGAGATGTACCGGGATGCCATCAAGAACACCTGGACCGTCGACGAGATCGACTTCTCCGACGACGTCCCCGACCTCGACCGGAAGTTGTCGCCCGCCGAGAAGCACCTCGTGAACCGGCTGGTGGCGTTCTTCGCCACAGGCGACTCGATCGTCGCAAACAACCTGGTGCTCAACCTCTACCAGCACATCAACGCCCCCGAGGCCAGGATGTACCTGTCGCGCCAACTCTACGAAGAAGCGCTGCACGTCCAGTTCTACCTGACGCTGCTCGACAACTACATCCCCGACATGGCCGAACGGGAGGCCGCATTCGCTGCGATCCACAACATCCCGTCGATCCGCAAGAAGGGCGACTTCTGCTTCAAGTGGATGGGCTCGGTCGACGACCTCGACGAGCTCGACACCGACGACAAGCGCCGGGCGTTCCTGCTGAACCTGATCTGCTTCGCCGCCTGCATCGAGGGGCTGTTCTTCTTCGGCGCCTTCGCCTACGTCTACTTCCTGCGCTCCAAGGGCCTGCTCAACGGCCTGGCGGCAGGCACCAACTGGGTGTTCCGCGACGAGTCGTGCCACATGAACTTCGCCTTCGAGGTCATCAACACGGTGCGGGCCGAACAGCCCGAGTTGTTCGACGACCACCTGGCCGAGCAGATCACCGAGATGGTCAGCGAAGCCGTCGAGTGCGAGCTCCAGTTCGCCGAGGACCTGCTCAGCCAGGGCGTGTCGGGCATGTCCACCGCGGACACCCGCGAGTACCTCCAGTTCGTCGCCGACCAGCGCCTCGCCCAACTGGGCCTGCGGCCCAAGTACGGCTCGAAGAACCCGTTCGGGTTCATGGAGCTCCAGGACGTCCAGGAACTCACCAACTTCTTCGAACGCACCGTCGTCGCCTACCAGGTCGGCGTCGAAGGCAACGTCGCCTTCGACGAGGACTTCTAGGCCGGCCCCACAACCGAGGTCCCTTCCCGGTCACACCCCGGACCGGGTTCCCAGACGAGGCCCCCACCGCCAGGGGGCTTCGTCGCGTGCAGGGCGCCCCACAACCGCGCTTTCTGTGCGTCAGGTTCTTCGACTTCGTGAGCCCGATCTCGCTACCAGCGCCGTGCGAAGTAGGCGGTCACGATGACTATGGCCACGATGAAGCCCATCCACGCGATGTAACTCGCGACGATTGCAACAATTGAGAGCGAACACCAGACGATCACGGCAGATCTCGACACCTTGCTCTTTCGATAGCGCAAGACCACATCAACGACCATCCAGAGCACGAACAATTCGACGGCTACGAGCATTGCAACCCTTCCAGGCAGATTCTTGAGTTCATGTACTCAAGAACCCCAACTCAACTGTGCGTTGAGCTGCAGGGGAAAACAGGGCACCCAGGTCCAGCCGTGGTGCGAGACGTAGGACGCGTTCTGATTACCACCATAGGCGTAGCCGTTCACGTGGATCCCCACGAACGTGTCCGGGAAATGAGTGTGGACGTTCTTGGGCCAACAGAACGTGTGATTGTGGTGCTCCTGAGAGTTGTTCGATGCCCAGTCGGTGCACCAGCCGATTCGGGGACCATTCCAATGGCTGTTCGAGACCATGCTCCAGCCGGTTTCCGCCCAATCGTGAGTCTCCCAACCACTACCTGCGTAGACGCAGTTCCCCCAGTTGACGGTCGTCTGGACATGAGCTGTCACTTCGGACACTGAGTGATTGATCCAGTCCTCCCACCAGATCCTCATCCGTGCTCCGGCCGAGGACGCGCTGCGTGCATGGGGCCGATCGAGGGCATCCCTCAACAACCCATCGGCTTCCACTCCATCTTCTGGCACGCCGACCTCGTACTTGACGACGCAGTTGCCGCCGTCTCGCATCAGCTCACGCCAGAGTATCGACGACTGATCGGCTTCAAGTCTCAACTCAGGCAACTCGAAGACGCAAGTTTCCCCGTCTCTTCTCCCTGCGAGCGAAACCACGTGAGAGTCACGAAGGGCCGCTTCTCCCTTGACCGAGAAATAAATCGTCCCGTCCGACTCCACCACTGTGCCATCAGGCCAGACTCGACTGCCGTCAGGCAGAAGTTCAGGCCGAATCGTTTCGGTGGCCCGTTTCAGCGCTTCCTGGTTTCTCCCTCCCTCAATTGCTTCTGCTCCCACCGGACTTGAAAGCAGTGCAACGCCCGCAATGAACAGAACCACCGCGAACCCAATCATCCGTCGCATATACATCCCACCTATCAATCTCTTCTTGTCAGATGACAACTTGACTGACGCCCGTCTATCACGCACTTCTGACAGAGGCGAGCTCCGCGACTGCATTTCCGTGAACCGCCCCGGGTAATGCGCAGGCTCCGACCCTTGAGAGGATGGAGTCATGAAAGTGCAACGACGACCGGGGCGTTACCCGGCTGAGCTGCGTGAGCGTGCTGTTCGGATGGTGTTCGAGGCCGAGCGTCATTGTGGTTCGCAGTGGGAAGCGATCACTTCGGTGGCCGACACGTTGGGTCCGACTGCGGAGACGGTGCGCAAGTGGGTGCGCCGTTTCGAGATCGACCATGGTCGCCGTGCCGGGGTCACGACTGATGAGCGCCAGCGTCTGCGGGTGTTGGAGTTGGAGAACCGTGAGTTGCACCGCGCCAATGAGATCCTCAAGGCGGCTTCGGCTTTCTTCGCGGCCGAGCTCGACGGCCCAAGGACGTGATTGCGTTCATCGACGCATACCGGAACAGGTTCGGGGTCGAGCCGATCTGCAGGACACTGCAGTTCGCCCCTTTTCACCTACTGGTCAGCGAGGCGCCGGCCGCCGTCGAAGCGTTCTGAGCGCGACGAGGTCCTCAAGGTCGAGGTCGCCAGGGTTCATGCGGACAACTTCGGTGTGTATGGCGCGAACAAGGTGTGGGCGCAACTCAACCGAGAGAACATCAGCGTGGCCCGTTGCACCGTGGAGCGCCTGATGCGCGACCTGGGCCTTGTCGGTGCTGTTCGTGGCAGTCCACGGCGCACCCGGCGACTTCATCGGTGAACGCCCCGTCAACTCGGTCATCCACCCAGCTGGCCTGCCCATCAACAACCTCCTCATCAAGGTGTTGCGTCCACCAGTTGAATCCGCCCAATACCTGTCGATCCGTTACACCGAACGCCTCGCCGAGTGCGGTGTGGTGAACTCGGTCGGGTCACGCGGCGACTCCTACGACAACGCCCTGGCCGAGACGATGTTCGGGCTCCAAAAGACCGAACTGGTCCGCAACAAAGGCCCCTGGCGGGGCATCGACGACCTCGAACTCGCCACCCTCGAATGGATCGACTGGTTCAACCACCGCCGCCTGTTCGGCCAACTCGGCCACATCCCGCCAGCAGAGTACGAACACCTCCACTACCGTCAACACGTCCCGGCCGAACCGGCCAGGACTCAAACAACCCAGCCTGCGCAAAACCCGGGGCGGTTCACCGGCTACTCCTGTTCCTCGGGCTCGCCGGACTCCTCGGAGCCTCCGCCGCGGTTGCGCAGGGCGAGGGCGGCGGCGCCGGCGGCCACCACCGCTGCGGCGCCGATGCCGATAACTAGGCCCGAACCTCCACCTTCATCCGTGGCTGCGGCGGCCGTCTCGGCGGCCTTGGCCAGCGTCGTCACGGGCGCCTGGGTCGTGGTCGGCGCAGCCGTGGTCGTGGGCGCCTGGGTGGTGGTCGGTGCGGCCGTGGTCGTGGTCGTCGGCGCCTGGGTGGTGGTTGTCGTGGTCGTGGTCGGTGCGGCCGTGGTCGTGGTCGGTGCGGCCGTGGTCGTGGTCGGTGCGGCCGTGGTCGTGGTCGGTGCGGCCGTGGTCGTGGTCGTCGTTGTCGTGGTGGTCGGCGGGGGCGGCACGTACTCGCCGCGGAACGGACCGCTGACCTCGTAGGTGATGCCCACGGAGAGGCCGTCGGGGGCTTCACCCCAGTCGATCGACTCGATGATGTCCCGGGTCAGTCGGTTGCCCTTCCCCCGCTGGGAGCTGAAGTAGAGGCGGTTCCGGTTCGGGTTGAAGCAGGGCCCGGTGATCTCCGAGTTCTCCTCAACCGGATCGGGGATTCGGCAGAACGGCGCCACCTCGCCCTCCGGCGTGATGATGACGACCTCCATGTTGCCGCCGTCCTCGGCCACGAACAGGTCGCCCGAGCCCTCCTCGACGGTGATGTTGTCGACGCCCGTGAGCGGCTGCCGGTCGCCGGTGCCGTCCCAGATCAGCGTGTACTGCTGCGCGCGCAGGTCCACGGCGTGGACCCGGTTGTCGGTTTTGGTTGTGTACCAGATCGAGCCGTCGTGGTACCAGATGCCCTCGCCGCCGGGCGTGAGGAAGGCGCCCGGCACCTGCTCGCGGGTCGGCGTCTCGGCTGCCGACGGGTCGGGCACGGCCGCCCAGGTGACCGACCCGTCCTCGGCAACGAGCATCGCCTCGAGCGTGCCCGCCGAGAGGTCGGGGTAGGCGTCGGGCGTGTAGCGGTAGAGAAGCCCCTCGGCGTTGTCCTCGGTGAGGTACACCATCTCATCGACCGGATCGACGGCCGCCGCCTCATGGGCCCAGTTGCCCATGGCCGGGTGCGCCACCGCCTCGTTCTCGCCGGTCGGGTCGCACTCCCAGACCAGGCCGGACCCGATGTAGGCCTCCTCGCAGGACAGCCAGGTGTCCCACGGGGTGATACCACCGGCGCAGTTCGAGTGGCTGCCCTCGAGGATGCGGTAGGCGTCGAGGATCTCGCCGTCGGCGTCGAAGTGGATCGCCGACACGCCGCCCAGTTGCGTTCCCGGGGTGAGCCAGTTGAAGACCTCCGAGTTGCATACGTAGTACCAGCCGCCCTCGCCGTCGTCGAACGTGGCCGCTCCGTCGGGGAACAGGTGCCACTCGTAGTCGGTGTCGCCGACCGGGTCGCCGCTGACTGCGATGATCCGTGACGTGAAGCCCTCGGGCAGGACCAGGCCGTTCTCGTCGGGCTCCACGCCCTCGAGCGAGCCGTAGGGCCCGTCGCCCGGTTCGGCACCGTCGACCACCTTGGCCGAGGCCATCCGGGTGGAGGTGAGCGTGCCGGCCCCCACCGTGGCGACCATGCTGCTTCGCAGGAACGTCCGTCGGTCCATCGTGCTCCCCCTTGTCCACGGGTCTGCGGTCCTCCAACCGCACTGCACGCGACGCTAGACCCTGTGACCGGCCTATGTCATAGGCGGGCTATGGGCCCCCGAAGGCGTCGAGGATGCGATCGGACGCCGCGGCGGGGGTCTCGGTGCCGTCGAGCACCCGGCGTTCGGCGTCGGCCAGCACCTCGAGCACGGTCGGGTCGCCGTGGAGGGCAGCCAGCAGTCGGTCCTCGACCATCGCCCACATCCAGGCCAGTTGTTGGCCCCGGCGGCGCTCGTCCCATTCGCCCGATGCGGTGAGCACCGCCCGGTGCGCCTCGATGTGCGCCCACAGTTCGGGTAGGCCCTCTCCGGTGAGGCCGCTGCAGGTGACCACCGGGGGCGTCCACGCGGGACTCGAAGGCCGGGTGAGCCGCAGGGCCGCTGAGTAGTCGCGGGCGGCGGTGCGTGCAGCCTTGGCGTTGTCGCCGTCGGCCTTGTTGACAGCGATCAGGTCGGCCAACTCGAGCAGTCCCTTCTTGATGCCCTGTAGCTCGTCACCGGCGCCGGGCAGCATCAGCGCCAGGAAGAAGTCGACCATGCGGGCCACGAGGATCTCGGACTGGCCCACGCCGACGGTCTCGACCAGCACCACGTCGAAGCCGGCGGCCTCGAGCACGAGCAGGGTTTCGCGGGTGGTGCGGGTGACGCCCCCGAGGGTGCCGGCCGACGGCGAGGGCCGCACGAAGGCGTCGGGGTCGTTGGCGAGGCGCTGCATGCGGGTCTTGTCGCCGAGGATCGATCCGCCGGTGACCGTGCTGGTCGGGTCGACGGCCTGCACGGCGACCCGCCGGCCCGAGGCGGTGAGCTGGGTGCCGAGGGCCTCGATGAACATCGACTTGCCGACGCCGGGAACGCCGGTGATTCCGACCCGGTGCGAGCCCCCGGCGTACGGCAGTAGGGCAGCCAGCAGGTCGGCGGCCCGGCTCCGATGGTCGGTGTGGGTGCTCTCGACGAGGGTGAGCGCCCGGCCGAGGGTCGCCCGGTCACGGGCGAGGACCCCGTCGACCAGCTCGTCGACGGTGGGGCTCATGTCAGCTTCACGAGCAGCTCGGTGGCGGCGGCTGCGATGACGGTGCCCGGCGGGAAGATCGCGGCAGCGCCCGCTGCCCGCAGTGCCTCGTGGTCCTGGACCGGGATGACGCCACCGACGGCGATGGCGATGTCGGGTCGGCCGAGGGCGGCGAGGGCGTCGCGCAACTCGGGCACCAGCGTCAGGTGCCCGGCTGCCAGCGAGCTCACGCCGACCACGTGCACGTCGTTCTCGACCGCCTGCCGGGCCACCTCGCCCGGCGTCGAGAACAGCGGGCCGATGTCGACGTCGAAGCCCAGGTCGGCGAATGCGGTGGCGATGACCTTCTGGCCCCGGTCGTGGCCGTCCTGGCCAACCTTGGCGACGAGGATCCGGGGCCGGCGGCCGTGTTCGGCCTCGAAGTCGGCCACGCGGACGCGGGTGTCGGCCACCTGTCCGTCTTCGCCGACCTCACTGTTGAACACGCCCGAGATGATGTGCACCTCCGCGACATGGCGCCCCCACACCTGTTCGAGGGCGTCGCTGATCTCGCCGACGGTAGCCCGCGCCCGGGCCGCGTCGACGGCCAGACCCAGCAGGTTGCCCTCGCCGGTGTCGGCGCAGCGGGTGAGGGCGGCCAGCGCCGCATCGCAGGCGACGGGGTCGCGTTCGGCCCGGAGGCGCTCGAGCCGGGCGACCTGGTCGGACCGGACCTGGGCGTTGTCGATCCTGCGGACGTCGACGTCCTCCGCCGCATCGAGGCGGTAGCGGTTCACGCCGATGACCGACTGGCGGCCCGAGTCGATGCGGGCCTGGGTGCGGACGGCGGCCTCCTCGATGCGCAGTTTCGGGATACCGGCCCCGATGGCCGACGCCATGCCGCCGCTCTCCTCGACCTCGGTGAGGTGCTCCCACGCCCGCGCCGCCAGGTCGTGGGTGAGCCGCTCGACGTGGTAGCTGCCGCCCCACGGGTCGGCCACCCGGCAGGTGCCGCTCTCCTGCTGGAGGAACAGCTGCGTGTTGCGGGCGATGCGGGCAGAGAAGTCGGTGGGCAGCGCCAGCGCCTCGTCGAAGCCGTTGGTGTGCAGCGACTGGGTGTGGCCCTGCGTGGCCGCCATGGCCTCGACGCAGGTGCGGACCACGTTGTTGTAGACGTCCTGGGCCGTGAGGCTCCAGCCCGACGTCTGGCTGTGGGTGCGCAGCGACGACGACCGGGGGTCCTGCGGGTCGAACTGCGCCATGAGCCCCGCCCACAGCAGTCGGGCGGCCCGCAACTTGGCGACCTCCATGAAGAAGTCCATGCCGATCGCCCAGAAGAAGCTCAACCGCGGAGCGAAGGCGTCGACTTCGAGCCCGGCGTCCATGCCGGCCCGCACGTACTCGACCCCGTCGGCCAGCGTGTAGGCCAGCTCCAGGTCGGCCGTCGCCCCCGCCTCCTGCATGTGGTAGCCGGAGATCGAGATGCTGTTGAACTTCGGCATCCGTTCGCTGGTCCAGGCGAAGATGTCCGACACGATCCGCATCGAGGGGGCCGGCGGGTAGATGTAGGTGTTGCGGACCATGAACTCCTTGAGGATGTCGTTCTGGATGGTTCCGGCCAGCCGCTCCGGCGCCACGCCCTGCTCCTCGCCGGCCACCACGAACATCGCGAGAATCGGCAGCACGGCGCCGTTCATGGTCATCGACACGGTCATCTGCTCGAGCGGGATGCCGTCGAACAGGGTGCGCATGTCCAGGATCGAGTCGATCGCCACGCCGGCCATGCCGACATCGCCCGAGACCCGGGGGTGGTCGCTGTCGTAGCCGCGGTGGGTGGCGAGGTCGAATGCCACCGACAGGCCCTTCTGGCCGGCCGCCAGGTTGCGGCGGTAGAAGGCGTTGGACTCCTCGGCGGTCGAGTAGCCGGCGTACTGGCGGATGGTCCACGGTCGGGCCGCGTACATGGTCGGGTACGGGCCCCGCAGGTAGGGCGCCAGTCCCGGCCAGGTGTCGAGGAAGTCGAGGCCGTCGAGGTCCGCCGAGGTGGCGAGTGCACTGATGTCGATGCCCTCGGGCGTGGTGAAGGTGCCCAGGTCCGGGGTGGGGCCGGGCGCAGCCGGCGTGCCCTCGCCGAGGTCGAGTTGCGTGAAGTCGGGGACGGCGCTCACCGGGCCACCCCCAGGGCGTCGAGTGTGCGGCCCAGTACGTCGAGGACGTCGGAGCGGGCATGGACGAACTCGTCGACGCCGGCGTCGCGCCATTCGGGCTCGTGCTCGCCGGGTCGTCCGGCCAGGACCACATGGGCAACGCCCTCGTCCTTGAGTGCCCGTGCGACGTCGGCGGCGTCGGCGGCACAGCGGTCGTCGCTGCCGCAGATGACTGCCACGGACGGACCCGCCGCCTCGGTGGTCCGGATGCCGGCGACGGCGAACAGGTTGGCGGCGAACGTGGTGCGGGCCGAGTGCTCGGCCAGCGGGCCGAGCGACACGAGGCGGACGACGGGGCCCGCCCACTCGCCGGCGTCGCGCAGCGCCTCGAACGGCTCGGCAAGGTGATGCAGGCGCAGGGGCCCGTCCGCCGGTGCGGGTCCGGCGGGACGGGCGAGCGGCACCTCGTCGATGTCGGGAAAGTCGGACACGCCGGTGAGGGCGTCGGTGCGGGTGGCGAGGCGGGTGGCACGGGCCGTGCACGTGGCCTCGACCTCGGCGGCGATGCGTCCGGAGGCCAGTGCGGCGACCATGCCCCCGTCGGCCTCGATCGAGCGGAACCGCTCCCAGACGGCCTCGGCGAGGCGCTCGGTGAGGTCCTCGACGAACCACGAGCCGCCGGCGGGATCGACCACCCGGGCCAGGCCGCTCTCCTCGGTCAGGAGCAACTGGGTGTTGCGGGCGGTGCGGCGTCCAAACTCGTCGGGTCGCCCGATTGCGCTGTCGAAGGGGCGAACCGTCACCGCCGAGGCACCCCCGATGCCGGCGGAGAAGGCGGCCACGGCGCCGCGTAGCAGGTTCACCCACGGGTCGCGGCGGGCGAGCATGGCGGCCGAGGTGACCGCCGTCTGGTGCTGGGCACGGACGTCGGAACCGCACGCCCCGGCCACCCGGTCCCAGAGCCGGCGCCCCGCCCGGAACCTGGCGATGGTGCGGAACTGGTCGGCATCGGCCGAGTACGTGAAGGTCAATGCTCCGAGGGCGTCGTCGACCGCCACGCCATCGGCCTCGAGGGCACGCAGGTAGGCGACGCCCGTGGCGAGCGAGCACGCCAGCTCCCACGCCTCGCTGGCGCCGGCGTCGGCCCAGACGGTGGCATCGACGCTGACGGCGCGGACGCCGGGAGCGTCGGCCACCGATGCCACGACCGGCGCCAGCGTCGAGAGGTCGGGGTCGCCTCCGTGGCGGGCCGCCACGCCGATCGGGTCGAGACCGAGGGCGCCGGAGCGGTCGGCGGCGGGGGTCCCCCGTTCCTCCCAGAGGTCGACCAGCCACCCGGCAGCGGTCGCCCCATCGGGCCCGGGCACCAGCGCCACCGGCGCCATCTCGAGGAAGACGCCTTCGAGCACGGCGGCGAGGTCGTCGGCCGACCCGATCCCGATGGCCGCCCGGTCGAGCAGCACCGAGGTCGAACCCCGCTCCAGTTCGTCGTGCACAGTGGCATTGGCGGCGGCCGTGCCCTCGTCGAGCACCAGCGCCCGGACGTCCCAGCCGGACTTCGTGTTGCCGGCGCTGGTCGATCCCCGGGTGTGGGGGCTCGCCCCCGGCATGCCCGCCCGGTCGCTTCGGCCGTCGTTGGCGTAGAGCGGCTCGATGCGGATGCCGTCGTCGGTGACCGTCGTCAGCGACTCGAGGGTGCGACCTTGCAGGGAGGATCCGGCCAGGTCGACCCAGTCGTCACGGGTGACGGGCTCGAACCCGGCCGCCAGACGCATCGGCTCGGCGGGCGTGGGCATCCACTGATGGTAGGTGAGCGTCCGCTCCGACCGGGAAGCCCTGTGACCCATGACCGGCTGGGCTGCGGACACGGCCAGGGGGTCTGCGAGGATCGCCCCGTGACCGACACCGGGCATCCCGGCCGCTGGTTCATCCTCGGCATCCTCAACCTCTCGCTCATCCTCGTCGTCGCCAGCGTCAGCTCGCTGAACCTGTCGCTCCCCTCGATCCAGCGGGCCCTCGACGCCTCGGCCGCCGACCTGATCTGGATCAACGCCGCCTACGCCCTAGTGTTCGCCGCCTTCCTGCTGCCCGCCGGGGCGCTGGGCGACCGCTTCGGCCGCAAGGGCGCACTGTTGACCGGGCTGGTCGTCTTCGTCGTCGGCGCCCTGCTCGGCTCCACGGCCGACACCGCCGGACAGGTCATCGCCTTCCGGGCGACCATGGGCATCGGGGCCGCCCTCGCCATGCCCGCCACGCTGTCGATCCTCATGGCGGTCTTCCCGCCCGACGAGCGGGACAAGGCGATCGCAGTCTGGGCGGGCTTCGCCGGGGCCGGAGGCGCCATCGGCATCCTGTCCGCCGGCCTGCTCCTCGAGTACTTCTGGTGGGGCTCGGTGTTCTTCGTCAACGTGCCGATCGCCGCCACCGCCCTGGCGCTCGTGGCCATCTTCGTCCCCACGTCGAGCGACTCGCAGGGCCACCACCTCGACCTGTTCGGCAGCCTGCTCTCCGCCGTGGGCCTGGCGGCGCTGGTCTTCGGGCTCATCCAGGGGCCCGAGTACGGCTGGACCGACCCCCTCGTCCTCGGTGGCTTCTTGGCCGCCGTCGCGCTGCTCGTCTCCTGGGGGGTGGTCGAACGCCGTCAGGAGCATCCGATGCTCGACCCGGGCCTGTTCCGCATCCCCCGCTTCGGCCTCGCCACACTGGCGCTCGGCACCGCCTTCGCCGTCATGTTCGGCATGTTCTTCGGGCTCGCCCAGTACCTGCAGTTCGTGCTCGGCTACACGCCGCTCGGCGCCGCTGTCCGGATCATGCCCTTCGCAGTCGTGATGGTCGCCATCGCTCCCCGCGGACCGGCACTGGCCGCACGGTTCGGCAGCGGCCGGGTCATCGGCGGCGGCATGCTCATCACGGCGCTGGGCTGCGTGGTGATGGCGCTGCTCACCGGCGAATCCGGCTACGGGCACGTGGTCCTCGGCGTGCTGCTGGTCTCCTCCGGCATGGCGCTCGGGTTCCCGACGTCGACGGCGGCGATCGTGGGCTCCCTGTCCCTCGACAAGGCCGGCGTGGCCTCGGCGGTCAACGACACCACACGCGAGGTCGGCGCCGCCGTCGGCATCGCCCTCCTGGGGAGCCTCCTGTCCGCCGGCTACCGGCGGGGCCTGGGCGACGCCCTCGACCAGATTCCGTCCCAGATGGCGGAGATCGCCAGGGACTCGGTCGGCGCGGCGCTCGTCGTGGCGCAGCGGGACCCGGCCGGCGTCGGCGAACAAATCGCCGCCACGGCCCACGATGCCTTCGCCAACGGCTACTCCCTGGCCATGACCGCCGGGGCGGCCCTGCTCGCCGTGACCGGTCTGGTCGTCATCCGGCGCTGGCCCGCCGACTGAGCGGTCGGCACCCGCCGGGTGGAAGGATGCGACCATGCGCATCACCACGTCACTCAACTACGCCACCGACCCCCGCACCGCAGCCACCCAGGCCCGTGAACTCGAGGCGGCCGGCGTCGACTGCATCTGGATCCCGGAGGCCTACGGCTTCGACGGGGTGAGCCTGCTCGGCTACCTGGCCTCGGCCACCACGACCGTCGGGCTGGCCAGCGGCATCCTCAACACGTTCAGCCGCACGCCGGCCTGCATCGCCCAGACCGCCGCCGGGCTGGACGCCCTCTCGGAGGGCCGCTTCTCGCTCGGCCTCGGCGCCTCCGGCCCGCAGGTGATCGAGGGGTTCCACGGCATGCCCTACTCGATGCCCCTGACCCGCATGAAGGAGATCATCTCGATCTGCCGGATGGCCTGGCGACGCGAGAAGCTCGAACACGACGGCAGGGTCTTCACGCTGCCGCTGCCGGCCGACGAGGGCACCGGCCTCGGCAAGCCGCTCAAGATCATCAACCACCTGGTGCGGCCCGACATCCCGATCTACATCGCCGCTCTCGGGGCCAAGAGCGTCGAGGAGACCGCAGCCACCACCGACGGCTGGCTGCCGTTCCTCGTCTACCCGGAGCGCATGGACCGGATCTGGGGCGACCCCGTGCGGGCAGGCCTGGTCCGACGCGACCCCGACCTGGGCGACCTCGACGTCGTGGCCGGCGGCATCGTGGCGATCGGCGACGATGCGGCGCAGTACCGCGACTTCGCCCGCCCGATGGCTGCGCTCTACATCGGCGGTATGGGCGCCCGCGGCAAGAACTTCTACAACGACGTCTGCCGCGACTACGGCTTCGCCGACGAGGCCGGCGCCGTGCAGGACGCCTACCTCGAGGGCCGCAAGGACGAGGCCGCCGGCCTCCTGCCCACCGAGCTCATCGAGAACACGACGCTCTGCGGCGACGAGGCCTACATTGTCGACCGCCTGGCCGCCTACAAGGCAGCCGGCGTCACGTCACTCAACGTTTCGCCGATCGGTGGCGATCCGGCCAAGGTGCTGGGCCGCCTCCGCGAACTCGCCGAACACGCGTAGGGCGCGCCCGGGGCCTGAAGCTGGTCAGCCCACGCGGTCGAGGGGGTCGATCCGGACTCCGGCCAACGCCAACTCGGTGATCCGCCGGGGCGCCTCGCCCAACCAGAAGTTCAGCGTCAGCCGGCGCGGATGGCGGACGTGACGACGACCGGCCGCGGTGGCCGCCACGACCCGCCGGGCGAGGCGCTCCGGGGTGATCTTGGGGATGAGCAGCAGCCGGCCGAGCCGCATGCTGGTGCGCTGCACGCTGGGTGAAGCCGATTCGACGGCATCCCACATGCGGGTGTCGACCGGACCCGGGGCCACGAGGGTCGTGCGGATCGGCGTGCCCTTCAACTCGATCCGGAGAGACGATGCGAAGTTGTTGAGACCGGCCTTGGTGGCGCAGTAGGGGCCCATGCCGGGGAAGCCGGCCGTCCCGGCCAGCGACGACGTGAACACCAGTGCTCCACGGTTGCGCTCCAGCATCCCGGGGAGCGCCCGCCGGGTGAGCACCATCGGAGCCTCCAGGTTCACCCGGGTAGCGGCCCGCACTTCGTCCGGGTCGACGGTGGCGACCGGGTCCACGGTCTCGATGCCGGCGTTGTTGACCAGCACGTCGATCGGGCCGTGGACCGCCTCGATCGCGGCGATCAGCCCGTCGACGACCACCGCATCGGACAGGTCGGCCACGTGCGCCACGCCGTCGACCTCGTCGGCCACCGCCCGCAGGTCATCGCCCGAACGGGCGACCACCACCACCTGCGCCCCTGCGGCCGCATAGGCCCTGGCCAGGCACGCCCCGATCCCCCTCGAACCACCCGTCACCAGCACGCGTGCACCATCGAGTTCCATACGGCGACAGTAGTTCCCGGCTCTGGGCGACGCCCCGCCGACGGGTACCGTCGGGCAGCCGCCCAGGAGGACGCCCCGTGCCCGACGACATCCGACCGTTCACGATCGCCGTCCCCGACGACGACCTCGACGACCTGCGCCGCCGCCTGGCCGCCACCCGCTGGCCCGACCAGATCCCCGGCAGCGGCTGGGACTACGGCTGCGACCTGGTCTGGCTGCAGGACCTCGCCGCCCACTGGGCCGACGGCTACGACTGGCGGGCCGCCGAGTCCGAACTCAACGCCGTCGACCACGTCACCACCGAGGTCGACGGACAGAACCTCCACGCCATCCACCAGCGCTCACCCCACGACGACGCCCTGCCGCTGCTGCTCAGCCACGGCTGGCCCGGCTCGGTCGTCGAGTTCCTCGGCCTCATCGGTCCGCTCACCGACCCGACCTCCCACGGCGGCGACGCCGCTGACGCCTTCCACGTGATCGTCCCATCGCTGCCCGGCTACGGCTGGTCCGGCCCCACCACCGAGCGGGGCTGGGGCGTCGGCCGCACCGGCGAGGCCTTCGCCGCACTGGCCGCCCGCCTCGGCTACGACCGTTACGGCGTGCAGGGCGGCGACTGGGGCTCGATGATCTCCCGCCACATCGCCCAGGTCGATCCCGACCACGTGGTCGGCTGCCACGTCAACATGATGGCGGCCGGCCCCGCCGGCAACGACGACGACTTCGCCGACATCACCCCCCTCGAACAGCAGGTCATGGACCGCCTGAACTGGTACCTCGCCGAGGACAACGGCTACTTCCGCATCCAGGAGACACGGCCACAGACCCTCGGCACCTGCCTCAACGACTCGCCCGCCGGGCTGCTGTCGTGGATCGGCGAGAAGTTCCACGGCTGGACCGACCACGATGGCGACCCGCTCACCGCCGTGTCGCGCGACCGCCTCCTGACCAACGTGAGCGTCTACTGGTTCACCGGCACCATCAACTCGTCGACCCGCATGTACTACGAGACCTCCAAGGCCGGCATGGGCTCGTTCGGGGACACCGGCGACGTGCCACTCGGCGTGTCGGTCTTCCCGAAGGAGCTCATGGGCGCCCGCCGCCGCTGGGTGGAACCCAAGTTCAACCTCACCTTCTGGGCCGACCACGAGGTCGGCGGCCACTTCGCAGCACTCGAACAACCCGAGGTGCTGCTGGCCGACATCCGCGAGTTCTTCCGGCCGCTGCGATGACCACCAGCGCAGACGGCGTCGAGATTGCAGTCGAGCACCGGGGCACGGGCACGGGGGACGCCGGAACCCGCCTGGTGTGTACGACCGGTTGGGGCAACGAACGCTCGATCTGGTCCGCCCTGGCCGACGACCTCGCCACCGACCACGCCGTCACCACCTGGGACCTGCGGGGCCACGGCCAGAGCGACACCCCACCGCCCGGCGACTATTCGAGGCAGCAAGCCCTCGCCGACCTGGCCGCCGTCCTCGACGAGGTTGGACGTCCGGCCGTGCTGGTCGGCCACAGCCTCGGCGGCTACCTCTCGCTGGCCCACACGCTCGACCACCCCGACGATGTGGCCGGGCTGGTGCTGATCGCCACCGGCCCCGGATTCCGCAAGGCCGAGGCCCGCGAAGAGTGGAACGCATCGGTGATGGCCGCCGCAGCGAAGATGGACCTGGCGCCCGGCGTCGAGGAGATCTCGCTGCACGTCGACTCGCACGTGATCGACCACCTCACCGAGATCACCTGCCCGGTGCTGGTGCTGCTGGGCGAACGCGACAGGCGCTTCGCCGCCTCGGCCGGCCTGTTCGAACGCGACCTCGACGTCCGGGAGACCGTGGTCGTCCCCGACCAGGGACACATGGTCCACCTCAAGGCCGCCACCGAGTGCGCCACGGCGATCCGGGAGTTCACGGCGGACCTGTGATGGGTGCCGATCCCCTGGCCCGACTGGTCGACCTCCCCCGCGGGCGCTTCCGCATGGGCACCGACGACCCGGCCCGCTACCCGGGCGACGGCGAAGGGCCCGTGCGCGACGTCGAACTCGCCCCCTTCGCCATCTCGGCGGCTGCGGTCACCACCGCCGAGTTCGCCGCATTCGTCGAAGCCACCGGCCACCGCACCACCGCCGAGATCGAAACCTGGTCATACGTGTTCGGCGGCCACCTCCCCGACGACTTCCCCGAGACCCGGGGCGTCGTCGGCGCCGAATGGTGGCGCCAGGTCCACGGCGCCGACTGGCGGCACCCCGAGGGCCCGCACAGCGACCTCACCGGCCGGGCGGACCACCCCGTCGTCCACGTCTCGTGGTTCGACGCCGCCGACTTCGCCGAGTGGGCGGCCGCCCGCCTACCCACCGAGGCCGAATGGGAGTACGCCGCCCGGGGCGACCTCGACCAGGCCCGCCTCCCCTGGGGCGACGACCTCATGCCCGACGGCGAGCACCGGTGCAACATCTGGACGGGCACGTTCCCCAGCGAGGACACCGCCGAGGACGGCTGGGCCGGTACCTGCCCGGTCGATGCCTTCGCCCCCAACGGGTTCGGGCTGTTCAACTGCTCCGGCAACACCTGGGAGTGGTGCTCCGACTGGTTCGCCACGGCACACCCGGCCGAGCGGCCCCTCGTTGACCCCGCCGGACCGCCGGTCGGCACCGACCGGGTCGTGAAGGGCGGCTCGTTCCTGTGCCACGACAGCTACTGCCACCGCTACCGTCCGGCGGCCCGATCGGCCACGACGCCCGAGAGCACCACCTCGCACCAGGGCTTCCGACTCGCCCGCTAGGTCCCACGCCTAGCCTTGTGGCCATGGGTCTGCGCACCGAGGTCAACGCCGACGTGGCACCCGCCGCACCGGGTGAGTTCGCCGCACCCCGCATCGGCCCCCTCCAGGTCTGGCCACCGGTCGTGCTGGCGCCGATGGCCGGCGTCACCAACGCACCGTTCCGCACCCTCTGCCGGGAACACGGCGCCGGGCTCTACGTGAGCGAGATGATCACCGCAAGGGGGCTCGTCGACGGGCACCTCAAGACCAGCCGGCTCAGCCACTTCGCCCCCGACGAGTCGCCCCGCAGCATCCAGCTCTACGGCACCGAGCCCGACAGCGTCGGCCGGGCCGTGCGGATGCTCGTCGGCGACGACCGGGTCGACCACATCGACCTCAACTTCGGCTGCCCCATGCCGAAGGTGACTCGGAAAGGAGGAGGGGCGGCGATCCCGCTCAAGCCCCGCCTGTTCGCCGCGATCGTCGGTGCAGCGGTCGAAGCCGCCGGCAACATTCCACTGACCGTGAAGTTCCGGCTCGGAACCGACGCCGGCCACCTCACCTTCCTCGACACCGGCCGCATTGCCGAGGATCTCGGCGCCGCATCGGTGGCACTCCACGCCCGCACCGCCGAACAGCTCTACTCGGGCGAGGCCGACTGGTCGGCCGTGGCCGACCTCAAGGCCGCCGTCACGACGATCCCGGTCTTCGGCAACGGCGACGTCTGGGAACCGTGGGACGCCCTGCGCCTGCTGCGCAGCACCGGCTGCGACGGTGTCGTCGTGGGACGGGGCTGCCTCGGTCGCCCCTGGCTGTTCGGCGACCTGGCCGCCGTGTTCGGCCCCACGCCAGACGCCGGCGGCAGCGAACCCGGCGACCCGCCGTTCCTCGCCGAGGTGGCCGACACGATGCGGCGCCACGCCCGCCTGCTGGTCGACTGGGCCGGCCCGCACGGCATCCGGGACTTCCGCAAGCACACCGCCTGGTACCTCAAGGGCTACGCCACGGGGCCGGCGGTCCGCCGGGGCCTCCAGGCCATCGACTCGCTCGACGACCTCGACCGGCAACTCGCCGACCTCGACCCGCACCTCGCGCTCGACCCCGATTCGCTGCGCATTCCCCGCAGCCACCGCAACGGCCCCCGACGGGTCGTGCTGCCCGAAGGCTGGCTGGACGACCCCGAAGACGCCACCCCGCCACCCGCCGAGGCCGAGGCCCTCGTCTCCGGTGGCTAGCGGCGCCCAGCGGCTGGTCCTGGCATCGGGTTCGCCCCGCCGCCTCGACCTGCTCCGGGCGCACGGATTCAACCCGAGGGTCCGGCGACCCGACGTCGACGAGACGCCGCAGCCGGGCGAGGATGCCGCCGCCCTCGTGGAGCGGCTCGCCATGGCCAAGCTCGCCGCCGTCATCGACAGCCACGAGACCGGCCTCGCCGCCGACACGGTGGTGGTACTCGACGGCGAGGTGCTCGGCAAGCCCGGCCGGCCCGACTGGGCGACCGACATGCTGCACCGGCTGTCGGGACGCACCCACGAGGTGGTCGGCGGCCTGGCGGTGTGTCACGGCGGCCACACGATCTCCGGCGTGGTCCGCACCCGCGTCACGTTCCGCGCACTTGGCGACGACGAGATCGACGCCTATGTGGCAACCGGCGAACCCCTCGACAAGGCGGGCGCCTATGCCATCCAGGGTGGCGCCGCCGGCTTCGTGGCCGAGGTCGACGGATGTCGGGAGAACGTGGTCGGACTGTCGATCCCCGCAGTGCTCGCGGCGCTGAAGTCGCTGGGGGCTCAGTCGGCGGGCTGATCCGGCAGCACCAGGCGCTGGTCGACCGTCATGAACAGTCGGGCGCCGCCCAGCACCACGACCAGGCCCGTGATCGCCGCCGAGCCGAGGATCAGGAACAGGATCGCCGCCTGGACGAGAGCGGCATCCAGCGGGTCGACCCCGGCGAGGATCATCCCGGTCAGGGCACCCGGCAGGAACACCATCCCCACGGACCGGGTGACCTCGATCTGCGGGCGCAACGCCAGCCGCAGTGCCTCGGCGGTGACGTCCCGCGAGGCCCGCCACCGGTCGAAGCCGAGGGCCAGCAGCGCCTCGACCTCGCCAGCCCGGTCGCGGAAGCCGTCGACCAGTCGGGTGGCGGAGACCACCACGACCTTGAGCGAGTTGCCGACGACCATCCCGGACACCGGCACCAGCACCCGGGCCTCGTAGGGCAGGACGTCGAAGCCGAACACCACGGCCAACGAGGCGGCCAGGCCGAGCGTGTAGCCGACGGTCGTGGTTACCATGATCCCCGGCAGGCGGGGTTCGCGGCGGCGGGCCGACCAGGCGGCCACCGGCACCATGGCCGCCACCCAGAGCCAGGCCCAGGCGATCGGGACGTCGTCGGCGAGCAGCAGCGTGAGCGCCCAGCCGGCGAGGAGCAGCTGTCCGACCGCACGGGCGGAGGCCACGAACAGATCCTTCTCGAGCCCGAGCCGTCGCCCCCTGGACACGCCGATCGTCACCGCAACCAGCAACAGCGAGGCGGCCAATCCTACCCAGCCGATGGAAACGTCGGTCATGTCCGAGCACGGTAGTCATTGGCGTAGAACCGGTGTGCCCGGACGGCGGCCTTGGGTTGAGCGGGTCACCACCCCTAGCCTGTTAGGCATGGTGAACATCCGGGCAACCCGGGTCGACGACACCGCCCCCGCAGGGCTCCACGTCAACGACCTCTCCGTCGCCTACGACGGCCCGCCCGTGCTCACCGACCTCTCCCTCGAGATCGCTCCCGGCGAACTCGTCGCCCTGCTCGGACCCAGCGGCTGTGGCAAGACCACGCTGCTGCGTTCCATCGCCGGGCTCGAGCGTCCCATCAGGGGCACCATCTCGGTCGGCGACCGCGTCGTGTCCGGCAACGGGGCCTTCGTGGCGCCCGAGCGGCGGCGGATCGGCATGGTCTTCCAGGACGGTGCACTGTTCCCCCACCTCGACGTCCAGCGCAATGTGGCCTACGGGCTGCCCCGCGACCAGCGCCGATCAGGACGGGTCGAGGAGGCGCTCGCCATGGTCGGCCTCGCCGACGTGGCCGACCGCATGCCCGGTACGCTCTCCGGCGGCCAACAGCAGCGGGTGGCCCTGGCCCGTGCGCTCGCCCCCCGCCCGGGTGTCCTGCTGCTCGACGAGCCCTTCTCGAACCTCGACACCACCCTGCGCCTCCAGGTCCGTGCCGAGATGCACCGCCTGCTCGTCGACCTCGGCGTGACCACCATCTTCGTCACCCATGACCAGGAGGAGGCGTTCGTGCTCGGCGACCGGGTGGCGGTGCTCCACGACGGACGCCTGGCCCAGGTCGGCACGCCGGACGACCTCTACCGGCGGCCCGTCAACCGCTGGGTGGCCACGTTCGTCGGCGATGCCAACCTGTTCCGCTGCGACCGGCCGAACGGCTCGTGCCGGACGCCGGTCGGCGAGGTGCCCGTGCTGGTCGGCTGCGACGGCCCGGCCAACCTCCTGCTGCGCCCCGAGGACCTGGCGGTCGGCGAGGGCGACTGCGGCACGATCGAGCTGGTCGAGTACTACGGCCACGACGCCATGGTCCACGTGCTGTTGGACGACGGGCCGTCGGTCAAGGTGCGGACCGAGGCCGACCTGCCCCACCACCGGGGCGACCGCGTCGCTGTGACCTATGTCGGGTCGGGAGCAGTGGCCCTCGGGTTGTGAAGTTCGACTTCGGGTAGTTAGGTTTCCCTAACACTAGGCGGACACCAACCTTCAGAAACTTCTCAAGCCATGCACTCCCCCTCCACCCACGCTCGTCGGCTCGGCGCCGGCGCACTGCTCGTCTCCGGCCTCCTCGTCGGCGCCGCCAGCCTCACTGCCTGCGGCAGTGACGGCCAGCAGTCGATCACGATCTACTCCGGCCGCTCCGAGAAGCTGGTCGGACCCATCTTCGAAGCCTTCTCCGCCGAGACAGGCATCACCGTCGAGGCCCGGTACGGCTCCTCCAACGACATGGCACTCACCCTCGAGACCGAGGGCGACAAGACGACCGCCGACCTGTTCCTGTCGCGGAGCCCCGGCCCGACCGGCTACCTCGACGACCTCGGCATGCTCGCCGGGCTGGACGAGGACGTGCTCGCTGAGGTCGACGCAGCGAACCGCTCCAGCGGCGGCACCTGGGTCGGCTTCGCCGGCCGGGCCCGCGTGCTCGTCTACAACATCGACGAGGTGGCCGAGGCCGACCTGCCCGACTCGGTCTTCGACCTGACCGGCCACGAGTACGCAGGCCTCGTCGCCGTCCCTGGCTCGAACTCGTCGTTCCAGGACTGGTTCACCGTGTTCCGGCTCCGCAACGGCGACGCCGTCGCCATCTCATGGCTCGACGACATGGTCGCCAATGGCTCGCACTTCTACCCCAAGAACCGGGCCATCGTCGAGGCCGTCGGCCGCGACGAGGTGCGCTTCGGCCTCGTCAACCACTACTACAACCACCAGGAGGTCGCCAAGAACGGCGACGACCAGCGCTCGGCCAACCACGCCTTCGCCCCCGGCGACGATGGCGGCCTCATGATCATCGCCACCGCCTCGGTGCTCGAGAGCAGCGACGACAAGGACCTCGCCAGCCAGTTCCTCGCCTTCCTCCTGAGCGACGCCCAGCAGCGCTACCTGACCGACACGGTCTTCGAGTACCCGCTGGCCACCGGCGTGGCACCGGCCACACGACTCCCCGAACGACCCGCCGACACCGTCGGCGCCGTCGACATCGACGACATGGCCGCCGAGTTCAAGCGGACCATCGAGATCATCGAGGCCAGTGGAGTCCTCGACCAGTAGCAGGATCAGTGGTGGGAACCACAATGGTGTGATGTCCGAGACCTCCACGGCCACACCAACCACGGAAGGGGCCGCCCGGTCCCGGGCGGGTACCGGACGACCGCCGTGGACCCTCTCGGGCGGCGCCGTCCTCGTGGCGGCGCTGTTCGCCCTCCCGGGTGGCTACGTGCTCTGGCGGGCGCTGACCGGCGGCGCCCTCCACCTGCTCACCGAACGGCGAACGCTCGAGCCGCTCTGGCGCACCGCCCAACTGGCGTTCCTGGTGTCCGCATCGGCGGCGCTGCTCGGCACCGCCCTGGCCTGGCTCACCGTTCGCACCGACCTCCCCCTGCGCAGGTTCTGGCGCGTGGTCGCCCCCCTGCCACTCGTGTACCCCAGCTTCGTGGGGGCGGCCGCCTTCCGCTCCGGCCTGACGCCCGGCGGCATCGTGCACGACCTGGCCGGCCACCTCGGCATCGACTTCCAGTTCCGCCTCCACGGCCTGGCAGGGGCGTGGCTGGTGCTGACGCTGTTCACCTACCCCTACGTGTACCTCCCGGTGGCGGCCCGACTCTCCGCCCTGCCGTCGTCACTCGAGGAGAACGCACGCCTCCTCGGCGACCGACCCCTCCAGGTGTTCCGGCGGGTCGTCCTGCCGCAGGCGTCGTCGTCGATCGCCGCCGGCTCGCTGCTCGTCTTCCTCTACACGGTCAGCGACTTCGGCGCCGTCCACCTGATGCGGTTCGAGACGCTGACACAGACCATCTACCGCACCCGGCTGTTCGACCAGGGCCGCTCCTTCGCCCTCGCCCTGCTGCTGCTCGCACTGGCGCTCGTGGTCATCGCCGCCGAGCGCACCGTGGCCCGGCGAGGGTCGCGCACCGAGGTGGTCGAAGACCGCTCCTCCCTGCGCATCCCACTCGGCCGGTGGAAGGCGTCGGCCGTCGCCACCTGCTCACTGGTCGTGGGCCTCGCACTGTTCGCCCCCGCCGTGTCGCTGGCCGACTGGGGGCTGTTCGGCTGGTTCCGACAGCGCCGCGGGCTGGCCGGGCTCCGGCTCGACTGGGGCGACGTGGCCGGCGCCACCTGGAGCACCGTGTGGGTCAGCATGGTCACCGCCGTCGCCGCCGTCGCCGTGGTGCTCCCGGTGGCCTTCCTCCTGGCCCGCCACCGCTCCCGGGTGGGCGGCATCGTCAACGGTGTGGTGGTGGCCGGCTTCGCCATCCCCGGCCTCGTGGTGGCGATCTCGCTCATCTTCTGGACCCTCCATGCCTCGCCGTTCGAGTTCCTGATCGGCACGATGCCCATCCTCGTGTTCGCCTACGTCGTGCACTTCGGGGCACTGGCCCTGCGGACCGCCCAGGTGGCGGTCTCGGCCGTGCCCCGCCGCATGGACGACGCCGCCCGCCTGCTGGGCGCCGGCCGGCTGCGACGGCTGCTCACGGTCGACCTGCCGATCATGGCGCCCGGGCTGGCCGCCGGGGCGGGCCTGGTGATGCTCTCGACCATGAAGGAACTCCCCGCCACGCTGCTGGTGTCACCCATCGGGTTCCGGACGCTGGTGGTCGAGATCTGGGACACCTACGAGGCGCTGTACCTCGCCGAGATGGCGATCCTGTCGCTCGTGCTCGTTGCGATCAGCGCCCTGCTGACCTGGTTCCTCGTGGTGCGCCGAGCCGATCACCTGTCCTGAGCCGGGGCCTGGACCGGTTTGTCAACCAGTCGGTCAGTCAGTGACGAGGATTCGCTCGGCGGCGAACGAGCCCACGCCGACATGGTTGCCAGCGACCTCGACGGTCACCGTGCCGTCCGGAGACGCCGCCGTGACCACGCCCCGGTTGCCGGGCAACAGCGCAGCCTCTTCGAGAAACTCGAGCAGGCCGGGCGTGAACTCGAGCTCCTCGGTGATGCGGTTCACGGTGAATCCGGTGCCGACCGGCACCTCGGCCAGGTGGCGGGTGTCGGGCACCGTGTAGGCGGAGCCGGGGATCGGGTTGCCGTGCGGGCACGTGGTGGGCTGGCCCAACAGGCGGACCAGCGCCTCCTCGACCACCGGCGAGATCACGTGCTCCCACTTGCCGGCCTCGTGGTGGGCGTCCGTCCAGTTCAGGTCGAGGACGTCGGTCAGGAAGCGCTCGGCGATGCGATGACGTCGGACCACCTGGGTGGCGAGCTCCATGCCGTCGGTGGTGAGCAAGATGGCGCCTTCGCCGGTCGAAACGAGGCCCTCCGACTCGAGGCGCCGAATCATCTCCGAGACCGCCGGCCGGCTCACGTCGAGGCGCTCGGCGATGCGGGCCTGGATGACGTCGAGGTCGTCCTCGGCCAACTCGAAGATGGCCTCGCAGTACTCCTCGAACGCCGGGTGGTACTCGGGCGCCTCGTAGACCATGACATGGAGTGTAGGCCGCTGTGAAGCGTGCCTAACAGGGGCGCTCCTCGGCCAACCCACCTCGGCGACCCACCTCGGCAGCATGCCTGCCCGTGCTGCATGCTGTGGCCATGGCCATCGACCCCCGCACCCCGGTCATCGTCGGCGCCGCCCAGGTGACCGACCGGGTCGACGACCCCACACAGGCCCGCACGCCGCTCGAGCTGATGGTCGATGCGCTGCACTCGGCGGCGATCGACGCCGACGCCCCGGGCTGCCTCCCCGGACTCGACCTCATCGGCGTGGCCGGCGGCCTCTGGCGCTACACCGACCCCGGCCACCAGGTCGCCGACCTGGTCGGAGCCGTCGATGCCGACACCCTCGTCACCTCGTGGTCCGGCCACTCCCCCCAACTGCTGCTCAACGACCTGGCCGCCCGCATCCGGGCCGGCGAACTCGACGCCGCTGCGATGCTGGGCGGCGAGGTCAACGCCTCGCGCCGACGGGCACGCAGGCTGGGCGTCGACATCCGTCGGGACGCCGACACCGGCCTGCCCCCGGCCGCACAGTTCGGCGAAACGCTCGTGATGGCGACCAGCGAGGAGGAGGCCCGCGGCATCGACGCCCCGATCTCCGTCTATCCGCTGCTCGACTCGGCCATCCGGCACAACCGCGGCGAGACGATCATCGAGCACCGCCGGCGCCTGGGCGGGCTCTGGGCCGGCTTCAACGCCGTCGCCGTCGACAACCCGCACGCCGCCGTCCGTACGCCGATGACCGCCGACGAGATCACCACGCCGTCCGAGGGCAACCGCCTGGTCGGTTCGCCGTACACCGTCGCCATGAACGCCCACAACTCCGTCGACCAGGCATCGGCCGTGCTACTGCTCTCGGCCGAACGCGCCGAGGCGCTCGGCGTGCCCCGGGACCGCTGGGTGTTCCCCCTCTCCGGCAGCGTCGGCCTCGACACGACGTGGATCAGCGAGCGCCTCGAGCTCCACCGGGCGCCGGTGCTGAAGTTGGCGGGCGAGGCTGCCCTGGCCGCCGCCGGCCTCGGGATCGACGACCTCACCCACCTCGACCTCTACTCCTGCTTCCCGTCGGCCGTCCAGATCTCGACGGCCGAACTGGGCATCAGCCACGACCGGCCACTCACGGTCACCGGCGGACTCACGTTCGCCGGGGGACCGTTCAACAACTACAGCGGACAGGCCATCGCCGCCCTCGTCCACCGCATGCGCGAACGGCCGGGGACCGGCCTCGTCCACGCCAACGGCGGCTACGCCACCAAGCACGCCTTCGGCGTCTACGGCACCGAGCCCCCCGAGCAGACCTTCCGGGTGGTCGATGTCCGGAAGGCGGCCGCAGACCTGTCGACCCGTACCGCCGACCACGCCTACGTCGGCACGGCGATCATCGAGGGCTACACGGTGATGCACGACCGGGACAACGTTCCCACCCACGCCCTCCTCGCACTGCGCACCCCCGACGACGCCCGCACCTGGGGCACGACCCGCGACCCCGGGCGTCTGGCCGCCATGAAAGTCGACGAACACGTCGGCAGGGCGGCCGAGATCGACCCCAACGGCCTCGTGGCCGCCTGACCTGGCTTCCAATGACGAAATGAGTGCACCATGAAGACACCCGTGACCGAGATGTTCGGGATCGAGTTCCCGATCTTCGCCTTCAGCCACTGCCGGGACGTGGTCGCCGCCGTGTCGAGGGCCGGCGGCCTCGGCGTGCTTGGCGCTGTCGCCCACAGCGACGAGTCCCTCGAGGTGGACCTGGCCTGGATCGAGGACGAGGTCGGCGACCGCCCCTATGGCGTCGACCTCATCATCCCGGCCCGCTATGCGGGCGACGAGTCGGGTGGGTTCCAGGCCGCCGACATCGCCGCCCTGATCCCCGGCACCCACCGGGAGTTCCTCGCCGAGATCCTCGAACGCTACGAGGTACCCCCGAACCCCGATGACGCGGAGGGCTGGGCACAGCGGCCCGGCGACGCCCCGTTCTCGCTGAACCGGGCCGAGCGGCAGCTCGACGTGGCCCTCGCCCACCGCCCGGCGCTGATCGCCAACGCCCTCGGCTCACCGCCGCCCGAGATGGTCCGGCGCTGCCACGAGGAGGGCGTCAAGGTGGGCGCCCTGGCCGGCACCCGGGTACATGCCGAGCGGCACGTGGCGGCCGGGGTCGACCTGATCATCGCCCAGGGCGGCGAGGGGGGCGGCCACACCGGCGAGATCGGGACCATGGTGCTGATCCCCGAGGTCGTCGACGCCGTCGCCCCCGTGCCGGTGCTCGCCGCCGGCGGCATCGGCCGCGGCCGTCAGATGGCTGCATCGCTGGCGCTGGGCGCCTCCGGCGTGTGGTGCGGCTCGGTGTGGCTCACCACCGAGGAGGCCGAGACGCATCCCGTGGTCAAGCAGAAGATGCTCGACGCCGCAACCACCGACACCCTGCGCTCACGTTCGATCACGGGCAAGCCGGCCCGGATGCTGCGCAGTGCCTGGACCGAAGAATGGGACCGCGAGGACACGCCCGATCCGCTCGGCATGCCCTTCCAGCCGATGCTGACCGACCAGGCGCTGTTGCGGATCAACCGGGCCGCCCACCACGAAGGCTCCGGCGCCGAGCAGTTGGCGACCTACTTCGTCGGCCAGATCGTCGGCTCGATGAGCCGCACCAGGGGGACCGGCCAGGTCGTCATGGACATGATCGAGGAGTTCATCGAGGCCGCCGAGGGCCTCGCCGGCCAACTCGAGGTCTGAGCCGGTCGCTTCTGCCCTACCCGGCCGGTTCGACTGGGATCCGGTCCAGGTCGTCCGGAAGCAGCACCTCGCCGTCGAAGTGTTCGGCGGCGATGGCGATCCAGTCCGCCTCGGTACCCGGCATCGGGGTGGGTACACAGTGGTTGAGCACCAGCGTGCCGACCCCGGCCCGTGCCGCCGTCTGCGCAGCATCCACGACCGTCGAGTGGTAATCGATCACGTCGTTGAGTCGGGCGACGGGTACCTGGCTGATCAGGTCGTCGCGAATGACCGTCTGGACGTAGACGTCGGCGCCGACACAGAGTTCGTCGAGAGCGGGACAGGGAACCGTGTCGCCGCCCAGGACCACGCTGGCGCCCTCCGCCTCGATCCGGTAGCCAATGGTCGGATGGACGGGCCGGTGGTCGGTGGGGGCGGCGAGGATCCGAATCTCAGCGTCCTCGAAGACGAGCCCACCGGCGGTTTCCGTGACCGGCACCTCGGGCGGCGCCTCGAGGTCGTCATGGTGGGTGATCCGCCACCCGATGTCCGGCCCCAGCATCGTCAGGGTGTCGTCGATGAACGACACCGTGCCCACCGGTCCGACGACAGGTAGTGGCACTGCGGGAAAGCCGGTGATCCAGCGGGTCGTGATGAGGTCGTTGACGTCGGTGACGTGGTCGCTGTGCAGGTGTGTCAGCAGGAGCCGCTCGATGGCCGCCGGTCCGGTCGCCGCCCCGGCGAGGCGCATCAGGCAGCCCCGACCACAGTCGATGAGAAAGCTGCGTCCCCCGACCTGCACGAGCTGTGACGGACCGGCACGGTCCGGCGACGGGAGGGGGCTCCCGGTGCCGGTCATCACGAGTTCCATGACGCGCTCCCGAACCCGGTGATGGGCGCTCAGCCGTTGGGGAAGCCGACCTCGCCACCACCGTCGGCGACGATCTCCTGGCCGGTGATCCAACTCGAGGCGTCCGAGGCGAGGAACAGCACGGCCTGGGCGATGTCTTCGGGCTCGCCGAGGCGCTTCAGCGGGTACCCCTGCGCCACCTCGTCGCCACGCCCGTCCGCCCAGAGGGCCCGGGCGAAGTCGGTCTTCACCAGGCCCGGGCACACGGCGTTGACGCGGACACCGGGAGCCAGTTCGGCGGCGAGTTGCCGGGTCAGGTGGAGCAGAGCCGACTTGGTGATGTCGTAGGTGCCGAGGATCAGGTTGGTGTGGAACGCCCCGACCGACGAGATGTTGACGATATTGCCACCGTGCTCCTTCATCCAGGCGTTCCAGCAGGACTGGGTCCAGGCCAGGGGCGCCGTCAGGTTGACGTCGAGCGTCTTCTGCCAGCGGGGCAGGTCGACGTCGATGGTCGGCCCGGCATACGGGTTCGTAGCGGCGTTGTTGACGAGGATGTCGAGGGCGCCGAAGGTCTCGATCGTGGCGCCGACGACCCGTTCCATGTCCTCGACCCTGCCGACGTTCCCGGCCTCGTAGGCCAGGTCGCCGCCCGTCTCGGCAGCCAGTTCGGCCACCGTGGCCTCGCAGACCTCGGCCTTGCGGCTGGTGATCATGACCTTGGCCCCGGCGCCGGCGAGGCAACCGGCGATGGCCTTGCCGATGCCGCGCGAGCCGCCTGTCACGACCGCGACCTTGCCGTCCAAGCGGCTCTCAGAAGTGTGTTCCATGGCGGCCGACCTTAGCCAGCGGCCCTGTACTCCCTGAAGGTGGGCGCCTGCCGGCAGGTCAGTTGACTTTGCGGTCGCGGCCCAACCAGTAGGGGTCGCGCAGTTCGCGCTTGAGGATCTTGCCCGACGGGTTGCGGGGGATCGCCTCGACGAACTCGACCGTCTTGGGACACTTGAACCCGGCCAGGCGCTCCTTGGCGAAGGCGAGGATCTCGTCGCCGGTGACGCCACCGTCGGGGACCGGGATGACGAGCGCCTTGCCGACCTCGCCCCACTTGTCGTCCGGCACGCCGATGACCGCCACGTCGGCGATGCCCTCGTGGGCCATGAGGGCGTTCTCTACCTCGGCGGGGTACACGTTCTCGCCGCCGGAGATGATCATGTCCTTCACCCGGTCGTGGATGTAGAGGAAGCCGTCCTCCATGTAGGCGGCGTCACCGGACCGGAACCAGCCGTCACCGGGCATCGACGAGGCGGTCTCCTCGGGCATGTTCCAGTAGCCCTTCATGTTCTGGAGAGACCGAATCCAGACCTCGCCGACCTCGCCGTCGGGCAGCGTCGCTCCGGTGTCGGTGTCGACGATCTTCAACTCGACGCTGGCGATGGGCTTGCCGGCCGATCGCAACAGGTGCTCCCGGGGGCCTCCCGGGTCGTGGTCCTCGGGGTCGAGTTGTGTGACGGCACCGGTCGTCTCGGTCAGGCCGTAGACCTGCATGAACTGGCAGCCGAACATCTCCATGGCCTTGACCAGGACGTCCTGGGTGATCGGCGAGGCGCCGTAGACGATCAACTCGATCGACGAGAGGTCGACGCCGTCGCTCGGGACCATCAGGAAGAACTGCAGGATGGCGGGCACGAAGATGGCGTGGGTGATGCTCTCCGACTCGATCAGTTGCAGGGCCGCAACCGGGTCGAACTCGCGGGTCATGATCGTCCGGGCGCCGCAGCCCATGCCGAACAGGGCCCAGCCGCTGCCGGCGATGTGGAACAGCGGCATGACGGCCATGTTCACGCTGTCGTCGTCCATCTGCCATTCGACGATCTGGAAGAGCGTCTTGAAGTTGTCGTTGGTCAACTGGGCGCCCTTGGGCAGGCCCGTGGTGCCCGACGTGTAGAGCTGCATCGACACGTCGCCCCCACCCGGCGGGGTGATCTCGCAGTCGGGCGACTGGGCATCGCGCCACTCTGCGTAGGAGCCATGGTTGTCATGGTCGCCGATGACGAGGATCGTCTCGGTGTGCGTGAGGTCGGCCTCGAAGGCGGCCAACTGCTCCGCGAACTCCTCGTGGATGACCAGCACCTTCGCCTGGGCGTCGTTGACGATGTAGACCATCTCGGGTGGGGCCAGCCGCCAGTTCACGGCGACGGTGACCGAATTGGCGAGGCTGCAGCCGAACGCCAACTCGAAGTATTCGGCGCCGTTCTTGTCGATGTAGGCGATGCGTTCCTGGGGGCCGACCCCCGAGGCACGCAGGGCGTTGGCGACCTGCCCGGCCCGGTCCCTCATCTCGGCCCACGTGATCCGTTCGTCGCCGATGACGAGCATTTCGGCATCGGGCTTCTCGGCGACCCCGGTGAGGATGATGTCTGCGACGCTGGTGACTTCTCGGATGTCCATGGCGGTCGAATCTACACCGCGACCCTGTCGCTGTCAGGGGCCGGAGGCCTCGCTCAGTCGGACCAGGTGCCGGTGTCGGGGTGGTAGGCGGCCCAGCGCCTCCCCACCAACTGCCCGATCGCGCCTTCGGGGCCCGGTGGCGCGACACTCGCACCCGGACAAGGGGGCCACCATGGTTGAACGGGAGCGTGCGACACGGATCGTCCTCGCGCCCGAGGACGAGTACAACCACGAGCCCGACCCGGTCCCCAACTACAACGAGTCGATGTACCTCAACGTCGTGGACCACGAAACGACGGTGGGTGCATGGTTCCGGATCGGCAACCGGGTCAACGAGGGCTACGCCGAGATGACTTGCTGCGTGTACCTCCCCGATGGCCGGGTGGGGTTCATGTACCAGCGGCCCACGATCACCACGAACGAGGTGTTCGACGCCGGCGGCCTGCGCATCGACGTCGAGGAACCGTTCCGCCGGCTCCGGGTGCGCTACGAGGGCAAGGTCTGCCTCCTCAACGACCCCGGCCAGATGGCCGACCCGAGGGCGGCGTTCTCCGAGAACCCGTCCGTACCGTGCAACGTCGATCTCGCCTACCGGGGCATCTCCCCGATGTACGGCGGACGACCCGTCGACGCCGAGACGGGCGCCGAGCTCGAACAGGATGCCGAGGCATCGTTCTCGAAGGCCCACTACGAACAGCACGTCGCCGCCACGGGCACCATCGAGGTCGACGGCGAGCGCTTCGAGGTCGACGGCCTCGGGTTGCGGGACAAGTCGTGGGGCGCCCGCTACTGGCAGGCCATCTCCTGGTACCGCTGGCTGCCGATGGCGTTCGACGAGGACTTCGCCATGATGATCTCGCTGATCAGTCGGGACGGCTCCGACGCGAACCCCGGCGGCATGGTCCTCCACGGCGACCGCTACCACCAGATCCGCGAGGTGGCGATCGACACCGACTGGGACGACGACGGCTACCAGACCGGCCTCACCGCCATCGTGGCCACCGACGAGCGCACCTACGAGGTGCGGGGCACGGTCACGTCGCTGATCCCACTGCGCAACCGCCGCACCACCCCCGACGGGGAACTGCTCCACACCCGCATCACCGAGGGACTCACCCGGTTTCGCTGTGACAGGAAGACCGGCTGGGGCCTCTCCGAGTACCTCGACCAGGTCGTCGACGGCCGTCCCGTGGGAAAGGTCGGCTGAGCGCCAACCCCCTAGAAGAGCTTGGAGGCGGTGGCTCCGTCGAAGCGTTCGACGGACAGGCCGGTTACGCCGAGGCCGCCCAACTTCCCCTGGAACACGGCCATGTGCGGCGCCTTCATGTGGGCGGCCAGCGCCTCGTCGCTCTCCCACTTCTCGAAGATGCGGATGCAACCGGGCGTGACCGGGTCGGCGCTCAGCACGTACTCGATGCAGCCGTCCTCGGCGTGGGTTCCCTCCATGAGCGGCACGATGGCGGCGAGCGCCTCGTCGACCTTGTCGGGATCGAGGGAGATGGTGCCGGCGATGAGGATCATGGGGACTCCGGTTCGGGTCGGGACTGGCGTCGGGACAGGGGCAGCGGGAGCGTACTGTCGGACCCCATGACGGGTCCCAGCCGGAGCACGGTTCGAACGACGAGGGCACGATGAGCCAGGACCTCGTCCTCGGCGACGACGGCGTCACCCGCTGCTGGTGGCCGGGCGACCACCCCGACTACGTCGCCTACCACGACCACGAGTGGGGCCGGCCCGTGGTCGACGACCACCGCCTGTTCGAGAAAATCTGCCTCGAGGGGTTCCAGGCCGGGCTGTCGTGGCTCACGATCCTCCGCAAGCGGGAGCGCTTCCGGGAGGTGTTCGCCGGCTTCGACCCGGTGAAGGTCGCCCGCTTCGACGAGGCCGACGTCGAGCACCTGCTGGGCGACGCCGGGATCATCCGGCACCGCGGCAAGGTCGAATCGACGATCCGCAACGCCTCCCGCTGCCTCGAGATGGCCGACGAGATCGGGTCGCTGGCGGCGTACGTGTGGTCGTGGGAGCCCGAGGCAGCCGTCCGCGAGGCCGACGGGTCGATCCCCGCCACGACGCCGACCTCGGCCGCCCTGTCCAGCGATCTGAAACGCCGGGGCTGGTCGTTCGTCGGGCCGACCACCGTCTACGCCTTCATGCAGGCCATGGGCATGGTCAACGACCACCTCCCCGGCTGCTGCGCCCACGCCGAGGTCGCCGCCCTCCGGGCCGGCCTCGTCCGCCCGACGTGACGCTGCTCGTCGATCGGCTGCCGGGCGGGGACGACCCGGACGAGTTGCTGGAGGGGTTCGTCACCTGGTGCTCGGAACAGGGCCTCGAGCTGTACCCGGCCCAGGAGGAGGCAGTCCTCGAGTTGCTGGCCGGCAGCCACGTCGTCCTCGCCACGCCGACCGGCTCGGGGAAGTCGCTGGTCGCGACGGCCGCCCACGCCGCCGCCCTGGCCCGCGGCGAGCGCAGCGTCTACACGGCGCCGATCAAGGCGCTGGTGAGCGAGAAGTTCTTCGCCCTGGTCCGGGACTTCGGGCCCGACAACGTCGGGATGGTCACCGGCGACGCCTCGGTCAACCCCGACGCCCCGATCATCGCCTGCACCGCCGAGATCCTCGCCCACCGGGCCCTCCGGCATGGAGCCGCCACCGACGTGGGGTTGGTCGTCGCCGACGAGTTCCACTTCTACGCCGACCCGCAGCGGGGCTGGGCCTGGCAGGTCCCGCTGCTCGAACTCCCCCACGTGCAGTTTCTGCTGATGTCGGCGACGCTCGGGCCGACCCGCCGGTTCACCGACGACCTCGAAACCCGCACCGGCCGCCCGGCGGTGACCGTGGCCGGCAGCGAGCGCCCGGTGCCGCTCACGTTCGAGTTCCGGGAGACGCCGCTCCACGAGTCGATCGACGAACTGCTCGAGACCGACCGGGCGCCCGTCTACATCGTGCACTTCACACAGCAGTCCGCCGCCGAGAAGGCCCAGGACCTGTGCAGCCTCGACGTGCTCACCAGGGACGAGAAGGCCGCCGTACGTACCGAGGTCGGCGGCTTCCGGTTCGACACGCCGATCGGCAAGGACCTGCGGCGCTTCATCGGGCACGGGATCGGGCTGCACCACGCCGGGCTGCTCCCCCGCTACCGGCTGCTCGTCGAGAAGCTGGCCCAGGCCGGCCTGCTCAAGCTGATCTGCGGCACCGACACGCTCGGCGTGGGCGTCAACGTGCCGATCCGCACCGTGCTGTTCACCCAACTCTGCAAGTACGACGGCTCGACCACCCGGCTGCTCTCCAACCGGGAGTTCCAGCAGGTCGCCGGCCGGGCCGGGCGGCGGGGCTTCGACGACGAGGGCCACGTCTGGGTGCAGGCCCCGCCCCACTGGATCGAGAACCGGCGGGCCGAGCAGAAGGTGGCCGCCGACCCGGGCCGGAAGAAGAAGCTGGTCAGGAAGAAGCCGCCGGAGCGCGGGTACGCCCACTGGAACGAGGAGACCTTCGACCGGTTCGTGGCCGGCCGGCCCGAGCCGCTCGAGTCGAGCTTCGACGTCACCCACCAGATGGTGCTCAACGTGCTGTCCCGTCCGGGCGACGGTGGGGCGGCGCTCAAGCGGCTGCTGCTCGACAACCACGAGCCCCGCAGGCGCCAGCGGCGGCACATCCGCAAGGCGATCGGCGTCTACCGGTCGCTGCGCGACACCGGCATCGTCGAGGAACTCGACCGACCCGACGCCGAGGGCCGCCGGGTACGCATCGGCGTCGACCTCCAGGACCAGTTCGCCCTGCACCAGCCGCTGTCCCTGTTCGCCCTCGAGGTGATCCCCGAACTCGACGTCGACGAGCCCGGGCACGCACTCGACGTGCTCTCGGTGGTCGAGTCGGTGCTGGAGAATCCGGGCGTGGTGCTGGCCGCCCAGGTGAACCGGCTCAAGTCGGAACTGGTTGCCCGGCTCAAGATGGAGGGCGTCGAGTACGAGGAGCGCATGGACCGCCTCGCCGAGGTGCGCCCGCCGCAGCCGCTGGCCGACTTCCTGTACGGCACGTTCGACGTGTTCCGGGCGCACCACCCGTGGGTGGGCGACGAGAACGTGCGGCCCAAGGCGGTGGCCAGGGAGATGTTCGAGTTGGGCTACGGCTTCCGGGACTACATCGCCCACCACGGCCTGAAGCGCTCGGAGGGGACGGTGCTGCGGTACCTCACCGACGCCTACAAGGGGCTGGTGCAGAACGTGCCGCCCGCGGCCCGCACCGACGAGGTCGCCGACCTCGAGGCCTGGCTGGGCGCCACGGTGCGCCAGGTCGACTCCAGCCTGCTCGAGGAGTGGGAGCGGCTTCGCAACCCCGACGAGGCGGACGCCGCCGGGGGCGTGCCGGACCGTCCGCTGGACGACCGGCCCGACGTGACGGCGGCGCCGCGGGCGTTCCGGGTGATGGTGCGCAACGAGGTGTTCCGATGGGTGCAGCTTCTGGCCCGGAAGGAGCACGCTGCGCTCGCCGAGGTGCCGGCGGTCGGCGACGTCGCCTGGACGGCCGCATCGATCGCCGAGGCCATCGCCCCCTACTGGGACGACTTCGCCGAGATCCCCACGGACGCCCACGCCCGCGGCGCCGGGTTCTTCCTGCTCGACGACTCGGGCGGCGCCGGTGCCGACGCCTGGCCCGTCACCCAGTCCATCGCCGACCCCGACGGCTTCCACGAGTGGGTCCTGGAGGGCAACGTCGACCTGCCGGCGTCCCGCGAGGAGGGCCGCTCTGCCGTGAACCTGAAGGCGATCCGGCGGCTCTAGAAGTCGCGGTCGGCGACGAAGCGGGCGAGGTCGTTGAGATCGGCCACGGCGCCGTCGTCGAAGCCCAGGCCGTCGAGGGCCGTGAGGGCCAGCACCAGGTGGGCGCCGGCCGAGGACTCGGCGTGCGACCGGCCGCCTGCCGCCTCGAGCACCGCCGTCGCCCTAGCCACGTCGTCGTCGGTCAGGTCGCCGTCACGGCCGTAGATCGCCAACAGCTCGTCGGCCACCTCGCCGCCCTGGTCGAGCACCACCGCCACGGGCAGCGACTTCTTGCGCTCACGCAGGTCGTTGCCGACCGCCTTGCCGGTGACCGACGGGTCGCCCCAGATGCCGAGCACGTCGTCGACAGCCTGGAAGGCGCAGCCCAGCTCCATGCCGAACTCCTCGAGGGCGTCTACCCGGGCGTCGGTGGCCCCGGCCAGCACCGCACCCACCGAGGCGGCGTAGGCGAGCAGCGCCCCGGTCTTGTCGGCCTCCATCGCCACGCACTCGGCGAGCGTCACCGTGGGCAGGTCGTCGAAGGCCATGTCGGCGGCCTGACCGGCGATCATCGCCGCCGTGGCCCGGGTGAGGCGGGCGGCGGCCACCTGGCGTTGTGGCGACGGGTCGTCGAGCAGCACCTGGTAGGCGAGGTTGTGGAGGGCGTCACCCGAGATGATCGCCTCGTCCGTGCCGAACGCCGACCACACGGTCGCCCGGTGGCGCCGCTCCGTGTCGCCGTCGATGATGTCGTCGTGCACCAGCGAGAAGTTGTGCACCAGCTCGACCGCCACCGCACCCGGCACGGCCACCTCGGCGGGGGCGCCCACCGCCTCGGCGGAGAGCACCGCCAGCGCCGGCCGCAGGCCCTTGCCGACCCCCACGTCCGACGGCGAGCCGTCGGCCTCGGTCCAGCCGAAGTGGTAGGTCGACGACGGTCGCAGGCGCGGATCCAGGCCCTCGACGACCGTCCGCAGCGCCGGCTCGACGAGCGAGCGGGCCCGCCCGAGGACGTCGGGGGTGGTCACCCGCGGCGGTCCTGGAGGAACGGGTAGCGCTCCCGCACCTCGGCCACCCGTGCGGGGTCGACCTCGGCGACTAGCACCTCCTCGCAGCCCGGTTCGGCCTCGGCCAGCACCTCGCCGAACGGGTCCACGATCACGCTGTCGCCCGTGTACGACAGCTTCGGATCGGAGCCGACCCGGTTGACGCCCACCACGTAGGCCTGGTTCTCGATGGCCCGTGCCCGCAGCAGCGTGCTCCAGTGCTCCCGGCGGGCCTCCGGCCAGTTGGCTGGCACCAGGTAGAGGTCGGTGTCGTGGGCCAGGTCCCAGAAGGCCTCGGCGAAGCGCAGGTCGTAGCAGACGAACAGCGTGGTCCGGACACCTTCGATGTCGACGGTGACGTGCTTCTCGCCGGCCCGGTAGCGCTCGTGCTCCCGGGCGTAGGTGAACGGGTAGAGCTTGTCGTAGTGGTGCGTGGTGCCGTCGGGGGCGGCCACCACGAAGCGGTTCACCGGGAGCTCGCCGGCGAGGTCGAGGGTGGGGATCGAGCCGGCGGTCCAGCAGCCGTGGCGGGCCGCCTGGTCGCAGAGCCACTCGACGCTCGGCCCGTCGGCCGGCTCGACGATCAGGTCGGTGGCCAGCGAGAAGCCGGTCGGGAACATCTCGGTCAGCACCACCAGTTTCGCCCCCCGGTCGGCCGCCTCGGCGACCATCCCCGCCAGGTGGGCGTGGTTGGCGTCGCGGTCCTCCCAGACCACGTCGTGCTGGACGGCGGCGACTCTCATCGTGGACCACCTCCCGGTGCATTGCTGGTCGGGGACAGCGCGGCGAGGCGTTCGACGGCCTCGGTGAGCACCTCCGGCTGCTTGCAGAAGGCGAACCGCACCAGATGGCGGCCGGCCGTCTCGTCGTCGTAGAAGACCGCACTCGGGACGGCGACCACCCCACAGCGCTGTGGCAGCGCCAGGCAGAAGTCGACACCGTCCTCGTAGCCGAGGGGCCGGATGTCGGCGGTGGCGAAGTAGGTGCCCGACGGCGGATACACCAGGAAGCCCGTCTCCTCGAGCCCCGCGCAGAACAGGTCGCGCTTGGCCTGGAGGTCGTCGGCCAGCCCGACGAAGTAGGCATCATCGAGGCCGAGGGCGGTGACCATGGCGTGCTGGAAAGGGCCGCCGCTGACGTAGGTCAGCGACTGCTTCGCCACGAGGACCGCCGCCAGCAGGTCGGCCGGCCCGTGCGCCCAGCCGATCTTCCAGCCGGTGAACCCGAACGACTTGCCACCCGACGAGATCGTCAACGTGCGCTCGGCCATGCCGGGCAGGGTGGCCAGCGGGATGTGGCGTATGCCGTCGAAGATGAGGTGCTCGTAGACCTCGTCGGTGACGACCAGCAGGTCGTGTGCGATCGCGAGGGCGGCGATGCGGCCCAGCTCGTCGGCGTCGAAGACCTTGCCGGTCGGGTTGTGCGGGGAGTTGAGCAGGATCAGGCGCGTGTCGGAGCCGATGACCGCCTCGAGGTCGGCCACGTCGAAGTGCAGGTCCGGCCCCTGCAGCCTGACCACCCGACGCCGTCCACCCGCCAGGGCGATCGAGGTGGCGTAGTGGTCGAAGTACGGCTCGAACACCACGACCTCGTCGCCGGGCTCGACCAGCGCCAGCATCGCCGCGACGATGGCCTCCGACGCACCGGCGGTGACGAGCACCTCGGTGTCGGGGTCGACCTCGAGGCCGTAGAAGCGCCGCTGGTGGTCGGCCACCGCCCGGCGCAACGGGAGGATGCCCGGGCCGGGCGGATACTGGTTGTGGCCGGCCCGGATCGCCGCCACAGCCGCTTCGAGCACCTCGTCGGGGCCGTCGGCATCGGGGAATCCCTGCCCCAGGTTGATGGCACCGGTGCGCGCCGCCAACTCCGACATCTCGGCGAAGATCGTGGTGCCGAACCCCTGGAGGCGCTCGACCAGGTACGGATTGCGCTCACCCATCGGCGCCACGGTAGCGGGGGTTGCCGGTCTGGGCGCTTCCCCGGTCGCCGGCCCCGGACTCCTGTCCCACCAACTAGCCCGTCGGCGTGCCGACCAGGGTCTCGCGCAGCTCCCGCTTCACGAACTTGCCGTTGGCGTTCCGGGGCAACGCCTCGTCCACGAACCACACGTGTTGGGGCACCTTGAACGGGGCGATGAGGCCTGCCACGTGCGCCCGCAGGTCGTCGCCGTCGAGGGACTGGCCGGGCAGCAGCAGGATCGCCACGCCGACCGCCTCACCCAGGCGCTCGTCCGGGACGGCGAACACGGCCGCCTCGGCGATGGCGGGGTGTTCGTAGATGGCGGCCTCGACCTCGGCCGAGTAGACGTTCTCGCCGCCCCGCAGGACCATGTCCTTGGCCCGGTCGACGAGGAACAGGAAGCCGTCGTCGTCGAGGTAGCCGATGTCGCCGGTGTGGAACCAGCCGTCGGTGAGGATCTCGGCGTTGGCCTCCGGCTGGTTGATGTAGCCCCGGAAGACGTTGGCGCCCCGCACCCACAGTTCGCCCAGGCCGCCTGCCGGCTGGTCGGTGCCATCCTCGGCCACGATCCGGGCCTCCATGATCGGCAGGGCCGGTCCGGCCGACTCGGGCTTGGCGAGGAAGAAGTGTGCCGAGTTGATCGTGATGACGCCGTTCACCTCGGTCAGGCCGTAGCCGGTGCTGGGGCGGCCCTTGATCCGCTCTTCGATCTTGGCGACGAGGTCCGGCTGCACGGCGGCGCCGCCCCCACCCAGGTGCTCGAGGCTGGAGGTGTCCCGCTTGTCGAAGTCGGGGCTGTTGACGAGCTCCCGGGCCATGGTGGGCACGCCCGTGAACGACGAACTGCGCTCCCGTTCGATGAGCTCGAGGGCACGCTCGGCATTCCACCGGTGCATCAGCACGAGGCGTCCACCGCCGGCGGTGATCGGGTGCAGGCAGCAGTTGCAGCCGGTGACGTGGAACAGCGGCACCGCCAGCACGGAACCGGGGTTCGAGTCGCCCTGCACCTTGTCCGACCCGGGTGGCGCCTCGCCGGCGGCGACGGCCTTCGCCTGTGCGGCGCCCGCCATGGTCTGCCAGAAGGCCAGGTTCAGCAGGTTAGAGACGGCTCCCCGGTGGGTGAGCGCAGCGCCCTTCGGTTGGCCCGTGGTGCCTGACGTGTAGAAGATGCAGACATCGTCCTCCGGACCGATGGCGGGCGGCTCGGGCGGCTCGCCGGCCGCAGCCAGGGCATCGTCGAAGTGGACGGCGTCGTCGGGGAGGCCGCCCTCGGTGCGCACGGCCACCACATGGAGGCGACGGCCCACCCGCAGGCTCTCGAGGCCCGGTGCGATCCGCTCGAGGCGTTGCTGGTCGCACAGCAGCACGGTGGCCTCGCAGTCGGCGAGACCGAACTCCATCTCGGGTGCCGTCCACCAGGCATTCATGCCGACCGCCGCCGCCCCGACCTTGACCGTGGCCCAGTAGCCGATCACCCATTCGGGGTAGTTCCGCATGGCGATCGCCACCCGGCTGCCATGCCCGATGCCCACGGATGCGAGGTGGGCGCAGAGGGCATCGACCCGCTGGTGAACCTCAGCGTAACTGAGGCGCTCGTCCTCGTAGACGAGGTAGTCCTTGTCGCCGTGGGCCGCCGAGGCGGCCCAGAGCAGCGCCAGGGTGGGCGGTGCGCTGTCGTAGGCACGTGTCTGCACGCCCCGGATGTCCACGACCGACCAGGCGAACGGTGCGCCCGGCGCCGTCAACTCGTCCCACGCCTCGCGATAGTGCCGATCCACCTTGTTGCGTCTCCCGATTCGCTGCTCGCGTCGCCTTCGATGGCGACGGCCCGTGACCCTAGACAACGGCCCACGTTGGCCCGGCATCCGCTCAACGGCCACCGTGTACGGCACACACGGCACCGGGAGGAACACATATGGAAGAAATTGCCTTCGCCGACATCGACGGGCTGAACGCCAGCGCAAGCGACGACTGGAGCGACTGGGGACCCGAGGTCGAGGTGACGCAGGAGATGGTGAACGGATTCGCCGACCTCACCGGCGACCACCAGTGGATCCACGTCGACGTCGAACGGGCCACCGCCGGCCCGTTCGGCGGACCGATCGCCCACGGGTTCCTCACGCTGAGCCTGCTGCCGAGCCTCAACAAGGCCGGCAACGTGCGGATCACCGGTCAGCAGAACGTCGTCAACTACGGGGCCGACGGCCTGCGGTTCCTCGCCCCGGTGCCCGTGGGATCGTGCCTGCACGCCCGCAACCGGGTCAGGGAGGCCCGGCAGCACAAGAAGGGCACGCTGGTGGCGACCCAGGTGGCGATCCACGTCGTCGGCAACGAGGTGCCGTCCGTCCTCTATGACGCCCTGGTGCTCTACCAGGGGTGACCCCGGAGCGCCCGGGCAGCAGGGTCAGTTGTTCTTGATCGTCATGCCGCCGTCGACCAGGAGTGCGTGGCCGGTGATGTAGGACGACGCCGGAAGCGCCAGGTGGAGGATGCCGTGGGCGATCTCCTCCGGCTCGCCATAGCGGCGGACCGGCACCGTGCGACGTGCGAACTTGACCTTCATCTCCTCGGGAATCACCGACGTGATGCCTGTGTGGATCGGCCCGGGACAGACGGCGTTGACGGTGATGCCGCTCTCGCCCAGTTCGACGGCCAGGGACCGGGTGAGCCCGATCACGCCGTGCTTGGCAGCGGTGTAGGCAGCCATGTTGGCCGAACCGCCGACACCCTCCGTAGAGGAGATGTTCACGATGCGTCCCGCCGCCGCCTGCCGGAGGTGCGGTAACGCCGCCCGGATCGTGCGCGTCAGCGAGGTGAGCAACAGGTCGATGCCGAGGTCCCAGGTCTCCTCGAAGTCATCGTGGTCGATGGGGTGCCCGACCGCCGCGCCGGCGTTGTTGACCAACACGTCGAGGCCCCCACCCCAGGCCGCCACGTCGGCGACCACCTCCTGCACGGCCGCAGCGTCGGTCACGTCCAGCGCCCACGCCCGGGCATCGCCACCTGCGGCCGTGATCTCCGCCGCCACGTCGTTCGCCGAGGCAGCGTCCAGGTCCGTGACCGCCACCCGTGCCCCCTCGTCGGCGAAGAGGTGTGCTGTGGCCCTCCCGATGCCCGACCCGGCCCCGGTGACGAGTACCACTTGGCCCTCGACGGACCTGCTCAACGAGGAGAGTCGCCTTCCCACTTCGCCCGTCATGGGCCGAGTCTCGCACCACGGGTTTGCCTGCGGCCCCACCGGGCCGGAAGATGGGGGGCATGAGTATGCCGACCGGCCCCAACGCAATCGCCGCCATCGACACGATGATGGGCACCAAGGCCGGACCCGGGGCCCGCAAGGTCTACAAGGACCTGATGGCACTCAAGGACGACGAGTCCAGGGAGATGGTCTTCCCGGCCCAGTACATGTTCAAGGACGTGCCGTATTCGCCGGAGGCGCGCGGTGCCGAGGACGTCGGAGCGGAGGCCGAGGTTCCCGAAGGCGCCGACCTGTTGCTGCCGGCCATGGACCGGCACAACGTGGAGTACGCCCTGATCGGCGTGGGTCCCAAGGGGTCGGTCGCCCGCACGCTCATCGCCGAGCACCCCGACCGTTTCCTGCCCTCGTTCGACCCCGACCCCAACGACGTCATGGGGTCGATCCGGAGGATCCGTCGCCTCCACGACGGGGTGGGGCTCCGGGCCGTCTCGTTCTTCCCGTCCGGCGGCAACCCGCAGGTGCCGATCGACGACCCCAAGATGTACGCCATGTATGCCGTTTGCTGTGAACTCGACCTCCCGGTCTTCTGCTGCGCCGGCGTCCCTGGACCCCGCCTGCCTTTCGCCCCCCAACGGGTCGAGCTCATCGACCGGGTCATGTACGACTTTCCCGACCTCACGTTCGTGACCCGGCACGGCTGCGAGCCGTGGGAGGACCTCATCGTCAAGCTGATGCTGAAGTGGCCCAACCTGTACTACTCGACCTCGGCCTTCTCGCCGAAGTACTACCCGAAGGCCATCATCGACTACGCCAACACCCGGGGCGCCGACAAGGTCATCTATGCCGGCTACTTCCCGATGGGCCTCTCACTGGACCGGATCTTCGCGGAGTTGGTCGACGTGCCCTTCAACGACGACGTGTGGCCCAGGTTCCTGCGGGGCAACGCGGCCCGCGTGCTCAAGCTGGACGAGTGATCCCCGACGGCCCGACCGAGCTGCCCGACTGGGCGGTCAGCCAAAGGTTGCACCTCGAGGCATCGGTCGTCGGCCGCTTCGGGGTCCACCCGCCCTGGTGCGAGCCCGTGGGCCGCATCCAGTTCTCGATCGACCCCGGCCCCACATTCGGCCACGGCGGGCACCCCTCCACCGTCCTGGTGCTGGCCGAGATCGACAGGATCGAACCGGAGGGCCTTTCGGTGCTCGACGTCGGCTGCGGCTCCGGGGTGCTGGCGATCGCCGCCGCACTCGTCGGTGCCGACCCGGTCGTCGCCATCGACGTCGATCCGGACGCCGTGGCCTGGACGCAGTTCAACGCCGCCGCCAACGACGCCACGGTCGACGCCTCGGCGACGCCCGTCGCCGACCTGGAGGGCCCGTTCGACCTGGTCTTCGCCAACGTGCTGCCCTCCGAGCACGAGTCGGTCGCCGCCGACGTGGTCCGCCTGACCGGTGGGCGCTTCGTCGTCAGCGGCATCCCCGAGGAACGGGCGGACGAGGTCGGCGCGCTCTACATGGCCGCCGGTGCGGGCTCCCTGACCGCTGCACACAGCACGACGTGCGAGGAATGGACAGCGATCACGTTCACGAGGGCATCGCCCGACGGCACCGGATCGTAGGCGCCGCTCAGTCGCTGGGCCCGACGATCCCCCTCGAACGCAGGTCGGCGATGCGGTCGGCGTCGTAGCCGAGGCCGGCCAGGACGTCGTCGGTCTGCTCGCCGACCTCCGGCGCCATCGTCGGCGTGGGCGGAAGTTCGCCCTCCACGTAGATGGGCAACGGCAACTGCTCGGCGCCCACGGCGTCGATGCCGTAGAACGGCAGTCGGTGGCGGAACTGTGGGTCGTCGGCGACCGTCCGGGGAGTGTTGACCGGGGCGATCGGCACGTTGAGTTCGTCGGCGAACGCCAACCACCCGGTACACGTCTTCGTGTGGAAAATGTCACGCAGTTCGGCCTGGAGTTCGGTGTTGTTCCGGGCGTGGTCGGCGTAGGTCGAGCCCGGCCACCGTTCGAAAAGGTCCATGCGGTCGACGCCGTCGCAGAAGTTCTTCCAGAAGGCCTGCTCGGAGGCCATGAACAGGACGTGGCCGTCGGCCGCCTCGTAGATCTGGTAGCGGACCCCCTCCCACATGCCCGCGAGGCCCGGCAGGCGCCGCTCGTAGTCGTCGGAAGAGTTGCCTGTGACCACGTCGTCGGGCCGCTCGTAGGCCCGGTAGGTCTCGATGCGGTACCAGTCCATGTAGGCGGCGGCGTCGGACTGCGCCACCTCGATGGTCACGCCCTCACCGGTCTCACGTGCACGGATCACCGCCGCCAGGATGCCGAGCGCCCCGATCATCGGGCCCACATTGATGCCGACGTTCGGCAGCGTCGGGATCCGGGTGAAGCCCTTCTCGTCGACCGTCGGCTCGATCAGTCCCGCCCAGGTGTCGTAGGCGATGCCGTGGCTGGGCATGTCCCGGTAGGGGCCGGTCGCCCCGTAGCCGGAGATGGTGCAGAACACCAGTTGTGGGTTGACAGCCCGAAGGTCGTCGACACCGAGACCGAGTTTCGCCAGTGATCCGGGCCGCATCGCCTCCACGACGACGTCCACGCCGCGGACCAGGTCCTTGTAGACCTCGGCCCCCTCCTCGGACTTGAGGTCGATGGCGATGCTGCGCTTCCCGCGGTGGGTGTGCAGGTGCAGCAGCGACGTCCCCTCCACGATCGGCCAGGTCATCTGGCGGATGTAGTCGCCCCCGGGCGGCTCGACCTTGACGACGTCGGCGCCCAGGTCGGCGAGGAACGTGGCCACCAGCCCGGGCCCCAGCAACGAACTCTCGACCACGCGCAGGCCCTGCAACGGACGGCTCCCTCCCATGGAGGGATTCTCCCGCCCCCGTCGCCCTTCGTCCAACCCCCGGCGGGAGCTGCTTCCCGCCCTCCGTAGGCTCGCGCCATGTCTGCGCCGATGGGGATGCTCCACGCCATGTCCCACCACGGCGGACGGGTCCCCCCGGTGCGCGCCGAGACCCGGCGACGCGTCTGGGCGTTCGCCCGCCCCTACCGGTCCATGGTCACCGGCTTCGTGGCGACCGTCGTGCTCTCGTCGGTGCTCGGGGTCGTCCCGCCGCTGCTGTTCCGCGAGATCATCGACGGCGCCATCGCCGACGGCGACCGCAGTCGCATCACCGTGCTGGGCGGACTCGTCGTGGTCGCCGCCCTCGCCCATGCCCTGCTGTCGTTCCTCGAACGCTGGTGGTCGGCGATCATCGGCGAAGGCGTCATCTTCGACCTCCGGGTCGCCCTCTTCGACCACGTGCAGCGCCTACCGCTCTCCTTCTTCACCCGTACCCAGACCGGGGCGCTCGTCAGCCGCCTCAACAACGACGTGATCGGCGCCCAGCGGGCCCTCACCGGCACGCTCGGCACGGTCGTGGCGAACACGATCACCGGCATCACGACGGTCGCCACGATGTTCTATCTCGAGTGGCGCATCACGCTTCTTTCCCTGGTTCTCATCCCCCTCTTCGTCCTGCCGGCACGGCGCGTCGGTCGCATCGTCGCCGACATCACCCGCGAGGGCATGAACCTCAACGCCTCGATGAACACCACCATGACCGAACGATTCAACGTGGCCGGCGCCCTCCTGGTGAAGCTCTTCGGTCGCCCCGACGAGGAACGCGACGACTTCGCCGACCGGGCCAGGCGCGTCCGCGACATCGGCATCCGCAGCGCCCTCTACAGCCGCACCTTCCTCATCGCCCTCACCCTGCTCGGCGCCGTCGGGACCGCCGCCGTCTACTGGGTGGGCGGGACAATGGCGATCGAGCAGACCATCAGCATCGGCACCCTCGCTTCGATGGGCGTGCTCGTGGCGCAGCTCTACGGACCCCTGGCGCAGCTCACCAACGCCCGGGTCGACGTGCTGTCGGCCTTCGTGTCGTTCGAACGGGTCTTCGAGGTGCTCGACGCCCCGAACCTGCTGGCCGACGCCCCGGACGCCGTCGAGTCCATTCCCGCCGGTGGCCATGTCCGCATCAGCAACATGTCGTTCCGGTACCCGACCGCCGACGAGGCCTCCGTGGCCTCACTCGAGACCGAGGCCTCCACCGGCGAGGCCAACCGCCTGGTCCTGCGGAACATCGACCTCGAGGTGGAACCGGGCCGGATGCTCGGCGTCGTCGGCCCCTCGGGCTCCGGCAAGAGCACCATCGCAGCTCTCCTCTCGCGCCTCTACGACGTCACGGAGGGCTCGATCGAGATCGACGGACAGGACGTCCGGTCGCTGCGGCAGGCCTCGCTCCGCTCCCGGATCGGCGTCGTGACCCAGGACCCCCACCTGTTCCACGAGACCGTCGGCGCCAACCTGCGCTACGCCCGCCCCGATGCCACCGACGCCGACCTCGATGCCGCCTGTCGGGCAGCCCGCATCCTCGACGTGGTCCGCCAACTCCCCGAGGGCTACGACACCCTCGTCGGCGAGCGCGGCTACCGCCTCTCCGGCGGCGAGAAGCAGCGACTCGTCATCGCCCGGCTGCTGCTCAAGGACCCCGACATCGTCGTCCTCGACGAGGCCACCAGCCACCTCGACACCGAGAACGAGGCGCTCGTCCAAGAGGCCCTGGCCGAGGCCCTCGACGGCCGCACGTCGATCGTGATCGCCCACCGGCTCTCCACGATCGTGGACGCCGACGAGATCGCCGTCCTCGACGACGGACGCATCGTCGAACGGGGCCGCCACGAGGCCCTGCGTTCCGCAGGTGGCCTCTACGCCGAACTCTGGGACACGCTCGTACGCGCCGAGCACGAGGCGCGGAGTACCTGAGTACCTGGTACTCGAGTAGCCGAATCTCTGGATTCAAGCAGCGCTCATCCCGAAGGCGCACCTACGGAGACTGCCGACTACCGTTCGACAAGGCCCCCCGATCAGCGCGCCCTCTGCTTGATCATCGCGCCGGAGGAAGGAGGATGGGAACGTGAATGAGAATCACCACGCGGTTCCACTGGCGCAGACCACCTGCGGCATGGTCCGCGGACGCCATCGCCGCGGCGTCGAACTCTTCGCCGGCATCCCCTATGCGGTGCCGCCGATCGGCGAGCGACGCTTCGCCGCTCCGGTGCCACGCGAACCGTGGAAAGGCGTCCGCGACGCCCTCCGGTTCGGAAAGGCGGCACCGCAACTCCCCGGCGAGGGCCTCACCAACCGGGTGCCCGTCGACTGGGACGAGAACTGCCTGACCCTCAACGTGCTGACACCGGCGACAGACGACGCTCGCCGCCCCGTCTACGTGTGGATCCACGGTGGCGCCTACCAGCACGGCCAGGGAGCGACGCCCTGGTACGACGGCACCTCGTTCGCCACCCGGGGCGACATCGTCGTCGTCACGATCAACTACCGACTGGGCGCCCTCGGCTTCTGCCACCTCAGCCCGCACCTGGGCGAGCGGTTCAACTCGACGGGCGTCAACGGGTTCCTCGACCAGCTCCTGGCCCTGGAGTGGGTCCGCGACAACGTCGCGGCGTTCGGCGGCGACCCCGACCGGGTCACCGTCGGCGGCGAGTCGGCAGGTGCGTTCAGCGTCTGCAACGTGCTGGCTTCACCCCACGCCGACGGGCTCGTCCAGCGGGCCATCGCCCAAAGTGGCGCCGCCCACAACACCCACGATCCAGAGTCCGGCAAGGAGATCTCGGCGCAGTTCCTCGCCGCCCTCGGCGAACCCGATGCCACAGAACTGCTCGAGATCGACGCCGATCGGATTCTCGAGGCGCAGCAGCAGGTGATCACGGAACGCAGCACCCGGCCCGCCCACGGCCCCGAGCCCTTCTACCCGGTCTGGGGACACGAGGCCCTGCCCCGGACGCCCCACGAACTGATCGCCGACGGGGCCGGCAGTGAAGTCCCTCTCCTGACCGGTACCAACGAGGACGAGATGGCCCTCTGGGGCGTGCCCGGCCTCAGCGAGGACAGGGTCCACCGCTACACCGCCCGGATGTCACCCGATGCCGACGCCGTGCTGGCCTGCTACCGGCAGCGGCTCTCCGACGTGGAACCCGGCTGGGTGGCCTGCGCCATCGCCACGGACCGGGTGTTCCGGGTACCTGCCGTGCGCCTGGCCGAGAACCGCCACGGCAACGGTGCCGCGACCTGGATGTACCGCTTCTCGTGGGACTCCCGGGCGTTTGACGGCGCATTCGGCGCCGCCCACGCCCTCGAGATCCCGTTCACGTTCAACAACCTCGACCGTCCGGGCACCGACCTGTTCCTCGGCGAGGGCCCCCGCCCAGACGCCCTCGCCGAGACCATGCACGACTCATGGATCAGCTTCATTCGTGATGGTGATCCCTCCACCTCCGCCCTCGGCGACTGGCCCACCTACGAACCCGACCACCGCCTTGTGATGGACCTCGACGACGAGTGCGGCCTGCTCGCCGACCCGGAGCCAGAGGAACGGGAGATCTGGGAAGGCGTGGTTCCTTGAGCAGCGAGACGCTGCGGGTCCTGGTCATGGGCGGCACCCAGTTCAACGGCCTGGCCCTCGTCCACGAGCTCGTCCGCTGCGGTCACGACGTCACGATCTGCAACCGCGGGAAGACCGAGGCGCCCCTCCCCGACGGCATCCACCGCGTCACCGCCGACCGGTCCGACCACGACCAGGTCCGCGACGCACTGGCCGGGCTCGAGTTCGACGTCGTCCACGACATGACCGCCTACCACCCCGAGGACGTGGCGCTCATGGTCGAGATCCTCGACGGCCGGGTCGACCACTACGTCTTCGCCAGCTCGACCGTGATCTACAGCGCCGCCGACCTGCTCCCCATCACCGAGGAGCACCCGGTCGAGCGGGGCGACACCCAGATCGAGTACGGCCTCCACAAGCTGCTCTGCGAGGACCTGCTGTGGGAGGCGCACGCCGAGCGTGGCTTCCCCGCCACCATCGCCGCCTTCTCGATGGTCTACGGACCGCGCAACATCATCCCCGACCGGGAACAGCGCATGTTCGCCCGCCTCGAGGCCGGGCGGCCCGTGCTGGTCCCCGGCGACGGGATGACGCTCGGCCAGGTCGGCCACGTCGACGACCAGGCTCGTGCCCTCGTGGCGCTGATGCAGGAGGAGCGCACAATCGGCCACCGCTACAACCTGACCGGCCGAAGCTTCCACACCGACCTGGGCTACGTCCGCACCACGGCCGAGGTCCTCGGCGTCGAGCCCGACATCCGGTTCATCCCCCACGCGTTCATGGAGGAGTTCTGGGAGGGGAACATCGGGATTGAATCAAGCCCCGCGAAAGACGCTGCCAGCGGGAGCCAACCATCGCGCCCCAACATCGACATCCGCACCAGCGAGGAAGCCAAGCGCCGTCAGGCCGCCATCCGGCACCGGTTCCGGTTTGCCGGCGTGATCCCCCGCCTGGCGCCCAACATCCACCGCTGGAACCGCAACGTGGTCTTCTCGATCGACGCCCTGCGCCGGGACACCGGCTGGGAGCCGGAACACGACCTGGCCTCGATGGTCGCCCACACCCACGCCTGGCACCTCACCTCCGGCGGCCGCGACTTCGACTGGTCCTACGAAGACGCGCTGCTTGCTGAAATCCGGTAGCCCTGACCGGGGAAACCAACGCCCAACTATCCCAGGCTGGGAAAGTGGCAGGCGACGAAGTGGTCGTCGCCCACACTCCGCATCATCGGCTCCTCGTCGGCACAACGGGCCTCGGCCCGCGGGCAACGGGTGCGGAATCGGCACCCGGACGGCGGGTCGATGGGCGATGGAATCTCGTCGCCGATGGCCGACTCCGACTCGTCCACGGTTGATGCCGGTTCGGGGGCAGACGCCAGCAGCACACGGGTGTAGGGGTGGGCGGGGGCCGAGTAGAGGGTGTCGGCGCCACCGACTTCGCACACCTTGCCCAGGTACATGACGATCACCCGGTCGCTGACGTTGTGGACCACCGACAGGTCGTGGCTGATGAACACCAGCGTCAGGCCGTAGCGGTCTTTCATCTCTTCGAGGAGGTTCAGGATCTGGGCCTGCACGGAAACGTCGAGAGCGGAGACCGGTTCGTCGCAGATGAGGATCTCGGGTTCGAGGACGACGGCGCGGGCGATGGAGATCCTCTGGCACTGGCCGCCGGAGAACTCGTGGGGTCGGCGGTTGGCGGCCACTGTCGGGTCGATGCCCACGGCGTCGAGGACTTCGTCGACCCTGGCCCTGATCTGTTCGTCGTCGGATCCCCCGGCCCAGATGTGGAGGCCCTCACCGACGATGTCGCGGACCCGGCGGCGCGGGTTGAGTGAGGAGATCGGGTCCTGGAAGATCATCTGGAGCCGGGGCCGAACCTGCCGCAGGTCCTCGCCAACGAGGGCGGTCAACTCGGCCTCCTGATCGGTTCCCGGGTCCAGTACCACACGACCCGAGGTGGGGGGCGGCAGTTGGACGATGTTACGGGCAGTGGTCGACTTGCCGCAGCCCGACTCCCCGACGATGCCGAGTGTCTCGCCCCGGCGGATGTCGAAGCTGACATCGGACACGGCGTGGACGACCTGATGGCGTCCTGCCGGGAACTCCATGACGAGGTGCTCGACCCGCAGGACCACGTCGTCGTGGCCGCGAAGGTGGGCGGTGCCGCTACCCGCCATCAGCCTTCTGCTCCCGATTGTCCCAAGTCGGCGACGGGCACATTCCGGGTGAACTGACCCATGTCGAGGCCCGCCGCGGTGGTTCCGGCCGACTCGTTCGCTGAGCGCGCCTGGATGCCTGATGGTGTGCCGACCGGGGCGTGACAGGCGCACAGGTGGCCAGCGCCGTGGGAGGTGAGGCCCGGTTGATCCGTAAGGCACCTGGCGATCGAGTAGCGGCACCGGGGAGCAAAGGGACAACCGTCGAGTACGTCAATCACCTCGGGGGGCCGACCCGGGATGGGAACCAGTCGGGTGTGGCTGGGGGTGTCGATGCGGGGGATGGTCTCAAGCAGGGCCTCTGTGTAGGGATGGCGCATTTCGGCGAACAGGGTTGCCGTTGGCGCTTCTTCCATGGTGTGGCCGGCATACATGACCATGACCTCGTCGGCCCGGCCCTTGACCACTCCCAAATCGTGGGTGATGAGGATCATGGCCATGCCCCGGGCCCGACGGAGGTCGTCGAGGAGGTCGAGGATGTGCTTCTGGACGGTCACGTCGAGTGCGGTGGTCGGTTCGTCGGCGATCAGGAGGCGGGGACCGCAGGCCAGGGCCATGGCGATCACGACCCGTTGGCGGAGCCCACCGGAGAGTTCGTGGGGATACTGGGTAAGTCTTTTGCCCGGTTCAGGGATGCCGACCTGTTCGAGCAGGTCGCCGGCTTCGGCCAGTGCGTCGCGTCGACTCCGGCGCAGGTGGACACGCAGCGATTCGGTGATCTGTTCGCCGACCTTCTTGACCGGGTTGAGCGATGTCATGGGGTCCTGGAACACCATGGTCATCTCCACCCCCCAGAAGTGCTTCTCCTTGTTTGCAGCCATGGCGAACACGTTGCGGCCATCGAAGTCGACCGTTCCTCGGACCTGGGCATATGAGGGCAGCAGGTTCATGAGGGCCTTGGCGGTGACGGACTTGCCGGAACCGGATTCGCCGACGACTCCGAGCGTCTGGCCTGGTTCGAGGTCGAACGAGACGCCATCGACGGCCCGTACCAGGCCCTGCTCGGTGAGAAACCCGACGCTCAGGTCCCGGACGGTCAGCAGGGCTCCGGCCACTTCAACGACTCCCGATTCCGAGTTCGCGTATGTCGAAGTGCTGGCGTAGTCGGTCACCGGCCCAGTTCAGGGACAGCACGGTCAGGAACATGGCTCCGATCGGGAAGAAGGCCACCCAGGGGGCCAACCGCAGTGTTCGGGGTGCCGCCCCGAGATTGATCATCTTCCCCCACGAGAACCCCTCGGCCACCGACAGGTTCAGGTAGGCCAGGCCGCCTTCGGCGACGATGGTCACGCCGAGGCCGAGGAGCAGCAGGGCGGACATGGGGATGAGGACGTTGGGCAGGATCTCGCGCACCATGACCCGTCGGTTGGTGGCCCCGAGAAGTCGGGCGGCAGCCACGAACTCCCGTTCGGCGAATGCGATGGTGATGGCCCGGCCAAGGCGGGCCACCGATGGGACTACCAGAACACTCAGGGTCAGGCTCACGACCCACAGTCCCTGGCCCACGATGCTGATGATCAGCAGGAACAGCACGAGTGAGGGGAAGCTCAGCATGACGAAGATGATGAAGCTCAGGATCCTGTCGGTGGTCCCGCGGAGGTAGCCACTGACCACCCCGACTAGGCCTCCGATGAGGAAGCCGAGCACGATCGAGACGAACCCCACCATGAGAGAGACCCGGGCTCCCCAGATGGTGCGGGAGAACATGTCCCGGCCGTTGGGGTCGGTGCCGAACCAGTTGTCCCAACTCGGACCTCCAATCCGTGGACCGGCGCCGATCTCGTCCGGGTCGGTGATGGGAAGCCACGGGGCTAGGAGTGCCGCAGCCGAAACCAGGAATATCCAGCCGATTGCACCCCAGAAACTGATTCCAAGCCGACGTTGGACCTTGCTGGCATCTGGCCTATCGACAGCCACCTGGGTGCTCTCGACGGCCGTGGGTTCGGTCGTATCAGGTGTCACGTCTCACCCTCGGATCCAGGTAGGAGTAAAGGAGGTCGACGGCGGTGTTGATCAGTACGAAGGCGGTCACGATGACGACCACGCAGGCCAGGACCACCGGATTGTCGTCGCGTACGATGGACACGTACAACTCCCGCCCGATCCCCGGGATGGAGAAGATCTGTTCGATGATGATCGAGCCGGCGAACAGCGCGGCCGAGTTCAGGCCCACGACGGTGACCATCCCGAACATCGACGGCCTGAGGACGTGCCGGAACATGATCCGGCGGTCCGACAGCCCCTTTGCCTTGGCGGTCAAGACGAAGTCTTCCTGGAGCGTCGTGATGAGGTCTGTGCGGAGCAGCCGCTGGTAGACGGCGGCCAACGGCAGGCCGAGGGTGAGTGAGGCAAGGGTTAGGGAGCGGAGCCGGGAGAACAGGTCGTCATCCTCGAACCGACTGGGGAAGATCTCCCACCGGACCACGAAGAGGTACAACAGGATGATCCCGAAGGCGAAACTGGGGATGGACAGGATGCCGAAAGAGACGGCGGTAGACGCCTTATCCAGCCGACGATTCGCCCGGTAGGCGGCCGCCACGGCCCAGGGGATCGAGGCACCGAGTGCCACCGTCATGGACATGCCCATGAGCATCAGCGACTTGGGCAGCCGTTCGGCAAGGATCGTGCTCACCGGCACGTAGTTCTTGAATGACTCCCCGAAGTCCCCCTGAACCATCGCGCCGATCCAACGCCCGTAGCGGACCGGCAACGGATCGTCGAGGTGGTACTTCTCACGGGCCTCAGCAACCAGTTGGCACTCGCCGAGGCTGCTGCCCGGTCGCGTCCCGACGACATCGTCAATCTCCCCAGCCAGAACAGCGTCACAGTCGACCTTGGCGTAGAAACCGACGACGTTGAACAGCGGGTCACCGAGGGCGTTCATCGCCGCGTAGGCGATGAACGTGGTGGTGAACAGCACTCCGAGCATGAACGCCAATCGGCGCGCCAGGAAAGTCATCAGACCTCGCGAGATTTCATGATGCAAGGCAAAGGGGGCGGCCGGTGAAACCGGCCGCCCCCTTCAGCCTTCTTTCGTGGGATGGAGTTCCCGTGCTACTCCTCGATCCACATATGGTGCCAACCCGCGTTGCCACCGTTGATGTGACACAACGGTGCGCTGCCATCCGGGAACGTGTAACCACAGATGTTCTTCACCTTCGGGTGATATCCGTGGGTCCACATGGCGTGGGCCTGGAACAGGTAGGTATAGCTCTCGTTGATGCCCTCGGTCCAGGCATCCCACAACTCCAAGTTCGCCTCACGATCGTCGCTGGCCCGTGCCGCAAACATCGCCTCATCTATGGCCGGGTCGCAGTAACGCGGCCAGTTCAGGGAAAGTTGTCCTATGGCTTCACAGGAAGTCCAAAGGATGTGCCCGTCGGGGTTGAGGCTCCCGAACTGTCGCCAGGTGATGAAGTCCCACATGCCGAGGATCGCGTGGGTGATGTGATCGTCCTGGAGCAGCATGTCCTTCGTGAAGTTGAAGTAGGGCGACCACGCCTCCGTAAACAGGTCGTAGGTCCGTTCCTGGAGGACCGACGGGCCCGAGTACTGGTACTCCGCGTTGATCCTCCCGTCGGTGCACATGTCCGGAACGTCCGCGCAGTACTCGGCAACCAACGTTGCCGCCAGGTCAGGCGTGTCGTGTTCCTGGACCACATCCGGGTGGTAGTAGATCGACTCAGGAGTGAACGCCTGGTCCGCTGCTCGCAGCACGCCTGCCCCGATGAACTCGAGGTAGTCGTCGCGCGGGAACGCGTAGGTGAGTGCCTGCCGGGCCCGAATGTCGTCGAACGGGGGACGAGAGGCATTCGCCATGCTGAAGATCTCATCTCCGCGGTCAGATTCATAGAGCACATAGCCGTCATCCGCGAGGTCCCGGATGGCCAAGATGGCCTCCACATTCGAGGTACCCATGGCGTCGATGTCCCCAACCCCGAGAGCGGCAGCGGCGATCTCGCCATCGGTGTAGATGTAGAACTCGACGGCATCGAGGTAGACGTCGCCCTGCCAGTAGTCCGGATTACGGACGAAGCGGGTCATGCTGTCCTGGGCACGGCTGTCGAGCATGAACGGTCCAGTGCCAACAGGCGCCTGGTTCAACGATCCGTCCGCCTCGGCGGCCTCCATGTACGCCAGTGACGGAATCATCCCCAGCTGGGTCGAGAAGATGCCGGGGAAGTCCACGTGTGGTCGCAGTGCGTGGAAGCGGATGTTGTAGTCGTCGATGATCTGGGCCGGTTCGAAGTACTCCGTCTCCGGATCGTCGGCCGCGAAGAGGGCCCTGATGGCGATCCCGACCGTCGGGTCGGTCAACTGCATCTGGAATGCCTTCATGACGGCCGCGGAGGTGAGGTCCGTCCCGTCATGGAACTTGATGCCTTCCCGCAACTTGAAGTCCCACGTCACGTAGTCGTCCGAATGGGTCCACGATTCGGCCAGTATGGGCGTGAACTCGCAGAAGCACGGAGTGTTCTCAACACCAACCAAGTAGTCGTAGACGGCGGCTCCCATCTGGTAGGCGGAAATCGCAAACCGGTTCACAGCCGGATTCAACCCGTCGGTTTCGGCTTCGAGGCCGATCCGCAGGGTCCCACCGGTCACGGGCACCGGTGCGACTTCGCACCCCGGGGCGTCCGTGACCCAGACACAGGTCGGGATGGCGCCGGACTCGAGGTCGGCCTTGAGGGCGACGAGCATGTCCTGCACGGCTGCGGGCACCGAGTCGGCATGGTCGTGGAACGGAGCCAACGCCACACCGCCGTAGTAGTTGCCCGCAGGCATCGAACCAGCCAACGACTGGCCGACCAGGTCCACGACACCGTCGACGATCATCTTCATCGAAGACGACACCAGGCACGGATGCGCTTCAGGCACCGTGTTCCACTGGTCCGTGTCGACACCGATGCAGAACGCACCAGCCTCACCGGCCACCTCGATGATCGCCCCGTTGCCGGTCTTACCACCGGCACCGAACACCACGTCCGCACCCTGGTCCAGGGCCTGACGTGCCGTCGTCGCACCCCACTCCGGGTCCGTGAACGCCACATCCAAACCACCCGGATGGTACGTCTTGATCACCGTGATCGACGGATCGATGTACTTCGCACCATTC
>JARQPW010000010.1 GCA_029577135.1 Acidimicrobiales bacterium
ATGGTCCAGGCACCGGTCGGGCTGGCGTAACGGAAGATCCGCAGCGTCTGGTCGGAGGATGCGATCCCCATCGCATAGGTGGCGTCACCGTTGCCAAGGTCGACCCGGACAGTCGCGATGTCGGCAATAAGGGTGGCTCCGGTCAACGCTGGAGCGATCTGTGTCTTGTCGACCGCATCAGCCGCGTTGACAAAGCCTTCCATGTCGGCGATCCCGGAAAGCGCGTAGAAGTCCTGGCTCATTGGCCACACGAATGTTCCGGTTTCGTCGACATCGCCGGCGTTGGACATCGCTGGCAACTCGGCGACAAACGCGACAGCACCGTCGTTGAAACGCACCAGGTAGGCACTGCCGTTGGACAGTTTCATCAACCCGTAGAGGGCGCCATCCACCGGGTTGATCCCGACACCGTTGAGCGCCGTGTAGGCCGGGGACCGGTCGAACGGCAGCGAGAAGATCGTCGAATACTGGCCCTCAACCGGATCGAACGACTTCACGTCGTAACCCACCCCGACTGTTCCGACCGCCTGAATCAACGCCGGATAGGTCGCACAGTCGAACGGATCCACTAACGCAATCGGCGTGTCGTCGTCGATGGTGGTGATCGTGACGGTCTGGTCGTCGAGCGGGTCGTAGGCGTTGTCGCTGGAAGCATCGACAACGGCGATCGTGACAGTGGTTTCCTGGTTGCCGTCGTCGATGGTGTCGTCGACACCGGTGACGGTCACTGTTTGTGCGGTGTCCCAGTTGCCGTTCGTGAACGTCAACGTGGCCGGCGACACGGTTGCCTCGCCGGTGTCCGCGGACGAGACCGCAACGACCACGTCGGAAAGGGGTTGGGTGGTCAACACCACAGTGAACGAGTCCGCCGATCCGGTTTCGTCGACGACGGTGGAACCGTCGCTCTGCGACACGGACACGCCCGGTGAGTCGTCGTCAGAAGTCGTGACGGTCACCGTCTGGTCGGCCAACAAGTCGAACACGTCGTCGCTGAAGTCGGCGTCGACCGAAATAGTGATCGTGGTGTCCTGCGGACCGTCGGTGGCGGTGTCGTCGACGCCGGTGACGGTCACCGTCTGGGCGCTGTCCCAGTTCGCCGACGTGAACGAAATCGACGTGGGCAACACGGTGGCTTCGTTGGTGTTGAGAGAAGACACGATGAGGACGACGTTGGAGGTGGGTTGGGTGTCGAGCACCACGCTGAACGTGCCGGTCGATCCGGCCTCGGTGACTGTCACCGTCGTGCCCGACAGGGTGTATCCGGCAACGTCGTCGTCGAATGTGGTGGCCGTCAGGGTCTGGTCGGCCAACGGGTCGAACGCGTTGTCGCTCGAAGCGTCGACTGAGAGCGTGATCGTGGTCACCTGGGTGCCGTCGTCGATGTCGTCGTCGACGCTGGCAACAGTCACAGTCTGTGCGTTGTCCCAGTTGCCGGACGTGAACGTCAACGTCGCCGGGGACACGGTGACCTCGCCTTCGTCCAAGGACAAGACCGAGATGACCACCGGTAAGAACGGTTCGGAGTCGAGAACCACGGTGAACGAGTCGATCGACCCGGTTTCGTCGACCATCAGCGCGGTGACCTCATGCGAGTACCCGGTCTCGTCGTCGTCGCTGGTCGTGACAGTGACGGCCTGATTGGCCAGCGGGTCGTAGGTGTCGTCGCTGGAGCCGTCGACGGCGATGGTGACGGTCGTTTCCTGGTCGTCGTCGTCGACGTCGTCGTTAACGCCGGTGACGGTCACGGTCTGGGTGCTGTCCCAGTTGCCGTTCGTGAACGTCAACGTCGCCGGTGACACGGTTGCTTCGCCGGTGTCGGCCGACGTGACCGTCAACACGACGTTAGAGGTGGGTTGGGTGTCGAGTACCACGGTGAACGTGGCGGTCGAGCCGGCTTCGGTGACCGTCGCCGTCGTACCCGACAGGGTGTATCCGGCGGTGTCGTCGTCGGATGTGGTGGTGGCGGTGACGGTCTGGTCGGCGAGGCCGTCGAAGGCGTTGTCGCTGTTGTCGTCGTCGACGGCGATCGTGACCGTGGTGTCCTGGTCGCCGTCGTCGACCGAGTCGTCGACACCCGTCACGGTCACCGTCTGGGTGGTGTTCCAGTTGCCGGTGGTGAACGTCAACGTCGACGCAGACACGGTTGCCTCGCCGGTGTCGCCCGAGGCCACGGTGAGCACCACATTCGAGGTGGGTTGAGAATCGAGTACCACGGTGAACGTGTCGGTCGAGCCGGCTTCGGTGACCGACACGGTGGTCTTGGACAACGTGAACGCGGCGGTGTCGTCGTCGGTGGTGGTGGCGGTGACGGTCTGGTCGGTGAGGCCGTCGAAGGTGTCGTCGCTGTTGTCGTCGTCGACGGCGATCGTGACCATGGTGTTCTGGTTGCCGTCGTCGACCGAGTCGTTGACGCCTGTGATGGTCACCGTCTGGGGCGTGAACCAGTTGAACGCCCCGAACAGCAGCGTCGACGGCGACACGGTCGCCTCTCCGGTGTCAGCCGAAGACACGTCCAATGCGACCGTGCCTGTCGGTTCGGTGTTGAGCACAACGGTGAACGTGTCCGTCGACCCGCCTTCGGTGACCGAAGCCGTGGTCTTCGACAGCGTGTATCCGGAAGTGTCGTCGTCGACGGCGGTGGCCGTCACCACCTGATCAGCGGTGCCGTCGAACTCGTCGGCGGACGAGGCAGCCACGACAGCGACGGTCAACGACACGTCCTGGTTGCCGTCGTCGACGTTGTCGTCGACAGCTGTCACGGTCACCGTCTGGGGCGTCGACCAGTTGGCCACAGTGAACGTCAGCGTAGATGGGGAGGTGTCATTGACCCGGGCCTGGTCGGTGCCCGAAGGCGTGACGGTTACGACGACGTCGGAGGTGGGCTGGTAGTCGAGCACGGCGGTGAACGCGCCCGTCGAACCACCTTCGGTCGCTGACACAGTGGTTGAGGACAGCGTCACCCCGCCGACGCAGCCGGTCGCTGCCAGGTTCTCGACGGTCGAGACGCTCCGGGACACGTAGTCCCTGTTGGCCAAAGCGAAGTAGACGCTGTAGCCGGACGGGACCAAACCGTTATGGGGAGCCTCCTCGGTGTCGGCACCCGTTGCGACACCGTCCTCCTCCCATTGGAGGATGCCGCTGCTTTCGTGGACGTAGTAGGAGACCGGGTTGTTGGCGTTGGCGCTGCTCGCCCAGCCGCGGACCTGGAAGGCTTCCGACAGCATCGAGGTGTTGCCGTCGTGGTCGTTCGCGTTGCCCGACCAGAGCTGGTTGTAGTCCGACATGGTCACCGAGTACGTCGAGTAGGTCTCCCAGATGTAGTCGCCGATACCGAGTCCCGAGGCCGCCAGGGCGGAGTCCTCGACCACGTAGAGGCGGTGCCCGAGGCCATCGATGTGGTCGAACTCCCACTTGCCGCTTGGACAAAGGGGTGTGGACAGCACGACTTCGGACAGCCAGCCTTCGAGGTCGGTGCCGTCGACGGGGCCGTGGACGACGTCCCAGCCTGACGGGGCGTTTTCCACCCATGCGGCGTTGCCGGCCGCCAGCTCTCCCGACGAGGTCCACTTGACCACCCACGCATCCGACTTACTGCCGTTGGCTGCCCACCAGGCGTCACCGGTGCCCGGATCCCAGTCGGCTGCTCCCCACAGGGTGCCGGAGATGTAGACGTTGTCGGACGAGTCGAGGTCCACGCCGAACGCATACATGGTGCCCGTGCTCTGGATCTGCTTGGCCCACACGAGGTCACCTGACGCGTCCAGCTTCACACCGAAGGCGTCCGGGTTGTCGCCGACGTACGTGAACTCGGTGGTGCCGACGCCAGGGTCGAAATCGACGGTGTCCCGGAAGTAGCCGGCTACGTACACGTTGCCCGACGAATCCACAGCGACGGCCTCGCCGGAGTCGATGTTGGTGCCGGACGTCGTGGAGAACGCCTTTGCCCATACGCCGTTGCCGTCCGAGCCGACCTTGATCACGTAGGCGTCGAACTGGGACATGGTCGGCAACGTGATCGAGGAACCGACGCCGGGATCGAAGTCCGGCGTCCCGCTGCCCCGGTAGTAGCCCGTAGCGTAAATGTTGTCGGAGGCGTCAGTGGTGAGCGCCATGAGGCGGTCGTGATGGCCGCCACCGACGAGGCCCACCCAGTCAAGGGTCCCGTCAGCGTCGATCCTCGAGATGAACCCTTCGAAGTGGCCGTTTCCGGTGAGGAGGGTCTCCCCGCACGAAGACGTGCAGCCACCGGCAATCGGGTGGTAGTTCACAGCGGCATTCGTGTCCTGGTAGTTGCCGACGGTGACCACGTAGCCCGACGAGTCGATCTCCAGGTCGTTGGCGATATCTATGTTGGATCCGCCCCAGTGGCGGGTCCACACCGTGTTGCCTGAAGAGTCGAGCTTGACCAGGAAGACGTCGGACTTGGTCGAGTCGGTCACAGGGGCCACGTTGGTGGTCGTGGCACCCGGGTCGATATCGACTGTGCCCTCGAAGGTGCCCGTGAAATAGACGTTGCCTGCCGAGTCGACGTCGACGCCGTGGCCTTCGACCGTCTCGGTGCCGCCGATGACCCGCCACCACGTCACAGCACCCGACGAGTCCAGCTTCGCTACATAGGCGTCGTAGTCGCCCAGCGACGTGACGTCGTCGGAGTCGTCGTCTTCGAAGTCCATCGAGCCCTTGAAGCGGCCCGTCACGTACACGTTGCCGGAGGCGTCGAGGGCACAGTCGTCGACCTCGTCCTGGCCGGAAGCATCCATCAGCGACGACCACACCAGGTTTCCTGCCGTGTCGAGCTTCGTGACCAGCGACGACGAACTACCGGTGGGCGTTTCGGTGACCGAGACGTCGTCGTAGTAGTTGGGGTCGACGTCCCCGTTGCCGGTCAGGTAGCCGCAGGTGTGGATGTTTCCCGACGAGTCGACAACGACGTCATTGGCGTACCCATGGTTGCCACCGCCCCATACGGCGATCGCGCCGTCCGATGACGACCAGGCCTGCGCCGGTGGGGGAGAGGTGTCGGTCGCCAGGGCCGAAAGGGCCGCCACCAGGCCCATGACGACACTGATCCGCAACCACCGCATCACTCCAAGCAATCGTCCCATCACCGGTCTCCCCCTGTTCCTCCGTTGGTTGTTCCTCCGTTGGCTGTTTCTCCGTCGAGGCGGGCAGCCAGTTCCGAAGCCGGGCCGCGTCCGTGTTCGTTTTCGCCCAGTACCTTCCACGACGTCGTGCCTTGGGTGCGGGTAACTGGCAGTGCCAGGGTGCCGGGGGCTTCGGGGTCGTCGACGTCGACGACGTCGTTAACGCCGGTGACCGTCACATATTGGGATGTCGACCAGTTCGACGACGTGAACGTCAACGTCGCCGGTGACACGGTCGCCTCACCGGTGTCGGCCGACGACACAGAGAACACGACGTCAGAAATAGGTTGCGTGTCGAGCACGACAGTGAATGTGGCGGTCGTCCCGGTTTCGGCGACAGTGACCGTTGTGTCCGACAGGGTGTAGCCGGCGGTGTCGTCGTCGGCGGTTGTGGCCGTCACCGTCGAATCGGCGACATTGTCGTAGGTGTCGTCGCTGTTGGCGTCGTCGACAGCGACGGTGATCGTTGTCTCCTGGTCGCCGTCGTCGACGACGTCGTTAACGCCGGTGACGGTCACTGTTTGGGCGCTGTCCCAGTTGCCGTTCGTGAACGTCAACGTCGCCGGTGACACGGTCGCCTCACCAGTGTCGGCTGACGTGACGGTCAACACGACATCAGACGTCGGCGGGGCGTCGAGCACGACCGTGAACTCCTCCGCAGTCGGACCGGCTTCGGACACCGACACCGTCGCCTTCGACACCGACACCCCCGCAGGATTGGCGGTGGCGAGGTTGCCCGACGAGTCCAACTTCAAAACGAACGCGTCAACGCCGGCGTTCGAGGTGAGTTCGGCGGTTCCCGAACCCGGGTCGAAGTCGACCGTGTCGCTGAAGTACCCGGCGGTGTACACGTTGCCCGACGAATCCACCGCCACCGAATAGCCGCCGTCGGTGCCGGTGTCGCCGAAGCTTTTGGCCCACACCAGGTCCCCTGACGAGTCCAACTTCGACACGAACCCGTCGTAATTGCCGTTCGAGGTGAGGTTGGTAGTGCCCGCACCCGGGTCGAAGTCGACCGTGTGCCTGAAGAGTCCGGCGGTGTACACGTTGCCTGACGAGTCGACCGCCACCGAATAGCCAATCTCAACAGAGTCGCTGGCGCTGCCGAACACGGCGACCGCACTGTCATCCGACGACCACGCACCCACCGGCGACCCAGACACCCACACCAGCGTCGACGCAGACAACAACACCGCAGAGACAACACGCACTCTCAACGCCACCCGACGAACACCCTCGGCCATGGGACGACGATAGATGGTCCACATCCACGCCCCCGTTGCAGCCCCGATCAGGGTCGTTGCGCCTCGGCAACGACCGCCATTCGCAGGCCGCGTACAGGCCGCGAGACATCGCGAAACAGTGCGAAACGACGCGAACCAGTGATCAACCCAAACTGCAGGTCAGAAGCGGTTTCGGGACGTTTGCGCAGGTCAGGGGTTTGGGGTTGATCGATCTGGGGGACCGAAGGTCGGGAGTTCAAATCTCCCCAGCCCGACCACCCGAAAACCCTGCCTGAACAGGCGGTATGAAGAAAACGGGAATACTCAGGCGGAACGCTGGAATTCGTTCAGGCCGCTCAGCCTGATCTCAGACCAGGCGCCGCATGACGTTTGATTCGGCCATCAGGGTCACCCCGGGGATGGCCGCTGCGGTACCGAGCCGCTCTTGGAAGCCCGAGTCGGCCATGCCCCGGGCGGTTTCCGCCGCCCAGTCGGAGAGCGAGCCCCAGCCCACGATCAGCCGAACGCTGGGTCCCGTTCCCATCACGCTGGTACACACAGTGATCGGAGCACCCGTCACCTCATGAAACCGTTCGGCGACACCGATCGAGGCACTGGCCAGCGGGCCCAACTGCGGAAGTGGAGGCCGGTGGAGGATGTTGGTCACGTAGGCCGGGACCTCCGACCATTCGCCCAGTACGTGGGCCACGTTCCAGAACGAGTCCTCGGGTCGTTCGTCCACGCAGTCGTTTACGGCGGCCGCGAGGGCGCCCAGGGCCTCCCCGTCGGCATCGTCGTGCATCAGTGCCCCGGAGGTGAACGCCTCGATGTCGGGCACCAGGGCCGAGGCCCCGTACTCCCCCTGGGTGCCGACCACCGTCTCCCAGAGGTTGTAGCCGTAGTCGGACACTGCGTTGATGGCCTCGTGGACGGCCACCAGGGCATCGGTTGCCTCGGCCTGTCGCCCGGGCTCCATGAGGAAGACTCGGTTCCAGATCTGCACGGCATTCCCGCCTTTCGTCATCCTCGCCGGGAGTTCCAGCGCACGGACCACGATGACATAGGGCGTTCGGGGGGTCAACCGTGGCGACTCTGGCCCGCTTACGCGTTGCACACTTCATTGCACAGAGTGCGCACCACCAGACGTACATAGGCATACCCGTCCGACACACATCCCTCAATCCACGGGTGCTAGCGGTTCAGGCGGACGTCCTGGACAGATTTCTGTGATCTGGGGGACCGAAGGTCGGGAGTTCAAATCTCGGTAGCTTGACCACTCGATGAACGGTCGGTGTCGGCGGGGTTTCAGGTCTCAGATTCGGTAGACGCGGGACGCCGTGCCGCTGAACATTGCGGTCTGTTCCTCCTCAGAGAATTCACCGGCGATCTTCTTGAGGGCGTTGTAGAGCACCCTGTAAGAGACGGACAGCCGGTCCACTGGGAAGTTGCTCTCGAACATGCACCGGTCGGGGCCGAAGCACTCGATGGCGTGGAGGTAGTAGCGCCCCTGGGCGTCGACCAGTTCGTCTGAGGTGGCCGGACGTTCGGCCAGGTGCCAGCCGAACCCGTTGTCAGGCATGGCCAGGCCACCCAGCTTGGCCACCACGTTGGGACACCTGGCGAGTATCTCGATGTCGTCCCGCCAGCGGTCGAAGATCTCCTCGCGCTGCGACTCGTAGGGGCCGACGCCGAGCGGGGTTCCGAAGTGGTCCAGGATGATCGTCGTGTCCGGGGCGGCGCGGGCCATCTCGGCGAATTCCCGAAGTTGGTAGTGGTAGTGCCAACTCTCGTAGGTGTAGCCCAACCTTCCCAAGAGACGCACCCCGTTCCGGAAGGCCTCGTCGGCGAAGAGCCCTGGTGGCGCCCGTCCGGGGATCATCATGACGTCGGGGTGTTTGGCGTGTGCCCCGGCATGGCGGATGCCCCGGAACAGGCCCCGGCCGGCCTCCTCGTGGGCTTCGAGCACCACCTCGACGGCTTCACCGAGGGTCAGGTCGGCATGGGCCACGATTCCGGCGATCCTGGCCCCTGGTCCAGATGTGCTGTCGGCCGCGATCCCGGCCACGAACTCTGTTTCACCGACCGGACGCAGTTCTTCGGGTCCGTCCGGTCGGTAGGAGGCCCGACATTCCACGAACACCGTCCTCTCGACGTTGTGACCCGACCCGGTATCGGCCCAGAGGTCCTCGAGCAGGTAGTCCATTCCGCTCCGTTCCCACAGGTGGTGGTGCGGGTCGACGATCGGTCGCTCCGGATCGATGACCGGTTCGGCGACCGATGCGTGCCACTCGGGACTGGGCGGGACGAAGGGCCTTCGTTCGGTCATGAGCGGAAACTACTCACCTACCTCCCGGAAACTCAGATCCGAGAGTTCGCCCACACCCGACCGCTGTTCGCCGTTCCGTATGAATTCGACGTCGAACCGGGCACCGGGCCCATGCTCGGCGAGCAGTAGCCAGATGTCCTCCCGGGCGTAGATCGGTACGTGACCGAAGCGCACCAGGCGGTCACCTCGGGCCAGCCCGACCTGTTCAGCGAAGCTCCCGGCGTTCACCCGCAAGACCTCGATGCCCCAGTCCCGCTCCGCGTACAGCATCCCGGTACAACTCTTCGACGCTCCAAAGTAGTGGCGCTTGACGATCTGGCCGGTCTCGAGATAGAGGACAAGGTCGCGGAAGCCGTGCTCCCAGCCCAGACCGTTGGATACCGAGAACACCTCCGCCTCCTCTCCTTCACCGAAGGAGTCGCGGGTGATCGTGAGCCGGGTGCCGCCGGTGGTCGCTTCGAAGACGACGGTGAACTCGGCTCGGTCGGCGAGGTGATCGGCCTCCTGAGACCACCTCAGGAGGCGCATCGGATCGACCTCCAGAACCTTCTGGGTGTAGGGACCCTGTTCCGCTGCTCCCTCGGGGGGAGCCAACAGCCTGCTCAGCTCGTCGGGGTCGTTAAACGCTTTCCATGCCCGGGCTACGGGAACCCCCACCTCGAAATTCATCTGGTAGCGCCGGTTCATCACCCCCTCCCGACCGGGCTGTTCATCGGTTGCAGTCAGTTGGCCTCGAGGAAGTCCACGACCGGACGGTAGCCCGACAACAGAAAATTGATTTGGCATGTCTTCCAGACTTCCTCTGAAAGACTTCAGCAATGAGTTCGAACGATGGTCAGGGGCTGCTAACTGACCTGGCCACCGCCTGACCGTCTGCCTTTCGTGAGCCTGATCCAGCGACCCCACCGCCGGGACGGGTTGGTGCTGGCCGTGGCGTGCGGACTCATCGGACTCCCGTACGGGGTGCTGGCGGACAGCGCCGGACTGACAATGGCCCAGGCAGTGGCCCTTTCGGTGTTCACCTTCGCCGGCTCATCTCAGTTTGCCTACGTGTCGGTGATCGGCGGGGGTGGCAACCCGGCCGCAGCGGTGGGTGGTGCCCTGTTGCTTGCAGCTCGCAACGCCCTCTACGGCCCGGTGGTCACCCCGGTGCTGAGAGGAGGGGCGTTCCGACGGGCGGTGGCAGCACAGTTCCTGACCGATGAGACCGCTGCCATGGCCAGCGCCCAGGATGACCCCACCGATGCCCGCGACGCCTTCTGGTTCACCGGTCTGGCCATCATGTCCCTGTGGGTGGCGGGCACGGTGGCCGGGGTCCTCCTCGGGGGGAACCTCGACGATCCGGGCGCTTGGGGCCTTGACGCGGCCTTTCCTGCGGCGTTCGTGGCCCTGTTGGTGCCCCACCTTGCGACGCGTGCTGGACGGGTGACCGCTCTGATCGGGGCGGTCGTCGCTCTGGTGGCAGTACCCACCACCCCGGCGGGGGCGCCGATCCTCTTGGCCGCGCTGGCTGTGGGACCAGGGATGGCTGTGGCCGCTCGGAGGAGGTCGCTGTGAGCTGGACGGCACTGGTTGTTCTCTCCGCAGGGGCCTACGCCTTCAAGTTGGCAGGAGTGGTGGCCGGGGAGCGTTTCGCTGACCGACTGGCTCCGGTCACCACGCTGTTGCCGGCGGCTCTGTTCTCGGCCCTGGTAGTCACCATGGCGATGGCCGACGGCCCGTCCCTCGTGGTTGACGCCCGGCTGATCGGGGTGGCGGCAGGGGTGCTGGCCGTGACCCGTCGGGCCCCCATGGTGGTGGTGATCATGGTCGCCATGGCAGTCACCGCCCTTGTCAGGGTGGTGGCGTGAGGCCAGAGTGTTTGGGCAGGTCAGAGGTCTTTGACTGAGCGATCAGGGGGACCGAAGGTCGGGAGCTCGAATCTCGGTGGCTCGACAGAAGAAAAAACGCAGTTGGGGGCGTGTTGCCGACAGTCGGCTCGATTCAGGCTCGGGAAGGGCGGCTGGTCCCGCGAGGGCCCCAATGACCGACTCTGCTGCTTCAACGATGGCCCCGTCGAGAACGATGGCTTCTACTGCGGCCAGTTCGAGGGCCAGGTATCGATCGGTTGCCGGCGGATCGACGTGAAGCCGAATCACCCGATGGACGGCGCCGGTACTCGCCCCCGGCTCGAGCGGCGCTCGGAAGTCGAGCCCGCGGCTGGCTGCGACAAGTTCCACCGCGAGCACCCGGGCTGTATTGGCGACAAGCCGTCGTAACTTGCGGGCTGCGCCCCAGCCCATCGAGACATGGTCTTCTTGGCCCGCCGACGTCGGCATCGAATCTATGCTCGCCGGAGCGGCGAGCCTGCGGTTCTCGGCGCAGATCCCGGCGACGGTGTAGTGGCCGCTCATCATGCCGGAGTTCACGCCAGGATCGGCGGTCAGGAAGGCGGGTAGGCCTTCGGATCGTGTGGCGTCGAGCATTCGATCGATGCGGCGCTCCGCCATCGAGCACACGTCGGCGAGCGCGATTGCCAGGAAGTCGCACGCATACCCGAGGGGAGCTCCGTGGAAGTTGCCGCATGACTCGATGCGTCCGTCTGGCAGAACGACGGGGTTGTCGACTGCCGAATGCAGTTCGATGTCGGCTATCTCCTCGGCGTGGCGGAGCGTGTCGCGGGCAGGTCCGATGACCTGTGGCGTGCACCTCAAGGAGTACGCATCCTGCACGCGTGGGTCGTCGTAGCGGTGCGACGCCACGATCGGCGACCCCTCGAGGACGAGCGTCAGGTTCTTCGCGCTTGTCTTCTGACCCTGGTGCGGTCGCACGTCTTGTAGGTCCTCCGCGAAGGCGCGATTAATGCCGAGCAGCACCTCGACTGTCATCGCCGCAGCGATCTCGGCAGTCGCCAGCAGCCGGCGGGTGTCGTGGCACGCCAGGACGAGCATTCCGAGCATCCCGTCTGACCCGTTGATGAGTGATACGCCGTCCTTGGCCTCGAACTTGAGTGGCGCCATCCCATGCTCAGCCAGCGCCTCGGCAGCAGGCCGTAGTCCGGTATCGGCTATCACGAAACCCTCACCGCTCAGCACGAGAGCGACGTGGGCAAGGGGGGCGAGGTCGCCGCTGGCCCCCAGCGAGCCATGTTCGGGCACCAGCGGCAGGATCCCGGCGTTGAGCACGTCGAGGAGCGTCTGGACCACGACGAGCCGTGCTCCGGAGTACCCCATCGCCAGGGTCCTGGCTCGCAGCAGCATCATCGCTCGGATCACTTCTGGTTCGACAGGGTCTCCCATGCCTGCGGCAAGGGCCCTGATGAGATTCTGTTGTAAGGCCTCGCGCTGGTCGCTCTCGATGAAAGTCTGCGCCAGCGACCCGAAGCCGGTTGTGATGCCGTACACGGCCTCGTCGCGTTCGATCATCGACTCGACGATTGCTCGGCGTCGACACGACGTACGAGCTTGCCGATCTCCCGGTGGCCCTCGAATCGCTGGACCAAGGTGGCACGAAGGGGAAAAAGGTGCTCCGAGTCGGCGAGAGGCCCCAGTCGTGACCGATGCTCTCCTCGCCGACTATCGCGTGCTCGATCTGACCAGAGTGTGATGTCGGGGCCATATTGCACGGCCATGCTGGCCGTCGAAAGCATGGACACGGGCCATGCGGGCGTTCCGGTCGTGCGCGGCCTGGACTAGCACCTCGATGAGGGTGAGGTGGTGGCCCTGCTCGGCCCTAACGGGGCCGGCAAGACCACCACTCTGTTGACCATCTCAGGCCTCATTCCGCTTCTCCGAGGGTCGATCACGGTTCTTGGTGAACCAGTTGACTCCCGCAACCCCCACCGGATGGCCCGCCTTGGTCTGGCCCATGTGGCCGAGGATCGTTCCCTGTTCTTCAACCTCACCGTTCAGGAAAACCTCAAGTTGGGGTTGAGATCCAGCCATCGGGAGCAGGAAGCAGGATTGGAACAGGCCCTTGAACTATTTCCCGCACTCCTTCCACTCATGGGTCGCCGATCCGGCCTGCTCTCGGGTGGCGAACAGCAGATGCTGGCTAGGGCCCGCGCCCTGATGTCCCAACCGAGGTTGCTGCTCGTCGATGAGATGAGTCTCGGTCTGGCTCCGATCGTCGTCGAACATCTTCTGCCCATCGTGCGCGACTTCGCCGACCGCACCGAGGCCGGGGTGCTCATCGTCGAGCAGCATGTCAATCTGGCCCTCGACATTTCCGACCGCGGATACGTTTTGAACCACGGTGAACTGGTCATGGAAGGTGTCGCCGCCAACCTGCTGGCCCGGCCGGACCTCCTTGAGGCCAGTTACCTGGGTGGAGACGTCGATCACGGGACGTCGGACTGACTGACTTCAACAACCCCGATACCGGCCCAGCCAGTCGGGCGTCACCGGCAGCCACGCAGGCAGCCACGGGGGTGACACTCCCCGACATTCCCTGACAGCAGCCTGGAGGCCCTTCTAGCTGTCCTGCTGGTCGGTCAGGAATCAGAGTCCGTCACCATGTAGCAGCGTTCTCCGCTTCAGTTCTGGATCGGGTTAGTTGGCTCAATCGAAACTGGCTCTGGCGAGGCTTCCACCTCTCTTGCGGCAGGTGGGCTCTCGGCCTCCGTGGCGTCCTTGAGGACCACTGCACTCGACCACTTGTCGACGAGGTTCTGGTTGCGACTGTCCCAAAGGGGCATGAACCAGAGGATCCCCAACGTGAGCAAGATCGCGAATATCGGAATGATCGCAAGGATTCCGCGCATCCAGAACATCCGACCGGTTCCAAGGGGCTTGTGCGTGCGCTCATCGACGACGGTGAGCGAGAGCAACTTCTTCGCTGGCGTCTGCCCCTTCCCCGCTGTAGTCAGGGCCCAGAGTAACCAGCCGATCACGAGGGTGCAGATCAGAAGAACGGCCTCCAGGAAGTAGGAGCCGAGTCGAATACCCGGGCTTGCATACTCAACGTTCGAATCTGGTTTGGATGCCATGGTTCCGATCCTTCCATATTGCGCCCGGCGACACCCCCGTCCCCACCATGACCACCGTGGCGCCTCGCCAAGGGGTTTCGATCCGCTTTACGGTCCGCCCCCGGGTCGCTAGCTCATCGGGTAGAGCAGGGGACTTTCAAATCACAGAAACCTGTCTGCCTGGTCCGTTGAAGCCGTCGAGGCCCATTGTCTCCGGGGTTGGTGTCCGGGGAGTCGGTTCGTGTCCGTCCCGTGCCGTGCATTCTGTGCAACGGATGCACAACGCGACTCCGACACTGCTGCAGCGTCCTCGGCAGGCCTTCTGGCTGTCCTGCTGGTCGTGCCTATCGGACCTGCAGTTCGCCCGCTTCCATGTTCTTGCACACAACCGCAGCGGTCTGTGCTGCATCCAGGTGGGTGGAATCCACCACATGCTTCTCATACCCGTCGAGATGGGAGGTGAACTCGTCGTACATCTTGGCGAGCACCCCCTGCGTGATCGTCTTGGAACGCGAGCGGCTCCGTTCCACGTTCACATCACTGGCTGAGAGGAGGATGGCGTAGTGCCAGCCAACCCCGTGGTCGGCGAACGTTTCTGTGACGAGTTCCGCAAACCAGGGGCCGATGATCCCGTCCACCACCACTGAATACCCGCCCTTCGCGTATTCGACTGCAGCAGCCGTGATGACCCTCATCACGGTGGTGTTCTGCTCCTGTGACTCGAGCATCCAGGGTCTCAGGAAGCCGCTCCGAATGAACTCATCCCAGAAGTAGTCCGTCCGCAGGTGGACGCTCAGGTCCCATCGGTCGGCGATGAGTGCCGCGACAGTGCTCTTACCGACCGCTGGAGGGCCGGTCAGCACCAGAACATCGCCGTAGTTCACGATCCGACAAGTAGCCCTCGGTGGCCTGAACTCGTCTGGCCGAACCTGTACTTGCAGGCCGCGTGGAGGCCGCGAAACATCGCAGAGCACCCTGAGTTGACGCGAACCCTTGGGCAACCAGGACTGCGTAGTTCCCGCCCGGCGGGTATCGGTCACACGGACATCCCGGCACCACGACCCGGCCGTAGCGTTCTTCCGTGGCCATCCGCTCCGACCTCCGCAACATCGCCGTCATCGCGCACGTCGACCACGGCAAGACCACGCTCGTCGACGCCCTGCTGCGCCAGTCCGGCGCCTTTTCCGCCCATGAGGAGGTCGCCGACCGGGTCATGGACTCCATGGACCTCGAGCGCGAGAAGGGCATCACGATCCTCGCCAAGAACGCCGCGATCCAGCGCGGCGACGTCAAGGTCAACATCGTCGACACCCCCGGCCACGCCGACTTCGGTGGCGAGGTCGAGCGGGCGCTCACCATGGTCGACGGCGTGCTGCTCCTCGTCGACGCCGCCGAGGGGCCCCGGCCCCAGACCCGGTTCGTGCTGCGCAAGGCCCTCGAGGTCGACCTGTCGATCGTGGTCGTGGTCAACAAGATCGACCGTCCCGACGCCCGCCTCGAGGCCGTCGTCGACGAGGTCTACGAACTGTTCCTCGACCTCGACGCCACCGAGGAGCAGATCGAGTTCCCGATCGTGTACACGGACGCCCGCGCCGGCAGCGCCACGCTCGACCCGGCGGTTCCCGGCACCGACCTGGGCCCCTTCTTCGACACGGTCCTCGAGCACGTGCCGCCGCCCTCGTATGACGAGGAGGCGCCGCTGCGGGCACACGTCACCAACCTGGACGCCTCGCCGTACCTGGGCCGGATCGCCGTCTGCCGCATCGCCAGCGGGACCCTCCGCCAGGGTGCGCCCATCGCCTGGTGCCGCACCGACGGTTCGATCCAGTCGGCACGGATCGGCACGGTCACCGTCACCGAGGCGTTGGACCAGGTCGAGGTCGCCGAGGCCGGTCCCGGTGAGATCGCCTACGTCTCCGGGATCGATGGAGTCACCATCGGCGAGACCCTCGCCGACCCCGGGGATCCCCGTCCGCTGCCGGTCATCAGCGTCGACGAGCCCACGCTGTCCATGACGCTCGGCGTCAACACATCGCCGGTCGCCGGTGACGACGGCTCCAAGCTGACCGCCCGGCAGGTCAAGGCCCGCCTCGACGCCGAGCTCGTCGGCAACGTGTCGCTGCGGGTGCTGCCCACCGAGCGACCCGACACCTGGGAGGTCCAGGGCCGTGGCGAGCTCCAGTTGGCCGTGCTGGTCGAGACCATGCGCCGAGAGGGCTTTGAGCTCACCGTCGGCAAGCCGGCCGTCGTGCTGCGCAAGATCGACGGCAGGGTCCACGAACCCACCGAGAACCTCTCGATCGACATCCCGGAGGAGTACGTCGGCGCCGTCACGCAGCTCCTCGGCGAGCGTCGGGCACGCATGGTCGACATGGTCAACCACGGCACCGGCTGGGTGCGCCTCGACTACATCGTCGCCACCCGGGCGCTCATCGGCTTCCGCACCGAGTTCCTCACCGAGACCCGAGGCACCGGGATGCTCCACCACGTGTTCGAGGGGTGGGAGTCGTGGATGGGGGAGCTCCGCACCCGGCCGACGGGCACGGTCGTCGCCGACCGCACCGGCGCGGTCACCGCCTATGCCATCGCCGGAATCCAGGAGCGGGCAAGCCTCTTCGTGGGTCCGACCGACAAGGTCTACGCAGGGATGATCGTCGGCGAAACCCCCCGGTCCGAGGACATGGACGTCAACATCTGCCGCGAGAAGAAGCTCACCAACGTGCGGGCGGCGGCGTCCGACGACACGATCCGCCTCACGCCGCCCCGCCGCCTGACGCTCGAGCAGGCGCTCGAGTTCATCGCCGATGACGAGTGCGTCGAGGTCACCCCGGGGGCCGTGCGCCTCCGCAAGGTTACGCTCGACGCCGGCGAGCGGGCCCGCAGCCTCAAGCGCCTCAAGCACGCCCGCGTCTGATCGGCGCAGGGGAACGCGTCAGGCGATGACCCGCACCACCCCTTTCGCCGGGTCGACCTCGACCCGGTCGCCGTCGGCGATCGCCTCCATGGCGCCCGCTGCACCCACGACCGCCGGGATGCCGAGTTCGCGCGACAGCACCGCGGCGTGGCTCATGGGGCCGCCCTCGGCGGTGACGAGGCCCCCGACGAGGGTCAGCACCATGTTGTAGGCGGGCGTCGTCGTGCGCGTGACGAGGACCTCGCCCGGCTGGAGGCGGTCGAACGCCTCGTCGGCGCTCTCGGCCACCCGGGCCACGCCCTCGAACGGCTCGTTCCCGATGCCGCAGCCCTCGAGCGGCTGTCTCTCGACCCCATCGGAGTCTTCGACCATTCCGAGTTCGGTGAGGCAGGCCAGGATGATGGTCACCGTCTCGGCGAGGGGCGCCGGCAGGGCGTCGAGGGGCGCTGTGGCCTCGGCATCGCCGAGCGTCTGCGGGGGATCGAGGGTCTTCTGGTGGTCGCGTTCGGCGGCCCGTAGGGCCAGGTCGTCGGCGGTCGGCCCGGCGCCGGTGGCGACAATCGACGGCAGTTCGTCGCGTCCCAGCTCGAACACGTGTGCGGCCTCGTGGAGCCTTCCCGATGCGGTGAGGCGGCGGCCCGCCTCGAGCATGCCGAGGCGGAGCAGGCCGGCCGGCCACTCGGCCGTGATCGGACCGTTGTCGTCGCGCAGGTCCATGGCCTCGCGGGCCCGCGCCAACAGGTCGTCGAACCGGTCGCGCCCGTCGTCCGGGACCCGCCCACGGAGGTCGGCGACCGTGGCTTCGAGCCGCCCGGCGTCGTGTGCCCGTTCGTCGGCGCCCGAGAGGATCGTGGCGAGGACCACTTCGGGTGTCTCACCGAGCGTCGGGGAGTCGAGGTCGTAGCCGGCGAACAGCACCGGCCCCCGATGGCGCAGGTAGGTGTCGAGTTCCGCGGCGATGTCGGGAGAGGTCGCAGTCACCTCGGCGAGGCTCACCGGGGTTATCCCCGCATCGGCGAGGCGGTCGCGGATCCGACGGAGCGTATCGACGGGCGCCGACGTGGAGGGCGACGCTCCGACCAGTGCCCCGAGCAGGTCGCCTCCCGGGATGCCCCAGCGGTTCCCGGCTACGAGGAGTTGGCCGATCGGCCCGAGGTCGTAGCCGTGGAGCCGGAAGTGTTCCTCGAACGTCCAACGGATGTGGTTGAGAAGCGCCTCCAGATGCTCGGCCAGGTCGGCGTCGTCGAGGACCGCGAGTTCGACCGCACCGAACGCCAGGTTCTGTTCGACGAGTCGTGGACGGGTCTCGGCATGCCACTCGGCGACGACCGCCGCGGCCGGCGAGTGCTCGAGGTTGCGCCGTGCGGCCCTGGTCCGGCGGCGGAACTCGGGGTGGAGCCGGGAGGCGACCTTGAGGAGGAGGGTCGGGGGCGGCTTCGCCGAGGGCTTGTCGGGCCGGATGAGGGGACGCATCCTCGTGTAGGTGAACCCGTTCACGAACCGGAGCGAGAGCGTCTCTGCAGGCACGCCGAGAAGCGGCCACTGTTTCCGGTACGCCGACTGCACGGCCTCGGGTACCAGCCACCGCATGATCGGCGTGGTGCCGCCCGGGAAGTGCGAGCGGTCCAACTGCCAGAACCCCGGACCCGGTGCCTCGAAGTTGTCGCTTGCTTCTGCTCCCACGACAGACACCGTAGGACCGAAGGTGTACGGCGTCACCAGCCGCGGCCGGTAGCGTCGGCTGACTTGTCCGCCAGGCGACTCCGGCCGTCTCCGTAGTAGCGCCCGAGGAGGTGAAGCGTGAGAATCGCCGTCGTTCGGGAGCGTGCAGCGCGTGAGCGCCGGGTCGCCCTCAGCCCCGAGGCGGTCGAGGACCTGACCGGCGACGGCCACGACGTCGTCGTCGAGGTCGGTGCCGGAGAGGCCGCGAACATGGTGGACGCCGCCTACGTCGACGCCGGCGCCTCGATCGCACCCGACCGGACCGCGGCGATCGGTGACGGCGGAGTAATCGTCTGCGTCAACGGCCCGGACACGCCGGACCTGCGGGCCGGCCTCGGCGCCGACCACGTCGTCCTGGGCCTGTTCGACCCGCTCTGGCGGCCGCAGCCGATGGCCGAACTGGCCGCCACCGGGGCCACGGCGCTCTCCCTCGATCTGGTGCCCCGCAGCACGCGGGCGCAGGCCGTCGACGTGTTGTCGTCGACGGCGACGGTCGTCGGCTTCCAGGCGGTCCTCGTTGCCGGCGTGCGGATGCAGCGGCTCATGCCGCTCCTCATGACGGCGGCCGGCACGGTGCCGCCCGCACGGGTGGTGGTCCTCGGCGCCGGCGTGGCCGGCCTCCAGGCCATCGCCACCGCACGACGGCTCGGTGCCGTGGTCCAGGGCTTCGACATCCGCGAAGAGGCCCTCGAACAGATCCGCTCGCTGGGGGCACAGTCGATCGACCCTCCCGAGGCCGATCCCGACGATCCGACGGACCCAGCGGAACGCATCCAGGCGGTGCTGACCCCGCACCTGGCGGAGGCCGACGTCGTCATCACGGCCGCACAGGTGCCCGGTCGCCGGAGCCCCACGCTTGTGACCGACGTGATGGTCGAGGCGATGCGTCCGGGTGCCCTCCTCATCGATCTGGCCGCCGACCGGGGCGGCAACTGCACCCTCAGCCGTGCCGACGAGGAGGTCCTCCACGGGGGTGTCACGATCCTGGCGCCGACCGACCTGGCCTCGGGCTCGCCCGTCTCTGCGTCGCGGATGTTCGCCAACAACGTGCGCAACCTGGTCCGCCTGCTCATCACCGACGGCGAGATCGTGCTGGACCCCGAGGACGACATCGTGGCGAGCATGCTGGCCACGTCGGGCGGCGAGGTGGTCCACCCCGAGGTCCGTGAGATGCTCGGGCTCGCACCCATCGGAGGTACAGGGCCATGACGCTGCTCGTCGCCCTCACACTGTTCGTCCTGGCGGTCTTCCTCGGCCTCGAGTTGATCACCAAGGTCCCGGCCACGCTGCACACGCCCCTGATGTCCGGGTCGAACGCCATCTCGGGCATCACGCTCATCGGGGCGCTGGTCTCGGCGGGCACCGACCACTCGACGCTCACCACGGCTCTGGGCGTCGCCGCGGTGGCCCTGGCCACGATCAACGTCGTCGGCGGGTTCCTCGTGACCGACCGGATGCTCGCCATGTTCCGGACGCGCCGGAAGGGCGGATCATGACCTTCCCGGACGCCATCGCCGTCGGCTACCTCGTCGCAGCCGTCCTCTTCGTCCTGGGCCTCAAGGGTCTCGGACGACCGCGGACGGCCAGGCGCGGCAACCTGCTCGGCGCCACCGGCATGTTCATCGCGATCGCCGTGACCCTGCTCGACCGGGCGATCGTCGACTTCCGGTTCCTGGCGCTCGGCGTCGTCATCGGGGCCCTGCTCGGCGCCTTGCTGGCGCTGAAGGTCCGCATGACCGGCATGCCCGAACTCGTGGCGCTGTTCAACGGCTTCGGCGGTGCCGCCTCGGTCCTGGTGGCCGGCGCCACGTTCCTCGAGGTCGTCGACACGGGCACGGTCGACGACCAGTTGGCGGTGGCCGCAGCGGCGACCGTCCTGATCGGCGCCGTGACCTTCACCGGATCGATGGTCGCCTTCGGCAAGTTGCGCGAATCGCTGCGGTGGAACGGCTTCGGTGGGCTCCACATCGTCCGTGCGATCACCGGGGTGGTCGCACTCCTCCTCGCCGTAGGCGTCGTGGTCCAGCCCGACTCCCTGGGCTGGTTCTGGGGCCTGGCCGCTGCCGGCCTGCTGCTCGGCGTCCTCGCGACCATCGCCATCGGCGGCGCCGACATGCCGGTCGTGATCGCGCTCCTCAACGCCTTCTCGGGCGTGGCGGCGTCGGCCACCGGCTTCGTGCTCGACAACTCGCTGCTCATCATCGCCGGTTCCCTGGTGGGCGCCAGCGGCCTGATCCTCACGCAGATCATGTGCACCGCCATGAACCGGTCGATCCTCGACGTGGTGTTCTCGAAGGCCGTGGTCGTCGCCCGGGGCTCGCACGACGACGCCTACGGCGACGGCGTCACCTCGACGTCGGCCGAGGAGGTGGCGATGCTGCTCGAGGTCGCCTCCCGGGTGGTCATCGTCCCCGGCTACGGCCTGGCGGTGGCCCAGGCCCAGCACGCCGTACGCGAACTCATGACGGTCCTCGAGGGGACCGGTGCCGAGGTCGTGTTCGGCATCCACCCGGTGGCCGGCCGCATGCCCGGCCACATGAACGTGCTCCTGGCCGAGGCCGAGATCGACTACGAGCACCTGTTCGAGATGGACCGGGTCAACCCGACGTTCGCCCAGACCGACGTGACGATCGTGATCGGCGCCAACGACGTCGTGAACCCCTCGGCCCGCGATGACCCCGACTCGCCGATCGCCGGCATGCCGATCCTCGACGTCGACGAGTCGGGCACGGTCATCGTGGTCAAGCGTTCGCTCAGCCCGGGCTTCGCCGGAATCCCGAACCCGCTGTTCGGGGCCGACAACACGCTGATGCTGTTCGGCGACGGCAAGCAGGCGGTGCTCGACATCGTCGCCGCCCTCTTGGAGGGCTGAGGTCCGCTTTCTCCGGGACCGGGGTTCTGACAGACTCCGCGCACATCCGAGCGAACGGGGAAGGTGATGAGCCTCATCGAACAGCGTGACGTAGCCGCAGCCGTCGACATGCTGCCACGGGACACCTACGACGAAGCCGAATGGGCGGTGCGCGTCGAACTGGCCGCCTTGTACCGGGCCTGCGCCCTCTACGGCCTGAGCGACCTGGCCAACGGCGCCATCGCCGCCCGCATCCCCGGAACCGGCCACTACCTCCTGCACCCCTACGGCATGTTCCGGGAGGAGGCCACCGCCTCGATGTTCGTGACCCTCGACGAGGATGGCAGGCCCGTGTACGACGACCCCCGCCTGGTCGTCGACGGGGCGATCAACCTCTGCCAGTGGATCTTCGGCACACGCCCGGACATCCACTGGTTCGTCCACGGCCACGAGGAACCGATCGTCGCCGTCGGCTCCACCGAGGCAGGGCTGCTGCCTGTCAACCAGCCCGCCGTCTACCTCGGCCACATGCTGGGCTACGTCGAGTACGACTTCGACGAGGACGCGGCGTTCGCCGAACGCGTCTGTCGGGCCTTCGCCGAGTTCAACATCGTCATCAGCCGCAACCACGGCCACTGGACCCTCGGATCCACGGCGGCCGAGGCGTTCTTCCGCGCCTACTACCTGCGCCAGGCCTGCGACATCCAGTGCCGGGTGCTCGCCATGGGCGACCCGCACCTCATCCCACCGGACCGGGTGGCAACCTACCGGGCGCAGATGTACGCCTCGCCGCACTACAACTACGACGGACGGACCGAGTGGCCCGGCCTGCTCCGCAGGGTCGCCAGGGAGTGCCGCGGTTTCGACGGGTGACCACCCGACTGGAGGCAGGAGCAGCGACTCCTTCGGGAAGGTTGCCGTCGGCTCAGCGACGCGGATACCTTTCGAGCGCTCCAGCACAGTCCCCCGAAGGAAGCACGACATGACCCAGCGCGTCGCCATCATCGGGGCCGGACCCAGCGGCCTGGCCCAGTTGCGGGCCTTCGCCTCGGCCGCCGCCCAGGGAGCCGAGATCCCCGAACTCGTCTGTTACGAGAAGCAGGACGACTGGGGCGGCCTCTGGAACTACACGTGGCGCACCGGCGTCGACGAGTACGGTGAGCCCGTCCACGGTTCGATGTACCGCTACCTCTGGTCGAACGGCCCCAAGGAGTGCCTCGAGTTCGGCGACTACACCTTCGAGGAGCACTTCGGGAAGCCCATCGCCTCGTACCCGCCCCGGGAGGTGCTCTGGGACTACATCAAGGGCCGTGTCGAGAAGAGCGACGTCCGCCAGTCCATCCGCTTCCGCCACGCCGTGCGGGAGGTCACCTTCGACGACGCCTCGCAGAAGTTCACCGTCACCGCCCACGACCTTCCCAACGACGTGGTCTCGGCCGAGGAGTTCGACCACGTGGTGGTCGCCAGTGGCCATTTCTCGGTGCCGAACACTCCCTACTTCCCCGGCTTCGAGAAGTTCCTGGGCCGGGTGCTCCACGCCCACGACTTCCGCGACGCCGTCGAATTCCGTGGCAAGGACATTCTGCTCATCGGCTCCAGCTACTCCGCCGAGGACATCGGCTCACAGTGCTTCAAGTACGGGTGTGCCTCGGTCACCATCAGCTCCCGCGGCGGCGGCACCGGCTTCGACTGGCCGGAGGGCTTCGCCGAGGTGCCGCTGCTCACCCTCATCGACGGCAGGACCGCCCACTTCACGGACGGCACGAGCCGCGAGATCGACGCCGTGATCCTGTGCACCGGCTACCTGCACCACTTCCCGTTCCTGCCCGACGACCTGCGGCTCCGGACCGGGAACCGCATGTGGGTGTCGAACCTCTACAAGGGCGTCGTGTGGCGACCGAACCACAAGCTCTTCTACCTCGGCATGCACGACCAGTACTACACGTTCAACATGTTCGACGCTCAGGCCTGGTATGCCCGCGACGTGATCCTCGGCCGCATCGAACTTCCATCCGACGACGAGATGGATGCCTACGAGGCCCGCTGGGCGGCCCGCGAGGAGGCCCTCGAGACCGCCTACGAGGAGATCGACTTCCAGGGCGACTACACGCAGGAGCTGGTCGACGAAACGGACTACCCGGACTTCGACATCCCAGCCGTGAACCAGATGTTCAAGGACTGGAAGGCCCACAAGAATGCCGACATCATGGGCTACCGCAACCTGGGCTTCCGCTCGACGCTCACCGGCACCATGGCGCCAGTCCACCACACCCCATGGATGGAAGCCATGGACGACTCCCTCGAGGACTACCTGGCCGAGGAGGCGTAGCGGCCGACGCGTTGGCCCAGTTCGGCGAGGAACGCCTGCGCCCCAAGACGGCAGATGTCGTGGACCGTGCCGTCGAACGGCTCTGGGGGCTCCCCGAGACGCTCGGGGTGTTCGTCGTCACGGGGGTCGACGACCTACTCGTGCACCTGAGCGTCTCGGACACCGACAGCCTGCACGACCTGGTGCTGGCGGGCATCTCCAGTATCGAGGGCGTGGTCGACGAGCGGACCTCGCTGGTCTTCGAGTACCGCCGCAAGAAGGTCATCGCCCCACTGGGGGACTGAACGGAAGGGCAGGGCGGGACCGCCCGTAGGCTCGGCGGCCCATGGCCGCCCTCTTCTCGCTCGCTGCTGCGGCCTTCTTCGGGGTCGGCGACTTCTGTGGCGCGCAGGCCTCGAAGCGGACGACCGTCGTCACGGTCGTCACCGGCTCCCACGTCGTCGGCCTGGTGGTCTTCCTGGTGCTGGCCCCGGGCCTGGCCGAACGCTTCGATGGCGGCGACTTCGTGGCAGGCATTTTCGGTGGGCTCTCCGGGCTGGTGGGGATCACGCTGCTCTACCGGGTGCTCTCGACCGGGCCCATGGCGGTGGTGGCGCCAATCGCGGCGGTGACCAACGCCGCGGTCCCGGCCCTGTGGGGCGTCGCCTTCGGCGAGCGGCTCACCCCGATGCAGCAGGCGGGAGTGGTGCTCGGCCTCGTGGCGATCGTCCTCGTCTCGAGGCCGCCCGAGGCCGCCGGGCCGGTCACGGTGAGGCTGCTCGTCGAGTCCGTGCTTGCCGGCATCGGGTTCGCCGGCTTCTTCATCGTGCTCGCCGGGACCGACCTCGCCAGCGCCCCTTGGCCGCTCGTGGGCGGGCGACTCACGACGCTGGTCCTCCTCGTCGCCGTGCTAGTCGTCGCCCCACGGTCCAGGGGACCGGTTCGAAGTGCAGGGCGGCTCATCCTCATCTGTGGCCTCTGTGACGCCGGGGGCGGCGTGTTGATGCTCGAGGCGCTCGGTCGGGGAATGCTCAGCCTCGCCGCCGTGCTGACCTCGCTCTACCCGGCGGTCACGGTGCTGCTGGCCCGGACCGTGCTCCGGGAGCAGATCTCACGGGGCCAGGTGGTCGGACTGGGCGGCTCGTTGGGCGCCATCGCCCTGATCGTCGCCGGATGAGCCACCGGCGAGGACGCATCGCGCCGTCGGCGTGCGATCCTTGGGGGATGCGAGCCGTCGCCCTTCTCGTCGCCCTGGTCATGTCTGCCGCCGCATGCAGCGCCGGCGACGGCCCTACGATCGTCACCCCGACCACCTTTCCCGACCTGTTCGGCGACGTGTCGACGACCTCGACGCTGCCGCCCGCCGAGGTGCCGGACTGGGAGCCCGTGCAACTGGTCGCCGTACGCAAGGAGGCCGAGGCCTGCATCGCCGGCGCCCGCCCGGAGGAGATCGTGCTCCCGGACGAGGGCCCGCGGACTGTCACGGTCGAGTCGGGAGACACCCTGGGCAAGATCGCCGAACGCTTCGACACCACCGTCGCGGCGTTCATGCGGGCCAATTCGCTCAGCGACCCCGACCGGCTGCGGGTCGGGCAGGTGCTGATCGTGCCCCGTGAGCGTCCCGACGAGGTCGACGGTCCGGAGGGACCCCAGATCGAGTGGGAGGAACTGGTCTGCGTGCTCGACACGGGGGTGGCGGCCCACGGACCCGACGGGCTGCCGGTAGGGGCGTCGGGACGGATCGAGGTCGTGGTCCGGTGGCCCCGGATCGACGGTCCCGACGAGGCTCCCCGGGTCAACGGGCGCCTCCTCGGCCTCCTCCAGGGGGCGGTGGCCGGCTTCCTCGACGACGTGATCACCGCCGTCGAGCGCAACGGCTACGCGTGCAGGGAGGCGCTCGACGGTCGCTGCATGTGGCTCATGCACGAGTACGAGGTGCTGTTGTCGAACGATGACGTCTTCAGCCTCCGCAACACGACGCGTCGCCTGCTCCCGGGAGCGGCCGCCGAGTCGGCGGAGGTTCACACGGAGACCTTCGACCTGGTAATTGGCCGCCCGTTCGGGATCGACGTGCTGTTCGACGCCGAAGCCGACTGGGTCGGGGCCGTGTCGGCCGAGGCGATCAGGCGCCTCGAACAGGAGCCGTGGGTCGACGAGCGCCGCCATGTCGGGGCCGGACCCGATGCCGTCAACTTCGAGCGGTTCAACCTGACACACGGCGGCCTGGTGCTCTCGTTCGCCCCCTTCACGGTGGGGGGATCGGGGAGCAGCACGGTCTCGATCACGATCCCGTACCGGGCGCTCGAAGGCCTCTGGGCGACCGACGGCCCGGTGGCGCCGCTCCTCGAGAAGTTGGACTGACCAGGACCAGTCGGATTCCGGTCGAGAAGTTGGACTGACCGGTTCGATCACCGCACGGGGGTTCCCTAGGCTCGCCGCCATGGAACTGACCGAGGCCATGCGCACGACCTTCGCCTGTCGGGAGTTCACCGATGAGCCGGTGTCCGACGAGGTGCTCCACCGCATCCTGGACGTTGCCCGCTTCGCCCCGTCGGGCGGCAACCGCCAGGGCGGCCACGTCGTGGTGGTCCGCGACCCGGTCGTCCGGCGACGCCTGGGCGAACTGGCCCAACCGACGTTGCGGGTCTACGCCGCCCAGGCGGCAGCCGGGGAGACGCCCTTCAACTCGGTGCATCCGACGGCGATCGACGTCGAGGCGGCGCTCCGGACTCCCACCGACATGTTGCCGATGTTCAACCACCTCGACGAGGTGCCGGTGGTGCTGGTGGTCACCGTCGACCTGGCGCAGGTGGCCTCGGTCGACAAGGACCTCGACCGGGTGGGGCTCGACACCGGTGCGTCGATCTATCCGCTGGCCTGGAACATCCTGCTGGCCGCCCGCGCCGAAGGCCTGGGGGGCGTGCTCACCACGGTCGTCGCTCCGGCGGAGGCCGACGTGCAGGCGCTGCTGGGCCTGCCCGAGGAGCATGCCGTCGCCGCCCTGATCCCGCTGGGGCGGCCGGTGCGGCAACTCACGAAGCTGCGTCGGCGCCCGGTGGAGGACTTCACCACCATCGACTGCTACGACGGGGTGCCCCTCGGGCCCTGCAGGGAGTAGGTTTTCAACCGTGCTCGAGGAAGCCACGTCCCCGGTGCTCCGGGACCGTCCGCGCGGCCGGATGTTGTTCGGCGCTGTGTTGGGCTCGTTCGCGGTCATCGCAGCGCTGGTGGCGTCGGCGTCGGCCGGCGCCGGCGGTCCCGGCCCCACGATCGACCGGTCCAGGCAGTTGCCGGCCGAGCGGGACGGAACCCACGCCGGTGGTATCGACCTCGACTCACACGGAGCGGCCTTCTCGTTCGAGGTGTGCATCGAAGGCGTGCCACACCGCTGGGAGGGCGACGACCCGTTCGGGTGGAAGCTCGATGGCCGCGGAAAGTTCGAGGGGTCCCCACCCCTGGAACCCGACCCCGACGCGAAGTGCGAGATGGCGGACCTGCGCAAGGGGCGCGGCGAAGGCCGGGGCCTGTTCGACTTCGTTCCGGACTTCGAGGCGTTCGAGTCCTGCCTCGCCGAGCAGGGCGCCGACCCCGATTCGCCGCCCGACCGGAACCGGACCAGTGTGATCGTCGTCGGACCTGACGGTCGCACCGTCGTCCAGTTCAGCGACGACGTCGGCTCGGTCACGGTCACCGGAACCGACGGGGGCGTCGAGGTCACCACCGACGGCGGCGCAGCGGTGGTCGATATCGAGGCCAGGCAGCAGTCCCGCAAGGAGGCCTACGCCGCCTGCGAGTCCCTCCTTCCGGAGCCGCCCCAGGGGAAGTTCGGCTTCGGTGGTCCGTTCGAGGGCGGGGAACACGAACTACTCGACGGGTTCTTCGCCGAATTCATCGAGGAGTTCGAGTTGGAGTTCGAGTTCCACGAGTTGAATCCCGGCGAGCACCGGCGCGAGCGGCGCTCCGGGGACCTGCGCGAGTTGTTCAGCGGCGTCGCCGACGACGGCGGACGCTGTGAGGACGCCGGCACCCAGTCGGCCTGAGCGCCTCCCCCGAGGATCAGCTTCCGGGCGGGCTGTACGACATGGAGTTGCGCACCGTCTCGGCGGCGGCGTCGAGTTCCTCCGGCGTCAACAGGACCGTGACACGGGCGTTCACCGCCCCCGAGGCGGAGACGGCCAGGCTGAGGGCGGCTGCATCGGCGTTCGACTCCAGGTCGGCGATCACGATTGCGTCGTCGCTGCCGAAGGCGAAGTAGAAGGCCTCGACGGATCCACCCAGCGAGGCGGCGGCCGTTGCGGCTGCGGCGGTACGGGCGGAGCCGCCGTCGGAGAGCAGGCCCTGGACCCCCTCGGTGGTGTAACTGGCCTGGATGAGGTACTTGGGCATGGGGTCCCCCTGTCGTCGCGCCGATCGCTGCTCGACCGGCCGGTGACGAGTCTCCCACGGTTTCCGGATCTGTGCACGGGGAGATCCCGGCACGCCGGCCGGACGTGGTGCCGTCTACCCTCGTCGCCGTGGAGCTCGGCCTCACCCTGCACCTGACCGACCGGTCGATCGACATCCGGGACCTGGCCGTCGAAGCGGAGGCGCGCGGGTTCTCGTCGCTGTGGCTCCCCGAGCACACGCACATCCCCGCCAGCCGCCGGACGCCGATCCCGATGGGCGGCTTGGACCTGGCCGACGAGTACCCCCGGTCGCCCGACCCTTACGTGTCGCTGGCGGCTGCGGCGGCACTGACCGAGCGGATCCGGCTCGGCACGGGCGTCGCCCTCGTCGCCCAGCACCATCCGATCAACCTGGCCAAGGCGGTGGCATCGGTCGACGCCCTCTCGGACGGCCGCTTCACCCTCGGCATCGGCTACGGCTGGAACGTCGAGGAGATGGCCCACCACGGCGTGGAGTTCCGCAGCCGCCGGGCGCAGGTCCGCGAGCACGTGTTGGCCATGCGCGAGCTCTGGACCGGGGAGGTCGGCGAGTACCACGGCGAGTTCGTGGACTTCTCGCCCAGCTGGACCTGGCCCAAGCCCGTGCGTGTGGGCGGGCCGCCCGTCTACATCGGCGGCGGGGCCGGGCCGAAGATGTTCGCCGCCGTCGCCGAGTACGCGGACGGCTGGCTGCCGATCGGGGGCGCCGGCGTACGTGCTGCGCTGGGCGACCTGCGTGCCGCCTGCGAGGAACGGGGCCGCGACCCCGATGAGGTCGACGTGATCCCCTTCGGCACACTGCCCGACGAAGGGAAGCTCGGTTACTACGCCGGGCTCGGTATCACGGAGGTGGTGCTGCGACTACCGTCCGCACCTCGCGACGGGGTGCTGCAGGTGCTCGACGAGTTCACTCGTTTCATCGACTGAGGAGTCTTCCATGACGCATGACCTGGTGATCCGGGCCGGAACCGTCGTCGACGGGACCGGCGCTCCGTCCGTCACCGCCGACGTGGCGATCGACGGCGACCGCGTGGTCGAGGTCGGCCGGGTGGTCGGCAGCGGCCACCACGAGATCGACGCCGACGGTCTGGTCGTCACGCCCGGCTTCGTCGACATCCACACCCACCTCGACGCCCAACTGTCCTGGGATCCCATCGGCAGCTCCTCGTGCTGGCACGGCGTCACGTCTGTCGTGCTCGGCAACTGCGGCGTCACCTTCGCCCCGGTGGCACCGGGCGGTCGGGAGTTCCTCGCCGAGATGATGGAGTCGGTCGAGGACATCCCCGCAGAGAGCATCCTCGACGGCCTCTCCTGGAACTGGGTGACCTACGGCGAGTACCTGGACGACCTGGCGTCGCTGCCCAAGGGCGTGAACGTGGGCGGCATGGTCGGACACTGCGCCGTGCGGGTCGCTGCGATGGGGGAGCGGTCGCTCGACGAGGACCCGGCCACCGCCGGGGACATCGCCGCCATGGTGCCGATGGTCGACGAGGCGCTGGCCGCCGGAGCGCTCGGCTTCTCCTCCTCCCGCACCTTCCTGCACCGCGTGCCCGACGGCCGCTACGTGCCCGGCACCCACGCTGCCGAGGACGAGCTCCTGGCCTTCGCCGACTTGCTCGGCCGGCACGGCGGCGTCTTCGAGTGCGCCGCCAAGCTGGGGGGCCGCAACGACCCCGACGGCGAGTTCACCCGCGACGAGATCCGCATGTACGGCGACATCAGCCGCCGCGCCGGCTGCCCGGTGACCTTCGGGCTCACCCAGGTCGACATCGTCCCCGACATGCACCTCCGGGTCCTCGACCACGTGGCCGTGGAGAACGCGGCCGGAGCGAACATCCGCCCCCAGACCACGTCGCGCCAGATCGGCATCCTTTTCGGGCTCTCCGGCCGGACCCCGTTCGACCGGGCCGACGGCTGGGGCGACCTGCGCGACCTGTCGCTCGCCGAGAAGGTCGCCCGCCTCACGGAGCCCTCGTCGAGGGCGGCGCTCGTGGCGGCCGCCGATGCCCGCATCGAGGGGCTCCCGCTCGACTGGTTCGCCTTCTACCCGCTTCCCGACGACCCGGTCCGCCACGACCTGGCCAGGGAGGAGAGCGTGGCCGCGGAGGCCGAGCGCCGGGGCGTGTCCGTGGCCGAGGCCTGGGTCGACCTGGCCGTCGAACTCGACGGCCGACGCCTGTTCACCCTGCCGTTTCTCAACCAGCGGATGGAATCCGCCATCGAGATGCTCGAGCGGCCCGAGGTCGTGATGGGGCTCGCCGACGCCGGCGCCCATGCCAAGCAGATCATGGACGCCAGCCAGCCGACCTTCTTCCTGACCCACTGGGTGCGCGACCGGGGACGCGTCACCCTCGAGGAAGGGGTGCGGCGGATGACCTCCGATACCGCCGACCTCTTCGGCATCGCCGGTCGGGGCCGGCTGGTCCCGGGCGACAGGGCCGACGTCAACCTGATCGACCTCGAGGGCCTGCGCCTGCACTACCCGGAGATGGCCCACGACTTCCCGGGAGGCGCCGGCCGGTGGATCCAGCGCGCCGACGGCTACGAGGCGACCATCGTCAACGGCGAGGTGTTCATGGAGAACGGCGAGCACACCGGGGCGCTGACCGGTCAGATGCTGCTGGGGTCGGCCGCCACCGGCTGACGCCTTCCGGGGAGTGCCTCAGGCCAGGACAGGCTCGCCGCCGACCACCACCGGGAACTGCCGTTGGGAATCGTCCTGCGGTGTCCGCCCCGTCGGGCCACCTGTCAACGGGTCGCCGTCGAGCCGCACGGCCCCGTCGGGCGCGTACTGCAGGATGTATGTGCGGCGCACCTCGCCCGTCGTGTTCGGGCCGGTCATGTGGGGCGTCAGCGACGAGAACACCACGATGCTCCCGGCCCTGGCCGGCACGGGCACGGCCCCCACGGGGTCCTCGAGGCACTGGTGGCCCAGCGGCTCGACGTAGGCGTGTGCCAGCGTGCCGCCGAGGTGCAGTCCGGGGACGACCCACGGGCAGCCGTTGTCGACCGTGGCGTCGTTGAGAGGCACCCAGCAGGTGAGGTACTGCTGGGGCTCGACGTAGGTGTAGCCGTTGTCCTGGTGCCAGGGGAAGTGGCGGGGCTTCTCGGGCTGCTTGTAGACGAGTTGGTCCCAGTAGAGCCGGACGTCGTCGCCCACGAGGTCGTGGCAGAGGCCGGCGAACACCTGGTGGGCGGCGAACCGGCGGGCCACCGCAGAGGCGAGGACGGCGTGGGGGGAGAACAGGATCGCCCCGGCCTCGGCGATGGAGAGCCGCTCGTCGGGCATCCGGCGGAGGAACGCCTCGGTGGCCTCGGCCCGTTCGTCGAGCGCCGCCGTGACCTCGGCCAGCAGGGCGGCGTCGAGCACGTCCTCGACGAGCACGAAGCCCCGTCCGTGGAAGGCGTCGGCCTGGCCGGCGGTCACGGTCCGGTAGTCGTCTCGCTCGGGCCGCTGCCAGGCGAAGCCCTCGTTCCAGGGATGGGGGCGCGGGTCCACGCCGACGGGATCGCTAGCCGTTGACGGGGGCCGAGGGCAGCGGGTCGTAGTAGGGCGACTGCTCGGACTCGGGCGCCTCCGAGTACATCGAGATCGCCCCCTCGGGGTCGAAGGCCTTGGGCGGTGCCTCGGGCATCTCGCCGAGCAGATAACGCACGCCGCCGTCGACGAACATGTACATGCCTTCGCCCTCGTTGCGGAGCTCGTCGATCCCGACCTCGGTCGGGCTCCACCACACCTCGGTGATGTCGTCGACGCCGAAGTGGTCAGGCTCCATGTCGGCGGGCCAGCGCCCCTTGCTGCCGAACGCGATCGACGGGATGGTCAGCCCACGGGCGGTGGGCGAGGCCTCGAAGAGCCGGTCGGCGAAGTTCTCGATGGTGAGGTCGGGTCCGGTGGCTGTGAGCACGGCGTAGAACAGCGCCGGGTTCGGGTCGATGATGCCGATCGTGTCGTCAGCAGGCGGCGTCTTCCCGTTCCACCACTCGTAGATGAAGGTGGAACCGCCCTGTCCGGGGGCCACGCGTGCGGACAGGTTCGAGAGGCCGAAGGCGTTCGCCCACTGCTCCTGGTCGTAGGTGCGGGCGAAGACGTTGGTGTCGACCAGCACCGAGCCGGTCAGCACCCACTCGGGGAACCAGCCCTGGGCGGTGGCCTCGCGTGTGAAGTCCCGGGGAGCGATCGCGTCGCCATTGAAGATCACCGAAGTGACCCCGGCCGCCTTCATCTTCGCGATCGTGTTCGAGGCACTCTCCTGGAGCGTCGCCGGGTCCAGAACGTAGGAGACGGACTCGGCAATCTCGACCCCGTACCCGGCGAGGAGTTCCTCGAACCTCTCGTTCTGTTCCGCTGACGCCGCGCCGACGTCGATCCAGATCCGGCCGAAAACCCGTTGCTGGTCGTGGAACGACTCGTCGCCGGCGTGGATGGCGTTGTCGCCGGCGAGGCGCTTGCCGACGTACTCGGCGACCAGCATGTTCAACTGCTGGCCGCTCTTGCTCAGCGACCACCCGTAGGGGTGGTATTCCTCGTAGTACTCGGGCGACTGGGCTGGGCCGCATCCGAAACAGGGGATGCCGCGGGCCATCAACTCCTCGGAGAAGGCGTTCGTGAGACCAGGTCCGCTCCAGACCATGAAGGGCTTGATCTCCTCGGCGATCTTGACCGCATCGGCGCGTGCGGAGACCGCGTCCAGGACGAAGCCGGACCCCACCATCACCTCGAGGTCGACTGAGCGTCCGTAGGTCTCGTAGTACGACTCGTAGTAGGCGAGGAGGTCGCGCGTGGTCTGCTCGATCTGGGCGTTGGTGTCATCGTTGTCGATGGCGTCGGTGATATAGGCCATGACGGGATCGGCCTCCTGCGGCAGCCAGACGACGATCCTGATCGTGTCGGCGGTGACGCCGGGAGCCGTCGCCCCGCCGTTGTCGCCCTCGAAGGGTGCCCAACAGGCGGTGCGGAAGAACCAGGGGATGGCGACCAGCCCGGTCTCGGTGTCGCAGCGCTCGCCCCAGTCAACGGTGTCCTCGATGCCCAGTTCGACTGCCAGGTCGTAGAACAGGACGTGCTCCGGCAGTCCGGTGAGTTGGTCGATGCCATCAACGATCACCGGCTCCACCGTTGGCGCCTCTGTGGTGGTGGGTGCGGCGGTGGTGGTGGGTGCGGTGGTGGTGGTGGGTGCGGTGGTGGTGGTGGGTGCGGTGGTGGTGGTGGGTGCTGCGGTGGTGGTGGGTGCTGCGGTGGTGGTGGGTGCTGCGGTGGTGGTTGGTGCTGCGGTGGTGGTGGGTGCTGCGGTGGTGGTGGGTGCTGCGGTGGTGGGTGCTGCGGTGGTGGTGGGTGCTGCGTCCTCGTCGCCGCCACACGACGCGCCGAAGACCACCACCATGACGACGGCCACCAACGGCGCCCAGCGCCGTGTGGCGATCCTGCCCGATCTCTGTACCCCTGCCGGTTCCATGTACGTACCCCCCCTCGGTGTGCGTCCTCCGAACGCTCAGACGGTAGTCGGCTTCGATCGCATGAGTGCCTCCGGGTTCGAACCGAGGTAGGAGGCCACCACCGACGGGTGTCTGAGGACCTCGTCGGGCGTTCCCTCGGCCACCACGGCGCCCTGGTCGAGTGCCACCATCCGATCGGCGATCGAACGCAGCAGGGCCATGTCGTGTTCGATGACCACGAGAGCACAGCCCATCTCGTCACGGATCCGTCGGATCACCGGCGCCAGGGCCTCAGCCTCGCGCTGGGCGATGCCACTGGACGGCTCATCGAGGAGCACAACCATCGGACGGTGGGCGACCACGCAGGCGAGGTCCACGATCCGGCGGGTGCCCGTCGAGAGTTCGTTGACGAACTTGGAGCGAAAGGCCCCGAGCCCCATCATCTCGAGCAGTTCCGCCACCCGTGACGCCAGCCGCTTTTCACTGGCGAGTATGTGGGGAAGTCGCAGAGCTGCCGAGACCGGGTCGTGCGCACCGGTCCAGCGGTCCAGGGCAACCGCCAGGGTCTCCTCCACCGTGAGCGCCGGGAAGAGCCGAGCATCCTGGAAGGAACGCCCCATGCCGCGGCGCGACCGCGCCGAAGGACTGCGACCATCCAGTCGACGACCCTCGAGGATGGCGCTCCCCGCGTCGGGCTCGGTGAAACCGCAGACGAGGTCGAACAGGGTGGTCTTCCCGGCCCCGTTGGGTCCGATCAGACCGAGGATCTCGCCAGGGTACGCGTCCAGGTCGACGCCGGCGACAGCGACGATCCCGCCGAAGGAGCGGGCCATTCCGCGGACCTCCAGAATCGCCGACCGGCCATCGTCTGCTGGCCTCCCAACACGGACCGGAGTGCGCTCCGGATCTCCGGCCGTGCCGGGGTCCGGGTCGCCGACCGAGGCAGCGCCCTCGAGGAACACCGAGCGCAGGATGTCGGGCCGTTCCAGGAGTTCCGCGGTGGGGCCCTGGAAGCGGATTTCACCCTTCTCCATGAAATAGGCGGTTTCGGCGACCGTAAGCGCCGTGTTCACGGATTGTTCGACGAGGACGATGGTGACGCCCTCATCCCGGAGTTCCCGGACCATCGGGAGCAGTTCCTCCACGACCACGGGCGCCAGCCCGAGGGTCAACTCGTCGATCATGAGCAGCCGTGGCCGGGTCAGGAACGCCATGGCGAGGCCCAGCATCTGCTGCTGGCCCCCCGAGAGGTCGCCGGCCCGGTCGTCGAGCCGGTCGGCCAACTGCGGGAACCGTTCCAGCACACGACGCTGGGCGGCCTCTGGGTTGCCCCGACGATCCAGCCACGAGGCGGCCCGGAGGTTCTCGGCGACGCTCAGGGACGGAAACACCCCGATGCCGCCCTGTAGTTGCGCAACGCCGAGTGCTGCGATCTCGTTCGGAGGCAAGTGGGTCACGTCCCGTCCCTCGAGGATCACTGATCCCCGTTCCGCCTCCGTGATGCCGGAGATGGCCTTCAGAAGCGTTGACTTTCCGGCGCCGTTCGTGCCCAGCAGGGCCACGATCGTCCCTTCCTCCACGTCGAAGTCGACGTCGAAGAGCACCTGGACGTTGTCGTAGCCCACATCGAGGCCGCGGCACAGCAGCAGCTTTCGGTCACCGCGCCGGCGGGCCAACAGCACTTCGGAGCGAGCGGCAGCGGTCTGCCAGACGTCTTTGATGTCACCGGCGACCAGACTTCCGGCCGATGAGATGATCAGGCCTCCGACGACAGCGACGGGCAGCAACACCACCATCCCGTAACGGATGCCCCAGTTGTCGGCGATCCAGCCGATGAAGGGGAGGACCAGCAGTCCGGGAAGGAGCCAGAGGTTGTTGAACGAGAACACCATTGCCCGTGCACGCGGCGGGGCGACCATCGAAAGGATCGTGAATATGCCCGGCAGGAGAATGGCTGCACAGATGGCCATCGTCGCGGACAATCCGAACGCGATGCCCAGGTTCGGGGACAGGGCGTAGAGGACGGCTAGGCCTCCCTGGACCACGGAGGTGAGGGCGAGGAATCGGAGGACGAGTCCCGGGCCACGTGCCAGCAGTCGGGTGGCTACGCGGCCCCCGATGACCAGCCCGATGACGCTCAAGGGTGCCGATGCAGCCACGAAGTTCGCCCGGCCCCGCACACCGAGGCCGAAGACCTCCTCAAGGAAGAGGATGTTCAGGCTACCTAAACCAATAAAGCCGACTGCGAGGAAGGGCATGGCAGCGAACATCCTCCGCAACGAGGCGATCTTCCATGCCATCCGCCAGGCTTCTGCAAAGGACGGAGGCGCTTCTTCGATGTCAACCGCCTCGGCCTCTGCGCTGGCAGCCCGGCGTTCATGGGCACCACGTACTGGTTCCCGAAGCCGAACGGCGAGGACGACCAGCACCAGGGTGGGGACGGCAAGGACGAAGAACGGAGCGCGCCAACCGAAGTAGTAGGCGAGCAGACCTGCCGCTAGGACGCCGAGGGTTCCACCGATGGGGTTGGCCCCCAGATGAAACGAGAACACCCTGGGGCGGTCCGCCGGGGGGAACCAGTCCGCGAGGAGGGAATTGTGGGTCGGGCCGATGACGGCCTTGCCGATGGCCGAACCCGATCTGGCGAAGCCGAGGAACACGATGCCGGTGGCCAGGCCCGTGGAGAACGAACAGACAGACCAGGCCAGCGCCCCAACCATCGCGAGTCGGACCCGGGGATGACGGTCGGCCATGTAGGCAATCGGCACCGAAAGGGCAAGCGCAGCTGCAGAAACCACGCCGAGGAAGGAGAAGAGGCTCTGGTAGTCGAACCCGAAATGGTCCCGGATATTCGGGAGAAGGATATTAAAGGCTGCCTGGTCGAGTTCGTCGACGGCATTGAGGCCGAACAGGATGAGCAACGGGTAGAGGGGCCCATCGCCGGCGACGACCCGCAGGGAAAGTATGGGGTGGCGCAACACAGCCAGGCCACGCTGAAGTCGTGCGATCACGGCGACGCCCCCTGTTCGGAGGCTTCGAGGCGGTCGGGTGTGATCCCGGGTGCGTCGATGCCGCGCCGTTCCGCGAGTCGGCGTAAACCTGCGTCGCGCAACTGGTAGAGGCCTCCGGCCAGTCCGCCCGGCAGGATCAACAGCACGATCAGTACGCCGATGCCTGTGGAGAGGAGCCTGAAGTTGTCGGGCAGCCACCATCTACCGCCCCACCAGTTCAAGGCACCAATCGAGGCACCAAGCATGGAGCCCAGGCCGCCGGTCACGCCTGCAATGAAGAGGCCGATGCTTGCCTGGGCTTCGCCGCCCACGACGAACGCCTGCTGGTGGTGGACGATGAGGGCACCCGCTGCTGCGGCGATGAATCCCGAGATGGAGAAGGCGGTCAACTTGGCCCGTGTGGCGTCCACCCCGTAGGCCTCGGCGGCCGATTCGTTCTCCCGCATGGCGATGAGCACCCGCCCCGTGCGACTGCTGCGGATGCCGGCCACAGCCACGAAGGTCAGCGCCATGGCCACGAGGCTCACGTGGTACATCGCGAACGAACTGGTCCAGTCGATTCTGCCAGCGATGGGGAAGCGCTCGATCCGCCCCGATGGCAGCCAGTCGAAGAAGCGAGGGTTCAACACGTACGACGTTGTTGCCACCACGAAAGCCAGCGAGGTGACTGCCAGGTAGAGGCCTCGTAATCGCAGGGCCGGTAGGCCCACAGCGAGTGAGGCGACCACTCCGGCCACTCCGGCGCCCAGGGTGGCCAGTATGAGGTCGACACCCCATTCCTGGGTGAGTTCGGCCCCCACGACCGCACCGATGGAGACGAAGGCCCACTGGCCCAGCGACAACTGGCCGGCCCAGCCGGTCAATACCACCAACGACACCACCACCATGATGACGAGGTGCAGGTAGGACGCCCGCAGGGTGTTGGCGGTGTCCATCCAACGGGGCAACCACAGCAGGAATGCGGCAATGCCGATCGTTGCCCCGAACCGCAGGACCAGGATCTCGGGGAGTCGGGACAGCGCCTTGGGTAGGCGACGGATCTCGCCGACCGCCTGGAACGAGCCGAGTTCCAACTCGCCGCGTTCCTTGCGGATCCGACGGGCCAGCAACGCCACGATGATCACCAGCGCCATGATGGCGTCGCCCACCAGGGAAGTGTCCTGGTTCCAATCGATGCCCTGGTGCAGCATGCCGAGCGCCACCGAGGCACCCAGAACTGCCGGCAGGCTCTCGAGCCGCCCGATCATGAGGGCAGCGAGCGCCCGGAGCAGGAGGCCGAAGCCGAGGCCGCCCCCGACGGGGAGCCCGATTACACCGGCTCGCAGGTACAGGGCCAGGAACGCCAGCGAGGCGGCGATGGCCCAGACCAGCGTCTGGACCGCCTTGACCGGTATGCCCAGCGACGAGGCCCGGTCGGGGCGTTCGGCGGCGGCACGGATGGCCACGCCCAGGTTGGTCCAGCGCAGCAGTGCGCCGACGAGCGCCAGGACCAGCGGGACCAGGATGAGGACGGCGAGGTGTTCCGCGCGGAGCCGGACGGGACCTACGTCCCAGACGGCATCGATGGGCACGGCGATGCGTTGCGAGACCACCTTGGAATCCCACCAACGCGGCATCAGCAGCGCCGGGAAGGCCAGGGCCTGGGACAGGCCCAGGGTTGCCACGGTGAGGACCAGACGTGGGGCCCGGAAGAACCGCCGGATGACCAGGAACTCCGATGCGCCCCCGAGGGTGAACGAGGCAGCCAGCCCGATCCCCAGTCCCGCCAGCCACGGGAAGCCGCTCTCGACGACCAGCATCACCGCCAGGATCGTCGGGATGAGCCCCAACTCGCCCTGGGCGAAGTTGAGCACCCGGTTGGCCCGGTAGATGAGGAACATCCCGAGTGCCACGAGTGCGGTGATGAGGCCGAGCACAATCCCGTTGATGACCACACCCAGCGGCGCCCCGAACAGCACCTGTTGCACCAGTAGGATCAACAGCGGACCGACCAGCCACCCCGTCCGGGAGCGAAGACCGGTTCGCTTGCCCCGATCGACCCCCATGCCTTCGGGACCCTAGTGGTGGGCGGTGATGCCGCTACGGTCCGACGGATGCTGCCACCCGACGAGCGCCCACCGTTCGAACTGGTCGACTTCGGGCTGGGCCCCTACGTCCACGGCCGGCCGAGTCGGCGGTTCACCGTCTACACCAGGGGCAACGCCGGCGAGGTCTATCCGGAGGTGGTGTTCCCGTTCAGTTCCTCGATGTCGGTGGCGCTCGCCGGCGATCCGGCCCGTGAGGCGATGCTGGCCACGGGCGTCATGACCGCCGCCGAGTGCGACGAGGACGCCGACGTCCACATGGGCGTGTTCGGCGGCTACACCTACCTGAACCTGTCGGTGTCGCGGGTCATCGCCGTACGCACGCCGGGGACGACCATCGCCGAAACCGACGCCACCTTCCTCGGTTCAGAGGGCGTCGCCCCGCCGCACGTGGGGCAGCGCACCGACCACAACCTCTGGGCGACGCTGCGGGGTCTCCGGTACGGGCTCTCGATGCTCGCCGGCGGGCCCCTGGCAGGCTTCGACGCCGACCGCTCCGAGGTGGCGGCCTGGCGCCGGTCGCTTCCCGACGTGGCCACGGCCTCGGACGACGAACTCGTCGCCCTGGTCGAGGGTGCCATCCCGATGCTCAGCCGGATGTTCGGCAACCACCTGCTGGTCTCGGGTGGCGCCGGGGCCGGGCTGAGCCTGTTGCGGCGCGTCTGCGAGAAGCGCCTGGGGGACCCCGACCTGGCCCTGTGCCTGCTGGGCGGCATCGGCGACGTGGCCTCGGCGGAGCCCTCCTGGGAGCTCTGGGACCTGGGGCGCATCATCGCCGGTTCCACCGAGTTGACGACCTGCTTCGATGCGGGGCCCGTGGACCTTGAGGGGCGCCTGCGGACGGAGCCGGCAGCGGCACCGTTCCTCGAGGCGTTCGAAGGATTCCTCACCCACCACGGTGCCCGGGGGCCCAACGAGTGGGAGATGGCCTGCGAGGTGTGGGACACCGACCACCGCCTCCCGCTGGCACTTGTCGACCGGATGCGGGTCGCCGGGCCCGACCATGCCCCCGCTGCGAGGGCCGAGCGCCTGGCCACCGGGCGTGGGGCAGCGCTGGCCGATGCCCGCAGTCGGCTGCGGGGCCGCCACCGGTGGTGGTTCGAACGCTGCCTGGCGTCTGCCGAGTCGTACACCCGCGCCCGGGAGGCGGGCAAGACGTTCCTCGTCGAGATCATCCACGAATGCCGGCTGGCACTCCGGGACCTGGGACGGCGCCTCGCCGAACGGGGCGAGGGGGCCCCCGACGACCTCTGGTACGTCCTCTACTCCGAGTTCGACGACTACCGCCGCGACCCGTCGGCGTTCCGCGAAGTGGTGGCCGGACGTCGGCGGACGCGCGAGGCGCTGTCGGACCTCGTGCCACCGTTCGTGTTCGACGGCGAGGTGCCGCCGGTGGCAACGTGGGAGCGACGCGCTGGCAGGGAGACGGTCCCCGTTCCGGTCGGCTCGGTCCTCGCGGGCATCACCGGCTGTCCCGGCGTCGTCAGGGGGCGCGCCCGGGTGGTGCTCGACCCCGCCCAGCCCGGAGACCTCGGACCGGGCGACGTGCTCATCGCCCCGATCACGGACCCGAGTTGGACGCCTCTGTTCGTGCCGGTCGAGGCGGTCGTCGTCGACGTGGGCGGCCAGATGAGCCACGCCGTCATCGTGTCGCGCGAGTTCGGCCTGCCGTGCGTGGTGAACGTGACCGGGGCGACGACGTCGATTCCGGACGGCGCACTCGTCGAGGTGGACGGCACCGCCGGGACGGTGACGGTCCTGTCGGTGGCGTGAGGCCCCGGGGGCTCAGCCGTTGGCGGCCTTGAAGTCGGCCATGAACGACACCAGCGTCTGGACCGACTCGAGCGGCATGGCGTTGTAGACGCTGGCCCGGATGCCGCCGACGCTGCGGTGGCCCTTGAGGTTCACCATGTCGGCGTGGGCCGCCTCGGCGACGAACTGTTTCTCGAGGTCCTCGTCGGGCAGGCGGAACACGATGTTCATGTACGACCGGGAGGCCTCGTCGACTGGCGAGCGGTACCAGCCGTCGCTGCCGTCGATGGCGCCGTAGAGGACGCCGGCACGCTCGGCGGCACGGCGCTCGAACTCGCCCAGGCCGCCGGTGGCGATCATCCACGCCAGGACCTTGCCCATGACCCAGATCGGGAACATCGGAGGTGTGTTGGCCAGTGAGTCGTTGGCGTCCTGGACGGCGTAGTCGAGCGACGACGGGAGGTCGTGGCCCGAGCGGCCGAACAGGTCGCGCCTGACGACCACCACGGCCATGCCGGCCGGGCCCAGGTTCTTCTGGACGCCGCCGTAGACCAGGTCGAAGCGGTCCCAGTCGATCGGACGCGACAGGAAGTCGGAGCTCATGTCGCCGACCATCGGGAGGTCGACCTTGGGGTACTCGGGGAAGCGGATGCCGCCGATGGTCTCGTTGGAGGTGATGTGGAGGTACCGGGAGCCCTCGGCGATGTCGAACTCGTCGGCCGACGGCATGCGGGCGAAGCCCTCGTCGACGCCGGTCCAGGCCTCGTGGACGGCGGCGACCTTCCTGGCGTCGGCCAGCGCCTTCGTGCCCCAGGCGCCGGTGTCGACGTAGCTGGCGGTCTCGCCGTCGGCGAGGAGGTTCATCGGGACCTGGGCGAACTGCAACGTGGCGCCACCCTGAAGGAACAGCACGGCGTAGTCGTCGGGGACGGCGGCCAGCGAGCGGAAGTCGGCCAGTGCGGCATTGTGCACGGCGTCGTAGGCCGGTGCCCGGTGGCTGTCCTCGAGCAGCGACATGCCGATGCCGTCGAAGTCGAGGAATTCGTCCCTGACCTCCTCGAGGATCGAGACGGGCAGCGTGCAGGGCCCTGCGCAGAAGTTGTGCACGCGTGCCGAGGACTGGTGGGGGGCGGTGGTCATTGGGGTGTCTCCTCTTGAGCCCGGACCGGCCGTCCGTGGCGGGCCGCAGGGTCGTCATCGACGTCGGACAGGCTATCTGCGTCGGTGGTGGGCAGGGCTCAACCGAAGGCGTCGATGGTGAGGCGCCGCAGCACCGGCTCGACGACGGCGGCGGTCCGTCGGGCCGACTCGTCGAGGACGGCGGGATCCACACCGGTGGGCTCGTCGATTCCGAGGGGGACGACCTCGTAGGTCGAGGAGCGGTGCACCCAGGTGGGTACGTAGGCGGCGTCGACCACGCCGACGGAGCCGTCGGGAAGGTCGCCCACGGCGAACCAGGCGATCAGGCCGTCCTGGGTGGCGGCCGGGCACTCGCTGCACATGCGGCGTTCGTCGCCCGGCTGGTTGGAGAGGAAGTTCCCGAGCCCGATGGCGGCGTACTTCCCGTCGCGTTCGATCACGGGCTGTGGGACGTGGGTCCCGTGGCCGAGCAGGAGGTCCACGTCGGGCGAAGCCAGCAGGGTGTCGACGAGTTCCGACTGGCGGTCGGTGGGTTCGGTCTCGTACTCGGGGCCCCAATGGAGGCTGAGCACCACGAACTCGGCACCGGCGGCCCGGGTGGCTGCCGCGTCGGCGAGGATCTCCCCGGCATCGACCCAGGGGACGAGCCATTCGGGCTGGGTCGGCAGGGATCCCCCGTTCATGAGGTCGGTGTAGGAGAGGTGGGCGATGGAGATGCCGTCGACCTCGAAGGTCGCCGGGCGGTCGTCCGCTGCGTCGACGGCCATGCCGGTGGTCGCGACCCCGGCCCGCCCCAGGTGGTCGAGGGTGCTCGCCACGCCGGTCGTTCCGGCATCGAGGCTGTGGTTGGAGGCCACCGAGCAGCCATCCCAGCCGGCGTCGGCGATGGCGTCGGCCAGCTCGAACGGCACCCGGAAGCCCGGGTAGTAGGCGAGGTCGGAGTTGTCGGCCGAGAGCGGCGTCTCGAGGTGGCAGAGGGCCACGTCGGCGCCCGCGAGGATCGGGCGGACGAGCCGGAACATGGGGCGGAAGTCCCAGGTGCCGACGCCGCCGTAGTCGGCGGCCCGGTCGGCCACGTACTCGTGGACCAGCAGCTCGCCGGTGGCGACGAGGGTGAACGAGCGTGCCGGTTCCCAGGTGGTCGTGGTCGTGGGCTCTGTGGTCTCCGGGGGACTGCTGTCGTCGGGGCCGGACCCGTCGGTGCTGCTGACAGGCGGCTCCGTCGTCGTGGCGACGAACGTTGGGTCGTCGCCGTCCGGAAGGCCGCGGACGATGTCGCGCACTGCCAGCGCACCGATGGCGAAGGCGCCGATGAGCACGAGCCGGGTGAGCCGCCAGGCGACCTTGCGTTCCCGGGACGAGATGTTCCCACGGGTCATGAGGGGTCCCGGAGGATCGGGATGCCCGGGCGCTCGTTCTGGTCGTTCAGCCCGTCGCGGCGGACGAAACGGCCTCCCACCATCACGTGCTGGATGCCGGCCGACTCGACGCCGGTGTCGGCGATCGAGGACCGGTCGACGACCGTGGCCGGGTCGAAGACCGTCACGTCGGCGACGGCGCCGGCCTGGATGCGACCCCTCCGGGCCATGGCGGGGCTGATGTCCTCAAGCAGCCGGGCCGGCAGGATCGTCATGCGCCCGAGTGCGTCGGGGAGGTCGAGGACACCGCGTTCGCGCACGTACACGCCGAGCAGTCGGCTGAAGCAGCCCGTCGAGCGGGGATGGTTGTTGTGGCTGATGGTGAGGATGGCGTCGGAGCCGAGCATCACCCACGGGGCGGCCAGGGCGTCGGTGACGTCCTCCTCCGACATGGCGAACGCCGCCGTGAGGAGGTTGTCGACCCGGGCCTGGCGGAAGGTCGCCTCGGTGAGGCGGTCCGGGGTGTTGGGCACTTGGAGGTCGCCGTAGTCGATCCCGTACTTGGCCCGGAAGTCGTCGAACCGGGCACTGCCGGCATTGGTCGCCCAGAAGGTGTACGGGTAGACGCAGGCGGTGATCGAGAGGCCCTCGGCCCGTGCGGCGTCGACCTGGGCGACTGCATCGACCATGCGCCCGGTGCCGCCGGTGGAGTTGATGTGCTCGATGTGGATGCGGCAGCCTGTTTCGCGGGCCACTCGGATTGCCTCGTCGATGCCCTCCTCCTGGTCCGACGGGGGATCGGGTTTCGAATGTCGCAGGTGGAGGCACAGCGGCACGCCGTGGCGGGCGGCCACCCGGCCGTGGGCCACCATCTCCTCGAAGGTCACGCCGACCGTGTACTCGGGTTGTTCGTGGATGCCGAGTGCCCCGGCCGTCAGGTCGACCTCTGCCCGTGCGGCCAGTTCCGCGATCTGGGCCTCGGTGGCAAAGCCGATGCCGGCGCCAAGCATCTTGCGGTGTTCGTACTGGTCGGTGGCGCCGCCGTAGTTGACCGGCGGGTCGTTGCGTTCCCCCCGGGCGAGGAAGTCCACCATCGTGTCGTCGATGCCGTGGAGGCACAGGTTGGTCGTGACGCCGTCGGCCACCTTGAACCACTCGCCGTAGCCGTTTGTCGGGTAGCTCAGGATGTCGATGAAGCCGGGGGACACCACGAGGCCGGCGGCATCGACGGTCGTGGTGCCCGTGAGCGGCTCGAGGCTGATGCGCGTGATCGTGTCGCCATCGATGCCCACGTGGGCCACGGCGTCGAAGTGCGAATCGGGGTCGATGACCCGGCCGCCCGAGATCACCACGTCGTGGACGTGGCCGTCGTCGACGACGGCGAGGCTGTCGTCGAGCACCGGCGGGACGTCGGGGATGGGCCGTCCGGGTGTCGTCGTCGAGGTTGTCGAGGTCGTCGAGGTCGCCGGGGAAGTGGAGGTGGCCGGGTGTGGTCCCGCCGACGAGCGTGGGGTGGCGGGACGTCCGGTCGGAAGTCGGCGCAGCAGTCCCAGGCTGGCGGCACCCAGCCCGAGCCCGATCAGCACCCGCCGGCGTGCCAGCGGGGCGGGCCCCGGTTCGTGCCCCTCGGGCCCCTGTTCGTCCGCAGTCACCGGGCTGACGCTACCGGCGGCCCCCTGCCGGGTGGGGGCACGCCATGCAGGAATGGGGGCGACCTGCCCCCTGCGGTGGCGGTCGGTACGGTCTGGGCGTGGAAGGTCGGGCGATCGCCGGGATCGCGATGCTGTTGATGGTCCAGTTGGCGTTCGCCCTGGCGGCCTTCCTGACGTCGGGCTCCGATCGTTACGTCATCCCGTACGTCTTCGCCGAACCGATCGACACCGTGGCTCCCACGCTCGTCGTCGACGCCCCCGGCGGCAGGGCGAGGCCGAACCAGCGAACACTGGCTCCGTACCGTGGCCTCGGTGCATGGGTCGACCTGTTCGATGCCCATCCGGGGCTGGCCTCCGGTGCACCCACCGTCTGGCCGGCCGAGGTCGCCGGGATGGCGGCACAGGGCGTGCAGACCCTCTTCCTCCAGGGAGCACGGGCTGCGGAGGGCGCCCGGTTCCCGACGACCGACCCGTGGCTCCTGGCCGAGTACCTGCTGGCCGGGCACGCCTCGGGCGTCGCGGTCGTGGCCTGGTACCTCCCGATGTGGGAGGAGGGCGACGATGATCTCGACCGCCTGGTGGCGCTCTCGGCCTTCGAGGTGGTGGGCCACCGCTTCGATGGCATCTCGGTCGACATCGAGTGGCAGGACGACGACCTCGAACCCGAGGAGCGCGGGCGGCGCCTGGTCGAGCTCAGCCAACGCCTGCGAAGCACCGTCGGGACCGATGCACTCGGGGCGATCGTGATGCCCCCGGTGGTGACAGACGTGATCAACCCGGACTTCTGGCCGGGGTTCCCGTGGGACGGGATCCGCTCGACCTATGACGTCTGGCTGCCGATGGCCTACTGGTCGTTCCGGACCGAGGAGCATGCCGATCCGCGCTACTACACGGCGGAGAACGTGCGCCTGCTGCGCCAGAACCTGGGCGACGGTTCGGCGCTGGTGCACGGGGTGGGTGGCGTCGGTGCGGCCGACGGTTCCGAGCTTCCGGATCCGGGCGAGCCGCTGGCCGAGGTCGGCGACCTCGAAGGGTTCCTGGTCGCACTCGAGGAGGTCGGGGCGGTGGGCGGATCGATCTACGACTGGGTGACCACGGGCCCCGAGGCCCGCCAACGCCTGGCCGGGGCGTTCGCCGGTTCATGACGCCCATCCGAGCCCCCTGGTGAGCGCGACCAGGCTCGGCTCCTCGAGGAGTTGCGCCAGGTCGGCCAGGGCCTCGGAGGGGTCGGGCATGAGGCGGGCCGCCCATCGTGCGAAGGACCCGTCGTCGAACCAGCCGGCGTCGGTGGGCCGGATGCCGGGGATGACGAGGCTGCCGGTGGCACAGCGCCGCCGGAGGTCGGACCAGTCGAGTCCGTCGGGGCGGAGTGCCAGCACCTGACGCAAGGTGGGGCCACGCGAGCCGAGGGGCCGGTCGAGCGCCATCCCGAGGACCCGGTCCAGCCAGAGCGTGTCGAGGAACCCCCGGACCGGGCCGTCGGGGGGCGGCGTGTCCAGGCCGACGATGCGACGGCAGAGGTCGTCGATGGGGCCGGTGCCGTCGGACAGCAGGTCGACCCGCTCTTCATGCCGTCGGCCCGAGATGCTGAGCCCGCCGCGGGTGACGAGGTGGAGCAGTCCGATGTCGTTCGTGCCGTCGGGGCCCACGGCCGTGGCGGGGGCCACCAGGGCGGCCGCCGTCCAGCACGAGGGAGCGGTCCAGCCCACGAGGTCGTCCAGGCTGTCGATCGGGTGGCGGGCCAGGCGTCGGCGTCGGCTGACGCTGTAGAGGCAGGGTCGGCAGGGGTCGAGCAGGTGGAGGAGTCGTCGGACGAGGAACTCGGCGTCGACGCCGTGAGTCGGAGATTGCATGGGCATTCCCTCGGGAGAACGGGTGGCGGGGGTCGCAGGGGGAAGCCGTGCAACACTCTGCCCGGGGCCTGTGACAGGGGATCCCTGACCATAAATCGCGCGGTGAGTGGTTATACGAACGTGTTGAGCGCGCAAAGGTGCGGGAAAGCGCGTACCCTCTTGATCCATGACGGAGGCACTGGCGCACCCCGGCACATCGACGACGGCCTTCGGCGTCGGTCGACGCGAGAACCACGACGCCTCCGCCTTCTACGCCCGCTTCACCCCACCGACCCTGTCCGACGACGACACGGTCGCCTCCCTCGACTTCGCCGCCGCCGGGATCGACGACGGCTGCCTCCTCGGCGACAGCCGCGACATGTCAAAGGTGCCCGACGACAGCGTCGCCCTGGTGGTCACCTCACCGCCCTACTTCGTCGGCAAGGAGTACGAGCTGGACCTGGCACAGGACGCGGTCCCCGCCTCCTACCTCGAGTACCTCGACCTGCTGCGCGAGGTCTTCGCCGAATGTGCCCGCGTGCTCGAGCCCGGCGGCCGCATCGCCGTCAACGTCGCCAACCTGGGGCGCAGGCCCTGGCGCAGCCTCGCCGCCGACGTCACCCGGATCCTCCAGGACGACCTCGGCCTGCTCCTGCGCGGCGAGGTCGTCTGGCAGAAGGCCGACGGCGCCACCGGCTCGGTGGCGTGGGGATCGTTCCGGAAGGCGGCCAACCCCGTGCTGCGTGACATGACCGAGCGCGTGGTCATCGCCAGCAAGGGCCGATTCGACCGGGCCCGACCGGCGGCACAACGGGCGGCCGAGGGACTGCCGCACGTGAGCACGATCACGACCGACGAGTTCATGGAGGCCACCCTCGACGTCTGGCGCATCGACACCGAGCAGGCCACCCGCGTCGGCCACCCGGCGCCGTTCCCCGTGGAGCTGCCCCGCCGGCTGATCGACCTCTACACCTACCGGGACGACGTGGTGCTCGACCCCTTCATGGGCTCGGGCAGCACCCTTGTCGCCGCCGTCCGCTCCGGCCGACGCGGCGTCGGCTACGACCTCGATCCCGGGTTCGTTGCCTTGGCGGGGCAGCGGGTGGCCATCGAGCGCAAGCGGGTCGCCCAGGGCCTGACCGCTTCGTGGCGACGCAGCGACCTGGCCCCCACCGGCCGCCAGGAGGCCCTCTTCGCCGACCAGAATGCGCAGGAACAGGTGATGGACCGCGCTGCCGACGCCGGCAAGAAAGCCGCCGACATCGCCGAGGCGCTGCTCGACGAGGCCGGCTTCGAGATCGTGCGGGCCGGCGCCAACCTGTGTGGGATGGGCGTCGGCTTTCCGTTCCTCGTGACCGACCGGGGCGAGGGCCACCAGTGGTACGTGGACGTGGCGGGCACTTTCACGACCTCACGGCCGGGGATGCGCCGCAACGACGTGCTCTGGAAGACGATCGGTCGTGCCCACGTGTTGGCGGCCTCGGGCGAGGACGCACGACTGCTGGTCCTGACCTCCCACCTGCCGCGTCCGAAGAGCGACGGCGACCGGGCACTGCGGGCCATCGGCGGCCGGGGCCTCTTCGATGCCGTCGAGATGTTCGACGAAGACGGTCGGGCACGGCTGGCCCACTACGCCGGGCACGGCCCCGACCAGCCGCTGGCCGGCTTCTGGAGCGAACGGGAGATCGAGCAGCGCTTCGCCTGAGGCGTCGGACTCAGTCGGCCGGGACGAACTCGACCTCGAACAGCACCGGCCAGCGCTTGCCGGTCAGGAGGAACCGTCCGGTGGCCGGGTCATGGGCGATGCCGTTGAGCACGTCGTCGCCCCCGAGACCGGTCCGGTCCACGGGGAGGACGGAGGCATCGACCTCGGCGTGCACCCGTCCGGTGGTGGGGTCGATCGCCACGATCCGGTCGGTCTGCCAGACGTTGGCCCAGACGGTCCCGTCCACGCACTCGAGTTCGTTGAGGTCCTCCACCGGCTCACCGTCCAGGCGGACCTCGACGCCCCCTGTCCGCCCGAATCCGTCTGCCTCCCGGAACGCCAGTCCGGCGGAGCCGTCCGAGACCACGAGCGTGTCGTCGTCGAGTCGGCAGGCCCCCCAGCCCTGGCCGCCGTACGCCCAACTGTCCACCTGTTCGAGGGTGGCCGCCTCCCACACCAGCGCCCTTCCCGCCTTCCAGGTGAGTTGGAGGAGCTTCCCGTCGCCCAGGGCGGTCAGGCCCTCGCCGAACAACCCGGGTTCCAGCGCCACCGACCCGAGCAGGCGCCCGCTCGTGCGATCGACCACCCGGAGCGTCGACTCGCCGTAGAGGCCGGTGCTCTCCCAGAGGAAGCCGTCGACGACCTCGAGGCCCTGCGTGAACGCGGTCGGGTCGTGGGGGTGTTCGGCCACCACCCGGGGCACCAGGCGTTCCACCGCCGGTTCGTCCGGCGTACCCTCCGAGGCGCAGGCCGCGGCAGCGAGAAGGACCAGAACCCCGAGTACCCGGCTCGCGTGGGCGGCGAGTGAGCGACCAGACTGCGGCACGTGTACGAGGGTAGGAGCGTGGGTCGGCGGTGAGCACGCCAGGGCCCGTCGGGGGTCGGATCGAAAACGACGGCATCGGGATCGCCTGGCTCGACTGGGGCGGCGACGGTGACCCACTTGTCGTGCTGCACCCCAACGGCTTCTGCGCCGGGATGTACGACCCACTGGCTTTCCGACTGGCCGACCACTACCGGGTGGTGGGCGTCGACCTCCGCGGCCACGGCGCCAGCGAGACCGTCACCGACGAGGCGCGGCTCGGCAACGATGCGATGGCCGGCGACGTCATTGGTGTGCTCGACCACCTCGGCATCGACCGGTTCGCCCTGCTCGGCGTCTCGCTCGGCGGGGGTGTGGCGATCATCGTCGCGGCGCAGGCTCCGGATCGGGTGGGGTCGCTGATGCTCTGTGAGGCCATCGCCCTGGACCCCGTGGAGCGTGAGAAGCAGGGCGTTGCGTTCGAGGATGCCGAGAGCCCGCTGGCCGCCGGGGCGAGGCGTCGCCGTCGGGTCTGGGACGACCGGGCCAGCGTCGAAACCTCGTACGGCTCGCGCCCACCGCTCGACGCCCTCGACCCCGAGGTGCTCTCCGCCTACGTCCGCTGGGGGTTCGTCGACCGGTCCGACGGCAGCATCGAACTGGCATGCGATCCGGATACCGAGGCGGCCATCTTCGGCACGACCCGTCCTCGCGGTCCGACGCACTCCTTCGAGCGCCTGGCCGACGTCCGGTGTCCGACCTCGGTGCTCTGCGGGAGTCGGACCGACCTCGGCACGGAGTGGTTCACCGCTCAGGCCGAGGTGCTCGGCGTGGACCTCCAGGTCATCGACGGCGGGCACTTCTTCCTCTTCGAGGACCTCGACAGGGCCGGTTCCCTGATCCGGCGGACGTTTGCCTGACCGCCGCCGGGGTCCTACGGTCCGACCGTTCTCCACGTGGCAGGAGCCCCCATGACCGACGTCCATCCCGTCGAGCTCGGCAAGCGGGTCATCGACACCGGCACCGCCGAGCCGCCCCACAACCGCGTCACCGAGACCCTGAGCGAGGTCGACGACGGCGTGGCCGTGGTCGAGTCGTTCTCGCACTGCTGGGCACTGCGCACCGACGAGGGGCTGGTCTGCGTCGACGCCAGCGGAACGCAGTCGGGGACCGCTGTGGTCGAGGCCCTGCGGGGCTGGTCGGACGATCCGGTCCACACGCTCGTCTACACGCACGGCCACGTCGACCACGTGGGTGGCAGCGGGGCATTCATCGTCGACGCCGAGGCGCGGGACCGGGCCCGCCCACGGGTGGTGGCGCACGAGGCCGTCCCGACCCGCTTCGAGCGCTACCGGCGCACCAACGGTTGGAACCTCGCCATCAACCGGCGCCAGTTCGGTGGCGTGCGGTCCAAGATCGGCATCGGCGGCGAGGGCCGCCGGTTCCTGCCCGAAGACGTGGCCGAGCCGGACCTCACGTACCGCGATCGGGTCGAGATCGAGGTGGGCGGCAGGCGGCTCGAGCTGCGCCACGCCCGGGGCGAGACCGACGACCACACCTGGGTCTGGGACCCTCAGGACCGGGCGGTCTACGCCGGGGACTTCGTGATCTGGGTGTTCCCCAACGCCGGCAACCCGCAGAAGGTGCAGCGCTACCCGATCGAGTGGGCGGCGGCGATGCGCGAGATGCTCGCCGCCGGCGCCGAGAAGGTCTACCCGGCGCACGGCCTTCCGATCGTCGGCAGGGAGCGGGTCGAGATCGTGCTGGGCGACGTGGCCGACGCCCTCGAGCACCTCGCCGACGCCACGCTGGCGATGATGAATGAGGGTGCGACGATCGACGAGATCATCCACACGGTCCGGGTGCCCGGGCACCTGGCCGACCGGCCCTGGCTGGCGCCGCAGTACGACGAGCCCGAGTTCGTGGTTCGCAATGTCTACCGTCAGTTCGGCGGTTGGTGGGACGGTAACCCGGCCCACCTCAAGCCGTCGCCCGAGTCGGCATTGGCCAACGAGATGGTGGCCCTGGCCGGGTCGGTCGAGGCACTCACCGACCGGGCCCTCGAGCTGGCGGAGTCCGGCGACCTGCGCCTGGCCTGCCACCTGGTCGAGCTGGCCGTGGCGGCCGAACCGGAACACGAGGGCGCACACCGGGCGAGGGCGGCCGTCTACTGGCGGCGACGGGCTGCCGAACGGTCGCTCATGGCGAAGGGCGTCTACGCGGCGGCGGCCAGAAAGTCGGAGGCCGTCTTCGGCGAGGTCACCGGCAGGGAGCGCATGCGCGACGCCATCGGTAGGGCTCTGGGCTAGAGGCCGTCTTCGCCCGAGAGCACCAGGAGGCCACCCTCGAGCCTCGGCGGTGTGCCGACGTCCTCGAGGATGAGGGCCGAGGTGGCGAGGCCGGGGGCCGGATCGAGGGCGCCGAGGGCCGAGGCCAGGTGGGCGGCGTGCGAGACGCCGACGGCACCGTCCAACAGCGAGGTGATGACGATCCCGAGGCCCGCCTCTCGTGCGATGGCGGCCAACTCGGCGGCCACCACGATCCCGCCGACCGCCGACGGCTTGAGCACCACAAGGTCGGCGGCGCCGGCGGCGATCACGGCGGCGACCCCTTCGGGCGAGGTGGCGGTCTCGTCGGCGGCGATCGGCACGGAGAAGTCGGCCCGCACGGTGGCGAGCGCCCCGACCCCTGTCACCGGTTCCTCGACGAACTCGATCCCGAGGACGGCAAGTTGCTCGAGGTGGCCACGCGCCTCGTCCACCTTCCAGGCGCCGTTGGCATCGAGGCGGATCGCCACCTCGGGTCCGACGGCGTCCCGCAGGGCGGCCACCCTGCGGAGGTCGGCGTCGAAGGCGAGCACACCCACCTTGGCCTTGAGGGTCCGGTGGCCGGAATCGACGGCGGACCGACCGGCGGCGGCCAGCCCTTCCGGCGATCCGCCCGTGACGAGGGCCGACACGGCGAACGACGACGGACTGTCGGGGTCGAGGTGCCGGTGCAGCGGCAGGCCGACGGAACGGGCCGCCAGGTGCAGGAGCGCCCCGTCGACGGCGGCCCGTGCCGTCGGCGTGGCCGGTGGTTCGATCCGCTCGTCGTCGTCCAGCCAGTCGAGGATGGCCTGGTCAGCCTCGTCGAGGGTTTCGGGCGTGAAGCCGGGCAGTGGGGCGGCCTCGCCCCAGCCGGTGTTCCCGTCGGCGTCGGAGAGGCCGAGCAGCAGGACCTCGCGGTCGCCGACCGGTCCGTGGGCGGTCACGACTGGACGGTGGAGCCGCAGCATGCGGCGGATCAGGCGGGCGCCGGTGACCTCGGGACCGCTCATGTGCCGTCGACGCCGTCGAGGAAGCTCCGGATGGCAGCCGAGACCGCAGGCAGGTTCTCCAGGTGGGCGGCATGGCCCGCCTCTGGGACCACCTCGATCGTCGCCTGGCCCAGCCCCGACGCCAGCCGGAAGGCCAGGCGCCGGTAGCGGGCGTCCTCGTCGCCGACGACGAGCAGGGCCGGTCCGCGGACGGCGTCGAGCTCGCCCCAGAACGACGGTTGCGCCCCGGTGCCGGAGCCGAGCAGGCTGGCGACCAGCCCGTCGGGCTCGTTGGCGAGCCTCAGGGATCGGGCCTCGGCAAGGGCGTGGTCGCCGAGTCGCTTCTGGGACTCGAAGAGGGGCAGGGCCATCCAGTGGTCGACGAACCACTCGAGGCCGCGCTCGATCAGGTCGTCGGCGAGGGCGGCGTCGGAACGACGTCTTGCAGCCCGCTCGGCGTCGGTGGGGTAGCCGGCGGTGCTCCCGACGAGGACGGTCGAACGGGCCCGGTCCGGGTGGCGGACGGCCAGGCCGAGGGCGAGTCGCCCGCCCATCGAGTAGCCGAGCACGTCGGTCTGGTCGATGCCCCGCTGGTCGAGGATGCGGACGAGGGCGGCGAGCGTCGCCTCGAAGCGGTGGTCCGGTGGTTCCAGCAGGCCGGTGCGCCCATGGCCGGGAAGGTCGACGGCGAGCACCGTCCGCCGGTCGGTGAGTGTGCGTCCGAGGGGCCACATGGTGGCGGTCGACCCGGTGAAGCCGTGGAGGAGAAGCAGCGCCGGGCCGTCGCCCTCGGTCTCGACGTACAGGTCGGCGGTCACGGCCCTACCCCCGGGCACAACGCCGCGGCTACGGCGGCTGCCGCCCCCCGGTGCAGCCCGACGTTGGTAGCGGCGTCGACGGGGACGTGGACGAGGTGGAGCCCCGATCGCCCGACGGTCGTGGCCAGCGCGGCGTCGAGCGATGCCCGGTCGGCGGTCCGGGTGTACGACGCTCCGCAGAGCGGGGCCACGTGGGCCAGGTCGAGGCCGTGCGGCGTGTGGAACAGCCGCTGGTGGTCGACGGTCGGCGAGTCGGCGATCGGCAGGAACGTAAAGATGCCGCCGCCGTCGTTGTCGACCACGACGACGGTGAGGTCGGCGCCCAGCCGGTCGGCGGCCGTGAGCCCCGACAGGTCGTGGAGCAGCGCCAGGTCGCCGGAGAGCAGCACGGTGGGGTCGGGTGATCCGATGGCCACGCCGAGGGCGGTGGAGGCCTGGCCGTCGATGCCGTTGGCGCCCCGGTTGGCGACCACGCGCAGGGGCCGGGTCGATGCCGGGAGGAAGGCGTCTAGGTCGCGGATCGGCATGGAGTTGGCGACGACCAGGTTCAGGGGGCCGGCCAGGGCGTCGATGGCCGCCACCACGGACGGCTCGTCGAACGGCGCTGTTGCAGCGAAGTCGGCGATGGCTGCTGCCGCTACCTCCTCGGCGCCGGTCCACGCCGATGTCCAGTCGGTCGTGCCGTGCGCCGATGCCTCGACAGAGGCGGCCCAGGCGCCCGGCTCGTGGTCGACCCGGTCGGTGACCGCGAGGGCGGCATCGGGGAATCTGCCGAGGTGGTCGACGGCGATGACCGTGGCCGGTCGGTTCTGCTCCAGCCAGAGCCGGTAGGCCTTGTCGGTCGGCATGGCCCCGAGTTGGACGACCACGTCCGGCACGTGGGCGTCGGCCCACGGCGTGTGGAAGAGGTGCCCGCCGCAGGCCAGCACCGGCGTCGCTGCCAAGTGTGGTCCGCGGCGCAGGCCCGAGGCCGGGTCGGCGACGACGGGCCAGCCCGTGCGGGCGGCGAGTCCGGCCACTGCGGCGATGCCTGCGTCGTCGAGGTCCATGGGGCCGGCGACCAGGAGGCCCCGGGGCGTGTCGGGGAGGGAGGGCGGCGTCTGCCACATCGTCGCTGCCGGGATGGCAGGCAGCGGCAGCAGGTCGACCGGCACCGGGTCGGCGTCCGGCGGCTCGAGTGGCTCGCGCAGTGGCCAGTTCACGTGGACCGGACCGGGTGCCGGGCCGACGGCTGTTCCGAGTACCGAAACGGCCAGTGCCGCCGTAGCTTCTGGTGACTCTGTGCCGGCCACCGCCGCCTCCACGTAGCGGCGGACGTGCGAGCCGTAGAGGTGCTGTTGGTCGATGGTCTGGGGAGCGCCGCGGCTCTGCATCTCGGGCGGTCGGTCGGCGGTGAGCACGAGGAGGGGCACGCCCGAGTGGAAGGCCTCGACCACGGCGGGGAGGTAGTTGGCGGCTGCGGTGCCCGACGTGCAGACCAGTGCCACCGGTCGTCGGGTGGCACGCGCCAGCCCGAGGGCGAAGAAGGCCCCGGCCCGTTCGTCGAGGTGGACCGACAGGTCGAGGCCGTCGGTGCGGTCGGCGGCGACGGTCAGCGGCGTGGATCGGGAGCCCGGCGAGACGGCGACGTGGGCGACGCCGCCGGCCGCCAACTGGGCGAAGAAGGCCCGCAGCGCCGCATGGGTCGTCGCCGGATCAGCGTGGGCGCTCATGGCATCGCCGATGCGGCGAGCACCGGGCCCAGCATCGCCCGCAACTTCACGTCGGTCTCGAGCAGCTCGCGCTCCGGGTCGCTGCCGGTGACCACGCCGGCACCCGCATACAGGATGGTGCCCGAGGGCTCGACCAGCGCCGACCGCAGGGCTACCCGGAACTCGCCGTTGCCTGCGGCGTCCAGCCAACCCACGGGCCCGGCGAACCAGCCGCGCTCCATGCCCTCGTGCCGGCTGCGCAGGTCTGAGGCCAGCTCGACGGGATGCCCCGACACGGCTGGGGTCGGGTGGAGGGCGCCGACCAGGTCGAGCAGGCCGCGGTCGGCGGGCACCTCGGCGTCGATCGGGGTGTGCAGGTGCTGGATGCCGTGGAGCCTCAGCAGTTCGGGTTCGACCGGATGGCGGGCGACGACGCCCAGTCCGTCGAGGGCGGCGGTCACGGCATCGACCACCACGGCGTGTTCGAGGCGCTCCTTGGGGCTGGTCAGGAGTCCTTGGCCGAGGGCGTCGTCGATGGCATGGTCGGCGTGCCGGGGAGCCGAGCCGGCGAGGGCGGCGGTGTGCAGTCGGCCCCCGTGCACGGCGGCGAGGCGTTCGGGTGTCGCCCCCACGAAGGCGGTCGGGCCGTCGCTCACGCAGAACGTGGCACAGCCGGGGTACTGCCGGCGCAACGTGGCCAGCAGGAGGGGCAGGTGGGGCCGCCGGTCGATGCGGATCGAGCGACAGGGGACCGCCTTCTCGAGGTCGCCCCTGCCGATGGCGACCAGGGCCAGTCGGATCAGTTGGCGGTAGTGCTCGCGCTCTGCGGGGTCCGTCCAGTCGGCGGGCTCGACGGCGTCGGGCTCCAGCGCCGCCGGGGCAGAAGTCGACGGACCGGGGCCCGGGCTGCCGCCGACGGCGGTGAGCCACGAGCGTCCGCCGTGTCGCAGCAGCTGGACGGCCGGCAGGACCAGGCGGCCGGCGCCGAGGGGACGCCAGTGCTCGTCGGGCTCGTGCTGGTCGAAGGCGAACCCGGCGGCCAGCCGGGGGAGTGGAGCGCCGTCGGGTGCGTCGACCACGAGGCGGCCCAGGACTCCCTCGGCCGCCAGGGCAGCGTCGGCGAACCTGTCGTCGCCGGACGGCTCGACAGAGGCGACACGACCGAGCCCGACCCAGGCGACGTCGTCCTCGGGGACCTCCCAGAACCATGCGTCGTCGGGGGCTGCGGCCAGCCAGGCGAGCGGGTCGGCCGCTGCCGAGGCGGCGTCGAGTTCCACGGTCGTGGCCTCGAGGACCTCGTCGGTTCGCGCGGGGAAGGGGTTCAGGGCCATTCGCAGCGGACCTCGAGGTCATCGGCGGCGGCGAGGGCGTCGGCCAGGGCGTGGCGGTCACCGTCGCTCACGCGCTCGCGGGCGCGGGCGACGAGCGAGCGGTGGAAGTGCTGGGCGACGAGGCGGACCACGGCCGGCAACAGTGTCCGAACGACCTCGGCCAGGTCCTCGTCCGAGCCTGCATCCGCCTTCACGTGCGCCTCGAAGAGGTCGACGGCCCGTCGGACGACCTCGTCGACGTTGCTGGCGTGGTCGGTGGCGAGGTGCACGAGTTCGTCGAGCGGGATGCCGGCGTTGCTGATGGCGAGACCGGCCTCGACCATCGCCACGGCGCCCTCGTCGAAGCGCGGCTCCGGATCGGAGCGGTCCAGGGGCTGGAGCAGGCCGTTGTCGGTGAGCAGGACGACGAGTCCCTCCGGCACGCCGGCCCACTCGGCGACCTCGGCCCGGGAGAGGGAGCCGGCGCGTGCCTCGTCGGCAAGGCGGCCCAGGTCGTCGGTCGGCTGGTCGCTCAGGTTGCGGATCTGGGCGAGCGTGAAGCCGTTGTCGGCCAGTCTGCGGATCTCCGCCAGTCGGACGACGTGTGCGTCGCCGTACTCGGCGTGCCGGCCGACCCGTCGTGGCGGGTCGAGCAGGTGCAGGCGCTGGTAGTAGCGGATGGTGTCGACGCTGGTCCCGGTCTCGGCGGCTAGGCCCTCGACGCGCAGTGCCCCGGGTTCCGACATGGTCTGAGTGTACGAGCAATCACTCTCAGTGTAAATGCTCGTGTCATCCGGCACGATCCGGGTTCGTCCTCCAGCGCCCGGCGTGCGACGATGGGCCGGTGAGTAGCGGACCCGTCGACTACATCGCCCGCACCCGCGAGCAGTACGACTCCCTGGGCTACGAGCCCTACCGCTGGGCCGAGCGCCCCGACACGCCGCCCTGGACCTCGCTGGCGAAGCCGGTCGCCGACTCGACCGTCGCGCTGGTCGCCTCGGGTGGCGCCTACCGGAGGGGCCACGTGGCGTTCCACTGGAACGATGACACCGGCATCCGCATGGTCCGCACCGACGAGCCGGCCGTCGACGTGCGCCTCACCCACTTTGCCTACGACCTCGTGCCCGCCCGCGAGGACCCCAACATCGTCTTCCCGGTCGACCGACTCCACGAGCTCGCGGACGAGGGCGTCATCGGCGGGCTGGCCCCGGAGGCGGTCGCCTTCATGGGTGGCATCTACTCGGTGCGTCGCGCCGAAGCGGAACTGATCCCGCAGGTCATCGAAGCGGTCACCGCGATGGATGTGGACCTGGCGCTGCTCGTGCCGGCCTGACCGGTCTGCCACCAGACCGTGGGTCTGGTCGCACGGGCGCTGGAGGCTGCCGGCGTCCCCACCCTCTGTCTCACCGCGGCGTACAGCATCACCGCCGCCGCCAACCCGCCCCGGGCGGCGTTCGTCGACCTGCCCCTCGGCTATACCGCCGGCCGGCCCCACGAGCCCGACTTCCAGCGCGACCTGCTGCGACGGGCGTTCACCGCCTTCGAGGCCATCGACGTGCCCGGCACCATCGTCGACACGGGGGTGCGATGGAGCGACGACGAGTCCTGGAAGGACAGCGCAAGCAGCGGCCTCAACAATGGCGTGGTCAGTGCCGAGGGCGACACCCGCAGCGAACGCAGCCCGGAGCCCCAGTACCAGTACGACGACGACCGCCTGGCCGCCGAAGGCGCCTGAGCGCCCCGATCCGAAGAGAATCCATGGCGATCGATCCGTTGCTGCTGGCCGTCCTCGACGCCTTCCCGATGCAGTTCGACGACCTGGGCGCCATGACGGCCCAGGATGTCCGGGCAGTATTCGAAGAGCGGGACCCGCCGCTGGGCGAGGAGGTGGCGGCGGTCGAGGACCTCGAAGTCCCCGGGCCGGACGGACCCCTGCCGGTGCGCGTCTACCGGCCGGATGGCGGCACCGATCCGGCCCCGGTGGTCGTGTTCTTCCACGGCGGCGGCTGGGTGTTGGGCAGCATCGCCACCCACGACGCCTCGTGCCGGGGGTTCGCCAACCGCACCGGCGCCGTCCACGTGTCGGTCGACTACCGCCTGGCGCCCGAGCACCCGTATCCGGCCGCCCCCGAGGACTGCTATGCGGCGACCTGCTGGGTGGCCGACCACGCCGCCGATCTCGGCGTCGACCCGGGTCGCCTCGCCGTCGCCGGCGACAGCGCTGGCGGCAACCTGGCGGCCGTCGTGTGCCAGATGGCCCGCGACCGCGGTGGGCCCGCCATCGCCTTCCAGTCGCTCGTCTACCCGGTCACCGACCTCGACTTCGACCGCTGGCCCTCGATGGAGGAGAACGCCGACGGCCCGCTACTCACCCGCGAGGGCATGGACTGGTTTGCCCGGCACTACGTGCCGACGCTTCCGTTCACCGACGAACCCTATGCCGCGCCGATCCGGGCCGCCGATCTGTCGGGGCTCCCCCCGGCCCACGTGGCGACCGCCGGACACGACCCGCTCCGGGACGAGGGCGCCGGCTACGCCGAGGCACTGGCCGCGGCAGGCGTCACCGTCGGGTACGACAACTTCGAAACGATGATCCACGGCTTCGTCGGCTTCGCCGACGTGGTCCCCGCTGCCGGCGAGGCCAGGGACCGCATTGCCGCCGCGCTCGCGGCCGGACTCGCCTAGTCGGAACCGCCCTCGGTTGCTGCGCCGGTGGCCAGCAGGGCGTCGATCCCCGCGTCGCTTCGGCCCAGGTCGGACAGCACCTCGCGGGTGTGCTCGCCGATCCCGGGAGCCGTCGACCGGGCTTCCCAGGGGGTGCCGGCGAAGTCGATCGGCGTGGCGACCATGAGCGTGCTGGACGTCCCATCCGGCACCTCGACCATCGCACCGGAGGAGTGGAAGGCCGGGTCGGCCAACAGCGACTCGAGGTCGTTGATGGGTGCCCAGAAGAACTCGGGCTCGGTGGCGAACGCCTCCTCCCACTCGTCCATGGTCCGGGTGGCGAACACCTCGTCCAGCAGCGCTATCAGTTCCGTGGAATTGGTGGCGCGTTCCCGGACTGAGACGAAGCGCTCGTCCTCGATCCACTCGGGGTGGCCGACGACGCGGGCCAGTGGCGGCCAGTGGCGGTCCCCCTCCAGCCCCACGATCCAGAAGCGCCGGCCGCAGCCGGCCGTGTAGTTGTTGATGCACGGGTTGCCCATGGTCGTGCGGGTGCCGAGCCGCATCGGGGCGCCCCACATCAACAGGATGTTCACGTCGAACCCGATCGTGTAGATGCCCTGCCGGAGCAGTGACGTCGACACCAGTTGCCCCTCGCCGGTGCGCTCCCGGGCGTACAGGGCGGCAGAGACGGCGGCCGCGCCCGAGATGCCTGTCGAGTGGTCGCCCATGCCGCCCCGCTGGAACGGCGGGTCGCCGCCGGGCTCGGTCAGCAGGTGGGCGATGCCCGAGCGGGCCCAGAAGGCGGCCACGTCGTAGGCGGCCCGGTCGGCGTCGTCGCCCTCGCGGCCGTAGCCGGTGATGTGGCAGTAGACGAGGCGGGGGAACCGCCCACAGATCGCGTCGCTGCCAAGCCCGAGGCGCTCGAGAGCGCCGAGGCGCAGGTTCGTGACGAACACATCGGCCTCGGCGATCAGGTCGAGGGCGATACCGAGCCCCTCCCCGGTGGTCAGGTCGAGGGCGATGCTGCGCTTCGACCGGTTGTCGAGCTCGAATACCGGGTTGGTCGGCAGGTCGCCGCCAAGGATCTTCTGGAAGAGGCGGGCCGGATCGCCGGACGGGGGCTCGATCTTCACCACGTCGGCGCCCCAGTCGGCGAGGATCCCACCGGTCGCAGGGCCCGCCACCCAGACCCCCAACTCCACCACCTTCACGCCGGTCATCGGACCCGACATCGCTTCCTGCTCCCTCCGGTCGCCTCGACCGGCGACGCTACGTCGCAGCGCCCCCGTCGATCCTGTCGGGCCGCGGATCGGACGGTTAGCGTCCCGACCGATGATCCTCTTCGTGTGCACGGGCAACATCTGCCGTTCTCCCATGGGCGAGGCACTGCTCCGCTACCGCCTTACTGGCGCCGGGGCGGACCACCCGGTTGCGTCGGCCGGCACCCACGCCATGGACGGCGGGCCGGCGTCCGGGCATGGCATCGAGGTGCTCGCCGACCGGGGCATCGACCTGACCGGGCACCGCAGCCGCCACCTCGACGCCGGCCTCGTGGACGGTGCCGACCTGATCGTGGCCATGTCCCGCCAGCACGAGGCCGTCGTGGGCCGACTGGATCCGATGGCCCGCGGGAGGACGTTCCTGGCCGGCGAGGTCGCCCGCCTGGGTGGACAGGTCGGGCCACCGGTGGACGACGAGGGACTCCGGGACTGGGCCACGCGCCTCGACGGCGCCCGCGGTGGCCACATGACCACCGGCCGGGTGGCTGACGAGGTTGCCGACCCCTACGGCGAGAACCGCGACGCCTACGAGCAGACGGCGAACCGGCTGGATGGGCTCTGCTCGGCCCTCGCCCGCCTGCTTTCGCCTCCGGCCTGACCGGTACGGTCGACGCCGTGGACCTCTCGTTCAGCGCGACCGAACTCGCCTTCGCGGACGAGGTCCGGACCTGGCTCGAGGAGCACCTCGTCGGAGACTTCGCCGACCTGCGGGGGCGCGGCGGAACCGGTCGTGAGGACATCGCCCCCGAGGTCCTCATCGCCTGGGAGCGGGAGCTCGCCTCGGGCGACTGGCTGGGGCTCGACTACCCGAAGGAGCTGGGTGGTCGTGGAGCCTCGCTGTTTGAGCAGGTGGTGTTCCACCAGGCCTACGTCGAAGCCCGTGCCCCGGGGCGGCTCCCCAACATCGGGTTGACGCTGCTCGGGCCGACTTTGTTGGCCTTCGGCAGCGCCGACCAGCAGCAGCGGTTCGTGCCGGGGATCCTCGCCGGTGACGAGTTCTGGTGCCAGGGCTACTCCGAGCCCGACGCCGGCTCCGACCTTGCCAACGTGGCCACCAGTGCCCGCATCGAGGACGGACGCTGGCTGGTGTCGGGACAGAAGGTCTGGACCTCGCTGGCCCAGTTCGCCCAGTGGGCGTTCGTCGTCGTCCGCACCGATCCCGACAGCGAACGCCATCGGGGTCTGTCGTACCTGCTGGTACCCATGGACCAACCCGGGGTCGAGTTCCGGCCCATCGTCCAGATCACCGGCGGCTCGGAGTTCAACGAGGTGTTCTTCGACGACGCCGAGACGAACGCCGACCTCGTCGTCGGGGGCGAGGGCAACGGCTGGCAGGTCGCCATGGGCACGCTCGGCTTCGAACGTGGAGCTTCGACGCTCGGCCAGCAGGCCGGCTTCCGCCAGGAGTTCGACGCACTGGTCGCCCTGGCGACGGAGACGGGCGCCATCGACGACCCGGTGCTGCGCCAGGACCTGGTGCGGGCCCGCAGCGAACTCGAGATCATGCGGTGGAACAACCTGCGGATGCTCAGCGCCCTCGGAGCCGGTGGGGCGCCAGGCCCGGAGATGTCGATCGGCAAGCTCTTCTGGGCCTCCTGGCACCGGCGCCTGGGCGAACTCGGCATGCGGATCCGGGGGGCCAGCGGCATGGTCGGCGGCACAGCGGGCGATGCCGCCACTGTCTCGCCCGAGGACCCGCTCGGACTCGGCTACGAACTCGACGGACTCCAGCGCACCTTCCTCTACAGCCGGGCCCACACCATCTACGCGGGAACCAACCAGGTGCAGCGCAATGTGATCGGGGAGCGGGTGCTGGGCCTGCCCCGCGAGCCCCGCTAGGGGTCGCGCCCCCCCTGCCGCGTATCGTCTCCATCAGAGCGACCGGAGGAGCACCCGTGGCCGAGGCCTACATCGTCGATGCCGTCCGCACCCCGACCGGGAGGCGCGGCGGCGGCCTGTCGCAGGTCCATCCCGCCGACCTGGGCGCCCATGTGATCGGCTCACTGCTCGAGCGCACTGGCGTCGACCCCGCGGCCGTCGAGGACGTCGTGTTCGGCTGCGTCGACGCCCTCGGACCGCAGGCCGGCGATATCGCCCGTACCGCCTGGCTGGCGGCGGGCCTGCCCGAGGCCGTCCCCGGCACCACCATCGACCGCCAGTGCGGGTCCGGCCAGCAGGCTGTGAGCTTCGCCGCCATGGGCGTCTGGGCCGGCGTGCAGGACCTGGTGGTCGCCGGCGGCGTCCAGAACATGAGCATGATCCCCATCGGGCTGGCCCTCGAGGCTGCGGTCCCGTACGGCCACGAGGACCCCTTCTCGGGTTCCACGGGCTGGGTTGACCGCTACGGCACCCAGGAGGTTTCGCAGTTCCGCGGCGCCGAACTGATCGCCGAGAAGTGGGACATCACCCGCGAGGAGATGGAGGCCTTCGCCCTGGCCAGCCACCGGCGGGCCGCCACGGCCATCGACGAGGGCCGCTTCGGCGCCGAAGTCGTGTCGGTGGCGGGCGTCGAGCACGACGAGGGGCCGCGCCGCGAGACCTCACTCGAGAAGATGGCCTCGCTGGCACCGCTGGTTGAGGGAGGGCGCCTCACCGCCGCGGTCGCCAGTCAGATCAGCGATGGCGCTGCGGCGCTGCTGATCGCCTCGGAGCGGGCCGTCGACGAGCACGGCCTCACCCCGAGGGCACGCATCCACCACGTCAGCGTGCGCGGCGACGACCCGATCTACATGCTGACCGGCCCCATTGCCGCCACCGCCTACGCCCTCGACCGCACCGGCATGGCGATCGACGACTTCGACCTCTTCGAGTGCAACGAGGCGTTCGCCTGCGTGCCATTGGCCTGGATGCGGGAACACGACGTGCCGCACGAAAAGGTCAACGTGAACGGCGGCGCCATCGCCCTGGGTCACCCGCTGGGCTGTTCGGGCGCCAAGCTCATGACCACGCTGTTGCATGAACTCGAGCGCACCGGCGGCCGCTTCGGCCTCCAGACCATGTGCGAGGGCGGCGGCCAGGCCAACGTCACGATCCTCGAGCGCCTCTAGACGCCTCTTCCCGACGACCTCAGTCGACCTGGTCGACGAGCCCCCAGGCGAGCGCCGTCGCTGCGTCGATCGTCGCATCTTCGAGGCACCAGGCCAGTGTGCGCTGGCGGCCGATACGGCGGGGCACGCTGAGCGTCCCGCCGGCGCCGGGGATGAGCCCCATCGAGACCTCGGGCAGGCAGAACGTCGCATCGGCGGTGGCCTCGACGCGATGGGCGAAGGCGGCCAACTCCACGCCTGCGCCGACGGCGGCGCCATGCACCCGTACCGTAAGGCGGTCGGCCAGTCGGTCCATCCAGGGTGCAGCGTTCGCGGTCGTGCGGATGAGGTGGGCGGCGGTCGGGTCGTCGACGCTGCCGAACTCTGCCGGGTCGCCACCGGCGCAGAACGAGGGCCCGGCACCAACGAGCAGGACCGGTCGGTCGTCGCCCGCAACGAGGCCGCGGAGGGCCTCGACGAGGGCGTCGCGCATGGCCGCCGAGTAGGCGTTGTGTAGACGGGGGCGGTTGAGCGTGAGCCGCACACGGGCGCCGTCGTATTCGACGAGCACCGGTGGGTCCGGCTCCTCGGGCCGGACGCGGCGCCCCCGCCCGGCCAGCCAGGCGGCGAACTCGGGTCCCGCCTGGAGTGTGGCATAGGCGGTCGACTCCAGGAGGAGTGCTGCCTCGGTCGCCTGGCCCTCCGAGGCCCGCAGCACCTGTGCGAGTGCGGTTGCTGCGTTCGGCCGGTTGTGGACCGCCTCGGCGAGCAGGCGGCCGGTCACCAGGTCCGGGGCGACCACATCGAAGCCGGGGGCGTTGGCGTCGGGTGCGACCACGCCGATGCAGACGAGCGGGAGCAGCGCAAGCGGGTCGAGGGCGTCGGTCGGCAGCAGGTGGGCATCGTCCACCACGATCGCCGGCACGCCCCGGAGGACCCCGGCGTCGAGGTCCGCGGTCGGTCCGGCGAGCCGTTCGGCGGACTCGTCGGCCGACCACACCAAGGGGTCCATCACACCAGTGTGCCGGTTCGGACGGCCCCGTCAGGCGTCCCCGAGGTGCGCCAACTGCTCGCGCAGGACGCGCCTCAGAAGCTTGCCGGTGTCGCCGTAGGGCAGGTCGTCGACGAACTCGACGTGGTCGGGCGTCCGATTCGACCGCAACTCCCGTCTGACGAGGGTGCACAACTCCTCGGCGGACGCCTCGGCACCGGCATGGGTGGCGACGGCCACGACGATGCGTTCACCCCACTCGTGGTCCGGGAGTCCGATGGCAGCGGCGTCGGCGACGGCCGGATGCCGCAGCAGCACTCCCTCGATCTCACCGGGGGAGATGTTCTGGCCGCCCTTGACGATGACGTCGTCGATGCGGCCGGTGACGAACAGGTAGCCCTCGTCGTCGAGCCAGCCGCCGTCGTTGGTGGGGAACCAGCCGTCGTCGGTGAGCCTCGAGCCCTGCCCCCGGTACTCGCCGGAGACCTGCCCGCCCCGGAGCCAGATGTCGCCTGTTGCGCCGACCGGAGCCTCTGCACCGACCTCGTCGCGGATCGACACCTCGATGCCGGGCAGTGGCCGGCCCGCGGACGCAAGGCGGCGGCGTACCGCCGGGTCGTCGCTGGCGACCGCCGCCCGGTGCTCGTCGGGGCCGAGCAGGGCGACCGTCGAACTGGTCTCGGTCAGTCCGTAGGCGTTGACGAACCTCGTGTCGTGGAGCAGTTCGAGCGCCCGCTCGACCACGGGCTGCGGCATGCGGCCACCCCCGTACGAGAGCGCCCGCAGGGTGGGCAGACCGGGGGAGCTCGGACCCTCGGCGTCGAGGTGTTCCACGATCCGGGCCAGCATCGTGGGCACGACCATTGCGCTGGTGACCCCCTCGTCCCGGACGAGGTCGATCCAGGCGCCGGGCTCGAACGTCGGGAGCTGGAGCAGGCGACGTCCGGCGAAGGCGTTCGAGAGGACCGCGGCGATGCCGGCCACGTGGTACGGCGGGACACTCACCAGGGCCGCCTCCTCCTCGCCGGCCGAGCCGAACTCGACGGAACCGAGGATGTACGAGATCAGGTGGCGTTGGCGAAGGACCGCCGCCTTGGGGTCCCCCGTCGTGCCGCTGGTGAACAGGAGCAAGGCCACGTCCTCGCCGTCGAATGACCAGTCGTGGTCGGCCGAAGCCGCCGCCGCCAGTTCGGCCCAGAGGACGGCCCGATCGACGGTCTCGACGCCGTCGATCCCGTCGAGGCGTCCGGCCGCACCGGGCTCGGCGACGGCCAGGGCGGGCGACGCCCGACTGGCGAGCGTGCGCAGTTCTGCGTCGGCCAGTCGGTAGTTGAGGGGGACGAAGGGGATCCCCGCCCAGGAGGCACCGAAGAGCAGCGCAGGGAGGGCCTCGGAGGAGACGTCGGCGAGCACCAGGTGCCCGGCGTCGACCGACCGGAGTCGACCGGCGATGGCGCCGGACCGCTCGAAGAGTTCGGCGAACGTCAGGCCGTCGTCGCGGGTGCCGACTGCCACCCGGTCGGCGAAGCCACCGGCTGCCATCTCCAGCAGCATCATGAGGTTCACGGTGGTCGGGCCTTCGGGCGGGGGGCGTGGCGGCTCAGTCGGAGGCCGGCAGGGGCTTGGCCTCCTTGAGGCCGAGCAGCGTGCCGCCGACCCCCAGCGAGCCTTCGCCGGGCTTGGTGCACAGGATCTCGAGGGTGTCGTCGTCGTCGACGTAGCGCTTGCCGAGTTGGGAGCCCTCGGAGGCCGTGGCGTCGGGGGAGCCGTTCGGGCCGCCCTCGCCGGGGGGGACCATGGTGCTCCCGCCGCACTCGAGGTCGACGTCGTCGCCGGGGGACCGGACGACGATCACCTCGGTCGTGCACACCTGGCTGGCCCAGCGGCTCCCGGGCGTGAGTTCGGCCATGTCGGCTCCTCGTGGACGATGGTGAACCCCGATGATCGGTCACCGGACGCCGTGCGCGCCACTCCGGCCAGAGATGCGTCGGTGCCGTACGATCCACCCACGATGCCGACAACGTGTCCCGGGAGCCTCCAGGCGCTGCACAGCAGCCTGACCGACGCCGTCGACCGGGTCGATGGCGCGGCGCTCGCCTGGGCCGCCTCAGGGGCGATGTCGCTGACCGGCGCCGCCGACGTTCCACCCCGACAGGTTCCGGTACCGGTCACCACCGGACTCGAGGCCGCTGCCGGGGCGTTGTCGCACTTTGGCGGCATCGAGGTGGACGGACCGGCGCTGCTGGGCGAGCGTGCAGCCATCGCCGGGCTGGGACGGGCCGGCACCACCTCGGTCGGGGGCCGGGCCCACCTGCTCGAATCGGCCGACGGCCCGGTCTGCCTGAACCTGGCCCGACCCGACGACGTCGCAGCGCTGCCGGCGCTGCTCGAAGGGGCCGTCGACGGGGAGGACCGGCGGGCCGTCCGACGTGCGGTCGCCGGGCGCACCGGCGCCTGGCTGGCCCAGCGGGCCGACCTGCTGGGCCTGCCGCTGGGAGTACCGGGGACAGCGCCCGACGGTCCCTTCGCCGTCGTGGCCGAGGGCGGTGTCTTCGAGCTCCCGGATGCCCCGCTCGTCGTCGAACTGGGTTCGCTCTGGGCGGCTCCCCTGTGCGGCGACCTCCTGCGACGCTCGGGATGTCAGGTGGTGAAGGTCGAGGCCACCGGTCGGCCCGATGCCGCGCGGAGGGGGCCGGGTCGATTCTTCGACCTCCTGAATGGCGGCAAGGCCTCGGTGGCGCTCGACCTTCGCAGCAGCACCGGGCGGGACTCGCTCCGGCGCCTGGTCGCCGCCGCCGACGTGGTCATCGAGGGCAGCCGGCCGCGGGCGCTGGCCCAGTTGGGCGTCGACGCCGGGCGGGAGGTCGACCGGGGTGTCATCTGGATGTCGATCACCGGCTACGGCCGAACCGGGCAGCGTGCCGGCGGCGTGGCCTTCGGTGACGACGCGGCCGTCTCGGGAGGGCTGTTGCTCGAGGCCCCGTTCGCCTTCGTGGCCGATGCCGTCGCCGATCCGGCGACGGGCCTCGTCGCCGCGGCGGCCGTGCTGGGAGCCCTCGACGACGGTCGCGGCGTGCTGCTCGACGTGCCGCTGGCCGGCGTGGCCAGGTGGCTGGCACGAGGCGCCCCGGTTCCCTCCGAGCTCCACCAACTGCATACCGCGCCGCCGAGGGCCAGGCCGGTTGGTCCACGGGCGGCGGACCTCGGGACTGACACCGTCCACATGCTCGTCTGACGGACCGTCAAGTCTACAGTGGCCCCATGAGCGACGAGCGGACGATCGGTGGGGAGCCGGGTCCCAGCGACGAACTCGCCGCGGAGCTCGACGAACGGGCCGCCGACGGCCGCATGCCGGGCCGCCGGGGTCTCGCCACCCGCCAGCGCCTCCTCGACGCGACTGCAGAGCAGCTCGAGTCGTGCGGCTACCGGGACCTCAAGGTCATCGACATTGCCCGCGCCGCCGGCACATCGCCGGCCACCTTCTACCAGTACTTCCCGGACGCCGAGTCGGCCGTCCTCGTCCAGGCGGCGGTCCTGACCGAGGCGTGGCACGACCAACTGCAGTTCCTGATCACCGGGCGTGACTGGTCGGGCGACCCCGACGCAGCGGCGCAGGAGGTGGTCGACGGGTTCCTCACCTTCTGGACCGACCACCGTGCGATCCTCAAGGTGCTCGACCTGGCATCGATGGAGGGCGACTTCCGCTTCCGCGACCTGCGCACGTGGCTCCTGAACGGCGCCACCAACGCCCTTGTGGACCTGGTCGCGGCGCACGACAGTGACATGGACCCGAAGGCGACGGCCGGCGTCGTCATCGCCATGCTGGCCCACGTCGCCAACCACCGCCCGGGCCTCGAACGGTGGGGCGCCGACCACGACGCCCTCGTCGTCACGGTGGCGGGGATCCTGCGCCACGCAATCGTCGGCTGACCCGCCTCGAAGCCCTCGCCGCTACCCTGCGCCCAGTGACGCACCGAGTCCGGTTCGCCCCGTCTCCCACCGGCTACCTCCACGTCGGCAGCGCCCGCACGGCCCTGTTCAACTGGCTGCACGCCCGCTCGACCGGCGGAACCTTCGTGCTGCGGATCGAGGACACCGATGCCGAGCGCAACCGTCCCGAACTGACCGAGGCGCTCCTCGCCGAACTCGAGTGGCTGGGCTTGGACTGGGACGAGGGCCCCTACTACCAGTCGGAACGTTTGGACCGCCATCGTGAGGTCGTCGAGGACCTGCTGGTTCGGGGACTCGCATATCTCTGTAACGCCGACAACGACGAGGTCGACGGCACGGCACTGTCCGACGGGTTGGCCGTCCGCTTCCGGATGCCCGAGGGACGTACGGTGGCCTTCGACGACATCGTCCGTGGCGAGGTCTCGTTCGACACCTCCGACCTCGAGGACTTCGTCATCTGGCGTTCAAACGGTTCGCCGATGTTCCTCCTCGCCAACGCCGTCGACGACGCCGACATGGGCATCACCCATGCCATCCGCGGCGAGGACCTTCTCTCGGGCGTGCCCAAGGTGCTCCTACTGTTCGACGCCATGGGCGCACCGCACCCGACGTACGCCCACCTGCCGCTGCTGGTCAACGAGTCCCGCCAGAAGTTGTCCAAGCGGCGCGACGACGTGGCGATGGGCGACTTCCGCGACCGGGGTTACCTGCCGGAGGCGATGGTCAACTACCTCTCCCTGCTGGGCTGGGGACCGCCCGACGACGTCGAGGTCCGACCGATCAGTGAGATCGTCGACCTCTTCCGCATCGAGGATGTCAACAAGGCGGCCGCCTTCTTCGACCTCAGGAAACTGGAGCACGTCAACGCCAACCACCTCCGGGGGCTCTCCAAGCCCGACTTCATTGACCGGGCGGGCCCTTGGCTGGCCGAGGCGCCCTGGGCACCCGACCGCTTTGACGAGGGCATCTTCGACCGCATGGTCGACCTGGTGCAGGAGAAGCTGCGGACTCTCGGCGACGTGGTCCGGTTCGTCGACTTCCTGTTCCTCGACGACCCCGTCGACGACCCCGACTCCTGGCGGAAGGTGATGGTGGACGGACCCCTGGCCGCCGAGATGCTCGACGGCACAGCGGGGGCGTTGGCCGACTGCCCCTGGGATGCGGAGGCGGTCAAGAGCGCGGTGTTCGAGGTGGGCGAGGGGCTGGGGCTCAGGTTGGGCAAGGCCCAGGCGCCGGTCCGGGTGGCGGTGACCGGGCGCACGGTCGGGCCGCCGCTCTTCGAGACCATGGCCGAGTGCATGGAACGCTCCGAGGTCCTGCGACGCATCGATCGGGCCCGCCAGCGGCTCTGATCCGGCGCCGTTCCACCGGGCGGGGGTGACGGACGCACGCCGTCGGCCGGTCGCTGGAATCCGGGGAGCCGTTACGCTGACGCCGCCCTCCGGGGTCCACCTTCGGGGGTGGTGTAATTGGCAACACAGCTGGTTCTGGTCCAGTCATTGAGGGTTCGAGTCCTTCCCCCCGAGCAAGAGGCGGTCTGAACGGCCGTCGCTACACTGAGCGCCGCCCACGGACCCGATTCACGTATCGGCCGTGGGCCTGTCACTGGCCCCGTTCGTCTAGAGGCCCAGGACGCCAGGTTCTCAACCTGGTAACACGGGTTCGAATCCCGTACGGGGTACGCGTTTCCAGGGCCGGTCTTCCGGGGCCGGTCCTGCCGCCTTTTCGACAGGCGGGCGTGCGCTCAGCCCAGAAGGTGGCGGACGTGGGCCGTCTCGTTGACGCAGCGCACCGTGCGGATCCCGGTCGACGAGGCGGTCACGCGGAGGATTCCGCAGTAGTCGTGGTAGATCCGGAACGGGTCGTCGTGGCCGAGGATCGTCTGGAGGAAGACGCCCATCACCATGCCGTGGCAGTAGACCGCGACGGTGCAGCCCCGGTTCCGTTCCACGATCACGTCGAAGGCGTCGGTGACCCGGAGCCGGAAGGCTGGGTAGTCGCCGCCGAACACCGACTCCCGGTCCTCGAGGAATTCGCGCACGATGGCGTGGTCCTTGCCCATCTCCTCGGCCGGGACGTATTCGGAGCGGTGGCGATCGGATTCCTCGAGGCCGGCCACGGGATCGGGGTCGAGTCCGAGGCGCCGGACCAGGGGGTCGGCCGTCTCGATGGCCCGGCGCATCGTGCTGGTGACGACGTGGTCGATGCCCTCCCCGGCGAGCAGGTCGGCCGTCGCCTGGGCCTGGCGTCGGCCGATGTCGGAGAGGGGAGGGTCGGCGCCCTCGCCGTCGGGGCGGGATTCGGCCTCGGGCCGTGCGTGTCGGACGATGAGCAGCTCCACGGCGGCGGAGCCTACGGGGACGGAAGGACCGGGCCCACGGAAGGCGCCACGAGACAAGCCGCCGATGGTGGACTAGATTCTCGTCAGACAACGGGTCCGGTCCGTCGGATCCAGTCTCGGAGACTGCCGGCGGTTGGGCCCTTCAGAACGGGCCGGCACATCAACGGGCCCTCCGCCGCACTCCCGCCAAAGCGGCGAGGCCCGGTGTCGACTCCAGGTCGACCCCCGGTTCCCGCCACCGGGGGTCGATCGCTGCCCCGTCGAGGGGTGGTCCTCAGCACCGTCACCGGTTTTCCCCGGCGGGAGTTGATTTGCCGGGAAGGCCGGGTGGCTCCGACCGACGGACTGGGTCAGTCGCGATCGAAGAGGTCGGTGACGCGGTCGATCTGGTCGCTCACCTTCTCCCACTGCTTCTCGAGACGGCGGTTGATTCGCAGGACCGTGGTGGCCAGGGCCACGACCAGCAGGGTCACGGCAGCCGCGGTGATGAACTGGCCCAGCAGCGAATTCGCCGAGCCGCTCGGAATGATCCGGCCCACCAGGGCGTTGATGGCGTCCTTCCAACTCAGCGCCACCACCAGCCCGAAGGCGGTCATCACCGAGGAGATGATGATCCCCCGTATGTTGAGCTTGTCGACGTTCTCGCTGAAGTCGCTCATCCTGCCAGTCTCCCCTGTTCTCCTTTGTAGGACCCGTGAGGCCGGGCCGATGCCGTGTCGGGATGGGCGGATTTGAACCGCCGACCCCCTGCTCCCAAAGCAGGTGCGCTGCCTGACTGCGCCACATCCCGGTCGTCTTGAGTTTAGGAGTCGACCGGGTCTACGATGGCGGTTCCGGTCATTGGGCATCGCGAACTAGCGTCCGAGCAAGTTGACAAAGGGGATTCAATGGGATTGCGGCGGTTGTCGGTTTTCGTGTTCGCAGTGCTCGCCCCCCTGGCCTCCGTTCTGGCCACCCCTGCGGCGGCACAGGACGAGTGGCCCCAGTACTCACGCGACGATGCCTCGGGCTGCGACATCACGACCCACGAGGACGGAGCGGAGGACAGGTCCTGCGACGACGGGAGTTACGGATCCCTTTTGGCCGACGGTTCGGGTTCCTGGTACGACGCTGCCTCCGGCTGTCAGATCGACGTCGACACGGCCGGGGAGATCGTCTACGACTCGTGTGCCGAAGGTGGTGGTGACGGCGGTGACGGCGGAGCCAACGAAGCCGTCTACGACGAGGCCTCGGGTTGTTGGATCAACGACTACGGCGACGGCAGCGGCGACCAGAACTGCGACGACGGGAGTTGGAGTTGGAGTTCCTCCGACGGCTCGGGGGCCCGGTACGACGCAGGGTCGGACTGCTACAACGAGTGGGACTCGACGGGAGCGACGGTCGACGAGTGGTGTGGCGGTGGCGACGATGGTGGCGGTGAGCAGTCGGGTGAGTACGACGAGGCCACTGGTTGTTGGAACGACGTCTGGGACGACGGGACGGTGTCGTCGAACTGTGATGACGGCAGTTGGGGCGAGGCGCGTCCCGACGGTTCGGGCTTCCGCTTCGACGCAATGGGCTGCTTCTTCGAGTGGGACTCGTCGGGGGCGACGGTCGACGAGTGGTGCGACGGCGGCGACGGCGGCGGCGACGGTGGTGGCGAGCAGTCGGGTGAGTACGACGAGGCCACGGGCTGCTGGATCAACTCCTGGGACGGCGGCGCGGAGTGGAACTGCGACGACGGGTCACGCGGTTCGCGCTTCGACGACGGCTCCTCGAGCGAGTACGACCCCGCCACCGGTTGCGAGACACAACGGCAACCGGATGGCAGCGAAAACGGCTGGTGCGATAACGGGTCGAATTGGTACGTCGACAGCGATGGCAACCGGTCGGAGTCGACTTACGACGAGGCGACTGGCTGTAGCACGGAGACGCAGTGGGACGGGTCCACGCAGACGCGTTGCGAGGTCTACGACGAGGCGACCGGGTGCAACATCTCGACGTACGACGACGGCCGCCAAGACGCCTGGTGCGACGACGGGTCAAGTTGGAACGTCGACAGCGAAGGCAACCGGTCGGAGTCGACTTACGACGAAGCGACCGGGTGCAACATCACGGTGAGCTCGGACGGTAGCCAGAACGCCTGGTGCGATGACGGGTCGAATTGGTACGTCGACAGTGAAGGCAACCGTCAGGGAAGCACCTACGACGAGGAGACGGGTTGCTACACGGAGACGCAGTGGGACGGGTCCACGCAGACGCGTTGCGAGGTCTACGACGAGGCGACCGGGTGCAATGTCACGACGTACAGCGACGGCCGTCAAGACGCCTGGTGCGACGACGGGTCGAGTTGGAACGTCGACAGCAGGGCAACCGGTCGGAGTCGACGTACGACGAAGCGACCGGGTGCAACATCACGGTGAGCTCGGACGGTAGCCAGAACGCCTGGTGCGACGACGGGTCGAATTGGTACGTCGACAGTGAAGGCAACCGTCAGGGAAGCACCTACGACGAGGAGACGGGTTGCTACACGGAGACGCAGTGGG
>JARQPW010000011.1 GCA_029577135.1 Acidimicrobiales bacterium
CCGGGGCGCCTGGAGGTCGTGGCCACCGGGCCCCTGGTCCTCCTCGACGGTGCCCACAACCAGGAGGCGGCACGTGCGGTTGCCGAGGCGGTGCCGGAAATCTTCTTCGAGGGCAGTGCCGTCGGTCGGCGGATCCTCGTGGTCGGCGCCCTCGGTCCGAGGAAACCCTCGGAGGTCCTCGCCGAGTTGGCTGCGCTGGCGCCGGAACTCGTCGTGACCTGTACGGCGCCCTCCCCGCGTGCGGTGCCTGCCGATCGACTCGCCGAGCTGGTCCGGGAACTGGGCATCGACGCCGAGGCGGTGGCAGATGCCGGTGAAGCCGTCCAGCGGGCGGTCGCGCTGGCCGACGACGACGACCTGATCCTCGTCACGGGTTCGTTCTACGTACTCGCCGCTGCGAGGGAGGCGCTCGCAGGAATGCACGAGGAAGCCGGCTGAGGCCCGGTGAACCCAGGTGATCGTTCCGTTGCCGGCAGGAATCCCGGGTCGCGCCCGTAGCCTTCGGGGTCATGGACCGCACCCTGGTCATCTGCAAGCCTGACGCCGTTGAACGTGGCCTCGTCGGTGAGATCATCGGCCGTCTGGAGCGCAAGGGCCTCCGGTTGGCAGCCGTGGAACTGCGCACGCTCGATGCCGACACACTCGGACGGCACTACGAGGAGCACGTGGACAAGCCCTTCTACGGGGAACTCGTGGCGTTCATGTCCCGAGGCCCCGTGGTGGCCATGATCGTGGAGGGCTCGGACGACACGTTCGCCGTGGTCCGTACCCTCATGGGTGCCACCGACCCGACCCAGGCGGCGCCCGGCACGATCCGCGGCGACTACGGACTGGCCGTCACCGAGAACCTGGTGCACGGTTCCGATGCCGTCGAGTCGGCCGAGCGCGAGATCGGGATCTTCTTCCCGGAGGCGTAGCCCGGTAGATGTGCCGGATCCCGGCAACCGACCGGTCGACACGCCTTCGGTGGCCGCCTCCAAGAATTCCCGCAGAACGCGCGTTTGGCGACGCCTTTCCGTGGTCAATCGTGCGCTGAGAGTGGCGAAGTCGTAACGAATGCGTTACGTTCTCGGGAGCGACCGATGGGGAATCGCCCCAGGCCTGAACCCCCGGTCCGTCACACGAGTACAGACGCACGACCTCGACCACGAAGAGCCGGATACCGGGAAGACCAGGGACAGACGATGCCCGCAGGGAACAGGCGAGGAGGCGGCCCAGTCCTCGGAGGTCGCGACATCGCCGTCGATCTTGGCACCGCGAGCACACTGATCTACGTCCGGGGCGAGGGCATCGTGCTCGACGAGCCCTCGGTTGTGGCCATCGACATCCTGAGCGGAACCCCGCTGGCCGTGGGCTCCGAGGCCAAACGGATGATCGGCCGCACACCCAGCAACATCCAGGCCACGCGGCCCCTCAAGGACGGGGTCATCGCCGACTTCGACGTCTGCGAGAAGATGCTCCGCTACTTCATCCAACAGGTCCAACGCAGGCGCTGGTCGAAGCCCCGCATGGTGATCTGCGTGCCATCCGGAGTCACCGGCGTCGAACGTCGGGCGGTACAGGAAGCCGCCGAATACGCCGGCGCACGCCTTCCCGCCTACATCATCGAAGAGCCGATGGCGGCTGCAATCGGGGCAGGGCTCCCCGTGGCCTCCCCGATCGGCAGCATGATCGTGGACATCGGTGGCGGCACCACAGAGGTGGCAGTCCTCTCGCTCGGCGGCGTCGTCGCCAGCCAGTCCTCACGGGTGGGCGGTGACGAACTGGATGAGGCCATCCTGCAGCACCTGAAAAAGGAACACGGGATCGCCACCGGCTCCCGGACCGCCGAGGAGATCAAGATGGCGTTGGGCTCCGCCACGCCCCTGGTCGACGAGATGCGCGCCGAGATCCGTGGCCGCGACCTCCTCACCGGACTGCCGCGGACCCTCGAGATCAACACGCGCGAGATCCGCGAGGCCATCGAGGACCGTGTCGCCGACATCATCGACGCGATCAAGGTCACCCTCGACCGGACGCCCCCGGAATTGGCCGCTGACATCATGGAAAGGGGGATCACCCTGACCGGAGGTGGCTCGCTACTCAACGGCCTGTCCCAGCGCATTCGGTTCGAGACTGGGATGCCGGTCTGGATGGCACCGGATCCGCGTCTCTCGGTGGTCCTGGGCGCCGGGCGAGCCCTCGAGGAGTTCGAGACCTTCGGCGAAGTCATCTTCGACGACACCCCGGAGTAGCCGGTGGCCGCGCCTCGGCCCGCCGAGCGGCCCCGCCCCACCCTGCTGCTCCTCGCCGCAGCGGCTCTCACGCTCCTGACGCTGCACATACGCGGAGCGGCGCCCCTGGATGCCTTCCAACAGGGCCTCCGCGACATCCTCGAACCCCTGCGGTCCGTCACGGACACCGCCACCGACCCCATCCAGACCGCCTGGAACGGGATCTTCGGCTATGAGGATCTCCGCGCCGAGAACGAACGACTGGCCGTCGAACTGGCCCGGCTCCGGGGCCGGTCGGTGACCGATGCCGCCGACCGCGAGCTCCTCGAACGCCTGCTCGGAGAGGTGGGCATCGACTACACGCAGACGGACACCGTGGTGGTCCGAATCCTCGGCACGCCGCCCGGCAACTTCGGCACCCACCGCATCGAGGTCGACGCAGGAACCGACGACGGGTTGAGCGAAGGGTTGGCGGTCGTCACCGGAGCCGGCCTGGTCGGCCGCCTGGAACAGGTCGACCGGTCCCGGTCCACGGTGATCCTGGCGACGCACCCGAAGTTCCTCGTAGGCGTGCGCCTCGTCGACTCGCAGGATGAGGGACTGGCCCGGGGCACCGGTCGGGGAACCCTCAAGATCGAAGCCGGAATCCGGCTGGACGCCGACATCGGCTGGAACGAGGCCGTGGTCACAAGCGGGGGGCGGAGCCTCCTGCCACCCGACATCCCCGTGGGACACGTGATCGACACGGACGAACACGCCGAGTACGAACGAAGCGTCGTCATCGACCTCAACGCCGACCTCGAGAGCCTCAGCTTCCTCAACGTCGTTCTGGCGCATCCCGAGGGCGATCCGCTCGACGTGGAGTCGGGCCCGACCGAAGGCCCGCGCCCATGACGCTTCGCCTGCGGGTACTGCTCGTCCTCGTGACCGCCGTGGCCCTCGAGGGGACGCTCCTCGACGAACTGCGCGTCGGCGGGGTGTCCGTCGAACTCCTCCTGCTCGTCGCCGTGCTGACCGGGTATCACGGCGGACCGGAGCGCGGGGCCATCACCGCCTTCTTCGCCGGGTTGCTCCACGACTCGATCGTCGGCGCACCGCTTGGCCTCCACGCCCTCGTCTACCCGCCCCTCGTAGTGGCAGTCAGCAGCCTCGAACTCCGCATGCTCCGCTCCACACCTGTCACGGACGGCCTCGCCGTCCTTGCGGCCGTGGCGGCCGGACAGGGACTCGCCTCGGCCGTGGGGATGCTGTTCGGCCTCCTCGGCCCGACCCCTCAGGAGTTCGTCCGCCAGGCCGTCCTGGCTGGCATCCTCACCGCTGTCGTCGCGGCACCGGTGAACCGGGTCGTGCGCTGGGCGGCGACCAGCGGCCTCCCCGGCACCATCGAGATCCACCGCGGTGCGGGCTGAGATGGCCGGCCACGGATGTCCGCACCGGGACACCGGCATCGCGGAGCGACGATTCCCGAGCCGGGCAGGCCGGCATGGATGAGCTCACCCGCTACCGGATGCGAGTCCTCGCCGTCGTGGCGATCTCGCTGTTCGCCGCACTCGTCGCCCGCGTCTGGTACCTGCAGGTCATCACGACCGAGCAGGCGGTCGCCGTCGCCGAGCAGAACGTGACCCGGGAGATTCGGGTCTCGGCTCCCCGGGGGCGGATCCTCGACGTCCGGGGCCGGGTACTGGTCGGCAACCGGATCACGACGATGGTCACGATCAACCGACGGGAGCTCGATCAGGCCAACCTCGACGATCAACACCGCCTACAGATGCTGACCCGCATCGCCATCGAGGTGAACCGATCCGGCAACGAACTCCTCAAGACCACCGACATCGAATCGGCGCTCGACGATCCCGCCTACGGCCTCTACGACGACGTGCCGGTGGCGGTCGACGTCGGTGAGGACCTGTTGATCTTCTTCGGGGAACGCACCGACCAGTACCCGGGTGTCCGGGTCGTGGACTCGACGGTGCGGAGCTACCACTACGGGAACCTCGCCAGCCACCTCCTCGGCTGGGTCGGGCCCCTCAATGACACCGAGTACCGGAACCGCCGGCCTCCGGAGGACAAGGACTATGCACTGCGCGACGAGGTCGGCAAGGCGGGCATCGAACTGCTCTTCGAGGACGACCTGCGCGGCGTGGCCGGCGGGCGCGTGGTCGAGGTCGACCGCCTGGGCCGAATCGTCCGGGAACGCGACGACCTGTTCCTCGCCCCCGTCCCCGGCGACGACGTCGTGCTGACCATCGACATCGACCTGCAGTACCTCGTCGAGACCGAACTGGAACGGGCCATCTTCGCCGCCCGGTCCCGAGAGCCCGAGCGCAACCCCGACTCGGACGAGGACCCGCCGGACTTCGATGCACCGGGCGGGGCGGTGGTGGTCCTGGCCCCCGACTCGGGTGACGTCCTGGCCATGGGTTCCTATCCGAGCTACGACCCCAACGAGTCCATCGGCGGCTTCCGCGTGGACCGCTGGATCGAATTGAACGACCCGGCCAACGACCTCCCGATGTTCAACCGGGCGATCCAGGGCGAATACGCGCCCGGCTCGACCTTCAAGCTCTTCACGGCGCACGCCGCCTGGCACGAGGGGGTGTTCGGAACCGGACGGGTGAAGCCGGCGGACGAGCCGTGGGACGACCCCGGCTACTACGTGCTCCAGAGTTGCAGCGGGACCGAGGTCGAGGACGTCGAGGCGGGCGGTTGCGTCTTTCGGAACGCCAAGAGCGCACCCAACGCCCAGGTGGACCTGGAACGCAGCCTCACCATCTCGAGCGACGTCTACTACTACACGATCGGGGAGTCGATCTACATCAACCCGATCCACAACGAGACCGGGATCCAGGACGCCGCCGGCGACTACGGCATGGGCCTTCGCAGCGGCATCACCCTGCCCTTCGAGCAGGACGGCTTCCTCCCGACGCCGGAGAACCGCGAGCAACGCCACCTCGACCATCCGACGGCCTTCCCCTACGACGACTGGTACCCGGGGGACAACGTGAACGTCGCCATCGGCCAGGGCGATGTCCTCGTCACGCCCATCCAGTTGGCGAATGCCTTCGCCACCTTCGCCAACGGGGGAACCCTGCGTTCCCCCAACGTCGTCTCCAACGTGCGCACCAGGGAGGGGGACGAGGTACGGGACTTCGGCCCCCGGCAGGTGGCCGCAGTGGACATCGACCCGGAGTTCCACGACATCGCCCTGGCTGGACTCTTGGGCGTGACCAGCGACGAGCATGGCACCGCCTACTGGGCATTCAACTCGGCGGCGACCGGCGGCGTGTACTTCCCCGTCGATCGGGTGCCGATCGCCGGCAAGACCGGCACGGCGGAGGTCCGGGGCAAGGCCGACACGTCGCTGTTCGCCGCCTTCGGACCCGCCGAGCAGCCCACGCACGCCATCGCGGCGGTGATCGAGGAGGCCGGATTCGGCAGCCAGGTCGCCGCACCGCTCGTGGCCCGCATCCTGAAGGCGGTCCTCATCGACGGCATCGAGGAGGCGCCGACGGCTGCCGTGAGCTACGCCCGGTCGGTCGCCCTACCCCTCTGCGTCGACTGGTACCAGTGGATCACCGGCGAGAATTCGCTCGGTCGCCTCGAGGGATCCGACCCGACCGCCGACCCGACTTCGGGGCCAGTCCTCGACGCCGACGGCAGGGTGAGGGTCCGCGGCGAGGTCATCGACTGCACGAGGCTGTTGGAGGACGTGGCCGAGGTGCTCGAGGGGCTGGACGCCCTCCGGGAGGGCAGCGGATGACCTCCGTCCGACACCCGTTCCGTGAGGCCCGCCCCTCGCTCGCCCGGCACATCGACATCGGAGTGTCCGTCTTCTCGCTGCTCCTCGCCGGGGTCGGCGTGGTCATGGTGTACTCGGCAACACGCGGCCCGGCGACCGACCTGCGTCCGGCGGACGACACCTTCCTGAGACGTCACCTCGTCTTTGCTGGGATCGGTGTCGTGGTCATGGCCCTGACGGCCCTGATCGGCCACCGCTGGGCCCGTCGCCTGATGGCCCCCGTTTACCTGGCGACGGTGGGGCTGCTGTTCGTGGTCCTCTCGGCCGGCATCGAGGTGAAGGGCTCCCGCGCCCGGTTCGCCCTCGGCGGCTTCCAGATGCAGCCCAGCGAGTTCGGCAAGGTGGCGGTCATCGTGGCCCTGGCGGTGATCCTCGGGTCGGGCGACCGAGTAGGTGTCTGGCGCTTGCTGGTCGCCGGAGTCTCGGTGGCTGTGCCGGTGCTCCTGATCATGGCCCAACCCGACCTCGGGACCATCCTCGTCTATGGCGCCATCTTCGCCGGGATGGTGTTCGTGGCCGGCGTTCGTGGCCGACACCTGGCGGTGCTGTGCCTGCTGCTCCTGACCGGGACGGTCGCGGTCCTGCAGTCGGAGAGACTCGAGGCGTACCAACTCGAACGCCTCCTCGTCTTCATCGACGAGGAGGCGGACACCCGGGCTCGCTACAACCTCGAGCAGGCGGAGGTGGCGATCGGCAACGGGGGGATCACGGGCAAGGGCCTGTTCCAGGGCACCCAGAACGTCTCGAACCTCGTCCCCGAACAGCAGACCGACTTCATCTTCACGGTCATCGCCGAGGAGACGGGCTTCGTCGGCAGCGTCGTCGTTCTCGGGTTGTTCGGGCTCCTGTTGACCCGAATCTGGCGGATCGGCCGCCTGGCCGACGACCGGTTCGGGCTCCTCGTCACCGCGGGGGTGTTCTCGATGCTGCTGTTCCAGATCTTCCAGAGCGTGGGCATGTCGACGGGAATGATGCCGATCACCGGGATCCCCCTGCCCTTGATCAGCTACGGCGGCTCCTCGGTGGTCGCAACCTTCCTCGCCCTCGGCCTCGTCCAGAGCGTCCACATGCGGCGCCATCAGGCCCGGGACCGCGGGATGTTCTGAGCCGGGGAACACGGAGATCTCTCCTGTCGGGGAAGCGGGCCGACGGGTCGATAGAGTCTTGTCACCATGAGTTCGCTCTGGCCCGAGCTTGAGAGACTCCTCGGCGAGGTCCAGAAGCCGGCCCGCTACATCGGTTGCGAAGACGGGATGATCGTCCCGACGCACCATCCCGACAAGGCGGCCTGGCTCCTGATCTACCCGGACACCTACGAGGTCGGGCTTCCCAACCAGGGTCTTCAGATCCTCTACGAAATTCTGAACGAACGGCCCGATGCGGTGGCCGAGCGGTCCTACGCGCCGTGGACCGATCTCGCCGCTGTGCTGCGCCGTGAGGGCCTGCCCCTGTTCTCGCTCGACACGCACCGTGCGGCGGGCGACTTCGACGTGCTTGCCTTCAACCTGTCGGCCGAACTCGTCTACACGAACCTGCTCGAATGCCTGGACCTCGCCGGGATTCCGATCCGGGCCGCCGACCGTGGCCCGGAGCACCCGCTCGTGCTGGTGGGTGGCCACTGCTCGTACAACCCGGAGCCGTTGGCCGACTTCGTCGACGCCGCCGTCCTGGGCGACGGCGAGGAGGTGGTGTCGGAGATCAGTGCGACGGTGGCCGCCTGGAAGGCTGAGGGGCGGACCTCCCGCGAGGAGGTCCTCGTGGCGCTGGCCGGGATCGCAGGCGTCTACGTGCCGAGCCTGTACGCAGCGGAGTTCGCTGACGATGATGACGAACGATCGGCAAGCGGTGTGCTGCTGGGGATCACGCCCACTCACCCTGCCGCTCCGGAGCAGGTGCAGAAGCGCACGATCGCCGACCTGTCCGAGTGGCCGTATCCGAAGAACCAACTGGTGCCGCTGGCCGAGGTGGTCCACGACCGGCTCAACGTCGAGGTGTTCCGGGGCTGCACCCGGGGCTGCCGCTTCTGCCAGGCAGGCATGATCACCCGTCCGGTACGCGAGCGTCCGGCGGAGCAGGTGCGCACGATGGTGGCCGACGGCCTGCGACGGACCGGCTACGACGAGGTGGCGCTGACCTCCCTCAGCACCGCCGACTTCAGCGGCATCGAAGAAGTGGTGGCGGACACGGTTTCCGACGATGCCTGTGGGCAGGTGTCGGTCTCGCTGCCGAGCCTGCGGGTCGACGCCTTCACCGTCGGGATCGCCGCCCAGATCCAGCGGGCGCGCCGCACCGGCCTGACCTTCGCCCCCGAGGCGGGGACCTGGCGGATGCGACAGGTCATCAACAAGCTCATCCGCGAGGAGGACCTCTACGGGGCTGTCGAGGCGGCTTTCTCGCAGGGGTGGCGCCGGGTCAAGCTCTACTTCCTGACGGGCCTGCCGACCGAGACCGACGAGGACACGCTCGGCATCATCGAGATGGCCAGGAACTGCGTCGAGATCGGACGCCGCCACCAGAAGGGCGCCTCGGTCACGGTCTCGATCGGAGGCTTCGTCCCCAAGCCGTTCACGCCGTTCCAGTGGTTCGGCCAGAACACCGAGCAGGAACTCCGTCGCAAGGTGGGACTGCTGCGCGACGCCGCCCGCAATGTCAGGGGCGTGCAACTCAAGTGGCACGACACACGCGCCTCGGTGGTCGAGGGGCTGCTCAGCCGGGGAGACCGGCGTCTGGGGGCCGTCATCGAAGACGTCTGGCGAAACGGCGGGGTCTTCCAGGAGTGGGGCGAGCACTTCGATCTCGAACTCTGGACCGACGCCATGGCACGCCACGGCATGTCCTTCGAGGACCACGTGTACCGCCATCGCCACGAGGACGAGCCGCTGCCCTGGGACCACCTCTCCGCCGGTCTGCACAAGGACTTCCTCTGGCAGGACTGGCGGGACGCCCTCGACCAGGTCGGCCTCGAGGACTGCCGCTGGATCCCGTGCTACGACTGCGGCGCCTGCACCGGCTACGGCATCGAGCACGTCGTCGCCTCTGCGGTACCACCGGCCGGTGGCAGCCAGGGCACCGGCCAGGAACTGGGCCGAGGCGGTGAGGTGCCTGTCGTGTTGATGACTCGGCCACCTCGGGAACCCGTGGGGGTCGGCTCGTGAGTGTTGTGGCGAATCCGCGGATCCGCGTCAGGTTCAGCAAGACGGGCAAGGTCCGGTTCACGAGCCACCGCGACGTGGCCAGGATCTGGGAGCGTGCGTTGCGCCGGGTCGCGCTGCCCGTCGCCTACAGCGAGGGCTTCTCCCCGCGCCCGAAGCTCTCGTACGGGCTTGCCCTGCCCACAGGCTACGAGTCGGCGGGGGAGTACCTCGACGTGGAGTTGGACCGGGAGCGGGTGGAGGAGCTGGAGCTGGGGCAGGTCCCCGGCGCCGGCCTCGAAAGTGACCTCGGGGAGCGCCTGAACCGGGTACTGCCGGAGGGCATTCGGGTCCAGGCGATCGCTCCGGTGGAACGCGTCGGTGAGTCACTCCAACAGGCGGTGATCGCCTGCACCTGGGAGATCGAGTTGGCTAATGCAGGCTCCTGTGAGGTCGAGGCCTGGGCGTCGGGGATCCTCGCCGCCGACGAGATCCTCGTGGAACGCGAACGCAAGGGAAAGAAGTTCATCGACGATGTGCGGCCCCTCGTGCACGCACTCGATGTCGTGGAACGTGGTGGAGACGCTGTTTGGCTGATCGCCGTCCTCGGGACCCAGCCCCGTGCGTTGCGACCGACGGAGTTGCTGGAGGCACGACTGGAAGGCACGGTGGCGGGCAGGCATCCGCCCCTCATGGCCCGGTCCGTGTGCAGGATGAACCAATGGATGTTGCGGGAAGCGCAGGAATCTCGAGAATCTCAGAAATCGCGGAATCAAGAAATGATCACGCAGGGCGACGCGCGCGTCGAACCGCTGTCGGTGGACGCCGGCCCTGCCGCGCTCGTGGAGACACGGGCGTGAAAGGAAGGGAAAGAACCCATGGGCGAGACAAGCCCCGAAACAAGTACCGAAACAAGTACCGAAACCAACACGCCGGCGAACGCCGGAGCGAACAGGCAGGACTCACCGGAGCAGCAGAACAGGCATTCTGAGTCCGGGAACTCCGCACCACCGGCCATCGGCTCCTCGGGGCCGATTCCGCCGCCACCCGTTGCGAAGCCCAGCATCGGCGACACACGTCCTGCTGCGGGTGACCAGAGCGGCCAGGGGAATGGCGAGCCGGGCTCAGGTTCCGGCAAGCGCCGCCGAAGGCGTCGTGGCGGCCGAAGCCGTGGCGGCGGCCAGGGCCAGCAGGATCAGGGCGCCGGCAAGCAGGGTGGCGAACAGAAGGGCAATCAAGGCGGTGGCAGGGGGGGAAGAAGCCGCGGCCGCAACCAGCCCGTCGAGGCGATCACCGATGACGGCCCGCTGGAGCTCGACGAGCAGACCCTCAAGACGCGGCGCGGCCGCGAACGGCGCGGTAAGCCCCTCGGCCGCTACCTGATGTGCGTGAGCGTGGCCGAGGTTGGCACGCAGATCGCCGTGCTCGAGGGACGCAACCTGATCGAGCACTACCTCTCGCGGCCTGCTGACGACGTCAGCGAGATCCACGGAAACATCTACCTGGCGACGGTCCAGAACGTGTTGCCCGGCATGGAGGCGGCCTTCGTCGACATCGGCACTCCGAAGAACGCCGTGCTGTACCGGGGCGACCTGCAGTTCGACCCCGAGGAGGTCGAGGGCGGCGGCAAGGCCCGGATCGAGCAGGTCCTCAAGGCCCGGCAGACGATCCTCTGCCAGGTGACCAAGAACCCGATCGCCCACAAGGGCGCCCGGCTCACCCAGGAGGTTTCCCTCCCCGGCCGCTTCGTCGTGCTGGTCCCCAACAACTCGACCTACGGCATCTCGAAGCGCCTGCCCGATGGCGAGCGCAAGCGGCTGCGCAGCATCCTCGACGAGGTCAAGCCGGCCCAGCACGGCCTGATCGTGCGGACGGCAGCCGAGGACATCACCGCCGAGGAGCTTGAACGCGACGTCAACCGGCTGGTCCAGCAGTGGACTGACATCGAGGCGTTGTTGAAGAAGTCGTCGGCCCCGAGCCTCCTCTACCGGGAGCCCGAGGCGGTGTTCCGGTTCATCCGCGAGGAGTTCACGAAGGACTACCGGGGCGTCATGATCGACGACCGCGAACTCTATGAGAAAGTGCTCGTCTACGTTCAGGGGGTGAACGCGGCACTGGCCGACCGGGTCCAGTTCTACGACTACCAGCAGAGTGGCGACAAGCATGGCGGGGGCGAGGCATTGCCGCTGTTCGAGCGCCACCACGTCCACGAGCAACTCCGAAAGGCGGTCGACCGCAAGGTCTGGCTGCCGTCGGGTGGCTCGCTCATCATCGAGCACACCGAGGCGCTCACGGTCATCGACGTCAACACCGGCAAGAACGTGGGGAAGAAGAGCCTCGAGGAGACGGTGTTCCGGAACAACCTCGAAGCCGCCGAGGAGACGGCCCGCCAACTCCGCCTCCGCGACATCGGCGGCATCATCGTGATCGACTTCGTCGACATGGAGCAGAGGAAGAACCGCGAGGCGGTCGCCACAGCGCTTCGCGACGCCCTGGCCCGTGACAAGACCCGGACCCAGGTGTTCGACATCTCCGACCTCGGCCTCGTCGAGATGACCCGTAAGCGCATAGGCGAGGGTCTGCTCGAGAGCTTCTCGGAACGCTGCGACGACTGCGACGGACGGGGCGTCGCCCTGGACGAGGAGTTGCTCCTCGCGAGGCCGGGAAAGTAGCCGGAAAGAGTTCCGGATGTCGCTCGCGCCCGTGGCGGAATGGCCTGTCAGGGTTAGCCTTTGCACACTATGTATGCAGTGATCGCCACCGGCGGGAAGCAGTATCGGGTCGAGGAGGGGCAGCGGCTCCTCGTCGAACGCCTCGGCGACCCGGAGTCCGACATCGAACTCAGCCCCGTCCTCCTGGTCGACGGCGACGACGTGCTCGCCACGCCGGAGGCACTCTCCGGCGCCAAGGTGACCGCCCGCATCGTGGGCGACGCCAAGGGCCCCAAGATCCGCGGGTTCACCTACAAGAACAAGAGCAACCAGCGTCGCCGCTGGGGCCATCGCCAGCACTACGCCGAGATCGAGATCCTCGGCATTGCCCGCGGCTGACCCGTCCGGTTCGACGAGCGAAGTTTCAGAGAGGTAGCGAGCATGTCAAAGACCAAGGGCGGCGGTTCCACCCGGAACGGCCGTGACTCCAACTCCCAGCGCCTCGGCGTGAAGGTCTACGACGGCACCCAGGTGACCGCCGGTTCGATCATCGTCCGCCAGCGCGGCACCAAGTTCCACCCCGGCAACAACGTGGGCCGCGGCGGCGACGACACCCTGTTCGCCACCGCCGACGGCGTGGTCAAGTTCGGCAGGCGCGCCGGCCGCAAGCTCGTGGATGTCATCGCGGAATAGCACCCGCTTCTTCAGGCCGACCTCCGGTCGGCCCGTCAACCTGACAGCCCGACCCCGGTCGGCAGTCGCTCTGCCTCCCAACCGAGCAGCCGCTGCGCGCTTCGGCAGGCGAACCGGTCGGTCATGCCACCCACGTAGTTCACGATGGCCTTGTTGCGGTCGTCGGTCCCACTGACGTCGTCCGGCAGGTCGCCCGGGGCTTCCATCAGGTGCTCGACCAGGGCCTGGAGCATGTCGACGACCAATGCGCCCTGGCGGACCGATTCGGGGCGGAGGTAGATCCGCTCGTAGTCGAAGTTGCGAAACGCCGCCAGTGCATCGGCCGTCTCGTGGTCCATGCCGACGATGCCTGTGGCCGCCGTCGTTCGGACTACGGCATCGATGAAGGCCCCGAGCTGCTCGCGACGGGTGGTCCCACAGTGGGACCGCACTGCCTCCGGCAACATGTCCGCCGCGACCACGCCGGCATGGACGGCATCCTCGAAGTCGTGGCAGACGTATGCGATGCGGTCGGCCCAGCTCACGACCTCGCCTTCGGGGGTCGACGGTGCCGGTCGTGACCACGAGTGGTTGCGGATGCCGTCGACGGTCTCCGTGCACAGGTTCAGTGGAGCGAGGGTGACGTCGGCGCCCCATTGGGCGTGGTCGTATCCAGCGTCCACATACGGGCTGAGGGCGTCCTCGCTGGCGTGCCCGCCGGGCCCGTGCCCACAGTCGTGCCCGAGGGCGATGGCCTCGGTGAGCACCACGTTCAGGCCGAGCCCGGTGGCGATGGCCCGGGCCACCTGGGCCACCTCGAGGGCGTGGGTGAGCCGGGTGCGCTGGTGGTCCTCCGGGAAGACGAACACCTGGGTCTTACCCGCCAGCCGCCGGAACGCCGTGCTGTGCAGGATGCGGTCCCGGTCCCGCTCGAAGCAGGTGCGGAGAAGGTCGGGCTGTTCGGCGAGAAGCCGATCTCCTGCACCGGTCTCCGGTGTGGCCGCCGGGTTGGAGACCGGAACTCCGCCCGACTCGCGCTCCTTGCGTCCAACCACCCCACAGGGCTCGATGGTCGCCGAACTGTCGGCGTGTGCGGTGCGAACGGAGGCTGATCGATGACCCTGGGCGCTGGATTCCGTGCCAGCCACGTGTCCGGCCATCGTCGAGGCCCAGACCTGGTCGCGGGTGGGTTGTTCGGTTGCCATCCGGGCCACCCTACGGCCCGTCGGTAGGCTCGTCCCCATGTCTCAGTTCGTGGACGAATGCGGGCTGAACGTCCGGGGCGGTGACGGCGGCGCAGGGGTGGTGTCCTTCCGTCGTGAGGCCCACGTGCCCAAGGGCGGACCCGACGGAGGAGACGGCGGCGACGGCGGCAGCGTCTGGTTGGAGGCCGACCACAACGTGGCATCCCTGCTGGTCTACCGGGACCACCCGCACCGGAGGGCGGACAACGGAACCCACGGCTCCGGAGGCAAGAGGCACGGCCGGTCGGCCGGGGACCTCGTCCTCAAGGTGCCCGAGGGCACCAGCGTCTACGACATGTACACGGAGGAGCGCTTCGCCGACCTGGTCGTTCACGGCGACCGCTGCCTCGTCGCCCGGGCGGGCATCGGCGGCAAGGGCAACGCCAAGTTCCTCAGCAACAGGCGGCGGGTACCGACCTTCGCCGAGCAGGGCGAGGACGGCGAGGATCGGTGGCTGCGCCTCGAGTTGCGGCTCATGGCCGACGTGGCGCTGGTCGGCTTTCCGAACGTCGGCAAGAGCACCCTCATCTCCCGGATCTCGGCCGCCAAGCCGCGCATCGCCGACTACCCGTTCACCACGCTCGAACCAAACCTCGGCGTCGTCCGCCCCGACGGCCGCGGCGAGTTCGTCGTGGCAGACATCCCGGGCCTCATTGAAGGGGCCTCCGACGGCAAGGGACTCGGCCATCGCTTCCTGCGCCATATCGAGCGGGCGAGAGTGCTGGTCGTGATGCTGGACCTGGCGCCGACCGCCGAACGCCCGCCCGCCGGACAGTTGGCGGTCCTCGAACGGGAACTCGGCGCCTACCGGCCCGAGCTCCTCGAACGTCCCCGGGTGGTGGTCGGTTCCCGGGCCGACGTGGCCGACGAGGACGTCGACTTCGACGGCGACCGGCTCTCGGCACTCACCGGCGAGGGACTCGACGTCCTCGTCCACCGCATGGGCGATGCCGTCGACCTCGCCCGGGAGTCGCACGCAGAACGAACGCCGGTGGTCGTGCACCGACCGGAGCCGGAAGGCGTGGTGGTGGTGCGCGGCGAGGATGGCGCCTGGGAGATCCCGGACCGGCACATCGCCCGCACGGTCAACCTGAACGACCTCACCAATCCGGAGGCGCTCGCGTACATCCACGAGAAGCTCCGCTCGATGGGCGTCGACCGGGCGCTGGTGCGGGTCGGGGCGAAGCAGGGCGAAACCGTGCGCATCGGCCGGCTCGAGTTCGACTACGAAGAGGACACATGAACCTGTTCACCCAACGACACGGCTCGGCGCCCGGGGGCACCCTCTGATGGCCCGGACCATCGTCGTCAAGGTCGGGACCTCGTCGATCACCGACGACGAGGGCGTCATCGACCGCGCCCTCGTGGCCAAGCTCTGCGACGAGGTCGCCGTCCTACGCGGAGACGGTCATCGGGTCGTGGTGGTCACGTCGGGAGCCATCGCCGCCGGCCTTCCGGCGCTGGGCATGGGCGGCGACCGGCGTCCTCGTGACTCCGTCACCCTCCAGGCGGTGTCCGCCGTCGGGCAGGGCAACCTCATCGGCACGTACCAGGAGGCGTTGGGCCGCCACGACCTGGTCGCCGGACAGGTGCTCCTGGCGCCGCTGGACTTCTTCGTACGGGCCCAGTACCTGCACGCCAGGGGCACCCTCAACCGTTTGCTCGAACTCGGCGTGGTGCCGGTCGTCAACGAGAACGACGCAATCGCCGACGACGAGATCCGCTTCGGCGACAATGACCGCATTGCCGCCCTCGTGGCCCACCTCGTCGAGGCCGACCTGTTGGTGCTGCTGACCGACACGCCGGGTCTGTTCACCGCCGATCCCCGGCTGGACGCCGGCGCCTCGCTCATCGAGGAGATCGTCGAGATCGACCACGAGCTCGAGGGGCTGGCCGGTGGCACGGGATCGACCCGGGGGAGCGGCGGGATGGCCTCGAAGTTGGCCGCCGCCAAGATCGCCGCATGGTCGGGGGTGCCGTCGGTGATCGCCGATGCGAAGCGAGAGGGCGTAGTCGTCGATGCCGTGGCCGGAACGCCCGGTGTCGGCACGGTCGTGCGGGCCCGGCAGGGACGCCTCAGTGCCCGGCGCCTCTGGATCGCCTTCGCCGTCGGCTCGTCCGGTCAGATCGCCGTCGATGCCGGCGCCCGCCGTGCGCTCGAGGAACGCCGGGTCTCACTCCTCCCGGCTGGTGTGAACGGGGTGGACGGCAAGTTCGAGGCCGGCGCCGCCGTCGAGGTGGTCGACCCGGACGGAGCTGTCTTCGCCAAGGGCATCGTCCGCCACGATGCAGCGCAATTGCGAGCCATACTGGGCAGCAGGACGAGCGAACTGCCCGAAGGCGTCCCCCATGAGGTCATCCACGCCGACGACCTGGTGGTCCTCCCGCGCTAGCGCCAGAGACGGCGGCGGATGGGGCCGAGGACCAGGTGGGCCTCGGGGACGTGCATGCGGAACGAGGCCGCCACGTAGACGAGGCCCGACACGCCGAGCGCCAGCGGGGCGCCCAACACGGCCGGAAGCCCGCCGACCACGAGCTTGGCGGCGGAGCCGACCAGGAACGCCAGGGCGGCCGGCACGGCCATCGACCCGAGCGCACCGGCGGGGGAGTGCAGGTCCGGAGCCGCCGATCGTGCCCGGCCGGTGAGCAGCCCCAACTCGATCCAGGCGGCGACCGCCGAGCCGAGGGCCAGTCCGACGGCGCCGAGGTGCGGGGCCAACCCGGCCTGCTCCCCGAAGCCAATTGGCCCGCTGCCGAATGCGCCGTCGAGCACGTGGACCTCGTCGAACTGGAACATGAGCACCAGTCCGACCACGGCGGCGACGGCGACACGGATCCCTGCGATGCGGGCGGGTCCGGAGGTGTCGCCGACCGAGTGGCAGGTGCCCTGCAGCACCCGCGAGACCGAGGTGGCGGGCAGCCCCAGCGAGTAGGCGGCCAGCACCAGCCAGACCACCCGGGCATCGTCGGCGTCGAACGCACCCCAGCCGAACAGCGCCTCGACAACCAGTTCACCGACCGCCACGTAGGCGACGCCGCTGAAGAGCGTGAAGAAGGCCGTCCGACGCAGGGCATCGGAGGCCCGTGAGGCCAGCACCGAAGGGTCGACCACCCGCGACATCTCCGGAAGCTCGGCGGCGGCAACGCTCATGGCGAACAGGCTCAACGGCAGCAGGTAGAGCGCCTGGGCCGACAGCAGGGCTGCGACGGCGCCGGTGGCGAGCAGCGACGCCAGCACCAGGTCGACGTAGCCCGAGACCTGCACCACGCCCCGCCCCATCATCGCCGGCACGAAACGGCGCCGCACCTCGACGACGCCCGGATCCGAGTGGGCGAGGCTGGGCCGCAGGTCGGGGACCAGGCGGCGCACCGCCACGGCCTGCACCGCGAACTGAAGGAAGCCACCGACGACCAACCCCCAGGCCAGCGCCCGGGCAGCCCCGGTCGGATCCCAGTCGCCGACGAGCGCTGCCGCCAGCACCACGATCTGGGCAGCGTTCCAGAGCACCGGCGCCACGTACGGCAGGAAGAAGCGCCGGTGGCTGTTGAGCACCCCGAGGCACCACGCAGACAGCACGAGGAAGCCGACGCCCGCCGTCGTGACCCGGATCAGGTCGACGGTCATCTCGTGGCGGGCCTCGTCGAAGCCGGGGGCCAGCAGGGAGGTGAGCGGTCGGGCGAAGATGATCCCGAACAGCGCCAGGCTGCCGGACAGCACCGCCATGAGCCCCGCCACGGCGCCGGCGACCTTCCCGGCCTCCTCCTCGCGTCCCTCGCCCAGGAGCCGGGAGTAGACGGGGATGAACGACGCCGACAGCGAGCCCTCGCCCAGCAGGTTCTGGAGCACGTTGGGGATCCGCAGGGCGGCTGCGAAGGCGTCGGCGGCCGGCCCGAGGGCGAGGACCGAGCGCAGCAGGGACTCCCGCAGCAGCCCCGCCAGCCGCGACCAGAGAATGCCCGAGGCGACGGAACGGGCGCCCTGCGCAGGGGTGTCGCCGTCCAGCGAGGGGGCATCCTCCATTCGGGCGACCCTAGTTGTCGGCGCGATCCCGGGAGGGTCGCCAGGGACCCGGCCAGCGCCCTCCCGATAGCCTTGTCCCCCGTGAGCGTCACCACCTCGACCATCGCCGAACTCGGGCGCCGCGCCAGGGCCGCCGCCCCGACCCTCGCCATCGCCACCACCGGGCAGAAGAACACAGCGCTCCACGCCGCCGCCGACAGACTGCTCGTCGACGCCGACCGGATCCTCGAGGGCAATGAGATGGATCTGCTTCGCGGTGAGATCGAGGGCACCTCGGCCAACCTGCTCGACCGCCTCCGCCTGGACGGGTCCCGTCTCGAGGGCATGGCCTCCGGGCTGCGCCAGGTGGCAGACCTGCCGGACCCGGTGGGGGAGATCACCGCCGCCTGGGACCGCCCCAACGGTCTCCGCATCTCCAAGGTCCGGGTCCCGCTCGGCGTCGTGGCGATCATCTACGAGATGCGCCCCAACGTCACGAGCGACGCCTTCGGCCTGTGCCTCAAGTCGGGCAACGTGGCGTTCCTGCGTGGCTCCTCGGCCGCCCTCGAGTCGAACCGGGCCATCGCCGCCTCGATCCGTGCCGCCGTCGCCGGGAGCGACCTCCCCGCCGACGCCCTGGTCCTTGTGGAGGACGTCAGCCGCGAGGCCGCCGTCGAGTTCATGCAACTGCGAGACAGCATCGACTGCCTGATCCCCCGGGGCGGGCCCTCGCTGATCCGTTCCATCCTCGACAACGCCACGGTGCCCTACGTGATCGACGGTGACGGCAACTGCCACGTCTACGTGGACGCCTCCGCCGACCTCGACATGGCGGTGTCGATCCTCCACAACGCCAAGACCCACCGTCCGTCGGTGTGCAACGCCGCCGAGAGCCTCGTGGTCCACGCCGACGTGGCCAACGAGTTCCTGCCGATGGCCCTGGCTGCCCTCGACGGTGTCGAGTTCGTGGGCGACGGCCGCTCGCGCCTCGTCGCACCGTCGATCGGCGTGGCCGAGGACGACGACTTCGCCACCGAGTTCCTCGACCTCAAGATCTCGGTGCGGGTGGTCACCAACCTCGATGAGGCCATTGAGCACGTCAACCAGACCGGCAGCGGCCACTCCGAGGCCATCGTCACGAGCGACGAGGCGGCCGCCGAGCGCTTCTGCAACGAGGTCGACGCCGCAGCAGTCCTGGTCAACGCCTCCACCCGATTCGTCGACGGTGAGGAATTCGGGTTCGGGGCCGAGATCGGCATCAGCACCCAGAAACTCCACGCCCGCGGTCCCATGGGTCTCACCCAATTGACCACCGAGAAGTACGTGGTCCGCGGCGACGGCCAGATCCGGGCCTGAGCCGGCGTAGACGGACGAGACCCCGAATCCCGACTGCGGCCCGCCGGTTACCGGTCGGTACGATCACCCCCATGTCCTACCGTTTCGAAGACGTCGCGTCCGTCCGCACCATGTTGGCCGACGCCAAATACCTGGCCGACGAGGGGATCGCCGGCATCGTCTACCTGGCCGACCGACTCGGCAAGCCGATCCTCGTCGAGGGACCGGCCGGCACCGGCAAGACAGAACTTGCGAAGTGCGTCGCCGAAGTCACCGGATCCCGCCTGATCCGCCTCCAGTGCTACGAGGGCCTCGACGAGTCCAAGGCCCTCTACGAGTGGAACTACAAGAAGCAGCTCCTGCGCATCCAGACTGAAAAGGACAGTGACTGGTCCGAGATCGAAGACGACCTCTTCTCCGAGGAGTTCCTCCTCACCCGCCCCCTGCTCGAGGCCATCCTGGCCGAGGACCCCGTCGTGCTGCTGGTGGACGAGGTCGACCGGCTCGAGATCGAGACCGAGGCCCTGTTGCTCGAGATCCTCTCCGAGTACCAGGTGTCGATCCCCGAACTGGGCACGGTCGTCGCCACCCAAGTGCCGCTGGTATTCCTCACCTCGAACGCAACCCGCGAGCTCTCCGAGGCCATCAAGCGGCGCTGCCTCTACCTCTACATCGACTACCCGAACCTCGAGCGCGAGCGCCAGATCGTCGAGTCGAAGGTCGAGGGCATCAACGAGAACCTGGCCGACCAGGTCGCCCGCATCGTCCGGTCGATCCGACAACTCGACCTCAAGAAGCACCCGTCGGTTTCCGAGACGCTCGACTGGGCCCGCACCCTCGTCCTGCTGGGCATCGACAAGGTCGACGCCCAGACGGCCACCGAGACGGTCAACATCCTGCTCAAGTACCGCACCGACATCGACAAGGCGGTCAAGGAGTTCGCCGACAACCCGGACGAGCTGGTCCCCGACGGGGCCTGAGCGCCCGGCTCGACGTCGGAGCCACACCGTGAGCCTCGCCGAACCCACCACCCACGGGGGTGAGAAGCCGCTCCTCGACCTGTTGAGCGACTTCATCGTCGAACTCCGCAGGGCCGGCCTGCCGGTCAGCCTGACCGAGAACCTCGACGCCATGGAGGCGGTCACCCACATCCCGATCGAAGACCGGGAGGCCTTCAAGTACGCCCTTGGGGCGACGCTGGTCAAGAACCACGCCCACTGGAAGGCCTTCGAGGTCGTCTTCGAGGTCTACTTCTCGCTGCGGGGCCCGGAATACGAGGTGATCCGCGAGGGCGACGACGCCGCGCCCGGCGAGAACGGTGAGGGCCAGCAGCCCCAGGGCGGTGGTGGTGGCATGCAGTCCCTCACGCCCGAACAGTTGGCCGAGATGCTCTTCAAGGCGCTCATGAACGGCGACGCCGCCATGCTTGCAGCCCTGGCCCGCCAGGCTGTCACGCGCTTCGCTGGCATGGAGCCCGGGCGTCCCGTCGGCGGCACCTACTACCTGTACCGCACGCTCCGGAACCTCGAGCTCGACGACCTACTCGAGCAACTCATGGAGGCCTCCCGGGAGGAGGCACCCGAGGACCTGACCCCCCTCGAGGAGCGCCTCGAGCGCGACGAGTTCTCCGACCGCATCGAGCAGCTCAAACGCGAGATCGAGGCCGAGATCCGCCGCCGCCTTGTCGCCGACCGTGGCATCGACGCCATGGCCAAGACGCTCCGCAAGCCGCTGCCCGAGGACGTCGACTTCATGCACGCCTCACGCGAGGAGCTGGCAAACGTCCGCAAGGCCATCTACCCGCTCACCCGCAAGTTGGCCGCCAGGCTCGCCCGCAAGCGCCGCCACGGCCGCAAGGGCGCACTCGACTTCCGCAGCACGATGCGCCACTCGCTCAGCTACGGGGGAGTCCCGGCCGAGCTCAAGTTCCGCTACCCTCGCCCGTCGAAGCCCGAAATCATGGTCGTCGCCGACATCTCCGGCTCGGTGGCGGCCTTCGCCCGGTTCACGCTCCACCTCGTCTACGCCATCAGCAACCAGTTCTCGAAGGTGCGCTCCTACGTCTTCATCGACGGCCTCGACGAGGTCACCCGCTTCTTCGACGGGGTCGAGGACATCGGTGAGGCGATCCACCGGGTCAACACCGAGGCCGACGTCGTCTGGGTGGACGGGCACTCCGACTATGGCCACGCCTTCGGCGTGTTCTGGGAGCGCTTCAACCGTGACATCGGACCCAAGACGACCGTTCTGGTTCTCGGGGACGCCCGCAACAACTACCACGCCTCCCAGTCCTGGATCCTCAAGGAGGTCCAGCACAAGGCCCGCAAGGTCTACTGGCTGAACCCGGAGCCGAGGGCCTACTGGGACACCGGAGACTCGATCGTGGGGGAGTACGGCAACCACTGCGACGGCGTGTTCGAGGTGCGCAACCTGCGCCAACTCGAGAGGTTCGTCGAGAAGTTGGTCTGAGCCGGGAATCCGACTCCCCGACTACTCCCGGCCGTTGCGCAGGAACTCGGCGAGTCGGAACGCCAGGTCGACGCTCTGCATGCCGTTGAGGCGAGGGTCGCACATGGTCTCGTAGCGGTGCTCGAGGTCGGCAGCGGCCACGTCGGCGCCGCCACCCAGGCACTCGGTGACGTCGTCGCCGGTGAGTTCGAGGTGTATCCCACCGGGGTTGGTCCCCACGAAGCGGTGCGCCGCGAAGAAGCCCGAGACCTCGGCGAGCACGTCGTCGAAGTGGCGGGTCTTGTGTCCGTCGTCGGTGGTGAACGTGTTGCCGTGCATCGGATCACACACCCAGACGACTGGATGGCCCGAATCTCGGACGGCCTCCAGGAGGGGCGGAAGGGCGTCGACGACCTTGGTGGCGCCTATGCGCGTGATGAGCGTGAGACGTCCCGGCACCCGGTCCGGGTTGAGCGCCTCGCAAAGGGCAAGCACTTCGTGGGTGGTCGCCGACGGGCCGACCTTGCAACCCAACGGGTTGTGGACGCCCCGCAGGAACTCGACGTGGGCACCGTCGAGCTGTCGGGTGCGGTCGCCGATCCAGAGCATGTGGGCCGAGCAGTCGTACCAGCCTCCGGTGAGCGAGTCGCGGCGGGTGAGGGCCTCCTCATAGCCGAGCAGGAGCGCCTCGTGGCTCGTGAAGAAGTCGACCTGGCGGAGCTCGGACAGGCGCTCGGAGGTGACGCCGCAGGCCCGCATGAACTGCACGGCCCGGTCGATCTCCGCCGCCAGGTCCTCGTAGCGCTGTCCTGCGGGGCTGGCGGCGACGAACTCGCGGTTCCACTGGTGGACCCGCGAGAGGTCGGCAAAACCGCCCTTGGTGAAGGCGCGTAGGAGGTTGAGCGTGGCGGCAGCCCGGTTGTATGCAGTCAGGAGGCGGGTCGGGTCGGCGGTCCGTTCGCCCTCGGTGAAGCCGCTGTCGTTGACGATGTGGCCCCGGAATGCGGGGAGTTCGACGTCGCCGATGGTCTCGGTACTGCTCGAGCGGGGTTTGGCGAACTGGCCGGCGATGCGACCGACCTTCACCACGGGGACACCCGTGAAGTAGGTGAGGACGACCGACATCTGCAGGATCACCCGCAATCGGTCGCGGATCGAGTCGGCCGAGGTGTCGAACGACTCGGCGCAGTCACCAGCCTGGAGCAAAAAGGCTTCGCCACGGGAGACGGCGGCAAGGCTTTCGGTCAGGTCGCGGGCCTCGCCGGCGAAGACCAGCGGCGGCAGATTGCCCATCTCCTTGAGGACGGCCTCGTGGGCGGCTTCGTCGGGCCACTCGGGCTGTTGGAGCGCCGGGCGGCCGCGCCAGGAGCGGGGATCCCAGTCGGTGACCGGGCGCATGTGCACGGTCGCAGGAGGATCGGTGGGCAACGGTGTGTTCACAGGTGAGCAGCCTACGCGGAGGGCGCGCGCGTACCCCGGGGAGTATTCGGGGGCCACACGTGTGCCGGCAGGGGTGCCGGCAGGGGTGCCGGCAGAGGGGGGAAGGCTCAGGCGGCGTCGTTGGCGACTTCGGAGGCGCGCTCGCGCACGGTGTTGACGGCGCGCTTCACCAGGCGCCGGGCGGCCTCGGCGGTTACGCCGAGTTCCTCGCCGACCTCGCGGTAGGAGCGCTTGCGGCCGTCGCTGAGCCCGAAGCGCTGCTCGACGGCGTAGCGGGCCCGGGTGTCGAGGACGTCGAGCAGGCTCATCGCCATGTCGTTCTCGGCCTGGGACATGACCACGGATTCGGGACCCGGGTTGGAGTCGGGGAGGAGGTCGACCAGTTCGTTGCTGTCGTCGTCGCCGATGGTGCGGTCGAGGGAGGTGGGGGTAGTGAGCCGGTGAAGGCGGGCGTGCTCCTCGTCGAGCTCGTCGCCGTTGCCGGAGACGGCCCGCAGAGCCGCCCGGAGGCTGGCCGAACGGTCGCCGGGGAGGCGGACCAGGCTGGCCTTCTGGTCGAGGGCCCGACCGATGGCCTGGCGGATCCAGAAGGTGGCGTAGGTCGAGAACTTGAAGCCCTTGCGCCAGTCGAACTTGTCGACGGCGTGCTCGAGGCCGAGGTTGCCCTCCTGGATGAGGTCGAGCAACTCCATGCCGGGAGGCAGGGGATAGCGGCGGGCGACGCTCACGACCAGGCGGAGGTTGGAGCGGATGAACCGGTCCTTGGCCTGTGCAGCCTTGCGGATCGCACGCTCCAGGGTGACGCCGGTCTCGCCGGCTTCCTTCCTGGCACGGGCCTCGGCGCCTGCCTCGATGATCTGGGACAGTTCCCGCTCGTCCTGGGCGTTGAGGAGGGGCACCATGCCGATTTCGTTCAGGTACTGGCCAACGGAATCACTCATCGTCTGTTCACACTCACTTGCTGTCTTGCTGGATTCGGAGGGGGTCCGGTTCGCGCGCAGGCGACCGGTCGATTTCGAGGGGTCGGGAGCCGGGTCGCAGGTTGTGGGGGTTTGACCGCTCCAACTGGTCTTCATCTAAGCACAGATCGGTGCCCGGGGGAAGCCAAAATTGTATGACGTCGGGCACATACCTGAATAACCGCAGGTCAGACCCCATGAATGGTGCCAGTCCGCGTTCTTCGGGTCGCCGAATTCGTCTCACAGGGGATGGGTAGGCTCCGCCTGTGACTGAAGCCGCCGCCCATCGATCCCGGAAGCTGATCGGCGTGTTCGGCGGCACCTTCGACCCGCCCCATGGGGGTCATGCAGCGGCTGCAGAGGCGGCGGTTGCGAAGCTCGGGCTATCACGCCTCCACCTGGTCGTCGCCAACGATCCCTGGCAGAAGACGGCCGATGCGCCGATCACGCCGGTCGACGACCGCCTGGCGATGACCCGGGCGATGGCCGAGGGACTGTCGGCCGCCACCGGGCAGGTCGTAGTCGACGACCGGGAGATCCGACGCGGCGGACCCTCCTACATGGCCGACACCCTGGCCGACCTGGGGGCCGAGCATCCCGGCGCCGAGCTGTTCCTGCTCCTCGGAACCGATGCGGCAGCGCTCCTCGACACGTGGGTGCACCCCGACGAGGTGTGCGAACGTGCCACGATCGTCGTCATACGCAGGTCGGGACAGTCGGGTGGGCCACCAGAGGGGTGGGCGTTCCGGGAACTCGAGGCCGATCTGCCCGAGGTGTCCAGCAGCGACCTACGTGCCAGGTATGCGGCCGGAGCCGAAGTCGGTGACCTGGTGCCTCCCGGCGTCGATGCGGTGATCCGGGAGCGGGACATCTACGGGGCCGGAGGCTCGACATGACCCACGTCGAGGCACCGGAGCAGGATCGCCTCGACGTGCCGACGCACCCGCCGCGCTTCAGGCAGCGCATCCCGACCCCGCCGCTTTCGACCGGTTGGCGGTGGGGCTTCCCGATCTTGCTGGTCGCCGCCATCATCTGGTCGGTGTTCCTCGTGGTCGAGGGATTCGAGCAGGTCCTCGAGAGCGAGGAGGGGGCGACCCTCGAAGTGATCACCGACGTGACGGCCCCCGGCTTCGAGGCCTTCGTCGAACAGACCTGGTCGCTGTTGGCCTTGTCGGAGGACGACGAGGGTCGACTCACCGGCGTGGCCATCTTCGCGGTCGCCGACCGACAGAACGGCGGCGGCACAGTCCTCGTGCTGCCCCCCGAGGCGCCCTCCGGGACCTGGACGCTTGCCGGCGCCCACGAGGCGGGCGGTGTCGAAGGGCTCCGCGACGCGGTGGTCGGCATCCTCGACGTCGAGGTCAGCAACACGGCACTCCTCACGCCGCCCCGGCTGAGGAGCCTCGCCGAGCCGGCGGGGACGATCAAGGTCCCGATCGACGCCGCCTCCGTCGCCGGAGCTGAGGCGCCGGACTACCTGGGGATGTCCTTCGACGACCCGATGCAGCGCGTCGCCCGGCAGGAGGCGTGGTGGCGGGCGTGGCTCGCGACGGTTGGAGCGGCCTCGGATCCGGCCGAGCGACTGCCCGCCATCGTGATCGAGCTGGTTGACGTGGTTGCTGCGGTGGCCGGTGGAAATGTCCGGGTGGTGGCCTGGCCGTCACCTGACCCGGACGACGAGTGGGTCGACCGAACGGTGGTCGAGAGCTTTCCGTTCCCGATCCCGGCCGTTCCGGGGTCGCGGACGACGGTCCGACTCCTCAACGGCAACGGCGACTTCTCGGCCGACGACGTCGCCCGGGAACTCCTCGTGGCGGCGGGCGCCGAGGTCTCTGTGGTCGGCAACCACGAGGGGTTCGACCTGATCGGCACCCGGGTGCTCTACCGGGATCCTGCCTCCGAAGCCGAGGCCGCCCGCCTGGCGGTGGTGGTCGGCGGCGGCACCCTCCACGATCCGATGCTCAGCCCGGCGGCGGACCTGACCGTGATCCTCGGTGCTGATTTCGCCGCGGAGTACGGAGCGTCTTCTCCGGCTGGTGCGACAGCGGGTGGCGGCGCTTGAGGCAGCGCCGGGTAGCGTCGCCGCAGTGATGCCCGAGACGACCGCCCCTGTAGACGCCACGACGTTCGAGGGCTTGCACGAATGGGCGCTCCAGGCGGCCCGGGCCGCCGACCAGGGCCTCGGCCGCGACACCGTGATCATCGATGTGGGCGACGTGCTCTCGGTGACCGACCTGTTCGTCATCACCAGCGGCGCCAACAGGCGTCAGGTTCGGGCCATCGTGGACGACGTCGAGCAGATGGTCGCGGTCGCCGGAGGCCCCCGCCCGGTGCGGGTCGAGGGAGCGGAACGCAGCGAAATGGTCGGTGGCCACCTGTGGATCCTCCTGGACTACGCGGGCTTCGTGGTCCATGTCTTCGACGACGACTCCCGCGCCCACTACGACCTCGAACGCCTCTGGTCCGACCGCCCGAGGATCCCGCTCGACGGGGAGTGACCGTCCGGATGTGACGCGTTGACCGGGGCGATCGGTCTCCCGGAACCACTACGCGGACGTTCGCCGAGGCGACGAGGGCCACGCCTGTCGGGTCGCGTATCGATCCACCGGCCACGGAGAACGACGAAGCCCGCCGGACCTGTTGTGGGACGGACCGACGGGCTACGTGGAGCTAGAGGGAATTGAACCCTCGACCTCCTCCATGCCATGGAGGCGCTCTGCCAACTGAGCTATAGCCCCGAGGGAGCGGTCAGGCTACCAAGCGGGGTACGGGCAGCGGCCCTCCTTCCGGACCCGTGGTCGGTAGTCTCGGCAGCCATGTCCACCCCGTACGACCCCCAGGCCGTCGAGGCCCGCTGGCAGCAGCACTGGCTCGACGAGGGCACCTACGAGGTCGACAACGACGACCCCCGGCCGCCCTACTACGTGCTCTCGATGTACCCGTACCCCAGCGGGCCGGCGCACATGGGGCACGTTCGCAACTACACGATGGGCGACCTGCTGGTCCGCTACCGGACCATGCGCGGCGACGGGGTGCTGTCGCCGATCGGCTTCGACTCGTTCGGCCTCCCCGCCGAGAACGCCGCCATCGAGACCGGCACGCACCCCCGGATCAACACCGAGGCCAACATCGAGGCCCTGTCGGCCTCGCTGCGCCGCATCGGCGCCGCCTACGACTGGCGGCGGGTCATCAGGAGCCACGACCCCTCATACATCCGCTGGACCCAGTGGATCTTCCTGAAGTTCTACGAGGCCGGTCTCGTCTACCGGGGCGAGGCCCCTGTCAACTGGTGCCCCGGCTGCCAGACGGTGCTCGCCAACGAACAGGTCCTGCCCGACGGCACCTGCGAGCGCTCCGGCGACGTCGTCGAGAACCGGGACATGGAGCAGTGGTTCTATCGGATCACCGCCTACGCCCAGGAACTGCTCGACGACCTCGACGACCTCGAGTGGCCCAACAAGGTCAAGGTCATGCAACGCCACTGGATCGGCCGCTCCGAGGGGGCCGAGTTCGGTCTCGCCATTGCCGAAGCCGACGGAAACCCCCGTACCGACGTCGAGCCGCTGCGGGTGTTCACCACCCGCCCCGACACCGGGTTCGGCATGACCTTCGCCGTCATCTCAGCTGAGCACCCCCGCCTCGACGAGCTCACCACCGACGACCGACGGTCCGACGTCGATGCCTTCCGCTCGTCGCTGGTCGGCCGCTCCGAGATCGACCGCCTCTCCATCGGAGGCACGCTCGACAAACGGGGGATCGACGTGGGTGGCAGCGTCGTCAACCCGTTCACCGGACAGGCCATCCCGCTCTTCGTCGCCGACTACGTCCTCATGACGTACGGCACCGGTGCGATCATGGCCGTCCCCGGCGAGGACCAGCGCGACTGGGAGTTCGCCGAGGTGCACGGTTGCGAGATCATCCGCACCGTCCAGCCCCCCGACGACTTCGACGGCGAGGCCTACCTCGGCGACGGGCCCGCCGTCAACAGCGGATTCCTCGACGGCCTCCACGTCGCCGAGGCCAAGGCCGCCGCCATCGACTGGCTCGAGGCCGAGGGCCTGGGGGAGCGCAGGATCAACTACCGGCTCCGCGACTGGCTGCTCTCCCGCCAGCGCTACTGGGGCTGCCCCATCCCCATCGTCTACTGCGACGACTGCGGCGAACAGCCGGTCCCCGCCGAACAGCTGCCCGTCGTCCTACCCGACGACGTCGAGTTCATGCCCACCGGCCGCTCTCCGCTCACCACCCACGAGGGCTTCCTCGCCGCAACCTGCCCGTCGTGCGGAGAAGCGGCCCGCCGCGAGACCGACACCATGGACACCTTCGTCGACTCCTCCTGGTACTTCCTGCGCTTCACCGACCCGTGGTCCGACGACGCCCCCTTCGACCCGGCCGCAGCCACCCGCTGGCTGGCGGTCGACCAGTACATCGGCGGCGTCGAGCACGCCATTCTCCACCTCATGTACGCCCGCTTCTTCACCAAGGCGCTGGCGGATCTCGGGGTGGTCCCCACCGAGCTGCGGGAGCCCTTCGCCCGCCTGTTCACCCAGGGGATGATCCGCCTGGGCAGCACCAAGATGTCGAAGTCCAAGGGCAACCTCGTCGCCCCCGAACCGATCCTCGACGACCAGGGTGCCGACGCGCTCCGACTCGCCCACCTGCAGGTCAAGCCTCCTCAGGAGGACGTCGACTGGGAGGACTTCAGGATCGACGGCTGCGCCAAGTTCCTGGCCCGCGTCTGGCGCCTCGCCGAGCCCGGCAGCGGGTTGGCGGCCGGCGCACGCGACGGCGACCCCACCGAGGCCGATGCCGTGGTCGACAAGGCGACCCACCGCCTCGTCGCCCGCATCACCGACGAATACGACCGCTGGTCCTACAACACCGCCATCGCCGGGTTCATGGAGTTCACCAACCTGTTGTACCGGTGGGTACAGGCCGACGAGGGTCCACATGGATCCACCCTTGACGCCGCCATCGACGGCCTGCTGCTGGTCATGGCGCCCGCCGCACCCCACCTCTGCGCCGAGCTCTGGGAGCTCCGCAACGGTGGTCATGTCCACGAACAGCCGTGGCCCGAGGCCGACCCCGCCAAGCTCCTCGACGACACCGTCACCATGGTCATCCAGGTGAACGGCAAGGTCCGCGACCGGATCGAGGTCCCCGCCGACATTGACGAGGCCGCCGCCGAGGCCGCCGCCCTGGCCTCCGAGCGGGTCGTCGCCCACCTCGCCGGCGCGCCGCCGAAGAAGGTGATCGTCCGCCCGCCCGGCCTGGTCAACGTCGTCGTCTGAACGCCCCGCCTACTGGTCGCGAAGGAACCTCTCCAACTCGGCGGCCAGGTCCTCGCCCGACGGCAGGCGTGAACGGGGGTCGTGGAGGTCGTCGTAGATGGCCTCCAACTTCTCGAGCATGGTGACGTGCTCGGGATCACGGGCCACCATCTCGTCCAGCCGGGTCCGGGCGGCCAGCGCCCGTTCCGTGACCGGCGTGAGGTCGATCTTCACCCCGGCCAGTGTGGCGAGCCCCGTCAGGAGCGCCTCGGTGGCCGGTGCGAACGAGGTGGCCGACAGGTAGTGGGGGACCTGCGCCCACAGGCCGAGCGCCTCGATCCCGGCGGCGGTGGCGGCGGCCTCGATCGCCGCCTGGGCGCCCGCAGGCACCTCGAGGGAGGCGGTGAGGAATTCGAGGCGGTCGGTCAAGTCTGCCGAGCCCGCCGTGCAGGCAAGTCGTATGGGACGGGTATGGGGCACCGCCGCCGGATAGGCCCCCAGGCCGATGACCAGAGACACGTCCAGGCGATCGCACAACCCGAGCACCGCATCGGCGAAGGCCCGCCACTCGTGGTCCGGTTCGGCTCCGTGGAGCAGGAGGACGTCACGGCCCTCGACGTGGTCCAGCAGGCGCAACTCGATGGTGGGCCAATCGAGCCCCCGGCTCACGCCGTCGACGAGGTTCAGGGTCGGCCGGCGGGCCCGGTGGTCGAGGAGGCGGTCCGTGTCGAAGCGTCCGATCGTGTGGCCATCGCCGGTCAGCAGATGGGAGCGGACCTCACCGGCGGCGCCGGCGGCGTCGATCCAGCCGTCGAGGACCAGGACCAGCACCGTCCGCTCAAGGTCCGGGGGGTCGAAGAACTCGACCAGGTCGTGCCCGCTCATGGGAGCCTCCCGGCACATTCGGCAGCGAGGTCGGCGAGGGCGAGCACCCGGTCTCCGAAAAGGCGAGTCAGGTCCGGGTCTGCGTCACCCATCACCCCTGCCTCGTAGCGGGCGTACACGCCCTCCACGATGCAGGCGGTGCGCCAGTGGGCGAACGCCAGGTAGAAGTCGAGGTGGGCGAGGTCCCGGTCACTGTGCGACGCATAGAGCCCACACACCTCGTCGGCAGGCGGGTAGCCCTCCGCCGAGGTGTTGAGCGGAACGGCACCTGCAGTCCGCTGGTCGCCATAGGCGATCATGGCGGCCAGGTCCGCCAGGACGTCTCCAAGCGTGCAGAGCTCCCAGTCCAGGACCGCTGCCACGCCACCGTCGGGGCGCATCATGCAGTTGTCCAGCCGGTAGTCACCGTGCACGATCCCGACGCCCTGCTGATCGGGAACGCGGGCGGTGAGCCGTTCGTGGACCTCAAGCACCTGCGGGATGTCCCGGGTGGTCGACTGCTCGAACTGTGAGCGCCAGCGCTTCAACTGCCGCTCGATGTACCCCTCGCGTCGTGCGAAGTCGCCCAGACCGACGGCGTCCACGTCAAGGCCGTGCAGGCGGGCGAGCACCTCGACGAGCGACCCGCCCATGCGAGCGAGCAGCGACGGGTCGAGCGCCGAGGCGTCCTCGAAGGTACGAACAACCATGCCCTCGACGAACTCCATGACGTAGAAGGGTGCCCCGTTGACCGCCTCGTCCCCACACAGGCCAATGATGCCCGGGACCGGAACGTCGCTGTCGGCGAGGGCGCTGATGATCCGGTGCTCCCTTGCCATGTCGTGGGCGGTGGCGAGGACATGGCCCAGGGGGGGCCGGCGCAGAACCCAGCGGCCGCCGGCCTCGTCCGACACGGTGAAGGTGAGGTTGGAGCGGCCACCGACGATCTGCTCGAAGGCCAGCGTCCCGGCGACGTCGAGGTGGTCCTCGAACCAGTGTTGCAGGTTCGCTGCGTCCACGCCCTGCGCCGTCGCTCCACCGGTCATGGCGGGGCACGGTAGTGGAGCCTCCGGGGTGGCTCCCTACCCTGAACGGCGAAGCCCCCGCCCCGCCGCTCCGGAGACGAGAGACGAGCCCATGGACGTCACCGACGCCACCTTCCAGACCGAGGTCCTCGACCGCTCGGCACAGGTGCCCGTCGTGGTCGACCTGTGGGCCCCCTGGTGTGGACCCTGCACCCAGTTGGGACCGATCCTCGAGAAGGTCGTCGGCGAGACCGGGGGCCGGGTCGTCCTCGCCAAGGTGAACGTCGACGAGAACCCCGGGATCGCCCAGGCCTTCCAGGCCCAGTCCATCCCCGCCGTCCACGCCATCGTCGACGGCCGCCCGGCCGACTCCTTCATGGGGGCACAGGGTGAGCCATTCGTACGGGACTTCGTCAACCGCCTCCTGCCGGCGGAGGAGGCCTCGGAGCTCGGACCCCTGCCGGCGGAGCAGCCCTCGGAGCTCGAACGCCTGCTGGCGGCCGGAGACGAGGCCTCCCTGCGGTCGGCGCTCGAGGCCGAGTCCGACCACCCGGAGGCCACCGTCGCCCTCGCCGCCCTCCTGGTCGAACGCGACGGGCCCGACGACCGCGACGAGGCACTCGCCCTGATCGCCCGCATCCCGGAGACCCCCGAGACCCGCCACCTGGCGGCGCTGGCCCGCACCGAGCCGATCGACGACATCGAGGGCCGGCTGGGCGAACTCCTGGCCTCGGTGAAGTCGGACGACGAAGCCCGACAGACCTACGTCGACCTACTGGACATCCTCGGCCCCGAGGATCCCCGCACCGCCGAGTGGCGGCGACGGCTCACCTCGGCGCTGTTCTGAGTAGGTTCCCCCTGGCACTTCACCCCCAGGTCCAGCTTCTGAACATACTTCCCTGACTCGGCGTCCCCCGGGCCGTCCACGCACGGCTTCCCCGCCTGCCTGATAGCCGGCCCTCATGCCGGCGTCCACCGGCCAATCCGGGAGGTGCACCGTGCCCGTCTTTCCACCCGCCGAGGGCGGCCCCCTGCGCCGGCGGGTCTCGGACTTCTTCTTCGAGCACCCGCTGGACGCCCGTCGCCTGGTCGCCGCCGGATCGGCACTCGTCCTCGTCGCCGTCCTCGGCGCCGTGGCCTGGCCCCGCCCGGCCGACGACCTCCCCACGCACCTCCCGTTCGTCACGATCCCGCCCAGCACCACCACGATGTCCGCAGAGGTCGTGGTCCACGTCGCCGGGGCCGTGCTCCGGCCGGGCCTCTACCACCGCCCGGCCGGCGACCGGGTTGCCGACCTCCTCGAAGCCGCCGGAGGGCCGCTCGACGAGGCCGACCTCGACCGGCTGAACCTCGCCGAGCCGCTCATGGACGGCATCCGGATCTGGGTGCCCTCGGTCGATGAGCCCCAGGACCCGCTCCCGACCCCGGAGGCCGGCACCGGCCCCGTGGACCTCAACCGGGCCTCGGCCGCCCAGCTCGAGTCCCTGACCGGCGTTGGGCCGTCGTTGGCGGCTGCGATCCTCGACTACCGCGGGCGCTTCGGCCCGTTCGGCTCGGTCGACGACCTCCTCGCCGTCTCCGGCATCGGACCGGCCAAGTTGGCCGGCCTCCGTGAGCAGGTCCGGGTCGCACCGACGGGATGACCCCGCCCCTGCTGCTGGTGGGGGTGCTGGCCGGTGCGTTCCTGGCGCACCCCCTCGATACGCCCACGCTCCTGGTGGCGGCCGTCCTCGCAACGGTGTGGCGGATGCTCGGCGGCCGCACCCTCTTCGTCCTCGTGCTTGTACTCGGGCTCCTTGCCGGGGCATCGGCCGACCGGGCCTGGCGCGGAACTATCGACCCACGTCGGGGGCCCGTGACCGGAATCGTGCGACTGCTCACTGACCCGCGACCGCTGCCCGGCGGAGGCTGGCGAGTTGAGATCCGCGTCGACGGACACCGATACGACGCCGAGTTCCCGCCGCGGGCGGCGCCGGTCGGCGACCTCCTTGCGGGGGAGGGGATCGTGGTGGCAGGGGACCTCGACGGCGACCCCTGGCACTGGCAGCGAATCCGCCACGTGGAGGGAACCCTCGAGGTGGCGAGCGTCGGCCGGATCCTGCCCGCTGGCCCTCTCCACCGACTTGCCAACACCCTGAGGCGCACCCTCGGGAGGGGGACGGCACCGCTGTCATCCGAGCAGGCGTCGCTCCTGACCGGACTGGTTCTCGGCGACGACCGGGGCCAGGCCGACCGGACGGCCGACGACTTCCGGGCCGCCGGCCTGGGGCACCTCCTCGCCGTCTCCGGCCAGAACGTGGCGCTCGTCGTGGCGGCCGCCGGCCCGTTGCTCCGACGGCTCCGCTTCCGGACGCGCCTCCCGGTCACCCTCCTGCTCCTGGCATTCTTCGCCCTGGTCACCCGCTTCGAGCCCTCCGTCCTCCGGGCGACCGTGATGGCCGGGGGCTGCGCCACGATCGCGGCCAGGGGCCGTGAGGCCGACGGACTGCGGCTTCTCTGCCTCACCGTCGTGGGACTGCTCCTGGTCGACCCGCTCCTGGTGCACCGGGCAGCCTTCCAACTGTCGGTGGCCGCCTGCGCCGGGATCCTCCTCGGGTCGGCGGCACTGGCGGACCTCCTGCCCGGGCCGCGACCACTCCGGGAGGCGGCGGCGGTGACGCTTGCCGCCCAGTCGGCCGTTGCGCCCCTCCTGCTCCTCCTCTTCGGCCCGGTGCCGGTGGCGGCACTGCCGGCCAACCTGTTGGCCGCCCCCGTTGCCGGACCACTGATGGTCTGGGGCCTGACCGGGGGCCTCCTCGCGGGCGTGGTCGGACCACCCCTCGACGGCCTGCTCCACGTGCCCTCGGGGCTCGGCCTCGGTTGGATCGGCGGAATGGCCGCCTGGGCCGGTCGACACCCGATCGGGCTGCTCGGCGGACCGGTGGCCCTGGCGACGTCGGTGCTCGTCGCCGGTGCCGTCCTCTGCGCCCGACGCTCGGCCCGGCGGGCGGGCCACCTGGCGCTCCTGCTGCTCGGAGCGATCCTGGTGGCGAGCGCCCACTCGGCCTGGACCTCGGTGCCGGGGACGGGAGCCGTGGGCGGACTCCGCATCCTCGACGACGCAGGAACCGTCATCGTCGTCGACGAGTTCCGGTCCACCGAGCGCCTCCTCGCCGACCTGCGCCGCATCGGGGTCCGGGCACCGTCGTTGTTCGTGTTCCGGGCGGTGATCCCGCCGCAGGTGGCAGCAGCGCTCGGCGAGCGGTTCCCCGGAGCGGCACTCTGGGGCCCACCCGGTTCGACGGGCGCCCTCTCACCGCCCCCGGGCACGGTGATCCGTGTGGGAGGGGAGTCCTGGCAGGTCGACCCCCTCGGCGGCCACCTCACCGTTCGGCGACGACCGGAGTCGTGAGGCAGCCGTGGTCGGACCTCGGTCACCCCTGCCGTGTACCGTCGCCGACGTGATCCTGGAGTTGGGCCCCGAGCACGTCGTCGACATCACGCACCGGTCCGTCGTGATGGCCATCCTCAACCGCACCACCGACTCCTTCTTCGACCAGGGTCGCCACTGGGACTTCGACGACTTCCTCCGACTGGCCGAGCGGCAGGTCGCCGAAGGAGCCGACGTCCTCGACGTCGGGGGGATCCGGGCCGCCCCCGGAGCCGAGGTCACCGCCGCCGCCGAGGCCAACCGCGTCGTGCCGGCGGTCGAGGCTCTCCGGGAGCGCTTCGACCTGCCCATCTCGGTCGACACCTTCCGCGGGTCGGTTGTCGAGGAGGCACTGGCGGCCGGCGCCTGCATCGGCAACGACATCAGCGGCTTCGCCGACCCCACCTTCCTGGCGGTCTGTGCACGGCACGGAGCCTCGGTTGTCGCCACCCATGTCCGGATCGGCCCCCGGATCGCCGACCCGGATCCGCACTACGAAGACCTCCGTTGCGAGGTCCGGGACTTCCTCGCCGAGCGCGGCCGCTGGGCGGAGGCCGCCGGGATCCCGAGGAGTCGCATCATGCTGGACGCCGGTCTCGACCTCGGGAAGACGCCGGCGATGTCCGCCGAACTACTCCGCCACTCCGGGGACCTCGCAACGCTGGGCTACCCGGTCCTGCTCTCGGCATCCAACAAGGGCTTCCTCGGGGCGCTCGTCGGAACCGAGGTGGACGACCGGCGCGAGGCGACCTGGGCGGCGCATGCTCTCGGGATCGGCGCCGGCTGCCGGATCCTGCGGGTGCACGACGTGCGGGGTGCCCGGCGGGTTGCCGACCTGATGGCTGCAATGCTCGCCGAGGACGAGGGTGCGGCCCGGGAGTCGGTCGGATGACCGTGCCGGTCGTCCTGATCACCGGTGAGGAGGAGGTCCTCGTCGGTGAGGCCGTCCGAGCGGCCGTCGAAGCGGCCCTCGAGGGCGAAGACCGGTCGCTCGCCCTCGAGGAACTCGACGAATCGCACTACCGCCTCGAGGAGGACGGCGACTTCTCGTCCTCACGCCTCCTCGACGCAGCACGCACCCCCGCCTTCCTCACCGGCCGGCGGGTCGTCGTCGGTCGCCACCTCGGGCGGTTCGGCACCAAGGAGGAGGTGGCCCCGCTCGTCGGCCTACTCGCCGAAGGGCTGACGGACACCCGCCTCGTGCTGGTCTGGGAGCGGGGCGTCGACCCGAGGCAGCAGAAGCTCAACCGGGTCCCGAAGTCGTTAGAGGAGGCCGTAGTCGCCGCCGGCGGACGGGTCCAGCAGTGCTTGGTGGGGCGTGGCCGGGAAGCAGACTCCTGGCTGGCCTCCCGACTCGAGGCCGCCGAGGTTCGCCTCGACGGTAGGGCCAGGGCGCTCGTCGCCGAACGGGTGGGAGAGGATCGCTCCCGAGTGGTCGGCCTCCTCGAGACGCTGACGGCGGTCTTCGGACCCGGCGCAGAGGTCGGTGCCGACGACGTGGCCCCCTACCTCGGCGGCGCCGGACAGGTGCCGCCCTGGGAACTCACGGATGCCATCGACGCCGGAGACATGACCAGGGCCATCGACCGGCTACACCGGATGATGGATGCGGGGGGCCGGCACCCGTTGGGGATCCTCGCCACCCTCCACGGGCACTACGCCCAACTGCTCCGCCTCGACGGTTCCGGCATCGGCGACGAGAAGGGTGCGGCCGAGGTCCTCGGCATCAAGGGCTTCCCGGCCAAGAAGGCCCTGACGGTCAGCCGCCGCATGGGTAACGAGCGGATCACGGGGGCGATCCGCCTGTTGTCCGATGCCGACCTGGACCTCAGGGGACGGACGGGCTGGCCGCCGGAACTGGTCGCCGAGGTGCTGGTCGCCCGTCTGGCGAGCATGAACCGCCGCTAGCGATCCGGTGCAGGGGACCGGGGCCCCCGGCGTCAGGCGCCGAGGGCGTTGATGCGCTTCTGGAGTCGGGACTTCTGACGCGCCGCAGCGTTGGCGTGGATGACGCCCTTGGCTGCGGCCGTGTCGATGCGCCTCATGGCTGCGGCCAAATCGTCGGTACCGCCCTCGCCGGCCTCGGCGGCGGCAACGGCGGCCTTGGTGCGGGTGCGCAGTTCGGCGCGCACCGTGCGGTTCCGCAGCCGGCGCTTCTCATTCTGGATGTTCCGCTTGTTGTTGGCCACGGGGGCGCAGGTCCTTCGTCTGGGGAGAATCTCGTCGGGTGCCGCCCAGCGGGGACGTCCCGTTCACGAACCGACGCCTTGTGCAACGGCGACCGCCAAGGCTAGCGGGAAGCGTCGGCAACACGGCGGGACAGGGGTCACGCGGTCAACGTCGCCGCTCCCGGTACCGTCAGCCGACGATGGACCAGTCGCGACTGCGCAACACCGCGATCATCGCCCACGTGGACCACGGCAAGTCCACCCTGGCCGACCGCATGCTCGAACTCTGTGGCGCGGTCGACCCCCGCCAGATGCGGGCCCAGTACCTCGACTCGATGGACCTCGAACGCGAGCGGGGCATCACCATCAAGCTCCAGAGCGTCCGGCTCGAATGGCGGGACTCGGTCATCAACCTGATCGACACTCCCGGCCACGTGGACTTCAACTACGAGGTGAGCCGTTCACTGGCCGCCTGCGAGGGTGTGATCCTCGTCGTCGACGCCGCCCAGGGCATCGAGGCCCAGACCCTCGCCAACTGCTACCTGGCCCTTGAGCACGACTTGGACATCGTCGCCGCACTCAACAAGATCGACCTCCCGGCCGCCGAACCCGAGCGCTACGCCGAGGAGATCGAACGGGTGCTGGGCATCGCCGCCGAGGACGTCATCCAGATCAGCGCCAAGACCGGTGACGGCGTCGCCGAACTCCTCGACGCCGTGGTCGCCAGGACCCCGCCACCGGCGGGCGATCCCGACGCCCCGCTCCGGGCGCTCGTCTTCGACAGCAACTTCGACCAGTACCGAGGGGTGGTCTCCTCGATCCGGGTCGTCGACGGCACGATCCGGAGCACGGACAACCTCCGCTTCATGCAGGCGGGCGTCAACCACGAGGTCGACGAGATCGGCGTGCGGCTCCCCGACATGACGGCAGTCGACTCCCTCGGCCCCGGCGAGGTGGGCTACCTCCTGGCCGGCGTCAAGGACGTGGGTGAGGCGCGATCCGGCGAGACGATCACAACGGCGCGCAACCGCGCCGAGGAGGCGCTCGAGGGCTACCGGGAGCCGCAGCCCATGGTCTTCTCCGGCCTCTACCCGATCGAGGGAGACGAATTCTCCGACCTCCGGGAGGCACTCGAGAAGCTGCGCCTCAACGACTCCAGCTTCACCTACCAACCCGAGACCTCCGGCGCACTCGGCTTCGGGTTCCGATGCGGCTTCCTCGGCCTGCTCCACATGGAGATCGTGCGCGAACGCCTCGAGCGGGAGTTCGGACTGAGCCTCATCACCACGGCGCCGTCGGTCGAGTATCGGGTGACCCGGACCGGCGGCGAGGCCGTCAACATCGACAACCCGTGCGACCTGCCGCCCGCCGGCGAGATCGAGCGCATCGAGGAGCCCTGGCTACAGGCCAAGGTCATCACCCCGACCGCCTACACGGGTGCGCTCATGGAACTCTGCCAGGAACGCCGCGGCGAGTACGTCGACATGGCCTACCTGTCGCCCGAGCGAGTGGAGTTGACCTACCGGCTACCCCTCGCCGAGGTGGTCATCGACTTCTTCGACCACCTCAAGAGCCGCACCCAGGGCTACGCCAGCCTCGACTACGAGCCCATCGGGGTGAAGGCCTCGAAGTTGGTGCGGGTCGACATCCTGCTCCACGGCGAGGTGGTCGACGCCTTCAGCATGATCGTCCACCAGGACGCCGCCGACTCCTACGGCCGCAAGATGACTGCCAAGCTCAAGGAACTCATCCCGCGCCAGCAGTTCGAGGTGCCCATCCAGGCGGCCATCGGCGGGCGGGTCATCGCCCGCCAGACCGTCCGGGCCTTTCGCAAGGACGTGACGGCCAAGCTCTACGGCGGCGACGTCACCCGCAAGCGCAAGCTCCTCGAGAAGCAGAAGGAGGGCAAGCGCAAGATGAAGTCCATCGGCCGCGTCGAAGTCCCCCAGGAGGCCTTCGTCAGCGCCCTCCGCCTTGAGGACTAGAAACTCGCCGCCCGGTAGCATCTGATCATGCTCGAGGACCGCAAGGCCGTCATCCTGCGTGCGGTCGTCCAGGAATACATCGAGAGCGCCAACCCCGTCGGGTCCGGCCGCGTCGCCGACCGGTCCGGCATCGACGTCTCCACGGCGACGATCCGCAACGAACTGGTCCACCTCGAGGAAGAGGGCTTCCTCGTCCAGCCGCACACCTCGGCGGGTCGGATCCCCACCGAGAAGGCGTACCGCTTCTTCGTCGACGGCCTGTCCGGGACGGGCCGACTCGAGGCCGCCGACCGTGATCAAGTCAGCGCCTTCTTTGCCCGCTCGCACAGCGAGCTCGAGCTCATGCTCCGCGACACCAGCACCCTGCTCTCGGACCTGACCGGGAGCCCCGCAGTGGTCCTGGCGCCCGACCGCGACCACCAGGAGATCCGATCTCTCCAACTTGTCGGCCTCGGCCCGCACCTCGCCCTGCTCGTAATCGTGATGGCCAACGGCGCCGTCGAGAAGCTGGCCCTCGAGCTCACCGACGAGGTCCACGAGTCGACCCTCGCCATCGCCACCGCACACCTCTCCGGGGTGATGATCGGTCGCCACATGAGCGATGCCCCCGAGTCCCCGACGACTGGAGATGCCGCCGTCGACCATGTACTCGGCGCGACCCTGGCCCTGTTGGCCGATCGGGCGGCCGACCTCGAGGAAGCGTTCGTGGGCGGCGCAGCACGGGTCGCCGACGTCTTCGACGACGTCGGCCTCGTCCAGCAGGTGCTCGACGTCCTCGAACGCCAGTACCTGGTCGTCGGCCTGCTCCGCGACGTGCTCGACCGCGGCCTGAGTGTCGCGATCGGCACCGAGACCCGGGTCGAGCCCCTCAGCGAGTGCTCACTCGTGGTCGCTCCCTACGAGGTCGACGGCGACATGGTCGGCTCGATCGCCGTCCTGGGCCCGACCCGCATGAACTATCCGCAGGCTTTGGCCACGGTCGCCGTGGTGAGCCGCCGGCTGGGCGACCGGTTGACCGAAGGCTGACCATGCCCCGCGACCACTACGAGGTCCTGGGCGTCGGTCGCGACGCCTCAGCCGACGAGATCAAGAAGGCCTACCGTCGCCTGGCCCGTGAGCAGCATCCCGACGCCAACCCCGGCGACCCCGGGGCCGAGGCCCGCTTCAAGGAGGCGACCGCCGCCTACGAGGCACTCTCCGATTCCGAGCGCCGGGCCCGCTACGACCGTTTCGGCCACGATGGTGGCGGCATGGGCGGACCGGCCGACCCCTTCGGCGGCCTCGGCGACCTCTTCGATACCTTCTTTGGAGGGAGTGGCTACGGCGGGAGCGGCTTCGGCCGACAGCAGCGCGGCCCCTTCCCGGGCGAGGACCTCGAGGCGGTTCTCGACCTGAGCTTCGAGGAGGCCGTTTTCGGCTGCGACGCCGAGGTCTCCGTCCGCACGGCCGTGGCCTGCACGACCTGCGAGGCGAGCGGAGCGAAGCCCGGCACCTACGTCGAGCGATGTCGCGGTTGCGAAGGCAGCGGCCAGGTGCGACGGGTCCGCCAGTCGGTGCTCGGTCAGATGGTCACCTCCACCGTCTGCCCGACGTGCGGCGGCAGTGGTGAGTCGATCGAGCACCCGTGTGCGGAGTGCGACGGCGCTGGGCGGATGATCGAGAGGGCGACCCATGCGGTCAAGGTGCCGGCCGGCGTCGACGAGGACCGCCGGCTTCGGATGGCCGGTCGAGGAGCCGTCGGACCCCGGGGCGGCCCGGCGGGCGACCTGAACATCAGGCTTCGGATCGCCGACCATGCGGTCTTCGAACGGCACGGCGACGACCTGGTGCACCGCCTCCACCTCCCGCTCACCCAGGCGGCACTCGGCGTGGACCTCGACTACGAGACCCTGGACGGTTCCGAATCCCTCGCGGTTCCAGCCGGCACGCAGACGGGGGCGGTCTTCCGCATCCGCGGTCGGGGAGCGCCGCACCTGCACGGTCGGGGACGGGGGGACCTGCTCATCGAGGTCGTGGTCGACACGCCGAGCGACCTGGGTGTCGAGGACGAGGAACTACTCCGCCGCCTCGCCAAGGCCCGGGGCGAGACCGTCGCCGAGCCCGGTGAGGGTCTCTTCTCCCGGATCCGCCAGGCCTTCAACTGAGGAGTCCGGGTCCCGTGGCGAGCCGAGCACCCGACGGCACCGGCGGCCCGCACGCCTTCGTGGCGGACATCCAGGCGCCGGTGCTCGAGGCAGATGACCGCCAGCACCTGGAGCGGGTGCTGCGCCTGCGTGCCGGTGATCCCCTGACGATCTGCGACGGTGAGGGTCGCTGGCGGGACTGCCGGTTCGACGAGGACCTCCAGGTCGTCGGCGAGGTCGTCGACGTTCCGGTACCCAGCGGAGAGGTCACCGTCGGCTTCTCGATGCTCAAGGGGGGCCGACCGGAACTGGTCGTCCAGAAGCTGACGGAACTGGGCGTGGACCGCATCATCCCGCTCCTCGCCGAACGATCCTTCGTGCGGTGGGATGCCGACAAGTGCGCCACACAGCACGAGCGCTTCCTCCGGGTCGCCCGGGAGGCGGCCATGCAGTCGCGCCGAATCCGGCTCCCGGTGGTCGAGGCGATCACCCCGGTGGGCGAGGTGGCGGACCGGCCGGGAACCGCCCTCGCCCAGCCGCGGGGCCGGAGCCTGGGGGCCGACGACCGGATCGTCCTAGTGGGCCCCGAGGACGGATGGAGCCCCGCCGAGGTGGCGGGCCGCGACGTCGTCGACCTCGGTCCGACCGTTCTGCGGGCCGAGACTGCCGCCATCGCCGGCGGAACGCTTCTGACCGCGCTCCGTGACGGCCGGGTGGACACACCGCTCTGAGCGCACGCGTTTCCGACCTCCGGAGCGCACCGGGCATCCATTTGCCACGGAGCGCGGCCGGTCGCTACGCTCGGATGCCACGCCGGGTGGCGGTTGTGAAAGCCGACCCGCGAGCACGAGGGGGGACACCAAACGCATGACCGATGACGACGACCTCCGGTACCGCCGCCAGGTGGGGGAGCGGATCCGCCAGATCCGCCGCCAGAAGCGGCTCTCCCTCCAGGACGTCGAGGCCCGCTCCGAATCCGAGTTCAAGGCGTCGGTCCTCGGTGCCTACGAACGCGGCGAACGGGCCATCTCGGTGCCCCGACTCCAACGGATGGCCCGCTTCTACGACGTGCCGGTCGACCAGCTGCTGCCGGTCGGCGACGACGACCCCGGCGTCTCGGGCGATGGGGCCGTCCCGCAGAAGGTTGTCATCGACCTGGTGAAGCTCCGGGAGGCCGAAGGGCCCGAAGCCGAAATGGTCACCCGCTACATGACGATCATCCAGGTCAAGCGGCAGGACTTCAACGGGCGCGTGCTCACCATCCGGCGCGACGACCTCCAGGCCCTGGCGGCCATTCTCGGTGCGGGCGTCGAAGAGACGATTCCGCGCCTCGACGAGCTTGGGATCCTCTTCCGTCCGGCAACCGACTGACGCAGTTCTCCGCAGTGTGAACCGTCGCCACTGCGCCGATTGAGGCATTCGGGCCGCCGGTAGCCTCGGCGTCGACATGAGTGCATTCTCACGAATACTCCGTAGCGGCGAGGGGAAGAAGATCAAGGCCCTGGAGGCCATCGTCCCCGACATCAACGCGATCGAACCAGAGACGGCGGCACTTTCCGACGATGCCCTGCGGGGGAAGACCGCCGAGTTCCGGCAGCGCTTCGACAACGGCGAGGACATCGACGACCTCCTGATCGAGACCTTCGCCGTCGTCCGCGAGGCGGCGATCCGGGTCATCGGACAGCGGCACTACGACGTCCAGCTCATGGGAGGCGTGGCCCTCCACCTCGGGTGGGTGGCTGAGATGCGCACCGGCGAGGGCAAGACGCTCGTCTCGACCCTGCCGGCCTACCTCAACGGACTCACGGGCTGCGGTGTCCACCTCTGCACCGTCAACGACTACCTGGCCACCCGCGACTCCGAGTGGATGGGGCAGATCCACCGCTGGCTGGGCCTCGAGGTCGGCCTGGTGGTGCCCGGGGACCGGGACGCCACCGCCAAGCGCCTCGCCTACGGCGCCGACATCACCTACGGCACCAACAACGAACTGGGCTTCGACTACCTGCGCGACAACATGGCCATGTCGCTCGACCTCAAGGCGCAGCGCGGCCACGCCTACTGCATCGTCGACGAGGTCGACTCGATTCTGATCGACGAGGCCCGCACCCCGCTCATCATCAGCGGGCGCCTCAGCGACGCCGTCGCCCTCTACCAGCGCTTTGCCGCCGTCGCCCGAGGCCTGCAGCGCGACGTGCACTATGACTTCGACGAAGAGAAGCGGATCGTCGCCCCCACCGAGGAGGGCGTCCACGCCGTCGAGGCGGCGCTGGGCGTCGAGAACCTCTACGACCAGGTCTCCTCGAACCTCGTCCACCAGTTGCAGTCGGCGCTCAAGGCCAAAGAGCTCTACCTGCGGGACAAGGACTACATCATCTCGAACGGCGAGGTCCGGATCGTCGACGAGTTCACCGGCCGCGTCCTCGAGGGGCGGCGCTGGTCCGACGGCATCCACCAGGCGGTTGAGGCCAAGGAGGGGGTGGCTATCAAGGAGGAGAACCAGACGCTCGCCACCATCACCCTCCAGAACTACTTCCGCCTCTACGACAAGCTGGCCGGTATGACCGGTACCGCCGAGACCGAGGCCGCCGAGCTGGCCGGCATCTACAACCTGCAGGTGGTGTCGATCCCCACCAACCGTCCCCTCATCCGCGAGGACGCCAGCGACCTCATCTACAAGACCGAGTCTGGCAAGTTCGACGCCGTTGTCGAGGACATCCTCGAGAGCAATGAGGCCGGCCAGCCGGTGCTCGTCGGCACGATCTCGGTCGAGAAGTCCGAACAGCTTTCCCGCGAACTCGAGAAGCGGGGCGTGGCCCACGAGGTCCTCAACGCCAAGCAGCACTTCCGCGAGGCGGAGATCATCGCCCAGGCCGGCCGTCCCGGTGCGGTCACCGTGGCCACCAACATGGCCGGTCGTGGCGTCGACATCCTGCTCGGCGGCAACCCAGAGAACATGGCCGCCCGCGAGGCCCGGGCCGCCGGCCTCGATCCGGAGAGCCCCGAGGGGCAGGCCAAGGTCGCCTCGCTCCTGCCGCGCCTCACCACGGACTGCGAGAAGCGCAGCGACGAGGTTCGTCGCAGCGGCGGCCTGTACGTCCTAGGAACCGAACGGCACGAAAGTCGCCGGATCGACAACCAGTTGCGTGGGCGTGGCGGTCGCCAGGGCGACCCGGGGAAGAGCCGCTTCTACCTCTCCCTCGACGACGACCTGATGCGCCTCTTCGCCTCGGGTGCCATGCGCGGCATGATGGACAAGGCCCTTCCTGAGGACATCCCGATCGAGTCGAAGATGGTAACCAAGGCCATCGAGCGGGCGCAGACCACCGTCGAGCAGAAGAATGCCGAGATCCGCAAGAACGTCCTCAAGTACGACGAGGTCATGAACGAGCAGCGGCGCGTGATCTACCGGCTCCGCGACCGCGTCCTCAACGGCGCCGAGATGCGGGACGAGGTCCTCGAGGTGGTGTCCCATGTGGTCGACGCCGGACTCGACACCTTCTGTGCCGCCGAGCATCCCGAGGAATGGGACATCGCCGGCCTCCATGTCGAGATGGACGGCTTCTGGTCGCTCACGGTCGACGCCGACGACCTGAGCCGCATCCCGGACCCCGTCGAACTCGCGGAGCGCCTCATTGACGACGCTGTCACCTGCTTCGAGGGGCGCGAGGCGGAACTCGGCGCCGACACGATGCGCGAGGTCGAGCGCCAGGTGATGATCCGCATCATCGACCAGCGCTGGCGCGAGCACCTCTATGAGATGGACCACCTCCGCGAGGGCATCCACCTGCGCGCCATGGGCCAGCGCGACCCGACCACCGAGTGGCAGCGGGAGGGCTTCGAACTCTTCGGCCAACTCACCGACCTGATCGGAGCCGACTTCCTCCGGTACGTGATGCGCATCCAGGTCACGATCGCCGAGGAGGACGGTGGCGTGCCGGACGACATGCAGACCAGCGGGCCGGAAGGACCGGTCGGTGGGGCGGCAGCGGTCGCAGCCGCAGCCGGAGCACCGGCCACGGTCACCGAGGCACCCCCCGGGCCGGTCCAGAAGGTCAACACCGGCTGGGACTCCACGCCGCGCAATGCCCCGTGTCCCTGCGATTCAGGTCGTAAGTTCAAGCACTGCCACGGCCGCTAACCGACCCCCCACTCCATGCAGGACTTCTCCCCACGACTCGATGCCCTCCGCCGGCGCCTCGACGAGGCCGCCGGCTACCTGCGTACTGACGACCTGGCCGAGCGTCGATCGGCACTCGAACTCGAGATGGCCGATCCCGACCTCTGGACCGACCAGGACCGCGGTCGGCGCGTCCAGCAGGAACTCGCCGGCGTCGTCGAGGACCTCGACCTGCATGCCACCCTGCTCGGCCGTCTCGAGGACGCATCAACCCTCTCCGAGTTGGCAGTCGAGGAGGACGACGACAGCTTCGAGGCCGAGATCGAGGAGCTTCTCGTGGACCTCGAGGGGAGTATGGATGCCCTGGAGTTGAGGTCGCTCTTCTCGGGCGAGTATGACGCGGGTGACGCGGTCTGCCATGTGCAGTCCGGGGCCGGAGGAACCGACGCCCAGGACTGGGCCGAGATGATGCTGCGGATGTACGCCCGGTGGGCCGAGAAGCGGGGGTTCGCGCTGGAGCCGGTCTCCGCCTCCGAGGGGACCGAAGCCGGCATCAGTTCCGCCGAGTTCATCGTGCGCGGCCGCAACGCCTACGGCCTCCTGCAGGGGGAGCGGGGCGTCCACCGGCTGGTGCGGATCTCGCCCTTCAACAAGGAGGCCAAGCGCCAGACGGCTTTCGCCTCACTGTACGTGGTCCCGTTCGTCGAAGACGTGGGCGACGAGATCGAGATCGACGAGGGCGACCTCCGGATCGACACCTACCGCTCGTCGGGGGCCGGAGGCCAGCACGTCAATGTGACCGACTCGGCGGTGCGCATCACCCACCTTCCGACCGGCCTGGTCACCTCGTGCCAGAACGAGCGCAGCCAGCACCAGAACAAGGAGCGGGCCATGCAGATGCTGGCTGCCAAGTTGCTCGACCGCGAGCGTCAGAAGCGCCGGGACGAACTGGACGCTGTCAGCGGGGAGCAGCGGGGCGTCGACTTCGGCAGCCAGATTCGCTCCTACGTGCTCCAGCCCTACCAGATGGTCAAGGACCTCCGCACCTCCCACGAGGTCGGCGACGTCGAACGCGTCCTCGACGGCGACCTCGACGGATTCATGGAGGCCTACCTCCGTTGGGCTCGTGCGGGCGGGTGACGGGTCGGACCGGGCGCTGCGTCCGGACCGACAAGGCGCCACGATCCACGACAGGCGCTCTGGTACCGTGCCCGCCGTGCAGTCGCTGATCCGCCGGACCTCCCTGCCGGCCATGTGCTGGAGCCCTCGACGATGATCCGACTCGAAGGTGTCTCGAAGGTCTTCAAGGGCGACGTCACCGCCCTCCGGGAGGTCTCGGTCGAAATCCAACGCGGTGAGTTCGTCTTCCTCGTGGGCCCGTCGGGCTCCGGTAAGTCGACCTTCCTCCGCCTCCTCAACCGGGAGGAGGTCCCCGACTCGGGACGCCTGATGGTGGCCGGCAAGGACATCGGCGAAATGCGCTCCTGGAAGGTGCCGTACCTGCGGCGGGAGATCGGGTACGTCTTCCAGGATTACAAGTTGCTGTCGAAGAAGACGGTCTACGAAAACGTCGCCTTCGGACTCGAGGTGATCGGCCGGCCACGGAGCGTGATCCGCAAGCAGGTGCCGGCCATCCTGGACCTGGTCGGGCTGGGCACCAAGGCCGAGCGCTTCCCCGACGAACTCTCGGGCGGTGAGCAGCAGCGGGTGTCGATCGCACGTGCGTTCGTGAACCGCCCCCTGATCCTCATGGCGGACGAGCCCACCGGAAACCTCGACCCCTCGACGTCAGTCGGCATCATGCGCCTGCTTGACCGCATCAACCGCACGGGCACGACGGTCATCATGGCGACCCACGACCGTGGCATCGTCGACACGATGCGACGGCGGGTCATCGAACTCGACCGCGGTGTTGTGGTCCGCGACGAGTCACGGGGCGTCTACGAGTGATCCCGACGACGCCCGGCCGCCGCACTTGTCTTCGGAGAACGGGGAGCGCCTGACGTGTACCGCCTCTGGTACTACCTGCGCGAGACCGTCCTCAGCATCTGGCGCAACCTCAGCCTCACGCTGGCCGCCATCCTCACGGTCGCCGTGTCGCTGGCCCTGGTGGGCTCCTCCATGATGATCCGCGAGGGAGCCGAGCGCGCCACGGCCCAGTTCCAGCAGGGCGTCGAGTTCGTCGTCTTCATGAACCCCGACGCTGACACCGACCAGGACGCTGCCATCCGCCACGTGCTCGACTCCAGCCCGGCGATCGAGGGTTACACGTACATCGACAAGGCGGCTGCCTACGACGAGTTCGAGACGCTGTTCGCCGACAAGCCCGAGCTGATCGAGAGCGTCACCCCCGACGTCATGCCGCCCTCGTACCGGATCGTTCCCGTAGACCGCTCAGCGGGGAACGTGAACGAGTTGGCGAACCAGTTCGCCGCGCAGCCCGGAGTCCGTGAGGTCGCCACGGCGACGGAGGCCATCCGTCAGATCGACGATTTCTCCACGCTCGTCAGCCAGGCGTTGCTCGTTGCAGCGGTGGTCCTGGTCGCCGTCTCGGCACTGCTGATCCTCAACACCGTCTTCACCGCCATCGGCGCCCGCCGCCAGGAGATCGAGGTAATGAAGTTGGTGGGGGCGTCGAACTGGTTCATCCGCATCCCCTTCATGCTCGAGGGCACGATCCACGGCCTCATCGGAGCGGCGATGGCCATTCCGGTGCTGTTCGTCGTCGACAACGAGGTCATGGCCTTCTTCCAGGAGTCCGACGCCGTGCCCCTCTTCCGCGGGTTCGCGGTCCCCGAGGGCTTCGTCTGGGACACCAGCATCTGGTTGCTGATCCTGGGCGGGGCCGTGGGCATGATCGGATCGGCTGTCGCCGTCACCCGCTACCTCGACGTCTGATCCCGTGGGCGCCGACCCGGGCTGGGTGCGGGTCTCCGATGCCGATGCGGCACGCGACCTCGCCCCCGGATCTGTCGCCGAGGCGACGCTCGGCGACCGGGACCTCGTCGTCTGGCGGACGACCGACGGTCGCCCGTGTGTCATGGAGGCCCGCTGCCCGCACCAGTGGTCGCACCTGGCCGGCGAGGGAGCCGTCGACGGCGATGAACTGGTCTGCCTGGCGCACTTCTGGAGGTTCACCACCGAGGGGGAGGGCTGGAAGGAGAACGTCGGGGGCCGGCGCGACCGCAAGGGTGACATCGAGACCCTGCCCTGCCGGGAGGACTCCGAAGGGATCTGGGTGCGGGACGGCGGCTAGGTTCGGTGGCCCGGAACCGCGGGAGGGGAGCGATCCATGGGTGACGACCAGCAGCATGCACTCGATCCCGACCTGCTCGGGAAGTACACCCTGACCACCTGGGGCTACAAGCAGGGTGAGATGGTCTCGCTGATGGTCCACCTCGGGACCCGCCTCGGCCTCTACGAGGCCCTCGACGGTGCCGGTGTCGTGACCTCGACCGACCTGGCTGCCAGCACCGGCCTCCACGAGCGCTGGTTGCGGGAGTGGCTCCGCGGGCAGGCCGCCGCCGACCTGCTCGTGTCCGAGGACGGCGAGACCTTCCTCCTCGAACCGGAGGCCGCCGCCGTACTCGCCCGGGCAGGCGGCCCCAGTTTCGCAGCCGGGGTGTTCCGGAACCTGCGCCACCCCGAGGTTGCGGACGGTCTCGCTGAGGCCTTTCGGACCGGGCTCGGACTCACCTACGACGACCAGGGAGAGGGATCCGAACAGCACACCGAGGCGATGCTGGGCCCGATGGCACGATCGTTGCTGGTGCCGGTGGTGGTGCCGCTCCTCGCCGGAGTCGTCCAGCGCCTCGAGGCCGGCGCGAAGGTCGTGGACCTCGGATGCGGAACCGGATTGGCGCTCGAACTCCTCGCCGACGCCTACCCCGACTCGGTGTTCGAGGGCTACGACGTCTCCGAGCGCGCTATCGCTGTGGCGAGGGACCGCTTCGCCGGCCGTGCCAACGTGTCGCTGCACCTCGTTGGCGGCGAGGACCTCCCGGCGACCGGCGATGTCGACCTGGTCATGACCCTCGACTGCCTCCACGACATGCCACGTCCCGACCTCTGCATGGCGGCCATACGGGAGGCGATCGCAACTGATGGCGTCTGGTTGGTAAAGGAGATCAGATCCTCGCCGGACTGGCAGAAGAACCGACGCAACCCGGTGCTGGCGATGATGTTCGCAGCCTCGGTGTCGACGTGCATGGCGTCGGCGATGTCCACCCCCGACGGCATGGGCCTCGGCACGCTGGGCCTCGATCCGGCCACGCTGGCCGGGATGGCGACGGCTGCCGGATTCACACGCTTCGTCCAACACGAGGTCGACGACCCGACGAACCTCTACTACGAGATCCGCCCCTGACGATCCGGTGCTTCAGGCCGGCGGGTGCCTCATCGGAAGTCCTGCCACTCGCCCGTGGGGACGATGCAGCCCCCGGGGGCGTCGCCCGTGGCGCCGGTCCCCCTCCCGAAGCGGCACGGGTACTGGTACTCGAGGTTCCGGACTACGTCCGGCAGGTCATTCTTCCGACGGGACGACGAGGTCGGGAGCATGCCCGGTAGGTCCACCTCGTCGAGTCGGTAGAGCACCCAGTTCACATCGGCCTGCCGGGGGTTGACGCCGGCGTCCCGGAGCGTGCGCACGGTGATGCGCACCAGGGCGCAGGCATCCGCCACCGTGGCGTGGACGGCGCTGGCCGGATCGGTCGGGTCGGCGACGGGGCGTCCTGTCACCCGCGAGTACTCGGCGTTGCACATTCGGGAGAATGGGTCGGGGAAGCCCTGCCCCGCGGCGTCGGGAAGCCGCCAGGTCCCGGTGTCGGCAGCGTCCACGATGAGCGCCCCGTCGTAGTAGGCGGCCGCCTCGGGGCCGCCGTAGGCGAGTACCTGGGCGGCGGCCAGATCGCCGGACTGCCCGTTGAGGCCGGTCTGGACGAAGGCCGGTTTCGGCATCCCCTGGCGGATCATCTCCGTGAGGAGCCCGGGGAGCGAGACGGCGTTGAGGACCGGGAACACGACCGTCGCCCCGTCACCGACCATCCGCTCGACGGCGGTCTGGAGGCCCACCCAGCAGGTGGTCGTTCCCTCGCAGCCGATCGGATGCACCTGGACGTCGTAGCCGAGGTCCTCCATGGTCTCGAGGAGGCCGTCGGACACGGCCTCGGACTGGCCGGGGGTGTCCGAGACGACGACGGCAATCGTCGCTCCCGTGAGCAACGAGCGTGCCTCGGCGGAGCGTGCCGCCAACTCCAGTTGGGTGTCGCTTGCGACGGCGGTCGTCAGCAGGCGGCCACGGGCCGTTCGGAGGTCATCCGAGGACTGGGGCTCGGTCGTGACCAGGGGCGTCTTCTCGGTGCCGGCGAGGCACAGTGGCGCCGAACCCTGGAGTCCGGTCAGGTCCAGGACGAGCACGGCACCGAGGTCGTCGGTTGCCTCCAGGCAGGCGGCGCTGCGGAGGGTGTCGATGTCGACGCCGCCACCACCGAGCGCCGTGACCTCGACCAGGCGGAGGTCGAGGCGTCGGCCGTACACGCCGCCGCACTCCTCGTTCACGATCCCGACGAACGCCTCGACCATCTCAGCGGTGTCGCCGACGGGGAAGTCGAATCCGATCCGCTCGTAGTCCTCGAGGCGGGTGCGGAGGTGGACGATCCGAATCGCCTCCTCCGTGATGCCCTCGTCGGTTGCACGCAGGGTCGAGGTGGTCGGCTCGCCGGGAAGGCAGAACAACTCGAGGCGTTGGAACGGGTCGCCCCGGTCGAAGGCAGCCTGGAAGTCGGTGAACGTCTCACCGCGGGGGTCGTCGAAGCCCAGCGGCCACGCCCCCGGGTTGAACGTGGTGGTCGTAGGGGGGTGGGTGGTCGTAGGGGGGAGGGTGGTCGTAGGGGGGTGGGTGGTCGTAGGGGGGTGGGTGGTCGTAGGGGGGAGGGTGGTCGTGGTGGTTGCTGGGATGGAGGTCAGGGCGACCCCCGAGGCATTCGGGGGATGGGTCGGCTCGTCGCGGGCGCAGGCGGCCAGGAGGCAGGTCAGGAGGAGGGCCGGGGCAACGAGCAGGAGCCGCTGAACCACGCGTCGGGGTGCGTTCATCACCCGGCGGGTTCGGACACTGGGGTGTGGGCGTGGAGCAGCGACACAGCGGGCGATGGTAGCGACGGACGGGTCCCCGGAGACGGCAGGGGCGAGGGTGCCCGCCTCGGGCGGCGTCAGTTGCCTAGCCTCTCGCCCGTGAACGGATGGCGACGGCGATGAGCGACGTAACGGGCGATCCGCCCGGCACGAACGAGCCGTCCGAGGACGGGCCGCCCGGGGAGCCGGATGTCGAGCAACGCCCGGAACTGCGGCTGACGGAGGCCAGCACCGAGGTGTCCGGCGAACTCCGAACCCGGCGGAGCTCCTTCTTCCGGGCCCGGCGCGAGGGAACGTCACCCGTTGCCGACGTCGAGGTCGAGGCAGGCCCGCGTTGGAGCGAGCAGGAGGCCGAGCGCCGGATCCGCATGTTCCTGCTGCGCCTCGCCGGCGACCGCCCCCTCGAGCACCGCGACGACCCGGTCGACTTCGCACGTGAGAACGACCTCCTCCTCCTGTTCGGCCCCGACGAGGAGGAATCGTTCGCCAAGTTGGCCCTGCGCTTCCCGGAGGAGACGGTGGCGCAATGGGCCACGCTGCTGGCCGGCGGTGACCGCTCGGAGGCCTTCGGTCCGCGCTCCCGGGCCGAGCGCCGCGACGAGGAGTCGATCGAACAGTCGATCAAGCTCGGCGTTCGCAAGCGGGCGCTCACCGTAATGGCGGTCGCACTCGTCGCCGTCATCGGCTTCATCGGCATTCGGAGTGCGCTCGAGGAGGCCCCGGTCGATCGATCGGACCGTGCCCTCCGCTTCGCCGTGACCAGCCAGAACCGGGACCTCGGCGATCCCGGTGATCCGGACGCACCGGTGACGGGGGGCCCCCCGGTGGCCGAGCCGCTCCTGGTGGTCGGACTCGACCGGCTCGTGGCCGTGGCCGTCGGGGAGGGAGCGGTCGAGGACCGGATCAGGTTGCGCGTCGACGAGGGCATCCTCCCCGTGCCCTCCGGTGGGGTCACCGCATCGGTGTTCGAGCACCGTGGCGGGCAGGTCGCGCTCGTCGGTCCCGGGGGATGGGTGGTGGCGGCCTGTGTCCGGATCTCGGTCGTGACCGAGATTCTGCGACCACTCGACGTCGTCCTCTTCGACTCCTCCGAAAGAGCGTGTCCGGTCGGCCTGGAGGGTCGACCGGCCATCGCCACCTGCCGGGGCACCGATGCGCTGATCCTCGAGATCGACATCCCCCAGGGCGAGGTTGACCTGGTCGAGGGGGGCATCGGCTGGGCGGAGGGCATCCGCATCAGCCTCGAGTTCGCCGCACCCGGCTGGGACGTGCTGTCGCTGAGGGGCACGATCGCCGTGCCGTCGGGCGCCGAATCCGTCGCCATCCCCAGATTCGGTGGGGGACCGGGCGACGAGGTGACGGTCGACCTGGGCGAGGGCCGGACCGGCACCTGCACACTGGGCTGAGTGGGCCGCCTCACTGCGGGCGTGCCCCGGCCCGGCGGCGGCCGCCCGATACCGTGGCGCCCATGTGTGGCCGGGTCGTCACGAGCTCCACGCCCGAGGAACTCGCCGAGTACCTAGGGGCGGACGAGATCGTCGCGACCCTCGACGGTCCCGACCACAACGTGCCGCCCACCCGGCCCCTGCCCCTCGTCTGGGAGGAATCGGGCGACTCCAAGGGCAGCAGGAAGCTCGGCACCGCACGCTGGGGACTCGTGCCCGCGTGGGCCAAAGACCCCTCCGTCGGCAACCGCATGTTCAACGCCCGAGCCGAGACGGCCGCTGAGAAGCCGTCCTTCCGATCCGCCTTCAAACGGCGCCGCTGCCTGGTCCCCATCGACGGCTTCTACGAGTGGGGTCCGGCGACTCCCGGTTCAGCCGGGAAGAAGCAGCCCTGGTTCGTCCACCGCGCCGACGGTGCCCCGCTTGTCCTCGCCGGCCTCTGGGAGAGCCGGTCCGGGGAGGGCAGCGAGACATTGCGCAGCTGCACGGTGATCACGGTCGACGCCAACGAGGACCTGTCGCCGGTCCACCACCGCATGCCCGCACTGCTCCCGCCTGCCGGATGGGACGCTTGGCTCGACCCCTCCCACGATGACCGGGAGTTCCTCCAGGCACTCCTGACCCCAGCGCCCACCGGACTCCTCATCCGCCATCCGGTCGATCGACGAGTCGGCAACCCCCGGAACAAGGGCCCGGGCCTGATGGATCCGGTCGAGGTCGGCGCAGTCGTCGAGGACTCCCTGCTCTGGCCGGAGGAGAGCCGGTGAAGGGCGACCGGCGGCGGCCCAACTGGACCGACGAGTGGACGGGCGAGCACGTCGCCGTGCGGGTCCACGAAGCCCGTCGGCGCCTCGACATGAGCCTGTTGCGCTGGCAGGCACAGCTTGAGACACCAGCCGTGGACCGGTCGCTGCCCTGGGTCGCGGCCTTCGTGTTGTTCGTCGCGCTGTCCCTGCTCGCCCTCGCCAAGAACCGCGACCTCGGCCTCGGGCCCGGAATCGGCTTCCCCCTTCAGGCCATCCACCTCCTCGAGGGCGGCCGCCCGCCGGTGGTCTCAGAACTGGGGCTGAACATGTTCGCCGTGCAGGCGGCGTTCCTCTTCGTACCGATCGCCTTCCTTTCGCGCTTCGTGCCGACCACCGAGATGCTGCTGGTGTTCCAGGCTCTCGCGCTGGCCCTCCCCGTGGTACCCATCTGGCGTATCGCCCGTGGGCCGGCCAACCTCCGGATCGGCGGCGCCAGCGCCCTGATCCTCGCCTTCGCACTGCACCCGTCGATCCACAACCTCAACCTGGCCGGCTTCCATACCGAGGCGATCGCCCTTCCGGCACTCTTCGTGGCCTACCTGGCCGGGAGGCGGGGCCAGTGGGTGCGCCTGGGCCTCCTGTCAATCGCAGTCGTAGCCGCACGTGCCGATCTGGGCCTCGCCCTCGGCGCCCTGGGGCTGGTTCTTGTGCTCGAGGACCGCCGCCGGCCCGGTTGGATCCTCGCGGGCTTCGGGACGGCCTGGTTCGTGGCGATGGCATTTGTCGTGCAGCCGATGTTCGGCCACGGCGCCTATCCACACATCGGGGCGTTTGCCGCCTTCGGCGACAGCGCCCCCGGGGTCCTTGGTGGGATGTTGAGCGACCCCTTCGGGGTGGTGGTCGACCTCGCCGACCGGGCGGCATTCGAGAAGCTGCTCCTGCTCCTCGCACCGGTCCTCTTCCTGCCGCTGATCCGTCCCCGATACCTGTTGCCGGTGCTTCCGCTGTTCGGCCTCTACCTGATCGCCGATGTCCCCGACCTCGGACTTGGTAATCCCCAGCAGGACGTGGCCACCCTGCCGTTCGTCATGATCGCAGCGGCCTATGCGCTGAAGCGCCTGGGACGGCGGGGGGTCAGCCGGGTATTTGTCGACCGGCGGATCCTGAGCGTCCTCGTGCTCACCGCGCTCGTCTTCTTCGTCCGGGATGCCGCCTCGTCGCCCTACGAACAACCCTGGGACTGGGGCCGCCGCGATGCCGTCGACACGGCCCGGTTGACGGCGGCGGGGATGGTCGAGCGATGGGACCGGGTCCTTGTGACCCCGACCGTCTTCCCGCTCGTCGCCGAGCGGACCACGGTCCTCGTCCTCAAGGATGACACGCCGTTCCTTCCCGACCCCGACCTCGTGGAGGACATCGACGTGGTCATCTTCGACGAGACGGCGGCCAACTGGCCCCGCTCGAGCATCCGCGGCTTCGGCGGCGTGCTCGGAATGCTGGACTTCGAGGAACGATTCGCCGAGGAGGGAGTGCACCTCTGGGTGCTCGCCCCCTGACGGGGGAGCAGGTCAGACGACCGACGTGTGTCCGGCCGCCCGGAGCGCACCCCTGAGGGTCTCGGCCACGGCGTCGAGGTCGGCGGGGTCGGCGTTCGCATCTGCCGAGCCGAAGTCCAGGTGTCCCATGTGGTCGATCGGAACGACGTGCAGGTGCGCGTGAGGCACCTCGAACCCGGCGATCACGAGGCCGACCCTCGCGGGCGAGAAGGCCTCCTGCTGGGCACGCCCGACAGCGTGGGCGACGGCCATGCAATGGACGGCGACGTCAGCAGGGAGGTCCGTCCAGCGGTCGACCTCCGCGATCGGGATCACCAGTGCGTGGCCCCGGTTGAGGGGACGGATGTCGAGCATCGCCACGCACACGTCGTCGCGCCAGACGATCCGTCCGGGAACCTCGCCGGCGATGATGCGGGTGAAGATGGTGGGAATGGCGGGCTCCGGGCGGGAACTGGTGGACGGGGTGGACGGAGGTCCATCGTAGGCTCTCGCCTGTGAGCAGTCGTGAGCAGCCACGGACGCCCACCCCCCGGACCGGATGGAGCGGGGTGTGGACCGTCCCCAATGCCATCAGCGTGCTGCGGATCGCCTGCATCCCTTGGTTCGTCTGGCTGCTCTTCGCAGCCGAGGACCGCACGGCGGCGGCGTTGCTCCTCGGCGCACTCGGGGCCACCGACTGGGTCGACGGGTGGATCGCCCGAAGGTTCGACCAGGTCTCGGAGGTCGGCAAGGTCCTCGATCCGACCGCCGACCGACTGCTCCTCGTGGTGGCGGCCCCGGCGATGATCATCGACGGCTCGGTCCCGACCTGGTTCGCCGTTGCGGCGCTCCTCCGGGAGGTCCTGATCGGCGTGGCAGCCCTCGCCCTCGCCGGCTTCGGCGCTCGCCGCATCGACGTGACCTGGTGGGGGAAGACGGGGACCTTCGCCCTCCTGTTCGCCTTCCCGTGCTTCCTGGCGGGGGAGTCCACGATCGTTGGCCGTCCGGCCTTCGCCATCGCGGCATGGATCTTCGCCATTCCGGGGCTGCTGATTGCCTGGTGGGCGGGGCTGGGCTACGTACCCGAGGGCCTCCGGGCGTTCCGGGATGGCCGTGCCGCCCGGGACGGCGCCTGAACGTCGCTCCCAGAGCCCACTGGCGACGATGCATTGTGTAGGTTCGGGCGCATGAACGTCCCGGGAGAACTCCGGTATTCGACTGATCACGAATGGGTTCGTGTCGACCAGGGCGGGCGGGTCCGGGTCGGCATCACCGACTACGCACAGGATGCGCTCGGCGATGTCGTGTTCATCGACCTTCCCCCCGTTGGCACGACGGTGGCACCCGGTGCGGTGTTCGGCGAGGTCGAGTCGACCAAGTCGGTCTCCGAACTCTTCGCACCGCTGTCCGGAACGGTCGTGGCGGTCAACGACGAACTCGAGGTGGCCCCCGAACGCGTCAACGAGGATCCGTACGGTGACGGTTGGATCTGCGAGATCGAACTCTCCGATCCGGCAGAGCTCGGCGACCTCATGGATGCCGCCTCCTACTCGGCGCTGATCGAGGGTTGACCGTGGTCGGGACCACGTGCCCGGAGTGCGGGCGGATCGAGGACGGAGGGGCCAACTTCTGCCGCTCGTGCGGGCATGAGCTCCGCTCCACCTCGGACGAGATCACGGACACCTTCGAACTCGAGGAGGAGCTTCCCCATGAGGAGGACCGGGCCCGCTTCCCCCACGACTGCGGCTTGTTCGTCGTCGAGTCGGGCCCCAAGGCAGGCGCCCGCTACGGCCTCGAGGCCGAGCTGACGACGCTGGGGCGCCATGGAGACGCCGACATCTTCTTCGACGATGTGACGGTCTCGCGACGCCATGCCGAGGTACAGCGCACCGGCGACCGCTACCTGGTACGCGACGCAGGCTCCCTCAACGGCACCTATGTGAACCGCGAGCGAATCGAGAGCGCCCTGCTCCAGGACGGCGACGAGCTCCAGATCGGACGCTTCCGACTCGTGTTCTTCCACGGCACCGCAGACTGACCGTCGGGCCATGACGGGGAACACCGCCCTCACGATCGGGGAGGTCATCGACCGGCTCTCCGAGGAGTTCCCCGACGTCACGGTCTCGAAGATCCGGTTCCTCGAGTCCCAGGGACTCGTCGAGCCCGGGCGGACGCCGTCCGGTTACCGGCAGTTCAGCCCGGGCGACGTCGACCTTCTGCGGTGGGTACTCCGCCAGCAGCGCGAGCACTTCCTGCCGCTCAAGGTCATCCGGGAGGTCCTCGAGGGGACCGGTGGGCGGGTGCCGGAACCCGACGGGGAGGTCGACGAGTCCGAGGTGTCGCCCTTTCGCGAGCGGGGCCGGCCGCGCCGATTCGTGGGATCGGTCAGCGTCTCGCGCGAGGAACTGGCGACCACGGTCGGCGTGGACCCCGCAGTCGTCGCCCAACTCGAGCGGCTGGGCCTCGTGGTCGGCCACGAGGCGGGCTCGGCGGTCGTCTACGACGGCGAGGCGCTACACGTCGTCCGACTCGCCGCCCGGTTCCTCGAGCTCGGAGTCGACCCCCGCCACCTGCGGATGTTCCTCGTCGGCGCCCAGCGGGAGGCCGGCGTGCTCGAGCAGGCCCTGCTGCCCCGGCTGCGGGGTGACGACCGCTCCCGCCGCGAGGTGAAGGCCCAACTCGACGAGTTGGTGGATGCCGGGAGCCAACTGCGCGAGCTCCTGCTGCGACGTTCGCTGGGCCGCCTGGACGACCAGGCGTAGGAGGTCGAATGGGCGCACCCCGGCTACTGCTCGGTTCCGGCGACCTGGCTCGACGCGTGCAGGAACTCGGCACGGAGATCGCCGAGTTCCTTGACGACGACACCGTCGTTGTCGGCGTGCTACGCGGCTGCCTTCCCTTTCTGGCCGACCTGGTCCGTGCGGTCGATCGCCACCTGGCGATCGACTTCCTGTCGCTCAGCGCCTTCGCCCCCGACAGCGGCCGGGTCCGCCTCACCCGCGATGTCGGGCTCGACGTGGCCGGCCGCCAGGTGCTCCTCGTGGAGGACATGGTCGACACCGGCCTCCGGCTGGACTTCCTGCTCCGTCACCTCCTGGGCCACGAGGCGTCGGAGGTGCGGGTGTGCACGCTCTTCGACCGCGTCGACCGGCGGGTACTCCCGGTTCCCGTCGGCCATGCGGGATTCGTACTCGAGGAGCCCTTCGTCGTCGGCTACGGCCTCGACCATCGCGGCCTGTTCCGCAACCTCCCGTGCGTGGTCGCCGTGGAACAGGCGGACCTCGAGGCGGAACTCGATGGCGAACCGATGCCCGGCGGGGGCACCCTGGTCGACGACATCCATGCGCTGGCCAGAGCCGATTCTGGTGACGAGACTAGGGTTCCCGCGTGATCCAGCAGGCGTTACGCGAAGGCCGTCGATGATCGAGATGAGGGTCGTCGGCGTGCAGGAGGTGCTGCCGACGAACACGCCTGTGGTCCTGCTCCGGGAATCCGAGGGCCGACGCCTGCTGCCGATCTTCATCGGACATCCGGAGGCGACGGCGATCGCACTGGCGCTGGCAGGCCAGGAGACGCCCCGTCCGATGACCCACGACCTGATGGCCGGGGTGCTCGAGGACTTCTCCATCCGGGTGGAGAAGGTCGTCGTGAGCGAACTCAGGGACCGCACCTTTTTCGCCGAACTGCACCTCCGCGGGCCGGATGGCCCACAGGTGGTGTCCGCCCGCCCCTCCGACGCGATCGCCCTCGCGGTCCGCACGGATACCTCGGTGTTCGCCGCCGAGGAAGTCCTCGAGGAGGCCGCCTACCTGCCTCCTGAAGAGGAGAAGTCTGCGGGAACCGAGGAACAGGTCGAGGAGTTCCGCGAGTTCCTCGACCAGGTCAATCCCGAGGACTTCGCGGGGGAATAGTCCGGGAATGGGCAGTCGGAGCAAGGCGTCGGAGCAGGTGATTGACGTCGCGCGCGCTTCCTCGTACCCTGTGGGAGTCACAGCGGTGTAGTTCCGTCGCTGTGGTTTGCAATGTACCGACACCCGGGCCGCCGAGAAGGACCGACGAGGTGGCAGACGGTGCAGAGAGGGGTACCCCATGAGCAGGTCCACTGAGGGCTACAGCGCAACGCGTAGCGCCGAGATCGTCGGCATCAGCTACCGCCAACTCGACTACTGGGCCCGCACAGACCTGGTGCGACCGTCGCTGGCCGATGCCGAGGGCAGCGGCTCCCGACGCCTGTACTCCTACCGCGACCTGCTCGAGCTCAAGGCCATCAAGACCCTGCTCGACGCCGGCATCCGGCTGGAACGCGTCCGCAGGGTCTTCCAGTTCCTGCACGAGACGCTCGACGAGGACGTCGTCCAGGTCAACCTGGTGATCAGCGGCGACTCCGTCCTGGTCCGGCGTGGCGAGGACGAGATCATCGACCTGTTGCGCAAGGGTCAGGGCGTGCTCAACATCCTCCCGCTGGCCGGCGTCAAGGAGGACCTCGATGCCACGATCGTCGAACTCTTTCCGGCCGCCGCCGGAGACCTGACCGACGACCAGGACGACGACCAGGCGATCGGCGAGTAGGAACAGCCGTGTCCGATGTCCGTGCGCTCCGACCGGAACCGGACACGGTGGAGTTCGCCCACAAGTCGGAGCGCCGGGTCGCCGAGCTCCTCGACTCCTACGACATCGCCTGGCACTACGAACCCCGGACGTTCGTGCTCGAACGGAATGTCGACGGCAACCCCCGATCGGCCTTCACCCCCGACTTCTACCTGCCGGACCACGACCTCTACCTCGAGGTCACGACCCTGCGCCAGTCGCTCGTGACCCGCAAGAATCGCAAGGTTCGTCAACTCCGCGAGCAGCAGCCGGACATCCAGGTCCACATCCTCTACCAGCGCGACATCGAGCGACTCTTCGCCACTCACGCCGCCTGAGCGCCGCCTGCCCGGCGCTACCGTCGCCCCCATGGACGACCTGAGCACCTCACCCCTCGACTCGGTCCACCGTGCGCTGGCTGCACGGATGGTGCCGTTCGGCGGCTGGGACATGCCGGTGAGCTACCCGGCGGGAACGATCGCCGAGCACATGGCCTGCCGGCGAGGAGCGGCCCTGTTCGACGTGAGCCACCTCGGGACGCTGATTCTGTCGGGCCCCGGCGCCTTCGACGCCCTGCAGGCCGCCCTGAGCAACGACCTGCGGCGCATCGGGCCCGGGCGGACCCAGTACACCCACCTGCTCGACGCGGACGACGCCTCGGTCCTCGACGACATCATCGTGTGGTGGCTTGAGGCGGAGCGCTTCTGGATCCTGCCCAACGCCTCGAACAACGCCGCCGTGGTCGAGGCGCTCCCGGGCTGCGTTGACCATGGCGCCAGGAGGGCGCTACTGGCGATCCAGGGACCCGGTGCACGGGACGTGCTCGCAGGGGTGTCTCCCGAGGCGGCGGAGGTCTCCCGCTTCCGGACGGCCGAGGTCGCCTGGGAGGGGGAGATCCTCACGGTGGCTGGCACCGGCTATACGGGCGAGGACGGCCTCGAGATTGCCGTTGCGAACGATGTGGCGGTGGCGCTCTGGAAGGCCCTCGCCGCTGCAGGGGCGGAACCAGCGGGCCTAGGCGCCCGCGACACGCTCCGGCTCGAGGCCGGCCTGCCGCTCCACGGCCATGAGTTGGGGGAGGGGATCACCCCTCTCGACGCCGGGCTCGGTTGGGTCGTTGGCTGGGACAAGAAGGCCTTTCGCGGTCGCTCGGCGCTGCTCGCCGCCCGCGATGCCGGACCCACACACCGCCTACGGGGGTTGTTGGTCGAGGGACGGCGCCCGCCACGTGAGGGACAGCCGGTGATCCGCAACGGTGAACAGGTGGCTGGCCTGAGCAGCGGGAACTTTTCGCCGGTCCTGGGTCACGGCATCGCACTGGCATTCCTGCCGGTCGACGTTCAGGTGGGGGAGTGGCTGGTCCTCGACCAGCGCGGTAGCGAGGTTCCGGCTGAAGTGGTCGGCCTGCCCTTTGTGGGTTGACCCGTCGCCGGCCGGTCCGGTCAGTCGAGCAGGTCGGGCTGCTCGCGCAGGATCCGGTCGAACATGGGCTGTGCGCTGAACCAGCCGGCGAAGCCGCTGCCGACGAGCCTGCTGGTCTCGGCGGCGACCTCGTCGTCCATGACCACCGGCGTGCCGGCCGCTTCGGCGAGCAACTGCGCCTGGCACGTGCGCTCCATGGTCACGAAGAGCCAGGTCGCCTCGTCGACGCTGCGACCTACCGTCAACAGCCCGTGGTTGCGGAGGATCGTCGCAGCATTGTCGCCGAGGGCGTAGGCGATGCGCTTGCCCTCCTCCGGGTCGTTGACCACGCCCGTGTAGTCGTCGAACAGCACGTGGTTGTCCCAGAAGATGCAGGAGTCCTGGGTGATCGGGTCGAGCATTCGCCCGAGTGAGGACCAGGCCTTGCCGTACAGCGAATGGGAGTGGGCGGCGGCCACGACGTCCGGGCGGGCCATGTGGATGCTGGAGTGGATGGCGAAGGCGGCCTGGTTGACCGCGTAGTCGCCGTGGATGACCTCGCCGGTGTGCGAGACGAGCAGCAGGTCGGAGACGCTGATGTCGGCGAAGGGCTGGCCGAAGGCGTTGACCCAGAAGGCGTCGGTGTGCTCGGGGTCGCGGGCGGTGATGTGGCCCGCCACGCCCTCGCTGAAGCCGAACTTGCCGAAGATCCGGAACGCTGCGGCCAGGCGCTCCAGCCGATGGCGCCGCTCGTCCTCGACCGACGAGAAGGTCGGGAGGTCGTAGTAGAGGGGCAGGGTGGCGTCGAGGGATCCGGAGGTCGGCGTCTCGGTCATGGTGGGCTCCTGGTCGGTATTGCTCGAAGTGTAGGAGCCGATCGCTTGCCGGCCGGGGTCAGGCATTCGAACTAGTCACCGAGCACGTCCGTCGCCTGCTGGCGTAGCCAGTGGTCGGCGAGCGTCAGCAGCGCCATGGACTCGACCATCGGCACGGCGCGGGGGAGGACGCAGGGATCGTGGCGCCCGCTGGCCTCGAGCGTGACGGGGTTGTTGTCGGTGTCAACGGTTTCCTGAGGGGAGCTGATCGTGGCCGTGGGCTTGAAGGCCACGCGGAACAGGACGTCGGCGCCGTTGCTGATGCCACCCTGCACCCCGCCGGAGCGGTTGCTGGCGGTCGTCGGGCCGTCGGCGCCGGGCACGAACGGGTCGTTGTGCTCGAGGCCCGTCATGGCGACGGCGTCGAAGCCGGCACCGATGTCGAAGCCCTTGACGGCCGGCAGGGACAGCATCCCCTTGGCGAGGTCGGCCTCGAGGCGGTCGAAGACGGGTTCGCCGAGTCCCACCGGCACGTTGCGTGCCACGCAGGTCACGATCCCGCCCAGCGAGTCGCCGTTGCGCCGTGCGTCCTCGATGGCGAAGGTCATGGCAGCTGCGGCGTCGGGGTCGGGGCAGCGGCTGGGGTCGGCTTCAACCTGCTCGAGGGTCACGAAACCCGAGTCGACGGTGGAGCCGATCGTGTGGACCCGGGAGACCCAGGCAAGGACCTCGATGCCGGCTGCGTCGGCGAGGAGGCGCCGGGCGATGGCGCCCGCGGCGACTCGGCCCACGGTCTCCCGGGCGCTGGCCCGACCGCCGCCCTGCCAGTTGCGGGCGCCGTACTTGGCATCGTAGGTGAAGTCGGCGTGGGAGGGTCGGTAGACGTCCTTGAGGTGCTCGTAGGCCTCCGGCCGGGCATCGGCGTTGCGCACCAGCACGGCGATCGGGGAGCCGAGCGTGCGTCCCTCGAAGACGCCGGAGAGGATCTCGGCCTCGTCGCCCTCCTGGCGCTGGGTGGTCAGGCGGCTCTGACCCGGCCGACGGCGGTCGAGGTCGCGCTGGATGTCCTCGACGGAGAGCGGCAGGCGTGGCGGGCAGCCGTCGACGACAACGCCGATTCCGCCGCCATGCGACTCGCCCCAGGTGGCGACTCGGAACAGGGTTCCGTAGGTGCTGGCCATTTGGGGAGCATACGGGGCGGTGCTGTTCCCTCTTGGGACGTTTCTTCGCCCCGACCTCCTCTACGACGTCGGTCGTGAACCGATACCGATGAATCCTCACGTTGGGAAACCTGTGCGGCCCTATTCCTTCTGGACGGGCTCGTTTTGAAAGGAGACCACGCTCCGTTGGCTCTCGGGAGGCCCGGTCAGTCGAAGAGGTCGTCGCTGATTCTCTTGGCGTTGGGCTCCTGGCGGGTGCGGATGCGTTCGTGGCGTTCGGCGATCTGGATGAGGTGGTCCTCGTCGGTGAAGATCCAGAACGTGCCGGAGGTGACGGCGTAGTGGACCATGTCGGCGACCGCAGCGGGTTGCAGGGCGTTGGCGGCCATCCACTCCAGGAGAGCCTCGCGGCCCAGGCGATCCTCGTCGCTGGCCGGCTCGCCGGGTGCGTCCTGGAGGGACTCTGGGCGGTTGCGGTCCGCAGCGAAGATGTTGGTGGCGACGAACCCCGGGCAGAGGCACGACACGCCCACCTGCGAACCCACCTCGCGGAGTTCGGCGTGGAGAGTCTCGGCGATGGTGACCGTGGCGTGCTTCGAGGCGTTGTAGGGGCCGAGGCCGGCGAAGGAGGTGTGGCCGGCGATCGAAGCGGTCATCACGACGTGCCCCTCGTCCTGCTCGATGAGGCCCGGCAGGAAGACATCGAGGCCGTGGACGATGCCGAAGAGGTTCACCCCCAGCACCCACTGCCAGGACATGACGGACTGATCCGCGATGAGACCGCCCGATGCCACACCCGCATTCAGGCAGAGCACGTGGGTGGCACCGAAGGCCTCGTCCACCGCCGCCCCGAAGTCCCGGACTGATTCGTGGTCGGATACGTCGCAGCGCACGCCGAGCACCTCGGCGCCGGCCGCCTCGAGTTCGGAGACCGCCTGCTCGAGGACCGGTTCCTCGATGTCGGCGATGGCGATCCGCATGCCCTCGGCGGCGAAGCGGTCGGCGAAGGACCGTCCCATCCCCGATGCTCCGCCGGTGATCACGGCGACCTTTCCGCTCAGCTCCTGCATTGTCGCTTCTCCTTCTGGGTGCTCAGAGTTCGAGGAGGGCCTGTTCGACCACCTCGGACATGGCCGGGTGGATGTAGAGCTGGCCGCGGGCCATCTGGTCGACCGTGAGCCCGTGGGCCATGCCCTGGATGAGTTGGTGGATCAGCGTGGGGGCATGGGGGCCGATCAGGTGGGCGCCCAGCAGGAGACGGGTCTCCGGGTCGGCCAACAGCTTCACGAACCCGGTCGTGTCCTCCATGGCCCAGCCGTAGGCGATGTCGGAGTAGTCGCGCACGGACCGCAGGAACGGGCGCCCCTCGGCAACCAGATGCGCCTCCGTCGACCCGACCAAGGCGATCTGGGGATGGCAGAAGACGGCGGCGGGAGTCAGGGAGCGATCGATCGGCCACAGGTCGTCGGGGGAACCGAGGTTGTGGGCCACGACCCGGGCCTCGGCGTTGGCGGTGTGCTTGAGCTGGGCCGGGTTGGTGATGTCGCCCAGGGCCCAGACGCCCTCGGCGGACGTCCGGAGGAACTCGTCGGTCGTGACGTAGCCGGCCCCGTTCGTCGCCACGCCACCGGCGTCGGTGTCGAGGCGGTCGCTGTTCGGCCGTCGGCCGGTGGCCACGAGGAGAGCGTCGGCCTCAAGGGTCGAGCCGTCGGACAGATCGATCCGGAAGGCGTCGTCGTGGCGCACCCGTTCCACGTCGGTCTGGAGTCGCAGGTCGAGGCGGTCGGCGTAGATCTGGGTGATCCTCCGACGGATGTCCTCGTCGGCCCGCCGAAGCAGGAGGTCGCCCCGGTACAGGAGGGTGACCCGGCTTCCGAGGCCGTGGAAGACGTGGGCCATCTCGAGGGCGATGAACCCGCCGCCCAGGACCACCAGGTGCCTGGGAAGTTCGTCGATTCGCATGATCGAGTCGGAGGTGTGGAACGGCACGTCGGCCAGACCCGGGAGGTCCGGCACCACCGCGCGGGTGCCGGCGGCCAGCACGACCCGGTCGGCCGTGACCGACCCGCCCGCGATGTCGAAGGTCCGCTCGCCGCTGAAGCGCGCCTCGGCCTCGTAGACGGTGACGTGGTCGAGGTTGTGGCGGTATTCCCGCCCCGAGTCGGCGATGGCGTCTATGCGTCCGAAGATGCGGTCCCGGATGGCCGGCCAGTCGGCCCCCTCAAACGTGGTGTGCACCCCGAGCGCAGGTGCATGGCGGGCGGCGAGGGCCAGGTCGGCGGTGTGCACCAGCATCTTCGAGGGGACGCAGCCCCGGTTCAGACAGGTGCCGCCGAACATCCACGGCTCGACGATGGCGACGTCCCAGTCGTCGTGCTCCGGGCCGATGACCGAGTTGCCGGAACCCGCACCGATGATCAGGAGGTCGTGGTAGGCCATGGCGGGATCAGGCGCCTGCCAGCAGGCTGCCGAGGGAACGGAGCGACTGCGTGCCCGCGCCCAGCGAGGTGGTGAGGTGCTTGTTCCAGAGCGTGTAGCGGTGGAGCGGGTAGTCCCTCGCCACGCCCATGCCTCCGTGGCAGTGCTGGGTGGCGTGGGCAACCTCGGTGGCCCGCTCCGACGCCCACCACTTGGCGATGAGGAGGTCCTCGCGGGCATCGAGGCCCTGCGCTAGTCGCCATGCCGCAGAGAGGGTCGCCAGGCGAATGCCCCCCACGTTGACGAACTGGTCGGCAAGTCGCTGCGTGACGGCTTGGAAGGTTGCGAGCGGACGGCCGAACTGTTCGCGTTCGCTGGTGTACGTCGCGGTCAGTCGGAGGGCCTGTTCGGTCACCCCCAACTGCGTGGCGCAGATGGACATCAGGAGGTGGTCGACCAGCCAGTCGACCGCTGTAGCGCCGGCGGACCCGAGCGGTTCGGCCGGCGTGCCGCCGAAGTCGAGTTTCCAGAGCGGCTCGAGGCGGGTGGAGCGACCCTCGGAGCGCGTGATGCCGTCGCCCGAGAGGTCGACGAGGAAGAGCCCGGGGCCGTCCTCTGCGACGGCCGTGACCACTGCATGCCCGGCCAGGTCGGCGGCCTCGACGACGATCTTGGTGCCGTGGAGGCCACCGTCGGTGACCCGGACAGCCGGCTCCCGGGTCTGGTCGTCGAGGTACTCCTGGACGGCAACGGTGAGGATGAGGCTGCCGTCGGCGCATCCGGGGAGCAGGCGCCTGCGCTGCTCCTCGCTCCCGAACCGGTCCACGGCGAGGGAGGCGACCCCGTGGGGGAGCAGCGGCAGCGGCGCCACGTGGTTGCCCTGTGCCCGCAGCAGGATCGCCAGCGCCACGGCGTCGATGCCGCCGCCACCCACGTCCACACCGAGGGAGATTCCGAGCAGGCCGGCCGTTGCCAGCGACGCCCAGAGGTCTGCGTCGAACCAGGCGCCACCTGCCTCCATGGCGTCCTCGATGGCGAGGAGGTGCTCCATGTCGAGGCAATCGCCCAGGATCTGTTCGGCCAGGTCGGCAACGGCCTGCTGGGCCTCGTCGAGCGTGAAATCCACGGTGCGCCCTTCTCCCTCAGGCCCTGCGGCGCTTCTCTCGGGGCAGGCCGAGGCCCGCCGCACCGATGATGTCGCGTTGGATTTCGTTGGTGCCACCGCCGAAGGTCAGGACCCAGACCGAGCGGTAGGCGGACTCGATCCCGGCCGACAGTTCGTCGCCGGGCGAGCCCTCTCTGAGGTGCCCGGTCGCCCCGATCACCTCGGTGAGGAGTGTGTAGATGCGGTGCATGCTCTCGGAGCCGTGCACCTTGACCGACGATGAGTCGGCGGGGTTCATGCGGCCGTGGGTGTTCTCGTCGGCCACGTACCAGTTCAGGAGGTCGAGGTGGTGGGCGAGGGCCCGGCCCTCGGCCAACTTGACCTGCACCCACTCCTGGTCGATGACCCGCCGTCCGTCGGCGAGGTGGGTCGTCCGTGCCCATGAGACGGCGTCGCCGACGATGCGGGTCAGGCGTGCAGCGGGGAACAGCGAGACGCGCTCGTGGTTGAGCTGGTTGGTGATCAGCCCCCAGCCGCCGTTGACCTCGCCGACGCGCATCGAGTCGGGGACGCGGACGTCGTCGTAGAAGGTCGCGGTGGTGTGCGTCTGCCCGAACGTCACGAACGGCTGGATCGAGAACCCGGGGTCGGTGGTGTCGACCAGGAACATCGTGATGCCCTTGTGGCCGGGGGCGTCCGGGTCGGTGCGGGCCGCCAACCACACGTAGTCGGCGTTGTAGGCGAGGCTGGTGTACAGCTTCTGGCCGTTGACCACCCACTCGTCGCCGTCCCGCACGGCCCGGGTGCGCAGCGACGCCAGGTCGGTGCCGGCCTCGGGTTCGGAGTACCCGATCGAGAAGTGGACCTCGCCGGCGAGGACCCGGCTGAGGAAGCGCTCCTTCTGTTCCGCGGTGCCGAAGCGGCGGATGGTGGGTCCGACGGTGTTGGTCGTCAGGAAGGGGATCGGGCACCCGGCGGCCTGCGACTCGTCGAAGAAGATGTACTGCTCGACCGGCGTGAACCCCTTGCCCCCGTATTCGACCGGCCAGCCTACGCCCAGCCAGCCGTCCCGCCCGATCCGGCGGATCAACTCCTTGTACTCGAGGTTCTCGGCGAACTCGGCGGACGAGATCCGCTCCCGGATCTCGTCGGTCATCAGGTCCGTGAAGTATCCGCGCAACTCGGCCTGGAGGGCCTTCTGGTCGTCGGTCAGGTCGATGAACACGGAGATGGAAACCTCAACTGCGGGGGATCGATTCCCAGGCGACGCCCTTGTACGGGTCCGGCTCCTTGGGAAGGCCGAGTACACGCTCGCCGATGATGTTGCGCTGCACCTCGTCCGTGCCGCCGGCGATGCTGATGCCGGCGGTGGAGAGGCAGCCGGTCGCCCACCGGCTCCCCTCGGCGTCCTCGGCATCCCAGGCTTGTGCGGCGCTGCCGGCGATCGCCATCGAGACATCGCGTACCCGCCGGGCGAGGAGGGAGCCGTTCAACTTGGCAAGGGAGCCCTCGGGACCAGGTACGCGACCGGCAGCCACGGCTGCCCGGATGCGCTGGCCGATGTAGCCCTTGATCTGTTCCCGGATCCACAGGTCGGCGAGCCCCTGTCGCAGGACGGGGTCGTCACCATGCCCCAGTGCCTGCGCCGCCGAGATGAGGCCGGGTGACCGGTCGGCGTTGAAGCCGCTTCCGCCCCCGGCGCCGATCGAGACCCGTTCGAACATGAGCATGGACACCGCCAGGTTCCAGCCCTGGCCGAGGTCGCCCAGTTGCCAGTCGGCGGGAACCCTGGCCTCGGTGAAGAAGACCTCGTTGAAGCCGCTTCCGCCGGAGATCTGCCGAAGGGGGCGCACCTCGACGCCCTCCTGCCGCATGTCGACGATGAACATGGTCAGGCCCTTGTGCTTGGGCATCGAGGAGTCGGTGCGGGCCACGAGGATGCCGTAGTCGCAGTAGTGGGCGCCTGAGGTCCACACCTTCTGGCCCTCGATGATCCACTCGTCGCCGTCGCGGGTCGCCCGCGTGGACAGCCCGGCCACGTCGGAGCCGGCGCCCGGTTCGGAGAACATCTGGCACCAGATGCTGGTGCCGCTGATGTTGTCCGGCATGAACCGCGCCTTCTGTTCCGGCGTGCCGAACTGGTTCAGCATCGGCAGGCACATGCCGTGGGAGATCGACAGGGGCATGTTGGGGAGGTACCAGCCCTGGACCTCCCGGTTGAACAGTTCCTGGTGTCGGCTCGTGAGGCCCGCTCCGCCGAACTCGGTCGGAAACGTCAGGCCGGCCAGTCCGGTATCGACCATGGCTCGCTGGAAGGCCTTCGCCGTGGCGACGCCCTCCGGGTCCTCGCCGCCGACGGTTCCGGACCGGTCGCCGGCACGCGAGCAGTTGGCCTCGAGGAATTCGGCCACACGGCGTCGGAAGTCCGCCACCTCGGCGCCGCCCAGTTCGGTCTCGTTGTTCAACTCGGACTGGGTGGCCATGGCGCTGACCGTACCGGCCGGTCCGTGTCCGCCGGGAGTCCGGCGCTTGCTACGCGTATTCGCCGATGTCGGGGCAGGAACAGACCAGGTTCTTGTCGCCGTGGGCACCGTCGACGCGCCCGACGGGTGGCCAGTACTTGTCAGTCCGGATCCCGGGCAGCGGGTAGGCGGCCGTCTCCCGATCGTAGGGGTGGGTCCACTCGCCGGCCAGTTCCTCGGCCGTGTGCGGGGCGTTCACGAGGGGGTTGTCGTCGGTCGGCCATTCGCCGGCGGCGATCCGTTCGGCCTCCCCGGCGATGGCGATCATGGCGTCGCAGAACCGGTCCAACTCGACGAGGCCCTCCGACTCGGTCGGCTCGACCATGAGGGTCCCCGCCACCGGGAACGACACCGTCGGGGCGTGGAAGCCGTAGTCGACCAGACGCTTGCAGATGTCGTCGGCGGTCACGGAGGCGGACTTGAGGACCCGGACGTCGACGATGCACTCGTGGGCCACGTGGCCGGCGTCGCCCTTGTAGAGGATCGGGAAGTGGCTGCCGAGCCGGGCCGCGATGTAGTTGGCGGACACGATGGCCGCCTCCGTGGCCCGGCTGAGTCCTTCGGCGCCCATCAGGGTGATGTAGGCCCACGAGATCGGCAGGATGCCGGCGGACCCGAAGGGTGCGGCCGACACGGCTCCGACACCGGACCGGGGGCCGGCCTCCGGGGACATCGGGTGGTTGGGGAGGTAGCGGGCGAGGTGTTCCCGTACGGCCACCGGTCCCACGCCGGGGCCTCCACCGCCGTGGGGTATGCAGAAGGTCTTGTGGAGGTTGAGGTGTGAGACGTCGGCACCGAACCGGCCCGGGCGGGCGAGCCCGACCATGGCGTTGAGGTTGGCACCGTCGAGGTACACCTGCCCGCCGAACTGGTGGACCAGGTCGCAGATCTCCACAATTTGAGGTTCGAAGACGCCGTGGGTCGACGGGTAGGTGATCATCAGCGTCGCCAGGGTGTTCTGGTGGTCGGTGACCTTCTGCTTGAGGTCGTCGAAGTCGACGTTGCCGACCGGGTCGCACTGCACCACGGCCACCTGCATGCCGGCCATGACGGCACTGGCGGCGTTGGTGCCGTGCGCCGACGCCGGGATGAGGCAGGTGAGGCGGTCGTGGTCGTCGCGGGCGTCGTGCCAGGCCCGGATGGCGAGGAGCCCGGCCAACTCGCCCTGCGAGCCGGCGTTCGGCTGCAGGGACACGGCGTCGTAGCCGGTCACCTCGCAGAGCATCCGCTCGAGGTCGGCGATGAGTTCGTGGTAGCCGGCCACCTGGTCGACGGGTGCGTAGGGGTGGATCCGGGCGAATTCCGGCCAGGTGATCGCCTGCATCTCGGTGGTGGCATTGAGCTTCATGGTGCAGGAGCCCAGCGGGATCATCGTGCGGTCCATGGCGAGGTCGCGGTCGGCGAGGCGCCGCAGCCAGCGAAGCATCTCGGTTTCGCTGTGGTGCGTTGTGAAAAACGCCGAGGTGCAGAAGGGCGTGGTGCGCCGCAGGGTGTCGGGGATGGCGTCGGAGGCACCGTCCAGTTCGGCCATGGAGGCCTCAGCGGCACCGAATGCCTGCCAGACCCCTTCGACCACCTTCGGCGTCGTGGTCTCGTCGAAGCTGAAGCCCACTGTGTCGTCGTCGTGTCGGCGCAGGTTGGCCCCCAACTCGAGGGCGGCGGCGAGTACCTCGGCGGCCCGGCCCGGCACCCGCACGGCGACGGTGTCGACGAACTCGTCGTGGAGGACGTCGAGGCCGTGCCGGCGCAGGCCGTCGGCGGCGATCGAGGCCAGCCGTTGGACCCGCTCGGCGATGAGGTGCAGCCCGTCGGGGCCGTGGTAGGCGGCGTAGAGGGCCGCCATGACCGCTAGGAGAACCTGGGCGGTGCAGATGTTGGAGGTGGCCTTTTCGCGCCGGATGTGCTGCTCGCGGGTCTGGAGCGCCAGGCGATGGGCTGGGCGTCCCGCCGAGTCGACCGACGTGCCGACGAGTCGGCCGGGGAGCATGCGCCGGTGGATGTCGGCGACGGCCATGTAGCCCGCGTGCGGTCCGCCGAAGCCCATGGGGACGCCGAACCGCTGCGCCGATCCGACGACCACGTCGGCGCCGGCCCCACCCGGAGACTCGACGAGGCACAGGGCGAGCAGGTCGGCGGCGACGGCCACTCCGGCACCGGACTCCTTGAGGCGTTCGATGGCCGGCCCCAGGGGACGCAGGCGGCCGCTGCTGCCCGGGTACTGCAGGAGTGCGCCGAAGCAGTCGGCGGGGAGATCGCACTCCCAGGGGTCGGCGACCTCGACGTGCAGCCCGAGCGGGCGGGCCCGGGTCTCGATGACCGCAAGGACCTGCGGGTGGCAGTCGGCGTCGACGAGGAAGACGTCGCCCTTGCCACGGGCCACCCGGTGCAGCAGCGCCATGGCCTCGGCGGCGGCGGTCGCCTCGTCGAGGAGGGAGGCGTTGGCGAGGTCCATGCCGGTCAGGTCGGCGACCATGGTCTGGAAGCCGAGCAGCACCTCCAGGCGACCCTGCGAGATCTCGGGCTGGTAGGGCGTGTAGGCGGTGTACCAGCCCGGATCCTCGAGGACGTTGCGCGAGATGACAGCCGGGGTGTGCGTGTCGTACCAGCCGGCACCGATGAGGCTGGTCACGACCTGGTTGCGGTCGGCCAGCGCCCGCAGGCGTTCGACCACCTCGGACTCGGGCACCGGAGGCGGCAGCGCCAACGGCGTCGTCTCGCGGATGCTCGCGGGGATGGTGTGCTCGAGCAG
>JARQPW010000012.1 GCA_029577135.1 Acidimicrobiales bacterium
GCAGGTTCTCCCTATCGGGGCATCCGCAGACCCAGGACCTGAGTCCGTCCCAGCACGACGGGGACCCCGACACACCATTCGTGTCGCCAGTTGTTCGACACGCGGTGTTGACGGGTTTGCAAATGGATGCCGCCGCCACAGGCCGTCCCCAAGATCAGCGAACTCGACCTCGCAGGAAGCAATCCCGGTTACTTCGACCGATTCGGGCCGGCGTTGTGGCCGCAGTGCGAGCGAGTCGACGTGCACATATCCATCGATCCGTCGATTGACTCAAGCCTGCGCGCCTCGGCTCGCAGCCTGGCCGTCAACACGATCCTGGAGTTGAACAAGTTGACCGGGCTGACATTGGTCGTGAGAAGTGGTGCCACCGAACAGGACGAGGAGTTCTTCAACCCCGGGGCCGAGCCTGATGTCCCCGGAATCCGGGAACTCGACGTGTTCTGGTACAACACCGCCTCCGACGCTCCATCCGAGCAATTTGGCATTGCCGACGCATGGCATTCCGGCCCAGACGCGTTGGAGCAGTCCACAAGTGACGGCTCGGTCAACGTGACGTCGAAAGACGCACCGACGCAACAGGCATCGCTGCTTCGTTCCCGAATCCACCTCTCGATCGAAATCCTCCGCAGGCTCCCCGATGCGAAGATCACCGAACCGTCACAGGCAATGGCGGTCCTGCACGAACTCGCACACATCGTCGGCATCGGCCACTCGACGGCGAGGGACAGCTTCATGTACCCGCGCTTCAACGACCAGACCCGGTTGACGACACCAGACCGGGCCGCCCTCGCCCTGGCCGGCAGCAGGCCCTGCTGACCGCAACCGCCCCTTCGAACCCTACGAAGTCAAGCCCCGGCGTCGCGTTGGTCGATGAGTGTCTGCAACGGAGCGAGGTCGAACGGGTCGCCGATCATCACGATCAGGTGGTCGACGCCCACATCGGTGTAGCGGTCCACGTCCTCGACGTCGTCCTGGGCAATGCACACCGTCCGTTCGACCTCGGCAGGGTCGCGGCCCACCTTGGCGCACCAGTCGTCGAGGACCGCCGACAACTCGGCGACGTTCTCCGGCGGGCCGAAGCAGTTCCAGGCATCGGCGTGCTCGGCGACCAGACGGAGGGTGACCTTGCGCCCTGATCCGCCGATGAGGATCGGCAGCCGGCCGACGGGAGGCGGATTGAGCTGGTCGAGACGGCTCCGCATCCTGGGCAGGTCGGCCTCCAACTGCCTGAGGCGGCTGCCGACCGTGCCGAACTCGTAGCCGTACTCCTCGTAGTCCCGCTCGAACCAGCCGGCGCCGACGCCAAGGTACATTCGGCCGTCCGAGAGGTGATCGAGCGTGCGGGCCATGTCGGCGAGCAGTTCGGGGTTCCGGTACGAGTTGCCGGTCACCATGGTGCCGAGCATCGCCTGCCTGGTGTCGGCGGCCATGGCCGACAACAGGGTCCAGGCCTCGAAGTGCTCCAAGTCGGGGTCGCCGTAGAGCGGGTAGAAGTGGTCCCAGACCCAGATCGAGTCGGCCCCCATGGCGTCGGCCTCCTGCCAGGCGTGGCGCAACGCTCCGACGCTTGTGGCCTGGGGGTGGAGTTGGCAGCCGACCTTTAGTGACATGCGATTCATCTTGGTCGGCGCGGCCACACCTCGACGACTCAGGGCCGAAAGGATCAGACGAGGCGACGGATCACGTTCTGACCCGCACCCCGCCCGCCACCGGAACTCGGCCGGAGCAGCGCGCCCCGGCACCGCTGAACCGCCCGGAAGGAACTCTCCGGCCCCCCGGCACCCGCCCGGCGCCACCCCCGCCCCCACCATGACCACCGTGGCGCCTCGCCAAGGGGTTTCGATCCGCGTTACGGTCCGCCCCCGGGTCGCTAGCTCATCGGGTAGAGCAGGGGACTTTTAATCCTCAGGTGCCGGGTTCGAGACCCGGGCGACCCACCGGATCCGAGGTGCCCGGTCAGGAAGGAGGGCCGAGCACCGAGGCGTGGAAGGCCAGCATGTCGGCACGGAACAGGTCCGGCTGGTCGCCGACGCTGCCGATGTGGGCACCCCACCGGCCCAGCCCGGCACCGACTGCGGCGAGGAACATGTCGCGATCGGTGGTAGCGGCATCGGGTCGGCCGGTTGCGGGGTCGATCATGGCCCCGTCGTCATCGACGTAGACGGTCGGGGCTGAGGGGGCGACGGCCGCCTCAGGCACCTCGTGGACGGCCTCCTGACGGTCGAAGCTGTGCCCAGCCCCGGCCACGATTCGCAGCGAGGCGTCGCCACCACCCAGGCGGATGGCCTGCACCTGGGCCTGGACCTGCTGGACCGACAGCCAGTCGTCCTGGTCACCGACGATGGCCCGGACCCGGGTCGCACCCACCGTCGGATCGGCGAACTGGTGGCCGCACCACGGGTAGACGGCGTACACCCCGGCCAGGCCGACGCCGTCGCCCACGACGGGGTCGGCGAAGCGCCGCATGGCCGCCGTCATCACCGCAGAGCCGCCCCTGCTGTGTCCCTGTGCGCAGACCCGCTTCGGGTCGACCGCCGGGAGCCCGGACAGGACGACCAGGGCAGCCAGCACGTCGAAGGCGCTGGCGGCGAACGAGTACAGGGTCTGGTTGGCCACCGTCGACACCACGGCCCGTGAACCGAACGGGTCGAGCACGAACACCGCGTAGCCCGCCGCCACCAGGGTCTCGGCATGGGCGACGTGGCTGTCGGCGACACCGAGGCTCCCCGGGACGACCATCACCAGGGGTAGGGGCCGGTCGGCGGGCGGCAGGAACAACTTGCCGTCCACGACCACCGGCTCGCATCCGGCCGGGTCGTCCACGGCCTGGTGGTAGTTGACGGGGTTGGCGCTGGGGACCTCGACGTTCTCTCCGGCCACCCCGGCCAGGGTGATCGCCCGGTCCCGGAACCGTGTCTCATCGTCCATCACTGAGATCCTAGGCGGGAGGGAGGATTCGGCTTCCGGTCCTCAGGCGCCGGGTTCCAGGCCGGCGGCGGCCCGCTCCCTCGGGTGGACCGGATGGTCGAACGGACGCAGCAGGTGGCGGACGAACACCACGCCGTAGCCGCGGTGGTGTCCCGCCCCGGCGGCGGTCCTCTCGTCGGAGTCGAGGTCGTCGGCAAGGGCCGACAGCCGATACCACGGCACCGACGGCTGCTCGTGGTGGGTGTCGTGCAGCGTGTTCTCGAGGAACAGCAGGCGCCACGGCCACGACGCCCGCACGATCGCCGAGCGGGTGGCGTCGCCCTCGACGTAGCGGTGCTCGAGGTACGACCGCACGAGGCTGAGGCCGTTGCCGGCATAGACCCCCAGCAGGTACACCCACAACGGAATCCCCGCCACGGCGACCACCAGCCAGGCCACGAACGCCGCCGCCACGAGGTGCCCCGTCCACCAGCGCAGCAGGCGGCCGTCGCCGGAGCGGACCTCCCCCACGTCGCGGCGCAGCATCGACACGTTCTCGACGATCGGCCCCAACAGCATGCGACCCAGCAGCGTGTGGTGAGCCAGCAGGAACGCCCGGCCGACAGGCGTCGCCCGCGACCAGGTGGCCGCCGTGACGTAGAAACACTCGGGGTCGGTGGTCGGGTCGGTGAGGTCGGTACAGGCGTGGTGGCGCAGGTGCGAACGCCGGTAGACGCGGAACGGCAGGCGCAGGCTGATCGGGATCGATCCAACCAACTCGTTGGCGAACGAACTGGAGAACGGATGCCCGTGCAGGGCCTCATGCTGAAGCGAGCCGTGCCAGGCGATCACCACGGCCAGCAGGGCGAGCGTGGCCGGCCACGGCAACGACCCGTGCACGAACAGGACCGCCACCCAGCCGCCGTAGACGCCGGCGGCCACCGCCACCGTGGGCCACTCGACGCGGGGTCCGGTCACCGTACGGCCAGAGTCCACGGACGGGCAATCTACGGCCGACGCCAGCCGAAAGCCAACGACATCAGCCGTCCCGGTGGCGCAGCAGGAAGTCGAGCACCGGCGGCAGCACCCGGTCGGGGCCCTCGACGAGGATCGAGTGCTTGAGGTCGGCGAGGACCACGAGTTCCGAATCCGGCAGGGCCTCGTCGATCACGGCGTTGAGCCGCGGGTTGCAGCCCCCGTCGAACTCGCCCGTCAGCACCAAGCAGGGGCATCGGACCTGCGGCAGCCAGGCCAGCATCTCTGTCGAGGCGTACACGTCGAACACGCTCAGGAACACGTCCTCGGGCGTGCCGAGCACCTGGGCGATGCGGTGCTCGATGACGTCGGGGCGTGCGGCGATGAAGTCGTCCGTGTACCAACGCTCCGCGAGCGTGGTGAGCACCGCTTCGACGCCCTGTTCCCGCATCGCCGCCACGACGCCCTTGACCCCGGCGCTGTCCTCGGCGGTGCGTCCGGCCGCAGTCGACAGCAGCACGACCGACGCCGTGCGATCGGGGTGCGCCCGGGCGTAGGCGGGGCCGATCTGGCCGCCCAGCGAATGTCCCATGACGTGGATCCGGTCGTGACCGAGCCGTGTACGCAGGGCCTCCAGGTCGTCGACCAGTTCGTCCAGCGAATAGGGCACCGGCGGCACCGGGCTGCCTCCGTGGCCCCGCAGGTCGTAGGCAACACAGGTGAAGTGCTCCGACAGGGCCGGCAGGAGGGCGTCCCAGGTGGTGCGGCGCGAACCGATGCCGTGCACCAAGTAGAGGGGCGGCCCCTCGCCGGTGACGGTGTGTGCGACGTCGACGGCGGGCATGCGGATCGGGTCCTTCGGTGGATCAGGCGGGAACGTCGGCGGATGTCGGCGCGAAGTGTGGCATCACCTCGCTGGCGAAGCGTTCCATGGCCTCGAGGTGCTCCTCCTGGGGCTGGCCCATGTTGGAGGAGAGGATGATCTCGTCGATGCCAGCCTCGTGGTACTCGGCCAACCGGTCGACCATCTCCTCCGGTGGGCAGATGATGAGGTTCTCGTCCAACTCGTCGACGGTCCTGGCGCACGGCAGCGGTGCGATGCAACCGTTGCTCACGAGGCCCGGGCCGGTGAAAACGTTGTCGAACCGCCCGTAGTAGTCATGCGCCCGCTCGAGCGACTCGCGGGCGTGCGCTGCGTCGGCGGCACAGTAGATGACCCGGGACATCATCATCCGCAGGTTCTCGCCGGCCGCGCCCATCCCGGCCTTGGCCTCCTTGTGGGCGGCGACCTGCTGGCGGAACAGCTCCGGGGCGCCGGACAGCGGCGTGGTCTGGATGTTGAAGCCCCGCTTCGTGCAGGCGGCGATCCCCGGGGGGTTCATCACGGCCACCATGATCGGCGGCATCGGCAGCGTCATCGGCCGGGGCATGATCGTCAGCGGCTCGAAGTCGTACCAGTCGCCGTGCCACTCGACCTCCTCACCGGTCAGGAGGGCGATCAGCACGTCGAGGCTCTCGTCGAACTTCTCCTTCGACGACTCGATGGGCGACCCCATGCGGGCCATCTCGTAGGCGAAGGCGCCACGACCCACCCCGACGACGAGCCGCCCGTCCGTGAGGATGTCGGCCTGCACGATCTCGCCGGCGAGGATCCGCATGTCGTGGAGCGGCAGGACGACCACCGAGGTGACCAGTTCGAGGCGTTCGGTCACGCCGGCCACCTTCACCGCCATCAGCAGCGGCGACGGGGTGAGTAGCACGTTGATGAGGTGGTGCTCGGGCAGCGTCACGCCGCGGTATCCGAGACGCTCGGCCGCCACAGCCTGCTCGACCATGTCCGCGTAGAGCCGCCGGCCCCCGTATTCCGGGTCCGGGTAGTAGCTGGAGAGGAAGTGGTTGAAGTCCATCGCTCGTTCCGGGATCGCCGGACCCTCAATGGGCCCGGTGCGTCCCGGAAGTATGCGGCACACGGAATCCCCTGCCAAGCGCAGCGCCCTGCGCCCGAGGGCGTGCTCAGCCCGCCTCGCCCCGGTCGTCGGTCTCGTCCGCCTCGTCGTCCTCGGGCTTCCAGTCCGCCCAGCCCGGCGCCGAGCCGGTCCGTATCACGCGGAAGAACACGGCCCGCTCGTGCAACGTCCGGGCCGACTCCTGCTCGTCGTCGGGAAGGCCGTCGATGCGCCCACGCTCCTCGTCGTCGGCCCAGGTGGTGCCCTCAATCCAGCCCAGCGGGTGGGTCATCGGCAGTCGTGGCGACAGGCGGTTGTGGAGCCGCACCACCGCACGCGGCCAACGTCGGAGTGCGGACGGCGCCCAGTCGGGCTGCCCTTCAAGGTGGGCGAAGTGCTCGACCAGGAGGCGCTTGTTCAGTTCCCGCTCAGCCGACGAGGGAAGGGGGCCACCGGCGTTCACGAAACCAGTGTGCACGGATCGACGCCGCGAAGCGCGAATGCCCGCCCCACGGCCTCGTTCAGGCGTGCCTCATCCAGTCTCCCGTCGTCGAGCGCCGTAACGATCTCCCAGGCGGCCGGGATCACATTCTCCTCGCCACCGGTGATCAGCAGGTCGGCGCCCGCCACCAGTGCGAGCACCGCCGCCTTCGACAGCGTTGCGACCTCCTCGATGGCGCCCATGGCGAGGTCGTCGGTGAAGACCACGCCGTCGAAGCCCAGGTCCTTCCGGAGCAGGCCGGTGATGGCCTCCGGCGAGAGGCTCGCCGGCATGCCCTCCGTGAGACCCGGCACGTCGAGGTGCCCGACCATCACGCCCATGCCCTCGATCAGGTCGTGCCACGGCAGGAGGTCGATGTCCGACAGTTCCTCGAACGGCGGCGTTTCCGGCAGGTCCTCGTGGCTGTCGGCGTCGGCGCGCCCGTGCCCCGGGAAGTGCTTGGCCACCGGGACGAGGCCGCCCTCGAGTACGCCGGCGGCAAACGCCCGCCCGTAGGCCACGACCACCTCCGGTTCGTCACCGAACGATCGTGAGCCGATGCCGGGACCCGCCCCGACGTCGAGCACCGGCGCCAGGTTGACCGTGAAGCCCAGGTCCGCCATTGCCGCCATCCGGTCGGCGACCACCACGCGGACCTGCCGGGGCTCCAACTCGGTCAGCCCATAGGCGGACGGAAGCCGTCCGAGGAGCCCGTCGAGGTGCTGCACGCTCCCGCCCTCCTCGTCGACGGCGATGACCAGTCGGTCGATCATCGACGACTCCTGCAACGAGTCGATCGCGTCGGCGATCCCCTCGTCCGGCTTCCCGATGAGGACCACTCCCCCGATCAGCCCACGCTCCGCCAGGGCGACGACGTCCACCAGGTCCGCCTGCTCGACGACCGGCAACAGCACCTGGCCGATGCGCGTGGCGGGGGGCAGTTGAGCGACGCACTCGGCGTCCGTCGGCCCGGGTGGTGCCGTCGTGGTGGTCGTCGTGGACGTCGTCGTCGTGGTGGTCGACGTGGACGTCGTCGTCGTAGTGGTCGACGTGGTGCTCGACGTGGTGCTCGACGTGGTGCTCGACGTGGTGCTCGACATCGTCGAACTCGTCGAAGTTGAACTCGTCGTCGTCTCGACGACCGTCGTGGTCGGAGGCGCGACCGTTTCCGACGACCCACAACCCGCAAGGACCGCGGCAACCAGCACCGCCTTCAACATCCGCACAACGGCTAGTGCATCACATTCCGGGCCGGGGCGCACGAACCCAACCGGGTTGCTGTTCTACGCTCGCCGACATGCGGTCGCTCTCCGTCGCCGGCATCGCCCTGGTACTCGTCACCTTCGTGCTGTTCCTCGGCACCTGCAGCAGGACGGAGGACGACACACCCGCCCCTACGACGACCACGAGCACGTCGACCACGAGCACGTCGTCGACCACGACGACCACGACCACGCTCGACCCGGCCTCGCTCGGGACGCTCCCCCCCGTCGAGGGGATCGGCTCGCCGAAGCTCGGAACCACCTCGTCGGTGACCACGGTCGGGCTCGACACCGTCTACTTCGGCATGACGGCCGCCGACGCGCAGATCGCCGCCGGCAGCCGTTTCACGCCGATCACCCCGGTGGACGACTGCTTCCTCGTGACGCCTGACGACGCCCTGGAGGGCATCACGTTCTGGATCGTCAGCGGCACCGTCGAGCGGGTCGACATCGACACCGACGAGATCACCACGCGCTCGGGCGCCGGCATCGGCGACACCGAGAACCGGATCACCAACATGTTCCCCGATCGCATCCAGGCCTCGCCGCTGCCCGACGGCTCCGGCAACCTGCTGGCCTTCGTCCCCCGGGACGAGTCCGACCGGGAGTTCCGGGTCATGTTCCAGACCGACGGCGAAAAGGTCGTCCGAATGTGGGCGGGCCGCCTGCCCTGGGCTGCGGAACTCGGGGGCTGCCCGGTGGGCTAGGAACCGTCCACGAGCAGCTCGAGCAGGCGCCCACCGTCGGTGAGGCGGTGCTCGACGCCGGATGGAAGCGTCCCGACCCCGATCGGGGCCTTCGCCGACATGACGAGGGCAGCCTCGTCTCCACGACGCCACGCGGACACCTCGACGACGGTGCCGTCCACGCGTGCCGCAGCCAGGGCCTCCACCAGGGGTTTCGGCGCCGTGCCGACCAACCCTTCCGGGACAGGAGCACCGTCTCCTCCCGGCCAGCGGCCCACCTCATCCCACGCTCCCGGCCTTCGACCCGGCGCAAGCCGGAGGCCGGCAGACTTCAGGCGCCCGAGCAGTTCACGACCACCCACGGACTCCGCACCCAGGGCGAGCGCATGGTCCCGGACCTCGGCGGTCACGTCGTAGTGGTCACCCTGGAAGGCCATGCGGCGCAGCCCCAGGCCGGCGGCGAAGGCGTGCAGCTCCTCGTAGCCCGCATCGCTCACGAGATGGGCCCAGCGTCGACCGCGCCAGGGCCAGATCGCCTCGTCCACAAGGATCGCCATACCCCATGCTGGGCCGGCCGAGCGCCAAAGTGCCACACTTGCGCCATGGAGGCCGCGAGAGCAGACGACACCATCACGTTGCGGATCCCCGCCGACCCGGCCTTCACCGACCTCCCCCGGGTGTGCCTCACCGTGCTGCTCCGTGTCCACCGCATCGATCCCGGCGACCTGGGCGACCTCGCCACGCACCTCAAGGAGGCCTCAGCGGACCTGATCACCGGTGGCGGCGAGTTGACGATCGACTACCGGGTGACCGGGACTGCGGTCGAGGTCGTGCTCACCGGACCCGGTGGCACCATGATGCTCGAGGCGCCCAGGGCCTAGGACCCGGCGGACACCCGCCTCAACGGCCGGTCGAGCCGAAACCGCCGGCACCCCGCTCGGAATCGGGCAGCTCCTCGACCTCGACGAACCGACACGCCTCGACCCGTTGGATCACCAACTGGGCGATGCGCTCGCCGCGCACCACCTCGAAGGGCTCGGACGGGTCGGTGTTGACGAGCAGCACCTTGAGCTCGCCCCGGTAGCCGGCATCGATGAGTCCCGGGGTGTTGAGGCACGTCACCCCGTGCCTCAGGGCGAGGCCGCTGCGGGGCTGCACGAATCCCGCATAGCCCTCGGGAATGGCGATGGCCGCGCCCGTGGGCACCAGCGCACGCCCGCCGCCGGGGGCGAGGGTCATCGACTCGCTGGCAACCAGGTCTGCGCCCGCATCTCCCTCGCGTGCGTAGGCGGGCATCTGAAGATCCCGGTCGAGGCGCAGCAGGGGGATCTCGAGCACGGCCGGACACTAGCGGCCGGTGTCGTTCCCACCGTCGGCCGATGTGCCGCACGTAGGCTCCACGGCATGTTGGCCTGGATGGACCTCGAGATGACCGGACTCGACCCGGCCCACGACGTCATCGTCGAAATCGCCACCCTCGTCACCGACGACGACCTCGAGATCATCGCCGAGGGCCCCGACCTCGTCGTCCACCAGCCACCCGAGGTGCTGGCCCACATGGGCGACACGGTCCGCACAATGCACACCTCGAGCGGCCTCCTCGACGAGATCGTCACCTCGACCACCACGCTCGAGGAAGCCGGCGCCGCCACACTCGCCTTCCTCCGGGAACACATCCCCGAGGCCCGCACGGTCCCACTCTGTGGCAACTCGATCGGCACCGACCGTCGCTTCCTGCACGCCTGGCTGCCCGAGATCGAGGAGTTCCTCCACTACCGGTCGATCGACGTGTCGACCCTCAAGGAACTGGCCCGCCGCTGGCACCCCGAGGTCCTCGACTCGGCGCCCGAGAAGGAGGGCGGACACCGTGCCCTCGACGACATCCGGGAGTCGGTGGCCGAACTCCGCCACTACCGCACGCACCTGTTTCCCGCCGGCGCCTGATCCCCTCACCGACCCCCCCGCCCCCGCCGCCGCTTCGCCCGGCCCGGGCGGCCACACCTAGGGTCGCCCGGGTGACCGAACCCGCCGCTCCGATCCGCCGCCAGGAGCAGGAGCCTGCGGAAGACGAGATCCTGGAACTGGCGCCGGGCCTCTACCGGCTGCAACTGCCCATCTCGATGCCCGGGCTGGGCCACGTCAACTGCTACGCCCTCGAGGACGAACGGGGCCTCGCACTCGTCGACCCCGGCCTCCCCGGTGAAGCGTCGTGGAAGGTCCTGGTCGCACGGCTCGGGCAACTGGGAGCGCGCGTCGGGCACGTCCACACCGTCGTCGTCACGCACAGCCATCCCGACCACTTCGGCGGCGTCCACCAACTACGCGACGAGTCGGGCGCCACCCTGCTCACCCACGCCGACTTCCGGTCCGCATTCGGGAACGACGACCCCGTGGGACCAGCGTCCGATCTGGCGGAACTCGTCGAGGAGCCGCTCGCCGACGCCGAACCGTCGACTGACGGGGCCCTCGAGGCGTTCCGGGAGGAGATGCGACGCTCCACACCCTGGGGCACCGTCCGGGAGCCCCCGCCCATCGAGGAGATGCGGACCTGGGGCGAGGGTGGCCTCGGTGCCCAGGCCTTCAGCGTCCCCCGACCCGACCGGACCCTCGAGGACGCCGACGAGGTCGTCCTCGGCGGCCGCACCTGGCTGGCCGTCCACACCCCCGGCCACACCCACGACCACCTCTGCCTCTACGACCCGGCCGACGGCCTCTTCCTCTCCGGCGACCACGTCCTGCCGACCATCACGCCACACATCGGCGGAGTGTCCGAGCTCGAGGATCCGCTCGCCATGTTCATGGACTCGCTGGACCGGATGGAGGAGTTCGCCGCCGTCTCCCAGGTGCTGCCCGCCCACGGCCACCCGTTCACCGACCTGGCCGGCCGCGCCGACGACATCCGGCGCCACCACGGCGAGCGCCTCGACGTGATCCGCGAGACCGGAAGCGAACTGGGCCGTGCGACGGTCGAAGCCTTCATGCAGCGCCTCTTCAAGGAACGGTCCTGGGGCTACATGGCCGCCAGCGAGACCTACGCCCACCTCGAACACCTCCGGCTGACCGGCGGCGCCGATCGCAGCGACGAGGGCGGCACCAGCAGCTACCTGGTCGCCTGACGCGCGATTTCCCCGCCACTGCCAATAAATCACTTGACGGACCACCACTGAGTGGTGTTGGGTGGTCACCCGGCGTGAATTTCCGTATCATGGAGCGCCGGACACCGAATCGACAGTCCCGACCACCCCCGACAACCCGGAAGCAACCTTCCCCATGCAGCATCAGGCGCAACGACACCACCACGGCACCACGGCCGTCCGGCCGGTGTCCGACGCGCGTCTGCACGCCTCGGACTATCCGACCACGGCCACGCCCATGAACACGGCATCCCTGAACTCGATGACCACGTTCATGTTCTGGACCAAGCACCAGCGGCCCCGGGAGACGTTCGGCTAGACACCAACGCACACCACTTCCCCGAGGCCGCCGGAAACATCCGGCGGCCTTTCTGATTTTTCCGCCCACCCCCATACACCACCCATTCCCCAGACACCGACGACAGGAGCAGGACCATGCAGGCACTGCAATACGAACCGGAGACCTGGCGTGCAGACGCCGAGTGCGAACGACTCGGCGTGCCCACCCACCTGTTCTTCTCCGACGACCTCGGCGACATCGCCCAGGCGAAGCGCATCTGCACCGAGTGCCCGGCCCTCGTGCCGTGCCTCGAAGGGGCGCTCGCCCGCCGTGAGCCCTGGGGCGTCTGGGGCGGGCAGATCTTCCGCAACGGAAAGATGCTCGCCACCAAGCGACGTCGCGGGCGGCCACCGAACGTGCCCCGCCCCGAAGACCTGCTCCCCGTGGTGCCCATTCCGGTTCACCTCCGATCGGAACTCCGTTCGGCGTAAGCCGACGGACGGGCCTCCCTCCACCACGGGGAGCACAAGCCGCCATCAACACGGGTCGGGGTGACGCCTCGACGAACCCCGGCCCGTGGGCGCACCAATGCACCCATGCTGCCGGCCACCCCTGGGCGGCCGCTCGAAACCCTGCACCACGCGGCTACCGTCGGCGCCGTGGTTCGGCCGGTCGCCCTCATCCTCGGAATGTTGCTGTGCACGGCCCTCACCTCCTGCGGCTCGGTCGTCGACGTGGCCGACGCCGATGTCCTCGACCGCCCCTTCCAACTCGTGGACGGCGGCACCACGACCCTCGCCGACCTCCAGGTCGACGACGATCGGGCGCTGGTCGTCAACCTCTGGGCCACCTGGTGCGCACCCTGCCTCGCCGAGATGCCCGACCTCGAGGCCTTCCACCGGCAACGGGGTGACGACATCCTGATCCTCGGCTTGAACATCTCCGACTCGCCGACCCGTGCCGCCGACCTGACCGACGAACTCGACATCACCTACCTGCTGGGCCGCAATCCTGAGGGCGCCTTCGTCGAGGCACTCGGCGCCGTCGGCCTGCCGGTCACCGCATTCATCGACCGGCAGGGTCGACTCGCCTACGTCCACCAGGGCCCGCTCGACCTCAAACGCCTCGCCGACCTCGTGGCGGAGCACCTCTGATGCCGGCCGCCTTTCCCACTGCCACGCCTGTCCGGGGCACTGCGTGATGTTCGACCTCGGCCTCACGCTTCCGTTCACGCTCGGCCTCGTGACCGCGATCAACCCGTGTGGCTTCGCCATGCTCCCCACCTGGATCGGCTACTTCCTCGCCGGCGATGCCGCCGACCGGGAGGACCGCCCCGAACAGGTACTCCGGGGCCTGCTCGTCAGCTTCGTCATGGCCGGCGCCTTCATCCTGGTCTTCGGCACCCTCGGACTGGCGGTCACGCACCTGGTGACCGAGGAGTCGATCGCCCGACGGACCCCCTGGATCACCGTCCTGGTCGGCCTGTTCCTCATCGGCTACGGCCTGGCGCTGCTCACCGGGCGAAGGGTCCGCCTGCCGATCCCGAAGCCCCGTCGCGGCCCGGAATCCAGCGAACTGTGGTCGGTGTTCGGCTTCGGGGTCTCCTACGCCGTCGTCTCGGTCGGCTGCGCGGCGCCGATCTTCCTCCTCCAGGTGGCGGGCAGCTTTGGTCGCGACGGAATCCTCGAAGGCACCGCCACCTACCTGGCCTTCGCCGCCGGGATGACGGCCGTCATCACCTCGCTGACCCTCTCGCTCGCACTGGCCCGCGGCGGCCTCGTCCGGCACCTGCGCCGACTCCTCCCCTTCACCGACCGGATCGGCACCCTCATCCTCGTGCTGGGCGGCGCCTACCTGGTCGTCTACGGCGTCTACGAGATCCGGCTGCTCCGCAATCCCGGCACTCCCTCGAACCCGATCGTCGATGCCGTGACCGACCTGCAGACGCACCTGACCAACTGGGTCGCACAGACAGGAGGCGCAAGTGTGGGACTGGCGCTGTGGCTCGTGGCCTTCACCGCCGTGGTCTGGGGGGTCGGACCGGCGCTTTCCGGCGAAGCCCGCCGGACCGCCTGGACGATCACCGGCGCAGCCTGGCTGCTCGGTGAGGGCATCGCCCACCGGGGCGACCTCGTGGTGCTCCCCGTCGGGCGGCTCGCCATGGACTGGCCGGCCCGCATCGCCAACTGGGCCGACGCCCCGGGACGCGGGGCGGTCCCCCTGGAGGTGCTGCTGACGCTCGTCGTCGCAGCGACCCTCGTGATCCTCGTCCGTCCGGCGTTCCAGCGCCGATGAAGCCCGTCCGTCGGATCGCCGACCTCCCGGCGCTGCTCGAACTCCCCGGGGTGGTCGAGGACCTGGAGTTGGGCTCGGCCCTCGGCGTGTGCGCCCTCCACGGTGGGGGCCTGGAGCGGGCCACCGAGGTCGTCGCCCGGGAGGTCGCCGACCGGACCGGGGCCTCGTACTACGGAGTGGTCCAACCCGAGGGGACCCGCCGCCACCTCTCCTCCACCCGCTTCGACCCCGACGCGTCGCCCCGCCTGGCCGCCTTCCTCGACCGGGTCCAGACGATCGTCTCGATCCACGGCTACGGCCGGGACGACGACTTCTTCGCCGTGCTCCTGGGAGGTACCAACCGGCCGTTCGCCCACCACCTGGCCGGCCACCTCCGGGGCACGCTCCCCGACGACTACCGGGTCGTCGACGACCTCGCCGAGATGCCCCGCAGGCTCCGCGGCATCCACCCCCGCAACCCCGTCAACCGGCCGCGCCATGGCGGCGTGCAAGTCGAACTCCCGCCGAGCATCCGCTGGAACCTGGACGCCCACGACTGGAGCGACCGGGCCGGCACGCCGCGGGCACCACAGCTCGACGATCTGATCGAAGGGCTGGCCGCCGGCGTCGGCGGCTGGGACGACGTCGCCTGCGGAGACATGTCGTAGGGCTGGACAACCCGACCCAGCACCTAGGGTCCGGGCATGCGCACCGGCCTCCTGCAGAGCCCCGTCCTGCTCGTCGCCGGGGGCGGAGCGCTGGGTGCTGGGGCGCGCTGGGTGGTCCTCGAGGCGCTTCCCGTGGGCAGCACGGAGGGCGTCGCCACTGCGGCAACCCTCGCGGCAGTGGGCGACGGCCTGCCGTGGCCGCTGGTGCTGGTCAACCTGGTCGGGTGCGCGCTGCTCGGCGTAGTGCTGGGACGGGGCGCGGACAGCCGTGTGCGCCTGCTCATCGGGACCGGATTCTGTGGAGGGCTGACGACGTTCAGCACGTTCGCCGTTGACGCCGCCGGGCTCATGCGCGACGCCAGGGTGGGGGCCGCTGCCACGTACCTGGCGCTGTCAGTGGTGCTCGGCCTCGGAGCCTTCCTAACCGGACGACGGTTCGCCGGAACCAGCCGATGAGCGGCTTCACGATCCCTGCGTTCCTCGCGTTGGCCGGGGCGGGCACGTGCCTGCGCTGGCTGGCCGCCGACCGTTGGCCGGGAGGGCACCGGGGGACGCTGCTCGTGAACGTGGCCGGGGCATTCCTGCTGGGGCTGCTCGTCGGGAGCGGAGCGTCGGCAGCCACGATGACGGTCGTCGGAACAGGAGGCCTCGGCGCACTCACCACGTTCTCGCGGTTCGCCCAGGACGCCGCGGATCTCGCCGAACCTGCCGACGACAATTCGCCCGAGATGCGTTCCCTGAGCGCCCCGGTCCTCTATGTGGGAGGCACACTGTCGCTGGGCCTGGTTGCCGCGTGGCTGGGCCTCGAAATCGCATCCTGACACCCGTCCCTGGAACCGACCTCCATGCCCGAATACAACCTCGCCGTGCTCGCACGGGCCGTCGCCGAGGCGGTGCCCGACCGTGACTACTTCGTTCATAGCTCTGCCCACGCAGAACTGCGCCTCACCTACGCCGACATGCAGGACCGGGCCCGCCGGTTCGGGCGCTACCTGGTCGACCAGGGCTTCAAGGTCCGCAAGGAGCGGACCGAACTCGCCGACCACGAGATCGGACAGGACACACTCGGCCTGTACCTCCACAACGGCGCCGAGTTCCTGATCGCCAACCTCGGCTGCTTCGAGGCACGGACGGTGCCCTTCAACGTCAACTACCGGTACGTGGCCGAGGAACTCACCTACCTGCTGCACGACAGCGGTGCCCGCGGCCTCGTCTATCACTCGACCTTCGCTGCAACGCTTGCAGAGGTGCTCGAGGGGACCTCCGGTCCGGAGACGCTGATCCAGGTGCCGGATGCGTCGGGCAACCCGCTGCTGCCCGGAGCGACCTGGTTTGACGACGCACTCGCAGCCAGCGACCCCGACCCCGGGGTCGAGCCGACGCCGGACGACCTCTACATCCTCTACACGGGTGGTACCACCGGCATGCCGAAGGGCGTGCTGTGGCGTCAGGCGGACGTGTACGTGTCGGCGCTCGGAGGCCGAAACCGCAACACCGGCGACGAGTGGCCCGACCTCGAGGCCATCGTCGGGGTGGCGGTCAAGGGCGGGAAGTCCCGGGTCATGCCGCTGCCACCGTTCATGCACGGTGCCGGCCAGTGGCCGTCGCTGACCGGACTGCTTTCCGGGCACACGATCATCGTCCCCGAGGTCGTCGAGCGGCTCGACACGACCAGCATCCTCGAGGCCGTGGAACGCGAGGCCGCCACCACCCTCGTCATCGTCGGCGACGCCTTCGCCCGGCCCCTCTGCGAAGCGATCGAGCACGGCCACCACGACCTCTCCAGCGTCGCCACCCTCATCAACTCGGGGGCCGCCCTCCACGCCGACACGAAGGCGCGAATCCTGGAGCTTCTTCCCGGCCGGAAGGTCATCGACACGCTCGGCTCCTCGGAGACCGGCTCCCAGGCCCAGGAGGTCACCATTTCCGTCGAGGGTGCGAGGACCGGCTCGTTCGTCGCCACGAGGACCGCGGCGGTCATCGACAGCACCCGAACCCGGTTCGCCGTACCGGGCGAGGACGACCTCGGCTGGCTGGTCCAGCGGGGTCGCCTCCCCCTCGGCTACCTCGGCGACCCCGAGAAGACCGCCGCCACGTTCCCCATCGTCGAGGGCGAACGCATGGCCGTGGCCGGCGACCGGGCCCAACTGGCAGCCGATGGAACCGTGGTCCTCCACGGCCGCGACTCGGTCACCATCAACTCCGGCGGCGAGAAGATCTTCGCCGAGGAGGTCGAACGGGCCCTTATGCACCATCCTGCCGTGGCCGACGTCGTCGTCTGCGGACGCCCGTCGGAGCGCTGGGGCAGCGAGGTCTGCGCCGTGATCGCGCTCCATGATGGCAACGACGACCTCTCCGACGACGAGTTGCTCGCCGAGGCCGGCGTCCACATCGCCCGCTACAAGTTGCCGAAGGTGCTTGTGCGCTGCGATCAGGTCTTCCGCAGCCCCTCCGGCAAGGTCGACTACCGCTGGGCGGCCAAACAGGTCGAGGGGGCCTGACCGAGGTGCCTGCTACATGCCGGCTTCGATGACCTCGACGCCGCGCATGTAGGGCCTGAGCACGTCGGGGACACGGACCGAACCGTCCTCCTGCCGGTAGGCCTCGACGACGCCCGCCCAGACCCGGGGCACGGCAAGCGCGGAGCCGTTGAGCGTGTTGACGATGTGGGTCCCACGCTCGCCCGTCGGCCGGTAGCGGGCGTTGGCGCGCCGGGCCTGGTAGTCGCTGAACCAGGACACCGACGAGACCTCCAGCCACTGGTGGGCGCCGGGGGCGTACACCTCGATGTCGAACGTACGGGCCGACGAGGCACCAAGGTCGCCGGCGACCAGGTCGATGATCCGGTAGGTGAGGCCCAGGTCGGCGATGGCGGCCTCGGCCCGGTCGAGGATGTCCATGTGGACCTCGTGCGACTGCGCCTCGGTGGCGTAGGCGAGCAGCTCGACCTTGTCGAACTCGTGGACCCGCAGCAGACCCCGGGTGTCGCGGCCCGCCGAACCGGCCTCGCGGCGGAAGCACGACGTGTGGGCCATGAGCTTCAACGGCAGGTCGGCCTCGTCGAGAACCTCGTCGCGGGCCAGCGACGTGAGCGGCACCTCGGCGGTGGGGATGGCCCAGAGGTCGTCGCGCTCGAGGTGGTAGGCGTCGTCCTCGAACTTGGGAAGGTGCCCGGTCGAGACCATCGTCTCGGTGCGGACCAGGGTCGGCGGTCGCATCTCGCGGTAGGCGTCGGCGTTGCGGTCCAGGCCGTACTGGCACAGCGCCCGGCAGAGCGTGGCACCGAGTCCCGAGTACATGACGAACATGGCGCCCGAGAGCTTCGTCCCGGCGGCGACGTCGAGGATGCCGAGCTCCTCACCGATCACCCAGTGCGGGACCCGCTGGTGGTCCGGGAAGGAGTCCGGGTCGGCGCCCACCTGGCGGATCACCGGGTTCTCCTCGGGGGTCAGGCCGTCGGGGCAGTCGGGCGACGGCGTGTTGGGCACCCGGAGCAGGATCTCGCGGATCTCGGAGGCCAGGCCATCGACCTCGTCGGCGAGGGCGTCGGCCCGGTCTCCCAGGCCGCGGCTGCGGGTCTGCAACTCGGCGGCCTCATCGCCCCTGCCCTGTCTGTGCAGGTCGCCGACCTGGCGGGAGATGCCATTGACCTCGTTGCGAACGGCATCGCGTTCCTCGGCCAACCGGCGTTGACGCTCGTCCATCTCGACGACCTGGTCGAGGACCGAGACGTCCTCGCCCCTCCGGGCGATGGCGGCCTTGACCCCCTCCGGGTCGGCGCGAAGGCTGCGCAGGTCGATCATGGGGTGAACCTACCTCCCGGGCGGGGCGCGGAGCGGAGCGCGTTTCTGGCGATCAACTCTGTTCCTTCCCGTACAACCGCTGCGAACGCTCCGACCGCTCCGAGGCGGCGAACCGGACGTACTTCACGACGATGATGCCCCAGAGGTAGAAGCCGCCCAGCACCTTCATGACCGCACCGGCGGCCTGCTGGTCGGAGATCACGCCGATCCCCCACGGCTCGAATCCGTCGTCGTACACCCGGTAGACCGCCCCCTCGGCAAAGGTCAACCAGCCGGCCGGGATGGTCGGGATGATCGACATGAGGAACAGGTAGAGCATCTGGCCGGGGGGTCCCAGCCGTTCTTCCCGGATCGGCGACACGACCGGCATCCACATCAGCAGCGCCGAGGTGAACAGCACCACGTGGGCCGAGTAGTGGAAGGCACTGTTCTCCGCCGAGAGGCTCACGATGCCGCTCCAGTGTGTGAGCGCCACCAGGGCGTTGAAGACCACGCCGGCTACGACCGGATGCGAAAGGCGCCGCAGGATCGCCGATGATGCCCCGCCCTCGAGGACCACCAGCCGGGCCAGCCAGGCCGGAGTGGCCAGGAGGAACAGGGGCGGCACCATCATCGTGATCGACATGTGCTGGAGCATGTGCACCGAGTAGAGGTGCTTCTCGGCGATGTCGTGCACCGGCCAGTCCGCCGAGAGGAGGAGCAGGAGAACAGCGAGGACGAAGGCGCGCTTCTGGAAGCGCGTGGCAACGGGGGTGCCGACGGGCAGCACTCTGGGCCCGATGCGGGTCGCCCACCACCCCAGCCCAACGATGGCGAGCACGAGGAACCAGACCTCGGGGTGGGCCTGGAAGGCCCAGGGGCTGGCGGCGGCCAGCATCGGCGCGGCGGGCATCAGCAACCAGTCAACCGGATCGCCCGCGATTCCGGGCGAGGACCGCTAGCCCTTGGACCAGAACTCGAAGGCGGTGAGGGCGATGCAGTACACGACCGTTGCGAGGATCAGGCCCGCCACGAAGAACCGCCTGAAGAGGATGCTGTCGAACTTCAGGTGCATGAACCAGGCAGCCACGTAGAAGAACTTGACGACCATCATCACCAGCAGCGCCGGGATGAGGATCGGGCCGATGTCCACGAAATAGGTCGAAACCTCGGCAGCCGTGAGCGCCGCCAACAGGATGGCGATCTGGACGTACTTGGCGTCGGAGGGATGCTCGTGCTCGGTGTGCGTGACGGCGGCGGTATCGGTGCTCATTGCTGCGGGCTCCCTGTTCAACTCGTCGGCGAGGGCACGAGGTAGATGACGGTGAAGATGAAGATCCAGACCACATCGACGAAGTGCCAGTAGAGGCCGACGATCTCGACGGTCTCGGAGTTCTTCTGGGTGAGCGTGCCCCGGTACGACGAGATGGCCAGCGACATCAACATCACGATGCCGACGCTGACGTGGATGCCGTGGAAGCCGGTCAGCGTGAAGAACGCAGACGAGAACGGGCTGGTCGTGTAGCCGAGGCCCTCCCGGAGGAAGCTCGTGAACTCGTAGACCTGGCCGCCGATGAACAGCGAGCCCAACAGGGCCGTGGTCAGCAGCCAGATCCGGTTGTTGCGGATGTCGCCCCGCTGCAGCGCTGACAGCGCCAGCACCATGGTGAGCGAGCTCATGAGGAGCACGAACGAGCTCACCGAGGTGAACGGGATGTCGAAGATGTCGCCGGGCGCAGGCCCGGTGTGGAACCGGCTCCGGTTGATCAGGTAGGCGGAGATCAGACCGCCGAACAGCAGGCACTCCGAACCCAGGAACACCCACATCAGGAGCTTGTTGTTGGAAATGCCCGTCAACGTGCCGTGGTCTCCATGGTCGTGGTCCCCGCGTGCGGGCTCGCCCGCCTCGGTAACGATCGCCTCACTCAACGGAAGCCGCCTCCTCCTGGGGAGCGCTCTCGTCGCTCGCGGACTCTTCGGTCTCCCCGTGGCCTTCATCCCCGTGGCCTTCATCCCCGTGGCCACCGCCGAAGGGCCCGTCGGGGTCGTCGGGCGGCTCGAACACCCAGGCATAGACACCGATCAGGACGAGGATGGTGCCCGGCACGCAGATCCAGAGGTTGTACAGGAGGCCGAAGCCGACCAGCGGCAGGCCGGCGGCCACCACGACCGGCCAGTAGGACGGCGACGGCAGGTGCACGTCGTCGGCGTCTCCCGTCTGGCAGACCTCGGCCGCCGTGGCCCTGCGGACGACCCTGCCGTTTTCGTCGGTCGTCCACTTGCGGTGCCAGAACTCGTCCAGCGACGAGACCTCGACGATCTCGTCGAAGTTGTGCACGGGCGTCGGGTTCGGGGTGAACCACTCGAGGCTGCGGGCATCCCACGGGTCGGGCGGCTCGGGCGGCAGGCCCCGTGCCCGCCGGGCCGACAGGATCACGTTCATTGCGAAGCACAGGACGCCGAATGCGATGACGAACGCACCGACGGTGGCGAACAGGTTCCAGAACTCGAACCCGAAGCCCGGCGAATACGTGTCGATCCGGCGGGACATGCCGTTGAGGCCCAGGATGTGCATCGGACCGAACGTCATGTTGAAGCCGACGATCATGAGCCAGAAGTTCCACTTGCCGAGTGTCTCGCCGAGCCTGTGGCCGAAAACCTTGGGCCACCAGAAGTAGAAGCCGGAGAAGAAGCCGAGCAGGGCGCCACCGAAGATCACGTAGTGGAAGTGGGCCACGATGTAGTAGGTGTCGGTCTGCTGGGTGTCGGCCGGCGACACCGCGTGGGTGACGCCCGAGAGGCCGCCGATCGTGAACATCGACACGACACCGGTGGCGAACAGCATCGAAGCGGTGAGCCGGATCTTGCCGCCCCACATGGTGGCCAGCCAGTTCAGGATCTTCACGCCGGTCGGAACGGCGATGAACATCGTCGAGAGCGTGAAGGCACCGATCGAGATCGGTCCGATGCCCGACACGAACATGTGGTGCGCCCACACGCCCCAGCCCATGAAGCCGATGGCGATGCCCGAGAAGACCATGAACTCGTAGCCGAAAAGGGGCTTGCGGCTGAAGGTCGGGATGACCTCCGAGACGATGCCGAACGACGGCAGGATCAGGACGTACACCTCGGGATGCCCGAAGATCCAGAAGAGGTGTTGCCACAGCAGCGGGTCGGCGCCCATCTCCGGGTTGAAGAAGTTCGCACCGAAGTTGCGGTCGAAGAGCAGCAGGAACAGCGCCACCGTGATGACCGGGATGGCGAAGAGCAGCAGGAACTGCACCACCAGGATCATCCAGGTGAACACCGGCATCTTGAACAGGGTCATGCCCGGCGCCCGCATGTTGAGCACCGTCACGATCAGGTTCATCGCCGAGACCAGCGAGGCGATGCCGGCGATCTGGAGGCCGATGGCGTAGAAGTCCATGCCGTGTCCCGGCGAGAACGTCACGCCGGTGTTGGGTGCGTAGGCGAACCAGCCGCCGTCGGGGGCGTCGCCCACCAGCCAGGAGAAGTTCAGGAACAGGCCGCCCGCCAGGAAGAGCCAGAACGACATGGCATTGAGACGGGGGAACGCCACGTCGCGGGCGCCGATCTGGAGCGGCAGCAGGTAGTTCGCGAAGGCGGCCGCCAGGGGCATGATCACCAGGAAGACCATGGTGACCCCGTGCATCGTGTAGAGCTGGTTGTAGAGGTCGGCGCCGACGACGGTGCCGTTCGGGGTGGCCAACTGCAGGCGGATCAGCAGGGCCTCGAAGCCGCCGATGCCGAAGAAGAACAGTGCGGCACCGCCGTACAGGATGCCGATCTTCTTGTGGTCGACGGTCGTGACCCAGTCACGCCAGCCACCGCCGCCCTTGGGACGGGAGTAGACGCCGAGCGGAAGCGCTGCGCCACCGCCCGATGTCAGTTCTGCCACGGGTTCACTCATCGAAGCATCTCCATCACTCGACCTCCGTGGCAACAATGATGCCGATCGACGGGCTGGTTCCGAGGGTCTGGAGGTAAGCCACCACGTTGTCGATCTCGATCTCGCTGAGGCCCAAAGCCGGCATGCCGCGACGGCCCTCGGCGTAGGCGGGCTTCTCGGCCGGCGCGTTGCGCAGCCAGGCCTCGAGCTGGGGGCGGTTGAGGTTGCCGTTCGGCTCGTAGAGGTTGAAGATGCCGCCGGCGAAGGTGGTGCGGCTCATGAGGTGCGTCAGGTTCGGCGCGGCGTTCGACACCAGGTCGGCACCCGTGCTGGGCGTCTCGTCATGGGGTCCGTTGACGCCGTTGATCACGTGGCAGCGTGCGCACTGGGCCTCGAAGATGGCCCTGCCGGCGACGGCAGCCGCATCGGTGGGCTCGACGGCCGGCTGCAACTGCTGGTCGACCCAGGCCTGGAAATCGGCCGTGCTGAGCGCCACCGTCTGCATCCGCATGCGGGAGTGCGACAGGCCGCAGAACTCGGTGCACTGGCCGAAGTAGACGCCCGGCTCGTCGGCGTTGACCTTCCAGAAGGTGATGCGACCCGGGACGGCGTCGCGCTTGCCGTTCAGCGCCGGGATCCAGTGGCTGTGGATCACGTCGCGGCTGGTGATCTTGAGTTCGATCTCCTGGCCTGCCGGGATCACCATCTGGTTGGCGGTGACGATGTCGGCCGGCGGGAGGTTGCGTTGGTCGGAGAGGTCGACGCCCTCGAGGCCACCGAAGTAGTAGCGGTACTCCCACCACCACTGCTGGCCGACCACGACCACCTCGGGCTCCCACATCGTGGGCTCGCCATCGACGGACAGTGCCATGGCGTTGTCCTCGTTGCTGCTGATGTCCACCAGGGTCAGGATCGTGAAGATGGAGATCACCACGAGGATCACGGTCGGGACGATCGTCCAGAGGATCTCGAGGCGGAAGTTGCCGTGGATCTGCTCGGGGTACTCCTCGTCGCTGTAATCGTCGTGGAACCGCCACCAGAGGAAACCGGTGCCGCCGAAGACGACCAGGAACACCACCCCGGCCACCATGAAGACCGGATCCGAGAGGTTGTCGATGGTGCGCGCGTAGGGACCCTGCGGGTTCAGCGTGTCGAGTTCGGCGTCGGACGCGCAGCCGGCGAGCGCGAGGAACGCGCCCAGCAGTGCCGCCGGAACCCCGGCCCTACGGAAGAACCTCACGACCCTGCCCACTAGTGCCCGTCCCCTGACTGCGTGTCCGTGGCGTTCGCGTCGCTGCCCTTCAGGTGGAACTCCCGTTCGCCGGTGGCGGCGGTGACGATGCCGGCCACGATCACGGCGACGAAGCCGACCAGAAGTGCACCCTGCACCATGCCCCGGGGCAGGCTCGGGTTGCGGCTGACAAAGGCGGCTCCACCCAGGACGACGACGGCGACGACGGTGGCGACGACCACGGCGCCGTTGACCGAGGAGGCCAACAGCACCCGGGACGTGGCGAGCACGAGGACGCCGATCCCGAGCGTGCCGAGTACCGGGATCTCGACCGGGCGCATCAACTTCTCGCGTTGTGCGGCGTTGTGGGCCGGGTCGCCGCTGAGCTTCTCGGACCAGTTGGTCATGGTCCACTCGACGGCGATGGAAACCAAGGCGCAGATGCCGACGACGAACACGACGGGGTGGACGACGGCACCGACGGCGGTGGCGCCCACGCCGAGGGCGGCGAAGACCGGCCACCACGACCCGCCCACGGGGCGCTGGGCCGGCGGGGCGTCGTCCGTTTCGAGCAGTTCGGCGGCGGCCTCGGCGTCACCGTCCCGGAAGGCGACCGCGAACAGCGCCAGTCCGAGCGCCACGCCGGCAGCGGTCACGAGCAGCCCGTAGGAGATGTGGTTCCCGACGGCACCCTTCCAGGCGACGCTGATCGGGCCGGTCTGGTCGCCCCCGGAGGTGTAGCCGGCGAAGGACGCCGCGCCGAAGGCAGCCACGAAGATCCCGAACCAGAGCTTGAAGCCGGTGGTGAACATCGTTGGTCGTTCCTACCCGCGCCCGTGTCCTACTTGGCCACGTAGATGAAGAGCCAGATGACCGAGTAGACGGCCACGACGACATACCAGAAGATCGACACCGAGATCACGAGGTCCTGGTGGCGGCCGGTGGCCTGGCCACCGAATGCACGCAGCAGGACCAGGCCCATCCACAGCACGGCGATGCCGGTCATGACCATGTGGGCGCCGACGATGACGTACAGCAGGGTCGTGGCGACGTTGTGGTCGATCGGCAGGCCGATGTCGTTGAAGTAGAAGACCGTCTGGTTGATGGCGGCGATGCCCAGCAGTGCCGTGAGGCCGAGGGCGAGGTAGCCGTGGATTCGGTACTCGTGGATGCTGGCGTAGTGGGCCCAGGCCATCGTGACGCCGGCCATGGCGAAGGTCGACATGAGCGATCCGCCCGGCTTGAGCTCGATGGCGCCCTCCGGGAACCACTCGGCACCCCAGGCGAGGGTGTCGTTGCGGACCGAGAAGTAGAGCGAGAAGAGCGCCCCGAAGAACATGATGGCTGCACCGGTTGCGAAGGCCGTGCCGACCAGAAGGGTGCGCGGTCGGGCGAGGGGGGCCTCGACGGGGGCGAATTCGGTGCCGGCGGCCATCAGGAAGCTGCTCCCGAGCCCTCGAGGGCATCCAGCAGGGGGCGTTCGGAGGTGACCTCCACGGAGGACGGGTCTGCTGCCCACTCGAGCGTGTGGCCACCCCACGGGTCGGACGGGGCGGCGGCGCCGGTGAGGCGCCTGATGCCGTTGGCGAACCAGCCGAGGGCGCCGACCAGCAGCAGCACGCTGCCGGTCAGGGCGACCAGGTTGAGGGAGTCGACGCCGGAATCGGGAGATCCGGCAGCGACCACAGAGGCGCCGGTGAAGTCGTTCTGGCCCATGAAGCCGCTGAGCAGATCGGCGACGCCGACGAGCAGCACACCGACGACAGCGACCAGGCCGGCCAGGAGGCCCAGCCCCTGCGAGGTGGATCGACCCACGATGCGGTCGCCCCACCAGAGGGTGCCGGCCATGGCTCCGACGAATGCGGCCCCCATCGTGAGGGTCATCTGGGCGCCGGTTGCAGAGGTGGCGAGCAGGTCAAAGGGGTCGACGGCCCGCAGGGCACCCACGATGGCGGCAGCCAGCAGGAGCAGCATGGCCAGCACCGACAGGACCATCGGAGCCGGCGGCCTGTTGCCGGCACCCGGTCCGAGGTTGGCGGCACCCCGACGCAGCGTGTCGGCCAACCCGCCGAACAGCGCAAGGGCGACCAGAGCGGCGGCAAAGGCATCGACGACGTAGATCGCCTCGTTCATGACCGGCGTGCCGGGGGTGTCGAAGAACGACTGGGCGTAGGCCCCGAAGCCGACGACACCGAGCATCGTGGTGAGGACCAGGACGACGTTGTGGCTGGCAAGTCGGCTGCGCACCGACACCGGAACGATGTCGAAGGCGATGCCGACCAGTGGAAGGGCGAAGGCGTAGACCTGTGGGTGGCTGAACGCCCAGGAGAGCTGCTCCCAGATGGCGTCCTCGGCCCCGAAGCGCACGGCGGTGCGGCCCCGGAGGTCAACGTAGGCGAGGACGGCGTTGGCGGCCAGCACCGGCAGCGTCAGCAGCCAGAAGGTGCCCGCCACCAGCAGCGTCCAGCTGAACAACGGGATGCGACCCAGCGTGAGGCCGGCGACGCGGCCGCAGACGATGGTGGTGAGCAGCGAGATCGTCGCACCCAGAAGGCCGCCGATGACCATCAGGAGGCCGACAAGGGTGAGGGCGACGGCCTGGCGCTGGCCGCCGGCGTCGGGGGCGCCCAGCCCGCCGTCGATCAGGAAGCCGGTGACGGTGGTGCCGGCGCCGATCAGCCAGGTCCAGAAGGAAAAGGCGGCCATCCGGGGAAAGGCAATGCTGTCGGAACCGACCTGGAGGGGGGCCACTGCCGTACCGAGACCCACGAGGATGGGCACGATGGCGAGCAGCACGAACCCGACCCGGTGGGCGGACCAGAACTGGAAGACCTCGTCGGCGCTGCCGAACACCTGGGCACCACCGAGATCGAGGCGCTCGAGGGCGACGAGGACGCCCGCGACGAGGCTGGCCAGTAGCGTCAGCGAGCCGGCGCCGAGCCAGTAGCGGCCGAGTGTGTTGGCATCGGTGGAGGTGACGACGCGCTCCAGCGCGGTTGCGCCGTCGGTCTCCAGGGGGGTGTCGGTCATCGTCCTCGAAACTGATTCGTTCTGCGGGTCCGGGTGGCGCCCTCGCCTACCCACCCGAGTGGGCCCGGACCACGAGAGGCTAGACGGATCAACGGCGGTCCCACCGCTCTTCCGACGCGGTGAGGATAGCCGCCTGAATCCCCCGCGCCTGCACTCGTGAGGGCCCTCATTTCGGCGCCTGGCATGGCTACCGCGGTCCGTGCCATCACGACCTCCCGGACCCCTCGTCCCTCAGGCCAGAACATCAACCACGATCGCCCCGAAGAGCAACGTGACGTAGGTGATCGAGTAGGTGAAGAGGCGCATGGCCGTGCCTTCCGAAGGGTCCCGCCTGACTGCCATGGCGAACGCCGTGAACACCACACCGAGGGCGAGCGCCGATGCCAGGTAGATGACCCCCATGTCCGCCACCGGACCGAAGACCAGGGTCAGTGCCACGAGGGCCACCGTGTAGAGCAGGATGCGCCGGGCGGTCGTCTCGAGGCTGGCCACGGCCGGGAGCATCGGCACCTCGGCGTTGGCGTAGTCGTCGCGGTACCTGATTGCGAGGGCCCAGAAGTGCGGGGGCGTCCAGAAGAAGATGACGAGGAAGAGGACGATCGGCGCCCAGCCCAGCGAGTTGGTCACCGCCGCCCAGCCGACGAGCACCGGAACGGCGCCCGCTGCGCCGCCGATCACGATGTTCTGCGTCGAGGTGCGCTTGAGCCAGAGCGTGTAGACGAACACGTAGAACAGGGTTGCCGACACCGCCAGCAGGGCGCTGAGCAGGTTGACGAAGGCGACCAGCCAGGCGAAGGCCGCCACCTCGAGGGCGATGGCGAACACGAGGGCGTCGCGGGGCGACATCACGCCGGTCACCAGCGGGCGGTCCCTGGTGCGTTCCATGAGAGCGTCGATGTCGCGGTCGACGACCATGTTGACGGCGTTGGCGCCGCCGGCGGCGAGGGTGCCGCCGAGCACCGTGGCGACCATCAGCCAGACGGAGGGCACGCCCTGCTCGGCGACGAACATGGTCGGGACCGTCGTGACGAGCAGCAGCTCGATGATGCGAGGCTTCGTGAGCGCGACATAGCCGGCCGCCCGGGCGCGGACAGAGAGTAGGGGGAGTTGGGGTGACGCCGACATCGCCGTCAGGCTAGGTGGTGCTCACCCGTGCCGGACAGGTAGATGCCACTCAGCCGGTGAGCCAGTCGGCGGGGGTGGAGCCCTCGGGGTACAGGCGCTGCTGGAAGCGGCGCATGCCGGCCAGCCAGCGGTCGACGTCATCGCCCTTTCGGCGCACGTACTCGGCGACCTCGGGGTGCGGGAGGATGTGGAACCGTCCCTCGGCGAGGCCCTCCACGACCACGCCGGCCAGGTCCTCGGCGGTCATGACCCCGTCGATGCCCGCAGCGCCGAACCCCTGGTCGGCGTCGAGCAGGTCGGCCGTCGGGCTGTTGGCACGGATGTTGCTCTCGACCGCCTGCGGGCACAGCACCGACACGCCGATGCCCCGGTCGCCGTAGGTGATGGCGATCCACTCGGCCAGCGCCACGGCTGCGTTCTTGGTGACCGAATAGGCCAGCGAGCCGATCTGGGTGAGCAGACCGGCCGCCGACGCCGTGTTGAGCAGCCAGCCGCCGCCCTGGTCGACCATGTGCGGGATGGCGTGGCGTGCGGCGTGGAGGTGCGCCATCACATGCACGTCGAACATGTCGGTCATCTCGTCGTTGGGAGCCTCGAGGCCGCCCAACGTGACGTAGCCGGCGTTGGACACGAACAGGTCGAGCCCGCCGTGCATCTCGACGGTGTCGTCGACCAGCGCCTTCACCTGCGCCTCGTCGGCGACGTCGCAGCCGACGGCGGTGCCGCCGATCGACGCCGCCACCGCGGCGGCCCCGTCGGCATCCCGGTCGGCGACCACGACCGCCCGTGCCCCCTCGGCGTGGAAGCGCTTGGCGAGCGCCTTCCCGATGCCGCTCGCCCCGCCGGTGACCACTACGACCTTGCCGTCGAGTTCCATGGGGCGATCCTAGGAAGGACATCCGCCGTGGGCCCCGTCCGGGCACCCGCCTAGCCTTCGTGACGTGCGGAGACCCACATGAGATCGCGTCTGTCACCCGATGCGTACCACCGCATCAGCGGCATCGCCCTCGGACTGCTGGCGATGATCGTCGTCACCGGCGGTGCCGTGCGCCTGACCGGCTCCGGCCTGGGATGTTCCGACTGGCCGACCTGCGAACAGGACCAGGTCATCCCCGAAGCCGAGTTCCACGGCTGGGTCGAGTTCGGCAACCGCCTTCTCACCGGCCTCGTCTCGGTGGTCGTGGTCCTGGCCGTGCTCGGCTCGATGGCCCGGAACCCCCGTCGCTCCGATCTGGTGCGCCTGTCGTGGGGACTGGTCGCAGGCGTCCTGGCGCAGATCGTGCTGGGAGGGATCGTGGTGCTCAGCCACCTCAACCCGTGGCTGGTGCTGGGCCACTTCGCCCTGTCCATGGTGCTCATCGGCAACGCCGTGGTCCTGCGCCACCGGTCCGGCGACCACCTGCGTGTGGCCCGACCACCGACCCCGACACCGTCGGACCGGCTCCGGTCGATGGCCACCGGCATCACGCTGTTCTCGGTCGTGGTGCTGACCACCGGCACGTTCGTCACCGGCTCGGGCCCCCACACCGGCAGCCGCGACGACCCGATCCCCCGCCTGCCGTTCCGGCCCTCCGACATCGCCCGGGTGCACGGGACGACCGTGGTGTTGTTCCTCGTGATGGTCGCGGCGCTGGCCCTGGCCGTGCGCCGCGATCCGACCGGTGAGCGGCTGCGGCCCCGGATGCAGGCGCTCGGAGCCGTCGTCGTGCTCCAGGCCGCCATCGGCTGGACGCAGTACTTCACCGGCGTGCCCGAACTCCTGGTCGGGCTGCACCTCGCCGGCGCCACCGCCCTGTGGGCGACCGTCGTGTCCCTGGGGCTCGAGGCCCGGGAACACCTTCCCGTTCCCGAAGGCGCCCCGGCATGACCCGGGCCTCGATGCCGGACATCGACGAACGGCTCGACGAGGACGTCGGCGAGGACGTCGACACCGACCGCCCGTGGATCGTGCTGGTCTGGAACGACCCGATCAACCTGATGTCGTACGTCGCCTTTGTCTTCCGGAAGCTGTTCGGCTACAGCCGCCAGAAGGCGGACAAGCTCATGCTCGACGTCCACCACAAGGGCCGGGCGGTCGTCTCGTCGGGCACCCGCGAGAAGGCCGAGATGGACGTCTTCCGCCTGCACGAGCACGGCCTCTGGGCCACCATGCAACACGATGACTAGAAGGACCGGGGAGTAGGGATCCATGGTGCGCCGCCGACGCCCGGTCGCCTTCGCCCGCTTGGGCGACCTCGTCGAGGTCCGCCTCGGCGACGAGGAGCGCGACCTCGTGGCGAACCTGGCCGGGCAGTTCCGCTCGCTCCTCACGGAGGATGCCGGACCGGACCAACGACGCCTCTACCCAACCGCCTACCCCGCAGATCCGGAGCGGGACGCCGACTACGCCGCCCTCGTCCACGACGACCTGCTGCACTTCCGCCTCGAGGCCGCCGACGTGGTCGCGTCCACCGTCGACAACGACACCCTCGAACCCGGTGAACTCGAGCAGTGGATGGTCGTCCTCAACTCGCTGCGCCTCGTCCTCGGGACCCGCCTCGACATCTCCGAGGCGGACGAGTTCGACCCCGAGGCGCCCGACGTGGCCGAGCGTTCGCTCCTGCTGTGGCTGGGCCTGCTCCTCGAGGAGGCCGTCGAGGCGTCGCTGGGGTTCCTGCGGTAGGGGCCCGCGTCCCGCAGCCTGCGCCCTCGGTCGGTTTCCGTTGGTCGTTTGCTATCGTGGCGCCGCCCTCACGAGGTCCGAGCCCCCATCGTCCAGCGGCCTAGGACGCCGGCCTTTCACGCCGGTAACACGGGTTCGAATCCCGTTGGGGGTACCAGGAACGGACGGTTCGGATGCCTTCTGGAAATCCGGCCGGTCGCTCGGGGTCCTGTGGTGCAGTTTGGAGTGCACGCCGGCCTGTCAAGCCGGAGGTCGCGGGTTCAAATCCCGTCAGGACCGCCACCGTCCCCCGCCCATCGGGCGGGAGGCGCACGGTCGGGTAGCTCAGTTGGCAGAGCGTCCGCCTGAAAAGCGGAAGGTCCCCGGATCGACGCCGGGCCCGACCACCGAGACCGGAGCCCGCCCCCGAGGGGCGGGCTTCGTCGCGTTCCGACCCCGCCACTATGTTTGGCAGGGATGAGCGAACCCTTCCTGGCGGACCACCGCGTGCTCGTGGTCGAGGCCAACCTGCGGGACCTCGGGGGGCTGCCGACGGCCGACGGGCGCACGGTGCGCACAGGGAGGCTGTTCCGCAGCGGCCACCTCTGCGACCTCGACGGGCCGGCGCTCGCCACGGTCGAGGGCCTGGGCCTGCGCACGATCATCGACCTGCGCCGTCCCGACGAGACCCGGAATCGCCCACACCCCGATCTCGACGGCACCGAGGTCGTCCACGTGTCGGTGTCGGCCGACGACAACGAATTCGCCGTACTCGCCAACCGCATGGTGTCGGACCCGGCAGCGATCCCCGGTCCGGAACTGGTCGCCGACTACTTCCGCAACAGCGTGCGCACCCGCCTCGACAAGTACCGCGAGGTCTTCGACCTGGCGACGGATCCCGACCGACACCCCCTGCTGTTCAACTGCACAGCCGGCAAGGACCGGACCGGCTTCGTGGGCGGCATGCTCCTGCGACTCCTCGGCGTGGCCGAGGACCTCGCGATCGCCGACTACCTCCTCAGCAACGACGTCCGCCGCCCCTGGCTCCAGGAGCGCGAGGACCAGCACCGTCAAGTGATCGCCGACCGGCTGGGCATCGAATCGGACGACGTCCCCGACGAACGCCTCGTCAACACCCGGGCGATCATGTGGTGTCATGCCGACTACCTCACCGCCGCCTTCACAACCGTCGTCGACGACTGGGGCACCTGGGAGGCCTTTCGCCGGAGCGGCCTCGGCATCGACGACGCCCGTATGGGCGCCTTCCACGACGCCATGCTGGCCTGAGCCGGCACCACCCGCCTACCGGCCTCCAGCCGGGCCTGTCCTATGGTCCGCACCACTCGCGAGCAGGGAGAGACGTCATGACCGTTGGCTGGTTCATGGACGACGAGCCGTCGCCGTCCTTTCCGATCTACACGCGCGGCAACGTGGGCGAGGTGTTCCCCGACCCCGTGTCGCCGCTGACCGCCGACCACACCTGGCACGGCGCCGGCGACGTGGGAATGCGCGATTTCATGTCCCGCTTCACCATCGACCTCGACGAGATCGACGACGGCCACAAGGTCCTATTCGAGATCTTCGGCGGGTACATGTTCCTGAACCTGAGCGTGGCCCGCCTCATGGGCGCCCGCTCGTCGGGAATGACGCCCGAGCTGGTCGACATGGGCTTCTTCGGCTCGCAGTCAAGCCTGCCCACCTACGTACCCAGCCCCAAGGACGACGACCCCACGATCGTCGCCCGGGTCGACGGCCTCATGTTCTCCTGGATGACCGCCACGGAGTGCCCGGCGATCGGCGAGCACGTCGTCGAGGTCGATGCACTGGTCGCCGCCCGTCCCGACCTCGGCACCGCATCCGAGGCCGAACTGGTCGCCCGCATGCGCGAGATGATGCCGGTGTTCGCCCGGGTCTTCGCCACACACGGCGAGGTCAGCGCCGCCGCCTCGGTCACGATGGGCGCCATCACCGCCATGGCCCTCGGCCTCGGCAAGCCCGGACTCGACCTGCGCATCACCGGCGGACTCGGCGGCGTGGCGTCGGCCGCACCCAGTTTCGGCATGTGGGACCTCAGCCGCCTGGTCGCCGGCTCGGACGAGTTGACCGCCGCCTTCGACGATGGGATCGACGGGCTCCACGACCGTCTCACCGGCCTCGGTGAACCCGCTGTCGACTTCCTTGCCGGCCTCGACGCCCTGCTTGCCGAACACGGCAGCCGCGGCCCCAACGAATGGGAGCTGCGGTCACCCACCTGGGGCACCCACCCCGACCTGGTCCTCACGCTGGTGGACCTCATACGCCTCTCCGACGACACGGACGACCCGCGTGCCCGCCACGAGGCGGCACGGGCGCAGGCCGACGAGGCCCTGGCCGTGCTGCGTGGCATGGTCGCCGGCGACGAGACCCAGGCCGGCACCCTCGAGATCGCCAAAACGGCGAGTTCGGTGTTCATCCCCGCCCGCGAGCAGGCCAAGGCCACGATCGTCAAGGTCATCCACGAGGCCCGACTGGCGGCACTCGAGTTCGGCCGCCGCCTCGCCGCCGACGGCCGACTGGCCGAAGCCGGCCACGTGTTCATGTTGCGCGACACCGAGCTCGAATCGGCGATGGCCGGTGAGTTGGCCGACGAGGCGGCCGGCCGCGAGGCCACCTACCTCTCGCTGTTCGACCTGACCCCGCCCTACTGGTTCGCCGGCGAGGTTCCCGGCGCAGACGCCTGGCAGGGCAACGAGGCCCCGGCCTCGACACGCAGGATCGTGCAGGGCATGGGAGGGAGCGCCGGCACCGCCACCGGACGGGCGCGGATCATCACCGACCCGTCGGATCCGTCCGGCCTCGAACCGGGCGACATCCTCGTCGCCCCCATCACCGACCCCTCCTGGACGCCGCTGTTCGTCCCAGCCGCAGGCGTGGTGGTCGACGTGGGCGGCACCATGAGCCACGCCGTCATCGTGAGCCGGGAACTCGGCATCCCGTGTGTGGTGTCGGCGACCGGCGCCTCGACCCGCATCCCCGACGGTGCGCAGGTCAGGGTCAACGGCGACACCGGCACCGTCACGATCCTCGGGGACTGACTCAGGCGCAGTTGGGCGCCCGGTCCGCCTCGAGCAGGCCGCCGGCGACCAGCCACGCGACCGTGTCGTGGAGGGTCTCCTCGACCGGACGCCAGGCGCCCAGCCCGCTGTCGGCGAGCAGCCCGGCGTCGTCGCCGGGGACGATGCCCAGCATGATCTCGACGGCCTCGGCATCGACCATCTGTTCGAGGGCCTCGCGGGGGGTCGGGAACAGCGCCCTGTCGCAGCCGGTCACCTCGCTGACCACGGCGTGAAACTCGTCCCAGTCCATGTACGTGCCGCCGGCCACGTAGCGCTGCGGCCCCCGACCCGGTTGGAGCAGCCCGACCAGCGCCTTCGCCAGGTCGCGCACGTCGACCAGCAGCCAGCCGCCGCTGGCGAGGCTCATCATGATCTCGCTCTGGAGGGTCGGGATCAGGTTGGCCGCCAGCACGTTCAGCCCGAGGTCGGTCGGGCCGGTGACGCCCGCCGGGTAGATGATGTTCACGGGCTGACCGGCGTCCTGCATGCCCCGGGCGTGCTCCTCGGCGATGGCCTTCGAGGCGTTGTAGGGGTTGCCGCCACCGTGCACCGGATCCAGGCCGGAGAGCATGTCGCCGGTGGGCGGGAAGATCACCGACATCGTCGACAGGTGGATGATCGGGTCGCATCCCGCAGCCACCGCCGTATCGAGCACGTTGATCGCCCCGGGGGCGTTCACCTCGAGCGCAAGGTGCATCTGTTCCGGATCGAGGCTCGTGAACGCCGCCGTGTGGATGCAGGCATCGCAACCCTGCATGGCCTCGGCGACGCTGTCGGGATCCGTCATGTCGCCCACCACGTGGTCGACGGCGGCGTCGATGCCCTGGGCCGCACGCATCTGGTCCAACTTGTCGATGCTGCGGACCAGCGCCCGCGGCTCGTGGCCAGCATCGACCAGCGCCCGGAGCACGTGCCCCCCGATGAACCCGGTTCCACCCGTCAACATCACGCGCATCGTGTTCCCCCTGGTTCACCTGCTGGTCGGCCTCGGCAACCAACGCCCGACCGTAGCCCCGGCCCGCCGTTGGCGCGGCGTCCGCCGATGGCGCATGATCTTCGGTACCACGGGCTCCTTCGAGAAGATGGGTGAATTCATGAGCACACGAGAGCAGATCTACATCGGTGGGGCCTGGGTCCCTTCGGACGGAGACGGCAGCATCGACGTCGTCAACCCGTCGAACGAGGAGGTCATCGGCTCGATCCCCGAGGGCACCGCAGCCGACGTCGACGCAGCGGTCGCAGCGGCCAACGCGGCGTTCCCGTCATGGTCGGCGGCACCCCTCGAGGAACGGCTCGGCTACATCGAGGCCCTCGGTGCCCAGCTCGCCGCACGGAGCGAGGAGATCGGCAGTCTGATCTCCCGGGAAGTCGGCATGCCGGTCAGCCTCTCCATGATGATCCAGGCCGGCATCCCGACCGCGACCACGTCGGGCGTTCCCGCCACGGCCCGGGAGTTCGCGTTCGAGGAGACGATCGGACGCTCGTTGATCACCCGGGAGCCTGTCGGCGTGGTCGGCTGTATCACCCCGTGGAACTATCCGCTGCACCAGATCATGGCGAAGGTCGCCCCTGCCATGGCCGTGGGCTGCACCGTGGTTCTCAAGCCCAGCGAGGTGGCGCCCCTGAACGCCTTCCTGTTGGCGGACATCATCCACGAGTTGGGCTTCCCGGCCGGGGTATTCAACCTGGTGTCCGGTGTCGGTCCGGTGGTCGGCGAGGCGATCGCCGCCCATCCCGACGTCGACATGGTGTCGTTCACCGGCTCGACCCGGGCCGGTACACGCGTCGCCGAAGTGGCCGCCGCCAACGTCACCAAGGTCCACCAGGAGCTCGGTGGCAAGTCCGCCAACATCGTCCTCGACGATGCCGACTTCGCTGCGGCCATTCCGTCGGCGGTCGGCGCCGCCTACCTCAACTCGGGCCAGACGTGCAGCGCCCTCACCCGCCTGCTGGTGCCGACCGACCGCATGGACGAGGCCGCCGAGCTCGCCGCCGCTGCGGCAGCCGGCCACACCGTCGGACCCGCCGACGATGCCGGCACGAGGCTCGGCCCGCTCGTCTCCCAGGTCCAGTGGAACCGGGTACAGGGCTACATCCAGAAGGGCATCGACGAGGGCGCCACGCTCGTCACCGGCGGCACCGGCAAGCCCGACGGCCTCGAGACCGGCTACTACGTCAAGCCGACAGTCTTCGCGAACGTCGACAACTCGATGACGATCGCCCAGGAGGAGATCTTCGGACCGGTCCTGTCGATCATCGGCTACGAGGACGAGGACGACGCGATCCGCATCGCTAACGACTCCGACTACGGCCTGTCCGGCGGGGTGTGGAGCTCGGACTCCGACCGGGCGCTCGCCGTCGCCAAACGGTTGCGCACCGGCGAGGTCGACATGAACGGGTCGTTCCTCAACACCGACGCCCCGTTCGGCGGCTACAAGAAGTCCGGCAACGGCCGCGAACTGGGCCGCTACGGCCTCGCCGAGTTCCTCGAGGCCAAGCAGATCAACCTGCCACTGGGCTGAGCATCACAACAGGGGGGAGGACATGAAGATCCATGTAGACAGTGACAAGTGCGAGGGGCACAGCCGCTGCTACGCACTGGCCCCCGACCTCGTCGACGTCGACGACCTCGGCAACGCCTTCGAGTTGAACGACGGCGTCGTGCCGGCCGGTATGGAGGAAAGGGCCCAGTTGATCATCGACAACTGTCCCGAGTACGCCATCGAGATCGTCGAGAACTGAAGCGATGACCGACACCGAACGCTGTCCGGTCGACGACCTGGCCACCGACTACGACATCTTCGATCCCGACTACGTCCGCGACCCGGTCCCGGCATGGGCCGAGTTGCGCGGGAGTTGCCCGATCGCCCACACCGAGCGCTACGGAGGCTCCTGGCTGCCCACCCGCTACGAAGACGTCCAGGCCATGGCCAGGATGGTGCCCGAGCTCTCGAGCGCCAGCCCGGGACCGATCGTCATCGACCTGCCCGTCGAGCTGCGCGACCAGAACCGGGAGGGCTACAACGCCGCTGCGCCCATCACCGCAGACCCGCCCGAACAGACCTGGACCCGCAAGGCCCTGCTTCCGCACTTCACGCCGAAGGCCATCACCCCCGAGCGCGAATTCTCCGAACAACTCTGCGATGAACTGATCGACGGATTCATCGACGCCGAGGGCTGTGACGGGGCGGTCGACTACGCCCAGCAGATCCCTCCACGGGTGATCGCCAGGAAGCTCGGCGTCGACCAGACGCGGGTCGACGACTTCATCGGATGGGTCCGCGGCGTCCTCGAGTTCGGACTCACCGACCCCGAACTGCGCCTGAAGAACTCCAACCTCATCCGGGACTTCTTCGCCGAGGAGGTCGTCGACCGCCGGGCCAACCCCGGGGACGACCTCATCACCGCCCTCTGCCAGACAGAGGTCGACGGTGAGTTGCTGCCCGACGAGGTCGTGATCGGCATGTGCAACCTCCAACTTGTGGCCGGCATCGACACCACCTGGTCGTCGATCGGCTCGGCGCTGTGGCACTTCGCCACCCACGAGGAAGACCGCCGACGCATGGCCGACGCCGACGACGCCCTCTGGGACACCGCCATCGAGGAACTGCTGCGTTTCTACTCGCCCGTCACCATGGCACGCAACGCCATCGAAACCGTCGAGTACGGCGGCATCACCATGGAACCGGGCGACAAGGTGCTCATGAACTTCCCCGGCGCCAACCACGACCCCGAGGTGTTCGAGGACCCCGACACCGTTGTCCTGGACCGGCAACGCAATCGCCACATCGCCTTCGGCTCCGGAATCCACCGCTGCGCCGGGTCGAACCTGGCCCGCATGGAGATGGAGGTCTCGCTCAAGGCCTGGTTCTCCCGAATCCCAGAGTTCACCCTCGCCGACCCCGACGCGGTCACCTGGGCCGGCGGCCAGGTCCGCGGCCCCCGCCGCCTGCCGATCCTCTTCGGTTGAGCAGGCTCTCCCAGGTTCGCATCTGCCACATTCGGACATGCGTCCGAAGCAACAGGACACCTGTCCAAGCGCCGTACGCCGTGGCATGGATGATGGTCTGGTAGGAGCCCGGGTACGACCCGAGGCGGCCTCGGCGTGGTCGAGGAGGCGGTCGGCGACCGGAGCCTTTCCCTGATCCAGGCTCTACCCGCCTGCCACCCCCAGCAGCTCGGGCAGCTCGTCCAGGCGGTCGATGACGTGGTGCGCCTCGGAGCCGTCGACGTCGCCTCCCTCGGGAACATCGTCCTCGACCACGCCGCGGAAGCGCACGGTGGTCATGCCCAGTGCTCGGGCGCCGGCCACGTCGGTACGGCGCAGGTCGCCGACGTGCACGACCCCGGCCGCGTCGTCGACGCCTAGGCCGGCAAGGCAGTCCTGGAAGATCGCCGACTCCGGCTTGTAGACGCCCACCTCGTCGGAAAACGAACAGTGGCCGATGTGGTCGAGCAGTCCGTGGTCCTCGAGGTAGCCGCGCAGGTGGCGGCCGCCAGCCAACGAGGTGTCGCTGACCAGCCCGATCCGGAGCCCGGCGCCGGCCAACGCCGCCAACGCGACCGCCCCACCATCGACGGCATCCACCTCGAGCCGGTACGAGGCAGCCTCGAACGCTTCGGCCAGTGCTTCCTCGTCGTCCGGGCCGATCCGACCTGCGAACGCCCGGAAGGCGTCGGCGAGTGCCTGCGGCGTCCCGTACTGGCGGCCCGCACGCCACTCGTCCTCGAAGCGGGCCGGGAACAACTCCACGACCGACCGCAGCAGGTCGGCAGGAAGGTCGAGGCCCCGCTCGTCGACCACCTGACGCCAAGCGTCGAGCCGGATCTCCACGGCACCCGGCACGCTGACAAGCAGTGTGTTCCAGAGGTCGAAGGTGACGGCACGCCACTCCCCCACGGGGGTCAGGTCGTCGAAAGTGCTCAGGAGCGGCACACCCCGTCGGCGACCGCTGCCTCGGCGACAGCGGAGGCGACGGCCATCGGCACCGACTTGTCGAAAACCGACGGCACCACGAAGTTCGGCGCCAACTCGCCGGCCGACACCGAGTCGGCGATCGCCCTGGCGGCCGCCAACTTCATGTTCTCAGTGATGTCCATGGCACCCGCGTCTAGGGCGCCCCGGAAGATCCCCGGGAACGCCAACACGTTGTTGATCTGGTTCGGGTAGTCGCTGCGGCCCGTCGCCATCACGGCGGCGAGCCCATCGGCCTCCTCGGGCCGGATCTCCGGAACGGGGTTGGCCATTGCGAACACCAGGGGATCGGTACTCATGTTGCGCAGGTCGGCCGCAGTGAGCAGATCGGGTGCGCTGAGGCCGATAAAGGCCCCTGCTCCGTGGAGCACGTCATGGATGCTGCCCATCTTGCGATCGGGGTTCGTGTTGGCGGCAAACCATTCCTTGGCCTCGTTCAGGTCGCCGCGCCCGGCGTAGACGGCACCGATGCTGTCGACTCCGACAATCTCGCCGACACCTGCATCGATCAGGATCCTGCCGACGGCCATGCCTGCGGCGCCGACCCCCGAGATCACAACCGACAGGTCGCCGATGTCGACGCCGGTCAACTCCAACGAATTCCACAGCGCCGCCAGGGTGACCACGGCCGTGCCGTGCTGGTCGTCGTGGAACACCGGGATGTCGAGCGCAGCCTTGAGCGCCTGCTCGACCTGGAAGGCACCCGGCGCCTTGATGTCCTCGAGGTTGATGGCGCCGAACGTGGGCGCCAGGCAAATCACCGTCTCAATGATCTCCTCGGGCGACTCGGTGTCGAGGCACACCGGGAACGCGTCGACGCCGGCGAACTCCTTGAAGAGCAGCGCCTTACCCTCCATCACCGGCATCGCCGCCTCAGGGCCGATGTCGCCGAGCCCGAGGACCGCCGAGCCGTCGGAGACGATGGCGACCGTGTTCTTCTTGATGGTCAACTCGTGGGCCAGGCTGGGATCGTCGTGGATGGCCATGCAGATCCGTGCGACGCCCGGCGTGTACGCCATCGACAGGTCGTGCATGTCGCTGACCGGTACCAGCGGAAGCACCTCGATCTTGCCCCCCTCGTGCATGTGGAACGTGCGGTCGTACCAGGACATGAGTTCGACGGCGTCGAGTGCCTCGACGGCTGACACCACCCGTTCGGCGTGGTCCTCGTCGCTGCAGTTGACGACCACGTCGTTGACGAGGACTTCGCCGCGCACGTCGAAGCCGCCCATCGACACGATGTTGGCGCCCGCCTCGCCGATGGCCGTGGCGAGACGACCCAGGGTGTTGGGCACGTTGGCCAACTCGACGTGGAGTTGGATCGAATACGCGGCGGTCGGCAGGTAGGGCATGGGGTGGTGATCCTACGGGGCGGCCCCAGCCGCCACCCGGGTCAGGGGCCCTCGTAGGGGAAGCCGAGGTCGTGGGCGGTGACCAGAGGACGGAAGGCGATGCCCGCCTCCTCGGCCAACGCACCGCAAGTACCGCCCCGATCCACGATGGGCAGGATCATGACCGGTTCGGCGCCCAGCGCCCGAACCACCTCGGCCGCCTCGAGCGGAGACGCCCCACGGGTGACGACGTCCTCGCAGATCACGACCCGGTCGCCGGGTTCGAGTGCACCCGCCAGCCGGCCCTCGACACCATGGCCCTTCGACTCCTTGCGGATGCTGAACGAGCGCAGCGAGCGCCCACGGGTGGCGGCGACCGCTGCGATGCCGAACGCCACCGGGTCGGCTCCGGCAGTGAGGCCGCCGATGGCGGTCACGTCGTCGGGGATGATCCCGAGCGCAGCGTCGGCGACGAGGAGCAGGCCCTCGGACCTGCAGACGGTCTGCTTGCCGTCACAGAACCACGTGCTCCTGCGTCCGCTCTTGAGGACGAAGTCGCCGGTCTGGACCGCATGCGCCAACAGGTGGTCGATGAGTGCCTGATTCGGACCGGAGGACGCCTCTGCCACGGTTCCGAACCTATCGGCGCAGGTCGACGAGGCCGGAGCCTTCGACCAGTTCGCCGATGATCCGTGCCGGACGGTCGTGGGCCCCGAGTGTGCCGATGACGGCGTCGGCCTCGTGGCCGGGGACCACCAGCACCATGCCGATCCCGAGGTTGAACACCCGAGACATCTCGTCGTCGCTGACACCTCCCATGGCCTGGAGTTCGCAGAAGATCCGGGGCACCTCCCACGCCGCCGTGTCGACTACCGCATCGACAGTGTCGCCGAGCACCCGGGGCAGGTTGCCGGGCAGGCCGCCGCCCGTGACGTGGGCGACGGCGTGGACCTCATGGGCGGCGAGGGCGGCCACCACCGCCGGGGCGTAGATCACGCTCGGAGCCAGCAACTCATCAGCCAAGGACGTCTCCGCACCCTCCCAGGCAGGGTCGTCGAGCGATCGGTCGGCGACGTCGAACACCAGGCGACGGGCCAGCGAGAAGCCGTTGGAGCGCAGGTTCGGCGACTCGATCCCGACGAGGACGTCGCTGGCCGACACCCTGCTGCCGTCGAGAACCGCATCGCGCTCGACGGCACCCACCGAGAAGCCGACCAGGTCGAACTGGTCGGCCTCCATCACGCCGGGATGTTCGGCCATCTCACCGCCGACCAAAGCGCAGCCGGCTTCCCGGCAACCGCCGGCGATGCCCGACACCAGCTGCTCCATCGCGGCGGGGTCCAGCCGGCCGACGGCCACATAGTCGAGGAAGAACAGCGGGGCGGCCCCCAGGCACACCAGGTCATCGACACACATGGCGACGAGATCCCGGCCGATCGTGTCGAACCTTCCCGTCCTGCGGGCGATCTCGGCCTTGGTGCCCACCCCGTCGGTCGTCGACACGAGGAGCGGGTCGCGGTAGCCCGACATCCCGAGGTCGAAAAGGCCTCCGAACCCGCCGATGTCGCCGATCACCTCCGGTCTGTAGGTGGAGCGTACGTGGGGGGCGATGCGCCGGATGGCATCCTCGCCGGCTCCGATGTCGACGCCCGCCGACCGGTAGTCCTTGGCCACGGCCGCCTCAGGTGCGGTCGAAGAGCCGGGCGGCGTCCTCGACGGGCAACCCACCCTCGAGGTCGTGGACCAGGACGGGCATGGCCCCTTCCGGAGCCGAAGAGTCGTCGGGAAGCTCGAGCATCTGCTTCGCGAGGTTGACGGGAATCTCGATCGGGTAGCTACCGGTCAGGCAGGCGGAGCAGAAGCCGGCGCCGGCGGCTCCGGTGGCCTCTAGCAGGCGGTCGAGCGTGAGGTAGTTGAGCGTGTCGACGTCGAGGTACTCGCGGATCTCGTCGACCGTGAGGTTGGCCGCCAGCAGTTCGCCCCGGGACCCCGTGTCCATGCCGTAGAAGCACGGCCAGCGGTAGGGCGGCGACGACACACGTAGGTGGACCTCCTTTGCCCCGGCATCGCGCAGCATGCGCACCATCGACCGGGTCGTGGTGCCCCGCACGATCGAGTCGTCGACCACGACGAGGCGCTGTCCCTCGATGTTGTCCCGCAGCGGGTTGAACTTCATGCGCACGGCCGAAGACCGGAGGGCCTGCGTGGGAGCGATGAACGTCCGGCCGATGTAGCGGTTCTTGACGAGGCCGTGGCCGAAGTCGATGCCCGACCCCCGGGCGTAGCCCTCGGCCGCCGGGATGCCCGACTCGGGCACACCCATGACCAGGTCGGCCTCGACCGGCGCCTGCTTGGCGAGCGCCTCGCCCATCCGGACCCGGGCATGGTGGACGCTCTGCCCGTAGAGGACGCTGTCCGGCCTGGCGAAATAGACGAACTCGAAGAGGCAGAGCCGGGGGTCGACCTCGATGGGGTCGAACGGGTGCAGCGACCGGCAGCCCGTCCGGTCGATGATGACGACCTCCCCGGGCTCGAGTTCCCGGACGAAGTGCGCACCGATCACGTCGAGGGCGGGTGATTCGGAGGCGAGCACCCAGCCTCCGTCGAGGCGACCCAGGCACAGTGGCCGGAACCCGTTGGGGTCGCGCACGCCGATGACGCGCTCACAGTCGGCGAACACGAGCGAGAAGGCACCGCGCAGCCGGGGCAGCACATCGGCCAGTGCCACCTCGAACGCCTCGCCGGCCTCGAGGTCGGGCCGGGCCAGCAGCGCCGTGGTGAGGAGCTCGGCCATGAGGTCGGTGTCCGAGGTGACGGTGCCTGGCAGCATCCCGGCCTCGCGGGCCAGCGCCTCGGTGTTGACCAGGTTGCCGTTGTGGCCGAGGGCGAACTCGACGTGGTCGACGCCGCGGTACACGGGCTGGGCGTTGCGCCAGGTGCTCGACCCGGTCGTCGAGTAGCGGGTGTGGCCGATGGCGAGGTCGCCGGAGAGGGCAGTGAGGGTCCGGTCGTCGAAGACGTTGGAGACCAGCCCCATCTCCTTGGCGACGGTGAGCGCCTCGCCGTCGCTGACCGCCATACCCGCCGATTCCTGGCCGCGGTGCTGGAGGGCATAGAGGCCGAGGTAGGTGAGGTGGGCCACCGGCTGTCCGGGGGCGAACACCCCGAAAACGCCGCAGGCCTCCCTGGGGGTGTCGTCGGCGTACTCGTCGTGGACAAGTTGCGGGCGCAACACGGAGGTCAGCCTACTGTCGGCCATCGGCACGGCCCGGATGATCAGCGGTTGGAGGTGCCGGCACCGAGCGCCTCGGGCAACCGGTCGATGAACGCCGCCGTGACCTCGTCGAGGCCGATGTCGACCAGGCCCTTGACCGTGAACCGGTCACCGGTCGCGAGGCCGATACGGGAGGTCGGCACACCGGCCGCCTCGGCCCGCCCGAACACCTCGACGAGCCAGTCCGGATGGACGACGACGACCACCCGTGCGGGCGCCTCGCCGAACAGGGCCCGGTGGTCGGCCACCCGGGCGACGTGGACGCCGACACCGGAGCGGGCCGCCATCTCGGCCAACGCCACGCCGAGGCCGCCCGACGAAACGTCGTGGACGCCGTCGACGAGGCCGTCGACCACGAGCCCGCGGATCAACTCGACGATATCGGCCACCATCGCCAGGTCCAGATCGGGCAGACGACCGCCCGGCGCACCGTGGGCGGCACCCCAGCGCGAGCCGCCGAGCCCGTCCGCCTCAGGGCCGAACACCAGCAGGCGATGCCCGTCGACGAGGGTCGCTCCGGGTGGACGCCGGTCGAGTCGGTCGACGATGCCGAGCAGCCCGATGACCGGCGTGGGGTCGATGTCGGTTCCGGCCGACTCGTTGTAGAGGCTCACGTTGCCACCGACGACGGGCACGTCCAGTGCCCGACACGCATCGGCCATGCCGTCGACGGCCTCGGAGAGCTGCCACATCACCTCGGAGTGCTCGGGATTGCCGAAGTTGAGGCAGTTGACGACCGCCAGCGGGCGGGCACCCACACAGGCCAGGTTGAGGACCGACTCGGCGACCAGCATCGCCGTTCCCTGCCGGGGGTCGACGGCACACCAGCGGTGGTTGCCGTCGGTGGTCAGGGCCAGGCCGCGGCCGGTGTCGGCGCCGGTGACCGGGTGCCTGAGCCGCAGGACCGTGGCGTCGTCGCCGGGGCCGATCACGGTGTTGAGGAACAGCTGGTGGTCGTACTGCCGGTACACCCAAGCAGGGTCGGCCAACAGGTCGAGCAGGTCGGCGCCCGGATCCTCCGGGGCGTCGAGGTCGTCGGCCGAGGGACCGAGCGGGGCGTCGGGCGCCCGACGGGGACGGTCGTAGAGGGGGGCGTCCTCGTGGAGCGAGGCGGCCGGCACCTCGGCCAGCACCTCGCCGTCGAACCCGTCGAGGATGCGCAGGGAACCTCCCTCGGTGACACGGCCGATGACGCTGGCCCGCACCTCCCAGCGCTCGCAGATCTCGAGGACTCGGTCGAGGCCGTCGGGCTCGACGATGGCGAGCATGCGTTCCTGTGACTCGCTGGTCATCACCTCGTGGGGCTCCATGCCGGGCTCGCGCCGCGGCACCGCCGACACGTCGACGTCCATGCCGACGCCACCACGCGAGGCCGTCTCGCTGGTCGCACAGGTCAGGCCCGCGCCGCCGAGGTCCTGGATGCCGACGACGAGCCCCTCGTCGAGCAGGGCGAGGCACGCCTCGATGAGGCGCTTCTCCTCGAAGGGGTCGCCCACCTGGACGCTGGGTCGCTTGTCGCCGTCGCTCTCCTCGGAGAATCCCGCCGAGGCGAGGACGCTGACGCCGCCGATGCCGTCGCGACCCGTGGAGGAACCCAGCAGCACGGCCAGGTTGCCGACCCCCGAGGCCCGGCCGAGCACCAGCCGCTCGGTGGGGAGCAGGCCCAGGCACAGCACGTTGACGAGTGGGTTGCCCCGGTAGGTGGCGTCGAAGACGGTCTCGCCACCGACCGTCGGCACGCCCACTGCGTTGCCGTAGCCGGACACGCCGGAGACCACGCCCTCGGCGATCCAGCGGCTGCGGGGGTCGTCGATGGGGCCGAACCGGAGGGAGTCCATGAGGGCGATGGGCCGTGCACCCATGGTGAAGATGTCGCGGAGGATTCCGCCAACCCCGGTGGCCGCACCCTGGTAGGGCTCGATTGCCGACGGGTGGTTGTGCGACTCGATGCGGAATGCGGCGGCGATGCCGTCACCGACGTCGACCACCCCGGCGTTCTCGCCCGGGCCCACGAGCACCCATGGTGCCTCGGTGGGAAGCCGCTCAAGGTGGATGCGGCTGCTCTTGTAGGAACAGTGCTCAGACCACATCACCGAGTACATGGCCAACTCCAAGGTGTTGGCGGCCCGGCCGAGGATCCCTTCGATGGTGGTGGACTCGTCGTCGGTCAGCCCCAGTGCCCGATGGAGGGGTTCGCTCACGGCGGGCACGGTAGCGGTCGGAGATCACCGGCTGGTGCGTCCCTCTGAACTCCTACGCCTGTCTGGACGGGTCGAGCCCATCTTCCCGCTACCAATGTTCATTATCCGCAGAACAACGGGGAACTTTAGGTTTCAATGTGGAAGTTTCCAACCGGTCAATAAAGGCATTATCCTGTTTCGGTAAACTGACACTCCCACCTTCATGATCACAGATGATTAGGAGCATATATTTCATGGCACGCCAGAAGATGTCCGATGCGGAGAAGGCCGAGACCAGGGCCGTCCGCGACTACCTCACGGCGCTCGAGGCCAACCAGCCCAAGCGTGGTCGCAAGCGCACGCCCGACAGCGTCCGCAGTCAGATCGAAGCCGTGACCACTTCCATGGAGGGTGCCTCGGCCACGAAGCGCCTGGCCCTCGTCCAGCAGCGCATCGACCTGGAGGCCGAACTGGACCGCCTCGAGAGCACCGGTTCCGTGGACATGGGTGCCCTCGAGTCGGCCTTCGCCGCCAATGCCGCCTCGTACGGCGGTAAGCGGGGGATCTCCTACGCCGCCTGGCGAGAGGTCGGCGTGCCCGGCCCCGTGATTAAGGCCGCCGGCATCCGCCGCTCGGCCTGAACCGGAGCCTCCCTCAGGCGGTCGCTGCCAACAGGGAACGGATCAGCACGACTCCATCGGTGCTGCCCAGGAGTTCGTTGCACGCCCGCTCGGGGTGGGGCATGAGGCCGACCACGTTGCGGGCCTCGTTGCAGACCCCGGCGATGTCGTCGATCGAGCCGTTCGGGTTCCCGACATAGCGCAGGACGATCCGATCCTCTTCGCGCAACTGCTTCAGGGTCCGTTCATCGCACGTGTAGTTGCCCTCGAAATGGTTGATCGGGATCGAGAGTTCCGCACCTACTACAGCCTCGACGGTGAGCGAAGAGTTCGTTGTTTCCACACGAACCGTCGCGGGTCGGCAGAGGAACTTGAGGCCGCTGTTCTTCTGCAACGCGCCCGGTAGCAGGCCGGCCTCGGTCAGGACCTGGAAGCCGTTGCAGATGCCGACCACCGGCCCGCCGTCGGCGGCGAACCGGGCGACCGCCTCCATGGCCGGCGAGAAGCGGGCGATGGCGCCCGGCCGCAGGTAGTCACCGTGGGCGAACCCACCGGGCACGATGACCGCATCGACGCCCGACAGGTCGTCGTCGCCGTGCCAGAGCAGGCGGCCGCTGCCACCCAGGCCGTCGACGGCCTCGACCGCGTCCATCTCGCAGTTGGTCCCGGGGAAGACGACCACCCCGACGACGGTGCTCACCTGCCGGACTCCGGGGACATCGCCTCGACCGTCAACTCGGCGTCCTCGATGACCGGGTTGGTGAGGAACGACTCCGTCAACTCGGCCGCCGCGACCCGTGCCGCTTCGGCGTCGGCGGCCTCGATCGTGAACCGGATGGTCTTGCCGACGGTGACGCCGGCGATCCCCTCGTAGCCGAGCACCGGCAACGCCCGCTCGATGGTGGCGCCCGCAGGGTCGGAGATCCCGCCCCGCAGGCGGATGTCGACGAGTACCGAGAACTGCATGGGTCAGGCTCCTTCGGTGCCGGGCCAGTCGGCGAAGGACCGGCCGGTGATGCACTCATACGCCTCGATGTAGCGCTGCGAGGTGGCGGCGACGACCTCGTCGGGCAGCGCCGGTGGCGGCGGCTGCTTGTCCCAGTCGAGGCCGTCGAGGAAGTCGCGCACGGGCTGCTTGTCAAACGACGGCGGCGTGGCACCGGGCGTCCACCGGTCGGCAGGCCAGAACCGCGACGAGTCGGGGGTGAGCACCTCGTCGGCCAGGACCAGTCGACCGTCGATGATCCCCAGTTCGAACTTCGTGTCGGCGATGATGATCCCCCGCTCGGCCGCCCAGTCGGCGCCACGTCGGTAGCACTCCAGCGACACCGACCGTGCCTGTTCGGCGATGGCGACGCCGATCAGGTCGACGGCCTCGGCGAACGAGATGTTGACGTCGTGCCCCTCGTCGGCCTTCGTCGACGGGGTGAACACGGGTTCGGGCAGGCGATCGGCCTCCAGGAGCCCCTCGGGAAGCACCGAGCCGTGCATGGTGCCGTGGGTGCGGTACTCCTTCCAGGCCGAGCCGGTGATGTAGCCGCGCACGATGCACTCGATCGGGAGCATCTCGGCCCGACGGCAGAGCATCGTGCGCCCAGCCAGGTCGGTGGCGCCGTTCGTGCCCGGGGCGTCGGCCGGGTCGGTGGAGAGCAGGTGACCCGGGACCACGTCGGCCAGCAGGTCGAACCAGAACGCCGACATGGCGGTGAGCACCCTGCCCTTGTGCGGGATGGGCTCGTCCATCACGACGTCGAAGGCGGAGATGCGGTCGGAGGTGATCATGAGGAGCCGGTCGTCGCCGGCGTCGAAGATGTCGCGGACCTTGCCCGAGTGGACGTACGGCAGGTCGATGGCGGGGGGCAACGCTGGCTCCATCAGGTGGACGGGTCGGATCAGAGGATGGGTTCGGGATCGTAGGCGGCGGCGCTGGGGCGGGCGGCCACCACCTCGCCGATGCGTTCGACGACGGCCTGGACCTGGCTGCCGGCCGTGCCGACGAAGGAGCCCGGGTCGGCCAGGAGGTCGTCGAGGGCGGCCCTGTCGAGGGGCAGTCGGTCGTCTGCGGCGAGTCGGTCGAGCAGGTCGGTCTCGGAGACGCCCTCCTCGCGGCGGGCGAGGGCGGCGGCGACGGCGTGCTCGAGGATGACCTCATGGGCGGCCTCGCGGCCCATGCCGGCGCGCACCGAGGCCACGAGGACCCGTGTGGTGGCCAGGAACGGCAGGTACTGCCGGAGCTCGCGCTCGACGACGGCCGGGTAGGCACCGAAGTCGTCGAGCACCGTGAGGAAGGTCTGGAAGAGTCCGTCGGCGGCGAGGAAGGCGTCGGGCAGGGCGACCCTACGCACCACCGAACAGCTCACGTCGCCCTCGTTCCACTGGTCGCCGACGAGGCCACCGACCATGGCGAGATGGCCGCCCAGGACGACGGCCAACCCGTTGACCCTCTCACAGGACCGTGTGTTCATCTTGTGGGGCATCGCCGAGGAGCCGACCTGGCCGGGCACGAAGCCCTCGGTGGCGAGTTCGTGGCCGGCCATGAGCCGGATGGTGCGGGCCAGGTTGGCAGGGCCCCCGGCGGCCTGGACGAGCGCCGACACCACGTCGAAGTCGAGCGAACGTGGGTAGACCTGCCCGACCGAGTCGAAGACTTCGGCGAAGCCGAGGTGCACGGCGACGCGTCGCTCAAGTTCGGCGACCCGGTCGGCGTCGCCGTCGAAGAGGTCGAGCATGTCCTGCTGGGTGCCGACCGGGCCCTTGATGCCGCGCAGCGGGTAGGCGGCGAGCAGGTCGACCAACCGGCGGTGGGCCACCAGGAGTTCCTCGGCGGCGGTGGCGAAGCGCTTGCCGAGCGTGGTCGCCTGGGCGGCGACATTGTGGCTGCGTCCCGCCATCACGAGGTCGGTGTGCTCGGCGGCGAGACGCCCCAGTCGGGCGAGGGTGGCGACGACCCGGTCGAGGACCAGTTCGAGGCCGCGGCGGACCTGGAGCTGTTCGACGTTCTCGGTGAGGTCACGCGATGTCATACCCTTGTGGATGTGCTCATGGTCGGCGAGGGCGCAGAACTCCTCGATGCGGGCCTTCACGTCGTGGCGGGTGACCTGCTCGCGCCGCCGGATCGACTCGAGGTCGACCTGGTCGATCACCGCCCGGTGGTCGGCGACGACCCCATCGGGGATGTCGATGCCGAGGTCCCGTTGGGCCTCGAGGACGGCCACCCAGAGTTGGCGCTCGTGCACGACCTTGCCCTCGGCCGACCAGAGCTCGGCCATGGGCCGGCTGGCATAGCGGGAGGCGAGGACGTTCTCCATGGGGCGCGCGGACTCCCCGGCTAGCGGGGCCGCATCTCCTCGCGGTGGGATTCGAGTTCGGCGGCCAGCGACGGATCATCGACGGCGAGCATCTGGACGGCCAAAAGGGCGGCGTTCATGGCGCCGTCGACGGCGACGGTGGCGACGGGAATGCCCTTGGGCATCTGCACCGTGGCGAGGAGTGCGTCCCAGCCGTTGATGGCACCACCCGAGAGGGGCACGCCGATTACCGGCAGGGTGGTGTGGGCGGCGACGGCGCCGGCCAGGTGGGCGGCCATGCCAGCGCCGCAGATGATGGCGGTGTAGCCGTCGTCGCGGGCTGACCGGGTGAACTCGGCCACCTCTGCGGGGCTGCGGTGCGCCGACATCACGCGCACGTCGGCCTCGATGCCGTAGCGCTTGAGGGTGGCCGCCGCCGGCGCCATCTTGTCGGCGTCGTTGGGCGAGCCCATGAGGATCGCGACCCGCCTGTTCGATGACTCGGTCATGGGCTGGCTCCTCCGGTGGGTGGTTCGGTCAGTCTGCCGCGTCGACAGGCGTGGGCGCGGCGGCGATGTCCGTTCGACGCTGGATGCCGGGCCAGGAGACGGCGTTGACTCCGGCGTAGGCGCGATCGCGGGCGACGGCGATGGTGGGGCCCTGCCCGGTGACGGCCAGCACACGGCCGCCGGCGGTCATGAGCCGGCCGTCGGATCCGCCGACGCCGGCGCAGAACACGGTGACGTCGTCGATGGCGTTGGCCTCCTCGAGTCCGTGGATCGGGTCTCCCGTACGCGGTGACGCCGGATAGCCGTCGGTGGCGCACACGACCGTGACGGCGGCGCCCTCGGCGAACGCCGGAACAGCATCCAGCGAGCCCTCGGCGGCGGCGGCCAGCAGTTCGGTGAGGCTGCTCGCCATCCGGGGCAGCACGACCTGGGCCTCGGGGTCGCCGAAGCGCACGTTGTACTCGAGCACCTTCGGGCCGGTCGGCGTGAACATGAGGCCGCAGTAGAGGACGCCCCGGTAGTCGATGCCCCGGCGCCGGAGGGCGGCGAGCGTGGGCCCGATGGCGTCGTCCATGAGCGAGCCGACGATCGCGTCGGTGGCCACGGGTACCGGCGAGTAGGCGCCCATGCCGCCGGTGTTGGGGCCGGAGTCGCCGTCGCCGATCCGCTTGAAGTCCTGGGCAGGGGCGAGCGGCACGGCGGTGTGGCCGTCGCAGATGGCCAACAGCGACAGTTCGGGCCCGCTGAGGCCCTCCTCGATCACCACGGTCCGCCCGGCGTCGCCGAAGGAGTCGCCCGAGAGGTAGGAGCGCACGGCATCGGTTGCCTCGGCACGGTCCCCGGTGACGAGCACGCCCTTGCCGGCGGCCAGGCCGTCGGTCTTGACCACGAAGAGGTCGGACATCGTGTCGAGGAAGGCGAGGGCGGCCGCCTCGTCGGTGAAGGCGCCGTGCTGTGCCGTGGGGACGCCCGCATCGACGAGCACCTCCTTCATCCAGGCCTTGGAGCCCTCCAGGCGGGCGCCGTCCGCTCCGGGCCCGAAGACGCGCCGACCCGCCGATCGCAAGCGGTCGGCGAGGCCGTCGACCAGGGGCGCCTCGGGACCGACGACGAAGAGGTCGGCGTCGACCTCCTCGGGCGGCGTGGCGACCGATCCGGGGATGCCCGGGTTGCCCGGGGTGACGACGACATCGGCATCGCGGCCGAGGACGTTGGCGAGGGCGTGCTCGCGCCCGCCCGAACCGACGACGCAGACCCGCACGACCCGGCCCCGGTCAGCCCTGGTCGCCGAACCGGATGACCTGGTCGCGACCCGGGCCGACGCCGACCATGCCGATCGGCACCCCGGCCTGCTCCTCGATCAGGGAAAGGTAGGCCTCGGCCTCAGCGGGCAGTTCGGACCTCGACCGGACGTCGGAGAGGTCCTGCTTCCAGCCGGGCATCTCGACGTAGACGGGCTCGACGTGGTGGAGCACCGTCTGGTGGTAGGGGAGTTGCTCGTGGCGCTCGCCATCGGCCTCGTAGGCGACGCACACCTTGAGGGTGTCGAGCCCGTCGAGGACGTCGAGCTTGGTGATGGCCAGTTCGGACAGCGAGTTGACGCGGGCGGCGTAGCGGAGCATGACAGCGTCGAGCCAGCCCGGCCGGCGGCGGCGGCCGGTGTTGGTGCCGTACTCCTGGCCGACGTCGACCAGGTAGTCGCCGACCTCGTCGAACAGTTCCGTCGGGAAGGGGCCGGCGCCGACGCGGGTGACGTAGGCCTTGGCGATGCCGATGACCCGGTCGATGTGGCGGGGGCCGATGCCAGCACCGGTACAGGCGCCGCCGGCCACCGGGTTGGACGACGTGACGAACGGATAGGTGCCGTGGTCCAGGTCGAGGAACGTGGCCTGGGCGCCCTCGAGGAGGACGTGGTTGCCGGCCTCGAGCTGATCGTGGATGAGCGACACCGTGTCGGCGATGAGGGGCGCCATGCGGAGGGCGTAGGTGCCGAGGTACTCGTCGGCGATCTCATCACCGTCGACCGGCAGGCGGTTGAACACCCGCGTGAGCACCCGGTTGTGGTGCTCGAGGGCGGCGTCGAGCTTGGTGCGGAAGATCTTCTCGTCGAGCAGGTCCTGGACCCGCAGGCCGATCCGCATGGACCGGTCGGCGTAGGCCGGGCCGATGCCACGCTTCGTGGTACCGATCTTGTTCTTGCCCAGGTGCCGCTCGTGGAGGGCGTCGAGTTCCTGGTGGTACGGGAGGATCAGGTGGGCGTTGCCGCTGACCCGCAGCCGCCCGGTGGAGACCCCGCGCGACTCCAGCATGTCCATCTCGGCGATGAGGACCCAGGGGTCTACGACGACGCCGTTGCCGATGACCGGCGTGACGTGTTCGTAGAGGACGCCACTCGGGACGAGTTGCAGGGCGAAGGACTCACCGTCGACGACGAGGGTGTGGCCGGCGTTGTGGCCGCCCTGGTAGCGGACGACCATGGAGGTCTCGCCTGCGACGAGGTCGGTGAACTTGCCCTTGCCCTCGTCGCCCCACTGTGTCCCGACCACGACGGTCGCGGGCACGGCACCTCTCCTCATGATTGCCGGCGCTTACGGGCGGAGTCTATCGGTGCCGGTACCCCGTGATGGCCGGCGTCCGGGGACACTTTCGTCGACGGGACGACCACGCAGGGTCACCGGATGTTGCGTGACCCACGCGCAGCATCCGACGTTTCCACACCCCCTGTGGAAAACCCCGGAAATCCCGACAGCGACCGGGGGCGCACTGGGGATTGCAACACGCCCGTAACACGCCGATCGACATTGGCCAGACGCGAAACCGCAGGTCACGCCGGTTTTCCACAGGGCCGCCGCTGCCCGAACGGGGACGATCCGTCAGGCTCGATGCCGCTCAGCTGCGCCGTTCACGGCGATACAGCGTGACGCTCTGCCGGATCGGAACCAGGTCGCGCCGGTACTGCCTGTGCACCTCGGCCACGGCCTCGGTGCCCTCGCTGCGGGCGGCCTCGATCTCGGCCTCGAGCCGCGCCACCTCGGCCTCGAGTGCGAGCACCCGCTTGACGCCCTCGAGGTTGAGGCCCACGGAGGTGAGGTCGGCGATGCGTTGGAGCAAGGCGATGTCGGCGTCGCTGTAGCGGCGGTTGCCGCCCGTGGTTCGGGCCGGATCGACGAGCCCGCGGCGTTCGTAGATGCGCAGCGTCTGGGGATGCATCCCCGCCAACTCGGCCGCCACCGAGATCACGTAGACGGCCTGATCGGGCCGGGGGCGGTTGCTCATCGGCCTCATCCTGTCAGCCCGTTCCGGAGCTCGCCACCAGCGACCCCCATCACGTCGGCGAGCGCCTCGACCGCCGAACGCTCACCGTCCGTGGTCGCCTCGGGCACGTACACCTCGACGGTCACGAGCAGGTCGCCGGTCCGTCGTCGGGTCGGCACGCCCCGGCCCTTCACCCGGAAGGTGCGGCCGCTGCGTGTGCCGGCGGGGACCTTGAGGGTCACGGGGCCGTCGTCGAGCGTCGGCACCGACACCTCGGCGCCGAGTACCGCCTCGGGGTAGGTGATCGGGACGGTCAGGGTGAGGTCGGCGCCCCGCCGCTTGAAGAGGTCGTGGGGAGCGACGGCCACCACGACGAAGAGGTCGCCGGCAGGACCGCCCCGGCCGGGCTCGCCTCGGCCCTTGAGCCGGATGCACTGGTCGTCCTCCACGCCGGCCGGAATCCGGACCTTGACTCCGCGGGGTCGCCGCTCGACCCCCGCTCCCCGGCAGGAGCTGCACGGGTCGTCGACCATCCGGCCGCGGCCGCCGCACTGGCCACAGGGTCGGCTGAACGAGAACGGCCCCTGGTTCTCGGCCTGGACGCCGCGGCCGCCGCATGCGTCACAGGTGCGCGGGTTGGTACCGGGCCGGGCTCCGCTTCCGGAGCAGGTCGGGCAGGGGGCGTCGCTGACGAGGTTGATCGTGGTGGTGACCCCATGGGCCGCCTCCTCGAACGACAGGGTCAGCCGGGTCTCGAGGTCGGCGCCGCGGCGGGAAGCCTGGCCTCCCCTACCGCCGCCCTGGCCGAAGAGCCCGCCGAAGAGGTCGCCCAGGTCGAATTGGCCGCCCATGCCACCCATGCCTCCGAAGCCGCCGGGCCCCCCGAAGCCGCCCATCGGGCCCATGGCCCGGACCTCGTCGTACTCACGGCGCTTGTCCTCGTCGCCGACCACACCGTAGGCGGCAGAGACCTCCTTGAAGCGGGCCTCGGCGGCGGCGTCACCCGGATTGGCATCCGGATGCAGACTGCGGGCGAGCTTCCGGTACGCCTTGGTGACCTCCTTGGCGGAGGCCTCCTTGGAGACGCCGAGCGTGGCGTAGTAGTCCTTCTCGAACCACTCGCGCTGCGGTGCCATGGTGTGCCAGCCTCCGGTCAGCCCCGGACCTTGACCATCGCCGGGCGCAGGATGCGCCCCTGCCAGCCGTAGCCGCGGCGCAGCACCTCGGTCACGACCTGGCCAGTGGGCGTGTCTTCGCCGGTCGGCTCGTGCACGACGGCCTCGTGGCGGTTCGGGTCGAAGGGGGCGTCGAGGGGGTCGATGACCTCAAGGCCGACCGGTTCGAGGGCGGCGACCAGCGCCGACCGGATCGCCTCGACTCCCTCGGTGCCGTGGCCGATGGCCAGGTCGCAGGCGTCGAGCACAGGCAACAGCCGCTCAGCGACATCGCTACGGGCGCGACCGGCGACCTCCTGGTTGCGCTTGTCGGCCCGCTTGCGGAAGTTGGCGAACTCGGCACTCACACGCTGCAAGTCGGCGAGGTACATCTCGCGTGCGGCCTCGGCGATCTCGAGCGGGGTCGGCTCCGGGAGTTCCTCGTCACGAATCTCGTCGGCGCTGTCGTCGACCGACGGGTCGTCCGGTTCGACGGCCTCGTCAGCCTCCCCTGCGGCGGCGTCGCTCACTGCTCGTCGACGATCTCGGCGTCGACCACGTCGTCGTCACCACCGAAGCCGGCATCGCCCATACCCGCATCACCGGCCTGCTGGGCGGCGGCGTCGTAGAGGCGCTGGCCGAACTCCTGGCTGGAGGTCAGCAACGCCTCGGTGACGCTGCGAATCGCATCGATGTCCTCGCCGTCGAGCGCCTTCTTGAGGGCCTCGAGCTTCTCGGTGACGTCGGAGGTCTCGTCGTCGGTGAGTTTGTCACCCTGGTCGGCGAGGAGCTTCTCGGTCTGGTAGACGAGGTTGTCGCCGTTGTTGCGGACCTCGGCCTCCTCCCGGCGATGCCGGTCCTCGTCGGCATGGACTTCGGCGTCTCGGACCATCTGGTCGATGACGTCGCGGTCGAGCGACGACTGGCCGGTGATGGTCATCGACTGCTCGTTGCTCGTGGCCCGGTCCTTGGCGGCCACGTGGACGATGCCGTTGGCGTCGATGTCGAAGGTGACCTCGATCTGGGGAACACCCCGCGGCGCCGGCGGCAGGTCGATCAACTGGAACTTGCCCAGGGTCTTGTTGAACTGAGACATCTCGCGCTCGCCCTGGAGGACGTGGATCTCGACCGATGGCTGGCCGTCCTCGGCGGTCGTGAACACCTCGGAGCGTTGGGTCGGGATGGTGGTGTTGCGCTCGATGAGCCTGGTCATCACGCCGCCCTTGGTCTCGATGCCGAGCGACAGCGGGGTGACGTCGAGGAGTAGCACGTCCTTGACCTCGCCCACCAATACGCCGGCCTGGACGGCGGCGCCGACTGCGACGACCTCGTCCGGGTTGACGGCCTTGGAGGGCTCACGGCCAGTCAACTCGTGCACCAACTCGGTGACTGCGGGCATCCGGGTGGAGCCGCCGACGAGGATGACGTTGTCGATGTCGCCCTTGGCGAGTCCGGCGTCCTTGATGGCCTGACCGAACGGGGAGCGGCAGCGGGCCAGCAGATCGGCGGTGAGCTCCTGGAACTTTGCCCGGGAGAGGGTGTAGTCGAGGTGCAGCGGACCGGCGTCGGTGGCCGTGATGAACGGCAGGTTGATCTGGGTCTGCTGCACCTGGGAAAGCTCGATCTTGGCCTTCTCGGCGGCCTCCTTGAGCCGCTGAACGGCCATGGGATCGGCGGCCAGGTCGACACCGTGGTCGTTCCTGAAAGAGGTGGCCAGCCATTCGATGACCGCCTCGTCCCAGTCGTCGCCGCCCAACTTGGTGTCGCCGTGGGTGGCCTTGACCTCGAAGACGCCGTCGCCGATCTCGAGGACGGACACGTCGAAGGTGCCGCCGCCGAGGTCGAACACGAGGATGGTGTGCTCGGTGCCTTCCTTGTCGAGGCCGTAGGCGAGCGAGGCGGCGGTGGGCTCGTTGATGATGCGGAGTACCTCGAGGCCGGCGATCTCACCGGCCTCCTTGGTGGCGGTGCGCTGGGCGTCGTCGAAGTAGGCGGGGACGGTGATGACCGCCTGGTCGACGCTGGTACCCAGGTAGGCCTCGGCGTCGCGCTTGAGCTTCTGGAGCGTGCGGGCCGAGATCTCCTGCGCCGTGTAGTCCTTGCCGTCGATGGTCTGCTTCCAGCCGGTGCCCATGTGGCGCTTGACGGAGCGAATCGTGCGGCCCGGGTTCATGATGGCCTGGCGCTTGGCGACCTCGCCGACCAGGACCTCGCCGTCCTTGGCGAATGCGACCACCGAGGGGGTGGTGCGCGAGCCCTCGGCGTTGGCGATCACGACGGGATCGCCGCCCTCGAGGACGGCGACCACCGAGTTGGTGGTTCCCAGGTCGATTCCCACGGCCTTGCCCATGGATTTGCTCCTTGTTTTCTAGAGGGTTTGTTGAGAATGCTCTTGTGGTTCGGGTGCCCGCCCGGCCCCACAGCAGGGGGGCGGCTGCGGACCGGCGGGCACCCTTGGGGGCTGAACCCCGCGTTCCCACCTGTTGTGGGCTGTACCCACTCTACTATATTGAGTCACTCTTTAGCAACTTCTGCAGAGTGCTTTTCGAGTGAATCTCTGGTGGACTGCACGGGTGCCCACGCTCGTCCTCCTCCGCCACGGCCAGTCCGAGTGGAACGCCACCAACCAGTTCACGGGCTGGGTCGACTGCGGCCTCACCCCCCAGGGAATCGACGAGGCGGTGGCCAGCGGAGTCCTGCTGGCCGAGGCCGGGATACTTCCCGACGTGGTCCACACCTCGGTCCTGGTCCGGGCCATCCACTCCGCCGACCTGGCGCTGCACCAGATGGGCCGGTCGTGGATCCCGGTGCACCGGACCTGGCGCCTCAACGAGCGGCACTACGGTGACCTCACCGGCCTCGACAAGGCCGCCACCCGCGAGAAGTTCGGCGACGAGCAACTCCACGCATGGCGCCGCGGCTACGACACCCCTCCCCCGCCCATTGCCGACGACAACCCGCACAACCCCAACGGCGACCCCCGCTACGCCGGCCTCGACGAGGTGCCCCACAGCGAGTGCCTCGCCGACGTGGTCGGGCGCCTGGGCCCGTGGTGGGAGGAGTCGGCGGGCCCCGACCTGACCGCCGGCCGCACCGTCCTGGTGGTGGCCCACGGCAACAGCCTGCGGGCGCTCTGCAAGCTCCTCGACGGCATCAGCGACGACGACATCGCCGACCTCAACCTGCCGACCGGCACGCCGATCGTCTACGAACTGGACGACGACCTGCGCCCGGTCGGACAGAAGCCGGTCCTCGAGCGCTCACTCGACCCCGAGGCCGCACGCGCCGCCGCCGAGGCAGTCGCCCGACAGGCGGGCTGACCACCCCGGCGGGGGTAGGGGTTCCCAGCGATCGTGGGCAGGTAGGGGCCTAGCCCACCGTCAGCGGCTCGTGGCCGTAGCCGGGCGAGCCGTGCTCGGCCAGGTCGAGCCCCTCGAACTCCTCCTCGGGCGAGACCCGCAGGCCGATCGTCCGCTTGATGACGGCGAACAGGATCGCCGAGGTGCCGAGCACCCAGGCAGCGATCAGCACCACGCCGATGGCCTGGACGGCCAACTGCTCGAAGCCACCGCCGTAGAACAGGCCGGCGTCGGCGCGGCCGAGGAAGGCGTCGTCGACGGTGGCGAACAGGCCGATGGCCAGGGTGCCCCACACGCCGCACACGCCGTGCACCGACACGGCGCCGACCGGGTCGTCGACGCCCCTCTTCTCGATGAACAGCACCGAGTAGACCACGATCACGCCGCCGATGAAGCCGACGATGACCGAACCCGTGAAGCTCAGGGCACCGGTGCCGGCGGTGATCGAGACGAGGCCGGCCAGGGCACCGTTGGCCGCCATGCTGACCCCCATGGCACCCGTCTTACGCCAGATCACGGCGCCGGCACCGACGACACCGGCCGAGGCGGCCAGCAGGGTCGTCACGATGAGGTGGGCGACCGCCTCGTCCATGGCCAGCTCCGACCCGGCGTTGAAGCCGAACCAGCCGAACCACAGGATGAACACGCCGACGACGACGAAGCCGATGTTGTGGCCCGGGATCGCCCGGGGGGCGCCGTCGGGGCCGTACTTGCCGATGCGGGGACCGAGGAAGATCGCCCCCATCAGGGCCGCCCAGCCACCGGCACTGTGCACGATGCTCGAGCCGGCGAAGTCGCTGAACCGGGCGTCGCCGATGGCGAGGTCGGAGAGGATGCCGTCGCCGTGCCAGAAGGAGTGCACGACCACCGGATAGATGAAGCCGGTCATCACTGCGCTGAACGCCAGGTAGGCGGGAAACCTCGTGCGCTCGGCCATGGCGCCCGAGGCGATGGTGACCGCCGTGGCGGCGAACACGACCTGGAAGAAGAAGAACGACGGCGTGGCCAGCACGTCGCCGCCGCCGAGGAACGACTCGGACATCTCGGAGAGGAAGAAGTTGTCGGTGCCGATGAGGCTGCCGCCGTCGGAACCGAAGGCGAAGCCGAAGCCGACCGCCCAGAAGGCCAAGGCACCGATCGCCATGTCGGCCAGGTTCTTGGCCATGATGTTGCCGATGTTCTTGGCCCGGGTGAGACCCGCCTCGACGAAGGCGAACCCGGCCTGCATCAGGAACACGAGGCAGCCCGCCACGATCAGCCAGAGGCTGGCCAACAGGGCGTTGTTGTCGCCCGGCGTGAGCTCCTGGGCGGCGGCCGGCCCGGCCATGATCAGGACGGCGCCGAGGATGCCGAACAAGCCGAAGGCGAGCTTGCGGCCACGGCTCCTCGTCCGGCGCTCCTGCCAACTACGGGACAGGCCCCTGGACATGGAACGGGCTCGAGTACTGGTACAGGTCACGATGATTTCCTTCGGTCTGCTGGTGGATCTCCACCGGCGAACGTACGCAGGCCCGGTTACGCCACCGTTCGGTCAGCGTGACGCCTTGTGGTCGGCTTCCTGACGGGAACCTGACGGTCAACAGCGGGTCACGACCAGACCACCGAGTCGTTGACGGGTGGTTCACGGGCGTGAAACGCACCCGAAACAGGGCGTCCGTACGTTCCGTACATGCATCCGGAGAACCAGGGGGACATCGCCATGGTCCGGTGGCCGGCCGAGGCTGACCGTCTCGACCGCCTGCGGGCCGCCGGGACCCCACGCCTTGCGCTGGTGGCGCCCCATGCCCCGCCGTTCACCGTGACCGATCCGCTCGAAGACTGGGTACGGATGCCTGCCGACGAGGGCGACGTCCGGGCCCGGGCCCGCTGCCTCATCGAGCGCTGCGACAACGGCGTGGCCCACGAACCTGAACTGGCCGACGACCGGGTCCTGCGGTTCGGACGCTGGTGGACGACGCTCACCCCCGTCGAGGCCCGGTTGGCCGGTCTGCTGTCCGACCGCTTCGGCCACGTCGTGCCGCGAGCCGACCTGGCGAGGGCCGGCTGGCCCGACGGGCTGCCCAGCCGCAACAGCCTCGACGTGCAACTCGGCCGCCTCCGCCGGCGCCTTGACGGCTCCGGCCTGGTGCTGCGCACCGTGCGCTCGCGGGGCTGTCTACTCGACGCACAGCCCTCTGCCTGAGCGCCTACCCAAAGGCCCACTGCCTCTGGAGTCGGGGCTACCCTGCGGCCACCATGGACCAGCGCAAGTTCAAGCCCCACCACGCCGCCATCGGACTTGGCGTCCTCGTCGCCCTCTTCACCGCAGCCTCCGGAATCGCCGCCACGGTCAACGGCTGGCACGACGACTCCGAGATCACAAGGGAGGTGTTCGGGAACATCCCCGACCCCCTCAAGGTGACCTTCTACACGGTCATCCCGGTGCTGATCGTCTACGGCGCCGTCCTGTTCGCCAACCGCATGAAGAACTGGGAACGCGGCGCCCCGGACAACCGGGCCACCACCTCAGCCAACGCCAAGCGCCGCTTCGGCGACTTCCGCGCCGGCGTCTACATGCAGACGCTGCTGCGCGAACCGGCCGCCGGACTCATGCACTCGCTCATCTACTTCCCGTTCCTGATCCTGCTGGCGGTCACCACCGTCCTCGAGGTCAACCACCAGGTGCCCGAGGGCCTCAAGTTCCTGCACGGCGACGTGTACCGCGCCTACACGCTCGTCGGCGACGTGGCCGGCGTGCTGTTCCTGGTCGGCGTCGTGTGGGCGCTGCTTCGCCGCTTCGGCCCACGCCGGTTCCGGCCCTACCGCATCCGCATCAAGTCCAGACCCGAGCACGCCACCGGCCTGGTCGTGTTCGCCACCATCGGCGTGACCGGCTTCGGCACCGAGGCGTTCCGGATCGCGACCACTGCCGCCGACCACGGTGGCGACTTCCCGTCGGCCGAGACCTGGTCGGTGGTCGGCTACCCGCTGGCTCAGGCCGTCGACTCGATCGGGTTCTTCGCCGACTCGGTCCACGGCTGGCACCAGGCCTGGTGGATCGCCCACGTGCTGGCGTTCATGGCCTTCCTGGCACTGCTGCCGATCACGATGCTGCGCCACATGTTCACGTCCCCGCTGAACATGTACCTCAGGGACCGCGACCGCCCCAAGGGCGCCATGAAGCCGCTGCCCAACCTCATGGAGACCGAGCTCGAGAGCTTCGGCGTCTCCACCATCGAGGAGTTCACCTGGAAGCAGCTGCTCGACACCGACTCGTGCACCATGTGCGGCCGCTGCACCGCCGTCTGCCCGGCGCACGCCACCGGCAAGCCGCTCGACCCCCGCGAGATCGTGCTCAAGACCGGCGAGGTCATGGCCGCCACCGGCACCCCGGTCGTGTCGCCCCCGATCGACACCGACGACGAGATCACCGTGCCTGCCAACTGGATGTTCGACCGCATCACCTCCGAGGAACTGTGGGCCTGCACCACCTGTCGGGCCTGCGACGAGGTCTGCCCGGTCAACATCGAGATCCTCGACAAGATCCTCGACATGCGCCGCTACCTCTCGCTCATGGAGTCCGACTTCCCGACCGAGCTGGGCACCGCCTACCGGTCGATGGAGAACTCGGGCAACCCGTGGGGCCTCTCGCAGAGCGACCGCACCGAGTGGGTCGGCGACCTCGAGGGCATCGAGGTCATCGACGGCGGCGACCCTTTCGAGGCCGAGTACCTCTACTGGGTGGGCTGCGCCGGCTCCTTCGACGACAAGAACAAGAAGGTGTCCCGGGCGATGGCCCAACTCATGCAGCGAGCCGGCGTGTCGTTTTCGATCCTCGGCCCGTCCGAGATGTGCACCGGCGACCCGGCCCGCCGCTCCGGCAACGAGTACATCTTCCAGATGCTGGCCATGCAGAACGTCGAGACGCTCAACGGCATGGGCGTCAAGAAGATCGTCACCCAGTGCCCGCACTGCTTCAACACGCTCGCCAACGAGTACCCGCAGATGGGCGGCCACTACGAGGTCGTCCACCACAGCCAGCTGCTCGAGTGGCTCGTCGACCAGGGCAGACTCGACCTGTCCGAGGCCCGCCTCGACGAACGGCTCGTCTACCACGACTCCTGCTACCTGGGCCGCCACAACGACGTCTACCTGGCACCCCGCCGCGTGGTCGGCAACATCGCCGGCATCGAGCTGGTCGAGGCCGAGCGCAGCGGCACCAAGGGCATGTGCTGCGGCGCCGGCGGCGCGCGCATGTGGATGGAGGAGGACATCGGCAAGAACATCAACGTCGAGCGCTCCCAGGAACTGCTGGCCACCGGGGCCACCCGCATCGCCACGGCCTGCCCGTTCTGCTACGTCATGATCGACGACGGCGTGAAGGGCGAGGGCGTCGAGGAGACCGAGGTGAAGGTGGGCGACATCGCCCTCCACGTGCTCGAGGCACTCCAGAACGGCGAGGCGGCCGCAGCCAAGGCGCCGACCGGCTGAGGAACCTGGGCTACTTCTCGAAGTTCTCCCAGTAGCGGCTGGGGCGCGGGCCCTCCTGGCCCAGGTATTTCGAGCCCAGCACGCCGGACCCGTACGGGTTGTCGGCGGCCGAGGTCATCTGCACGAACGAGATCTGCCCCACCTTCATGCCCGGGTAGAGCGTGATCGGCAGGTTCGCCACGTTGGACAACTCGAGGGTGAGTTGGCCGTCCCAACCGGCGTCGACGTAGCCGGCGGTCGAGTGGATCAGCAACCCGAGGCGGCCCAGGCTGGACTTGCCCTCGAGGCGGGCCACCAGGTCGTCGGGCACGACCACGCGCTCCGACGTGGAGCCCAGCACGAACTCGCCGGGATGGAGGATGAAGGGGTCCGCGTCGGAGGCCTCGACCTGTTCGGTCAGGTCCGTTAGGTCCTCCTTCACGTCGATCAGGCCCCGGGTGTGGTTGCGGAACACGAGGAACCGGTGGTCGAGGTGCAGGTCGATCGACGAGGGCTGCACGCAGCCGTCGTCGAACGGATCGATGACGATGCGTCCGGTGGCGATGGCCTCGCGCAGGGAGCGGTCGGAGAGGATCATGGCCCGCCGATGCTAGGCCGGGTCGGGCGCCACCGCGGTCGGCGCTTCAGGCGTCGGATCCGCCGACCGGCCGACCGGTCCACGGGTTGGTGCCGAAGAACTGGCGGATCAACGGTTCGTAGTGCCCCAGCGGGTTCGAGTCGTAGCCCGGGTCGAACGCCGGCGAGTCGTACTCGGAGCAGAACTCCTCGGTGAGGTCGTAGTACGGCGAGTCGGCGTACTGGTCGCGGGTGTTGCGGTCCATGCCGAAGTGGTGCCAGAAGTAGTACCCCTGGAAGATGCCGTGGTGCACCACCATCCAGTGGTTGGCCTCGGACACGAAGGGCTTGAGGATCGCCGCTCCCACGTCTGGGTGGTTGTAGGGGGTGAGCGGGTCGCCCAGGTCGTGGAGCAGGGCACACAGCACGTACTCGTCGTCCCGGCCGTCGCGTTCGGCCCGTGTGGCGGTCTGGACGCTGTGCTCGAGGCGGTCGACGGGGAAGCCACCGTAGTCGTTGCGCAGGTGCTCGAACTGTTCGAGGACCCGGCCGGGAAGGCCGGCCTCGAGTTCGCTGCGCTGCTCCATGATTAGCATCCAGTCGTCCCGCGTCGATTCCTCGAACGAGCGGAACGATGCCCGTGGGAATGCGGCCTGGTCGGTCACGGTGTATCCCCGGTGTCGAATTCGGCCACGGCGGCGGCGGTGGCCTCGGGGTCGGGGCCAGGTCCGGGCGTCGCCATCGACCAGTGGTGGCCGTAGGGGTCCATGAGGCGGGCGTAGCGGTCGCCCCAGAACATGTCCTCGGGGCCGTGGAGCAGCGTGGCGCCGGTGGCCACTGCCCTCTCGACCGAGGCGTCCACATCGGGGACGTCGCGGTGCAGGCAGATCGGGGTGCCGCCGATGGCCTTGGGCGAGGTGCCCTGACCGCCTTGCATCTCGGGGAAGTCGTCGGTCACGAAGACGACGAAGCCGTCGAACGAGACCTCGGCGTGGAGCACGCGGCCGTCGTCGAGGGCGTGGCGGAACATCTCCTCGGCGCAGAACGCCGCGGCATAGAAGGCCAGCGCCGCGTCACAGTCGTCGACGACCATCTCCGGGACGACCTCGGTGCGCAGTGGTCGGTGCGGTTCGCTCATGGCCGCGAGCGTACGACAGGCACAGGCTCTGGCCCAGCGCTGGGAGGCAGCCGGCTACAGGCAGGAGCGGAAGAGGTCGAGGGTGCGTCCCCAGGCGGTGGCGGCAGCCGCTTCGTCGTGGGTGCCGAGCGGGTTCTCCCAGTTGGCGAAGGCGTGTCCGGTGCCCTCGTAGACGTGGAACTCGACGTCCTTCCCCATGCCCCGCAACTGCTCGCCGAGAGCAGTCACCGCGTCGGGCGGGAAGAAGTCGTCGACGGCAGCGAAGTGGCCCTCGACCCTTGCGGTGAGGCCCGACCAGTCGGGTCCGTCCTCGCCGAGCGGCGCCCCGTAGAACGGCGCCGCCGCAGCCACCCGGTCGCCCTCGAGGGCGGCGATCAGCAGAGTCAGCATCCCGCCCATGCAGAAGCCCACGACCCCGACGGCTTCGCCGGACGTGGCCCCGTGTCCCAGCAGGTGGTCGATGGCGCCCGACATGTCGCGGGCGGCCCGGTCGGGCGGCAGCGTGGTCATGAGCTCGCCGGCCTTGTCCATCTCGGTGTGCTCGGCGAACTCGCCCCCGTAGAGGTCGGGAGCCAGCGCCACGAACCCCTCGTCGGCCAACTGGTCGCAGACCGCCTTGATCTGGGGCACCAGCCCCCACCACTCCTGGAGCACGACCACGCCGGGGCCGCTCCCCCCGTCGGGAACCGCCAGGTAGCCACCCGCACTCGTCCCGTTGACCGGGAACTCGACCATCGAACCGCTCATCGCTCGCTCCTCATGCATTGCCGGACTACGACGCGACCCTAGACCCGGTCGGAGGACCGGTGTCCCGCCTCAGGCCTCGGTCTCGTCCTCGGCCGTCGGGGTGAGGACGTCGAGCGCATCCGGATGGTCAAGGGTGGCGGTCGGAGCCTTGGATTCGGCGTTGTCGTCAGATGGCACGCTCTCGGCCCTCCCAGTAGGCGTCGCGCAGGTGGCGCTTCTTGAGCTTGCCGGTCGCCTCCCGTGGCATGGCCTCGTGGACGTCGACCGTCTTCGGACATTTGTAGCCCGCCAGGCGTTCCCGACACCAGCCGATGAGCTCATCGGGGGAGGCCGTCCGACCGGGCTCGAACTGCACGGCGGCCTTGACCTGTTCGCCCCACTCGTCGTCGGGGATGCCGAACACGGCACAGTCGGCGACCGTCGGGTGCCCGACGAGAACCGCCTCGACCTCGGCCGGGTAGATGTTGGCGCCGCCGGAGATGATCATGTCGATCTTCCGGTCAGCGAGGAACACGTAGCCCTCGGCATCGATCCAACCGACGTCACCCACGGTGAACCAGCCGCCGGGCAGGCGGTTGGCCGCCGTCTTCTCGGAGGCGCCCACGTACTCCGGCTGTCCGTCGTCGCGCTGGAAGTAGAGGGTGCCGGTCTGCCCATCGGGAAGCCGCTCACCGTCGTCGTCGAAGGCAGCCACCCTGAGGGACGGCGCCGGCCGGCCGATGGTTCCGGGGAGGCGTCGCCACTCGTCGGGGTCGACCCGCAGGGGGCCGGTCCCCTCCGAGGAACCGAACAGTTCGTAGACCACCGGACCCCACCAGTCGAGCACCACCTCCTTGGCCCATCGTGGGCAGGGGGCGCCTCCGTGGACCACCGAGACGAGGCTCGACAGGTCGTGGTGCCCGGCCAGTTCGTCGGCCCGCTTGGCCAGGCGGATCAGGTGGATGGGGACGACAGCTGAACTGGTGACGCCCTCGCGCTGGACCGTGGCAAGGAACCGCTCGGGGTCGAAGCCGTGCTCGAAGAAGATCGACTGGCCGAGGCCGAGCGCGGCGTTGTGGAAGGCGCTCGGCAGGGCGTGGTACATCGGGCTGACCACCAGGTGGGGTCCATGGTCGGGCAGGTGGAAATAGCGGCCCCAGGTGGCCGACGTGCCCCGGAGCGTGCTGCGGGTGTCGCCCCGCTGGTCGGAGCGACGCACGCCCTTGGGCCGCCCGGTCGTCCCCGAGGTGTAGTTCTGGACGGACCCGGCGGGATCGTCCGGCGGCTCGGTGTCCGGGTGGGCGTCGAGCCAGTCCTCCAGCTCCGTGTCGATGACGACGACTCGCCCGATGCCGGCCATGGCGGCCGCCTCCCGGGCGACACCCTCGTTGGCGGCATCGGTGAGCAGCAGGCGGCTGGCCGAATCGGTCAGTTGGTAGGCGACCTCGGAGGCGGTCAGGTGCCAGTTGCACGGGACGTACCGGGTGCCGGCCCGGAGGTTGCCGAGGAGGAGGGGTGTCCATTCGATGCGGTTGTGGGCCAGCAGCGCCCAGTGGCCTCCGGCGACCAGGCCCTCGGCGGCGAGTGCGGCGGCAAACCTTCGGGCTCTGGACTCGAGGCCCGCCCAGGTGTAGGAGCCCTGGGCCGAAGCCACCCCGACCTCGTCGGGGTGGGTGTCGGTCCGGGGAAGCAGGTTGGTCGGCAAGGAGGCTCCCGGTCGGTTCGGCGCTCGACTCTTTCGATCGTCCGAACTGCGTGTTACCCTAACGAGGAGTTAGCCATCTGGCTAATCCTGATGGGGATGCCGACACTCTTCCAAGAGGTTCACGTGAAGATCAAGGTTGATGCCGAGAAGTGCCAGGGACACAGCCGCTGCTACTCCCTGGCCCCGGAACTGGTCGATGTCGATGACCTCGGCAACGCCTTCGAGCTCAACGGCGGCGAGGTCCCCGAAGGCCTCGAGGACAAGGCGCACCTGATCATCGACAACTGCCCCGAGTTCGCCATCGAGATCGTGGAGGCCTGACGACGTGACCGACACCACCGACGCCCCGACCGACCAGGTGGCCGACGCCACCGACGAGCGCTGCCCCGTCCACGACCTGGCCACCGACTACGACATCTTCGACCCCGGCTACGTCCGCGACCCCGTCCCGGCATGGGCCGAGTTGCGCGAGGCCTGTCCCATCGCCCACACCGAGAGGTACGGCGGCTCCTGGCTCCCCACCCGTTACGACGACATCCAGGCGATGGCCAAGATGGTCCCGGTCCTGTCATCCGTCTCGCCGATCGTGATCAACCTGCCCGACGAGCTCACCAACGACGACCACACCGGCTACAACGCCGCGGCCCCGATCAGCGCCGATCCGCCGATCCAGACCTGGACCCGGCGACTCCTGCTCCCCCACTTCACCCCGCGGGCCATCGAGCCGCTCCGGGACTACGCCGAGCAGGTCTGCCACGAGCTCATCGACCAGTTCATCGACGACGACGGCTGCGACGGCGCCGTCGACTACGCCCAGCAGATCCCGCCGCGCCTGATCGCCCGGAAGCTCGGCGTCGACGAGTCGATGGTCGACCAGTTCATCGAGTGGGTCCGGGGGGCGCTCGAGCTCGGCCTCCAGGATCCCGAGCTGCGGGTCCGCTGCCGCAAGGCCATCCGCGGGTTCTTCCGCTCCGAGATCGCCGACCGGCGGTCGAACCCGAAGGACGACCTCATCACCGCCCTCCTGCAATCGGAGATCGACGGCGAGCCGATCCCCGAGGCCATGGTGGTCGGCATGTGCAACCTGCAACTGGTCGCCGGCATCGACACCACGTGGTCGTCGATCGGCTCGGCCATCTGGCACTTCGCCACCCACGACGACGACCGGCGACGCATGGCCACCGCCGACGACACCCTCTGGGACACGGCCATCGAGGAGCTGCTGCGCGCCTACTCCCCGGTGACCATGGCCCGTGACGCCATCGAGGACGTCGAGTTCGGCGGCGTCACGTTCGCCAAGGGCGACAAGATCCTCATGAACTTCCCCGGGGCCAACCACGACCCCGACGTGTTCGACGACCCCGACACCGTCATCCTCGACCGCCAACGCAACCGACACGTGGCGTTCGGGGCCGGCATCCACCGCTGTGCCGGATCGAACCTGGCCCGCATGGAGATGGAGGTCTCCCTCAAGACCTGGCTCTCCCGGATCCCCGAGTTCACCCTCGGCGATCCGAACGCCGTCACCTGGGCGGGCGGCCAGGTCCGCGGTCCGCGCACCCTGCCACTCGTCTTCGGCTGAGCGGCGGCTCGAGTACCCGCATCCCGCACCTTGCCGATGCCCAGCCACTCAGGGAGACAGGTCCCGGCCCTCGACGACCCGGCGTTCCGGCTCGAGGTCCAATCGTTCCTCAACGGGCTCCCCGACCTGCTGGTCGACGCCTCCGACCCCCTCGACGCCACCCGGCGCTACCGGTCCGCACTCTTCGAAGCCGGGCTGGCCGCCCTCGACTACCCCGTCGAGTACGGCGGCCGGGGCCTCGACCGGCGCTACGTCGAGGCCTTCCGACAGGAGGCCTCCGGGCGGATGCCACGCGAGATCGGCCACGTGTACGGCATCGGCGTCGACATGTGCCTACCCACGATCCGCGACCACGGGGACGCCGCCCTCAAGGAGCGCTTCCTGCGGAGCGGCCTGTCGGGCGAGGAGGTCTGGTGCCAGCTCTACTCGGAGCCCGGCGCCGGCTCGGACCTCGCAGGACTCACCACGAGGGCCGTGCGGGACGGCGACGAGTGGGTCGTCACCGGCCAGAAGGTCTGGACCTCGGGCGCCCAGCACAGCGACCTCGGGATCCTGCTGGCCCGCACCGACTGGGAGGCCCCCAAGCACCGCGGCATCAGCATGCTCGTCCTGCCGATGCGCCAGCCGGGCGTCGAGGTCCGGCCGTTGCGGCAGATGACCGGGGTGGCACAGTTCAACGAGGTGTTCATGGACGGCGCACGGATACCCGCCAACTGGGTGGTCGGCAACCCAGGCGACGGCTGGAGGATGGCCGTGGCGCTCCTCGCCCACGAGCGCTCGTCCATCGGGGCCGGCGGTGGCCGTCAGCCCATCCCGACCGACCGGCTCATCGAGTTGGCCCGTCACCACGCAAGGACGTCCGACCCCCTGGTGCGACAGGAGCTCGCCGACCTCCACATCGGAACCCGGATCATCCGCTGGCTCAACCAGCGGGACGACATCCACCCGTCGATCACCAAGCTCTGGCGGTCACGACAGGGCCGGGCCGCTGCGGCGGTGGCGGCGCGGTTGGCGTTCCCCGGCGGCCCCGCCTGGGTCGGCGCATCCGCCGGCGACTCCGAGCCCGACGGCTTCGAAGATCCCGACGGCTCCCACTGGGCCTACGGCGTCCTCGACGCCTGCGCCCACTCGTTGGGCGGGGGCACCGACGAGATCCAATCCAACACCCTGGGCGAACGCGTCCTCGGGCTGCCCCGGGAACCGGCCGTGGACCGCGACATTCCGTTCAACCAGGTACCCGGGATGAACGGGTAGGCACCTCGGCCCGCATCCCACGCGCCGCCTCCCCGACGTCGAGGCCGAGCACGATCGCCCGCAGAATCAACCGGAGGCGCTCTTCCACGGCCTCCCGGTCGCCATCGTCGAGGCCGAGGCTCTCGGCCAGAAAGTCCTCGAAGAGGCAGTACCCCAGGTGGTACACCGCTCCCACGCCCACGTCGATCCGGATGTCCTCGTCGGGCTCGACGGCACCGCGGCGACGTGCCACGTCGGCCAGGCTGGCCTCGAGGACGGGGTTGATCGACGTCAGGTCGGCGAGCTGCCCGGTCAACGAGGCGAATGCCAGGGCGCGGAGGTAGTCGAGCCGGTGCGACATCGAGAACGGGTCGGTCGCCGACCACCCCCCATCGGGGTCGCCGGCGGCGTAGGAGGTGGCCAGGGAGGCAAGGGCCTCCCGCAGCACCGACTCCTTGGAGCCGAAGTAGTGGTGGATCAGCCCGTAGTTGACACCGGCCTCCTCGGCGAGGTCCCGGCCCGAGATCCTGCCGGGCGGCCGCTCACCCAGCAGGCGAGCGCCTGCGGCCAGCAGCGCAGCCCGCACCTCCACGGCGCCACGGGGCTTCGGTGCGTCGTTCACGAGTCGTCCCCGAGCCCCACGGATGCCTGGAGGCTCCGCACGTGCTCCCTGAGACGGTCCAACGCCCGTTTGTCGCCACC
>JARQPW010000013.1 GCA_029577135.1 Acidimicrobiales bacterium
GATGGAATCCAGGACGGCGAGAACCCCCTGGAAGATCATTCCCATCACCATGAGGGTGAGAATGGTTGACATCATTGCTGAATCCCCTTTGGTTGGCAGCTGTAGTCCGGACACCGATGTCCCGACTGCAGATCTGTCTAGCAGAGCGTTGTCGCCTCCGACAGGTTCAAGGTGGACCATTCGAGGTTCAGCGGTCGTAGGACCACGATGAGTGGTCGGGTCGATTCGGGCCGCGAGGGTACGCTCGCCACCTGATGGACGCTCCCCGCCGGCAGGCCGTCCGAATCCTCGCGGTCAGCCTCCTGGTGCTCCTGGGGGGCAGCCTGCTCGCCCCGGACTCCGTCCAGACCTGGGCGGACACCCAACCGGGCGGTTGGCGTCGAAGCCTGGCCACGGCCTGGGCCGACCCGGTGGGGCGCCTGAGCCGCTCCATGGGCGTCGATCGGCCCCTGGCCGCAGCGTCGGACGCACTCGACACCGGCCACGCAGGCCCTTCCGTCACGACCCTGCCTCCGGCGACCCGACCGACCACGACTTCGACGACGACCTCGATCGTCCCGACGACGACCATGCCGACATCCTCGACCACCAGCCGGCCGTCGACCACCACGTCCGGGGCGACCACGAGCTCCAGCCAGGCACCGACGAGCACGGTTGCCACGTCGACCACGTCGACCACGTCGACCACGTCCAGTACCACCACGACCAGTGCTCCGCCATCGCCACCGACCACACTCGCCCCCCGGGTCGCCTCGCCGGAGGAGCCGCTCCGGATCCTCGCCGTGGGCGACTCGCTGATGCTCGACCTCCAGTACGGGCTCGCACGGGTCCTCGGCGCACGCGACGACGTCCACCTGACCGGCAAGGGGGCCCTCGGCTTCGGCTTCACCGTTCCCCACTGGGACTGGGACGAGGACGTCCTCACGGACTATGACCTCTCGGTGGCACAGGCCCGACCCGAGGTGATCGTGATGATGATCGGCGCCAACGAGTTCGAGGGGTACGTCGTCGAGGGAGAGGCCCTCCCGTCGGGGAGCGACCGTTGGCGGGAGGTCCTGGCCGAGCGGGCGGACGAGGCCGTCGCCCACTGGCTGGCCGGCGGTGGCCACGTCTACTGGTGGACGACGCCGCTGATGCGGGATTCTCGGTTCTCTGCGGTCGGTCAACTCAACGAGATCTGGATCGACACGATGGCGGCCTGGGCTCCGGCCGGCTCGGTCCTCGACACGATGCGGGTTCTCGGTGACGGGGACGGGCGGTATCGGGACGAGATCGTCAACGAGGACGGGAGCATCGTTCCCCTCCGCAAGGAGCACGGGGTCCACTTCCTCGAGATCGGCGCTGACTTGTTGGCCGAGCAGTTGGAGGAGCAGTTGGTGGCTGACGGTTGGTTGGTGGTGCGCTGATCCGTGTTTCCGACCGGCGGTCGCCAACACTTGGCACCGCTCGCTCGCGGCGCGACATTCGTCAGCACCCGACACTGACATGCGCCTCCGGGGGTGCACGGACACCTCGCGGTGTTCCAGCAGGGTGCAGTTGGTGGGTCGTGTGCCCGGGCACCAGCGAAGGCGGCAAGCCACTCTTTCCGGTGATCCCTCCCAGAGCCTGCGCCCCACTCCTTGCTTTGGGGTGGGGGGCGGTGGGCACCTGAGGGCGCCTTGGCTCAGTCCTGCTGGTCGTCGAGTTCGTGGTGGAGGAGGGCGAGTTCTTCGGCGAGGGTTCGGACCCTCGTCTCCAGGCGGGAGAGCTCGTAGGAGAAGTGCATCGCCAACAGCAGCAGGAATCCGAAGCCCAGCAGCAGAAACAGGGCCGGCTGGTAGGCGACGCCGACCTGGTCGGCGACCCAGTCGAGCACCCCGGGCACCGCTGCGGCGACGGCCAGCAGGGCTCCGACGGTGAGCCAGAGCACGGAGTACTTGGCCTTCAGCGCCTGCAGGCGCACCAGGTTGATGATCAGCACCAACGCCAGGAGGGCCAGGACGGCGAAGACGAGGTGGGCGGTGCCGGTCATACGACGACGCCGAGTCGGTTGCGACGTCCCAGGCCGGCCGTGAGGACGATCAGCACGCGGACGAAGTGATAGGCCAGCCGGAGGTTCCGGTTCGACGGTCGCCCACCCCGGCGCTCGCGCATCCGCACCGGCACCTCGATAACCGTGAAGCCGTGGCGCACGGCAAGGAGCAGGGCTTCGACGGAGTCCATGTATTCGACCGGATAGTCCGTGGCGAACAACTCGAGCACCGGCCGTCGAAGTGCTCGGAACCCCGACGAGGTATCGGTGAAGCGGTGGCCGGTGGCCCGTCGGACCAGCCACCGGAGGACGCCCATGGCGAGGTTGCGGCTCCTGCCCACGCGGTAGGCGCCTTCGCCGCTTCCCGGATCGCCGGCGTCGCCGGTGGTGAAGCGCGTGCCCACGACCATGTCGGCGTGTTCGAGGCCGGCGAGGAGGGTCGCGATCTGGGACGGGTCGTGCTGTCCGTCGGCGTCGAACTGGTAGGCCCGGTCGAAGCCCTCGTCGGCGGCGTAGCGGAAGCCGAGGCGCAGGGCGCCACCGATGCCGAGGTTGAAGGGAAGGCGCAGGCAGGTCACACCGGCCGCAGCGGCGACTCCGGCGGTGCCGTCCGAGGAGCCGTCGTCGACGACGATGACCTCGTGGTCGGGGACGGCCTCCGCCAACTCGGCGAGTACGCCCGGTAGGGCCTCGGCCTCGTTGAATGCGGGCATCACGACGGCGGTGCGCACGCCGCCACGGTACCGGAGCGACCCGACCGGCCCGCCGACCGGGACGCCCCCACCTCGGAGTGGCCGCCTAGAAGGCGTCGAAGTCGAGGAACTCGAAGCAGCTCAACTCGAACGCCGCCGCGTCGAAGCCGTCGTGGAACCCGAACAGGACGATCTCCAGCGGACTCGGCATGAACCGGCGGGGGAGCGACACGCCGCGGAACCGGACGTCGTGGTTGTTGCCCCAATGGACCACGAACGGCGTGCGGTGGTGTTCGCCCACGGCGGCGGCAAGTGGCCCGCCACGCAGGGGCGCATCGAGGGGTCGCCGGGGGATCACCTTCAGCAGCATGGCGAAGCGGACCCCGGCCATCCGGGTGCGCGTGCTGACGAGGATGGCGTCGTCGAGGACATGGAGCACATACTCCGCCCGACGCTTTCCCAGGCGCCAGCGCAACTGCTCGGCCGACCAGGTGGCGGCATGTCCGGAATCGCCCGGGAGCGAGCGGTTCGGCAGCCACTCCTCCAGGAGTCCACCCGCCAGCAGGTCCCCGGTGACGGCGTGGTGCTCACGGCGGCCCGACCAGGGTGTCGCGAACAGGAGCCGGAGGGGCAGGGGGTCGAGATGTCGCCAACCCATCGCCTCGACCATCCGCGGGGCTGACTCGAGGTTGGCGATCCCGATGATGCCGTCGAGTCCGGCAGAGCGTCCCTCCGCATAACTGTCCTCGACGGTCCGCCGGAAGGTCCCGGTTCCCCGGGAGTCCGGGCGCACCGCCAGGTCCACACCGAGTCCGAGGCGGACGATCGACCCGTCAACGCCGTCGAATCGCAGCGGCACGAGTGCGTAGTTGCCGAGTTGCCGGACACCGTCGACGACCCGTCCCACAGCGGCACGGCCTTCGGGGTTCTCGTCGTAGTACCAGGACAACTCGTCGGGCTGGAGGAGGGGATCGGGGGCGAAGACGTCGTTCAACAGGTCGGCGGTCGCCGCCAGGTCCGTCATGTCGCTGCTCATGCCAACGCCCCCGGAGAAGCGGTCCTTCGCCGCACGACGATCCCGCCGGCGAGGAGCACGATCCCGAGCCCCAGGCGGAAGCGGGCACGTCCTCCGCACGGCACCTCGACCTGGACGCTCGGGTCCCCCTCCATGGGGCGTGGCGTGGTGAAGACGGTGCCCGTCGGACGGTCGTCGCTGAACGCACCGATCACCGGCGAGCGACAGCCGACCCGTGGCGTGGACTCGAGGTCGAAGTGGGCGCCGCCCGGTAGGGGACGGCTGAACGGCAGGACCGCGATCCAGAGGCCCAGGAGGACGAGGAGCGGGCCCAGGGCGGCCAGGAGGCGACATCGGTCCATCGGCGGCCGAGCCTACTCCTGCCCTCCGCCGGCCTCGGAGTAGCCTCCGCCACGTGGCTCCCCGCTCCGCGATGCCGGCGGTCCTGTTGGCGCTCGCCCTCCTCGGCGCAGCGTGTGGATCCGGTTCGGAGGAGGGCCTCCGGGTGGTCACGCTCGGTGACAGCGTCGCCTACGACGCCGATCCCGGCATCCGGGCAGCGCTCGAGGCGATCACGGCCGGAGTCGGGTCGGGCGTCGAGGTCGAAACTCGTTCATTCGGGGGAATCGGCCTGTTGCGTCCCGGCTTCGACGACTATCTCGCCGACGCCCTCGACACGCAGCCCGACGTGGTGACACTCATGCTCGGAGGTTGGGACTCCGACAGGGCAATGGCCGACCCGGAGTCCTATCGCACGAGGATCGACGAGGTGACCCGTCGGATCATCGACACCGGCACATTTCTCGTGTGGTTGGGACTGCCTCCGACCCCTCCCGAAGAGAATGCCAGGGAGCACCTGGTCCTGGTCAACGGCCTGATCTCCTCGGTCGTGGGGACGCATCGGAACGTCGCATACATCGACGGATCCCTGCTGGGCGATGCCCGGGGTGAGTTCACCCGAACCAACATCGCCGTCGACGGCACCGTTCAACAGGTTCGAAAGGTCCGCGACGGGGAGGACGACGGCCACCTCTGCCCGGCGGGGGCGGCGCTCCTCGGTGAGGCGGTGGCGGAGGTGCTCCTGAGCCGGGGAGTGGTGGGAGTGTCGGTGGGCGATCCCACGGCGGGAACCCCGAAGGGCGAGTGGTGGACGGGGGAGTGGACCCTCGACCCCCGCTACGACGATCCGCCGGGGGCCTGCTCCGGTTGACGCCGGCGTTCTGCCAGGACGTCGAGCGCAACGGCGGCCAGCACGACGATCGAGACCTCGGCTGCCGTCCGGTAGCGCGTGTTGCCGAACGAGATGGCCGCAGTGAGGGTGGCGATCGGGACCCATGCCGCAACGGCGAGCAACGACTCTCGGCGCCGCCAGAGCAGGACCGCCCCCGCGGCCGCAAGCGGGACGAGGGCGACGTACTGGACGAACCCCAGTGTCGAGACGGCGAGCGGCCGACGGTCGACCAGGGCGTCGAGGCGCAACTGGTCGACCGTGTCGTAGACGCCCCACATCCGACCGATCCGGGCAGGGACGACAACGGTCACGAGGCGGTACCGGTGGTCGCCGATGTAGTCCATCGCCCGGTCCAGGACCACGGCATCGCGCTCGGATTCGTCGAGGTGCTCGCCGGCGGGGCCAAAGGGCGCCGGTTGCCCGCACTCGATGCGCCAATAGCCGAGGAAGTCGCCGTGGTAGGTGGGGTCGCAGTTCGCCTGCACGAGGACCGTACCGGCCCCGTTGGACAGGAAGACGGGCTCCTCGAAGACGGCGAGGTTCCTCACCACCCAGGGGGAGAGCAGCAGCAGGGTGGCCGCAGCGGCAGCCGAGGTGCGGACGACCCGATCCCGCCAGGGAACCTCGGCACGGAGGAGCACCACGGCGGTCAGCAGCGGCAGGATGAGGAGCAGTTCGGCCCGGGAGAGGGCGGCCAGGCCACCAACCAGCCCGAACACCACCGCCCGGCGCAACGACGGATCCCGTGCGAACCGCAGCCCTGCCCAGGAGGTGGCAGCTGCCGCGGCGATGGCGGCGGTCTCGGCCATGAGCAGGCCGTCGTTGACCCAGATGAAGGCATAGCCGGCGGTGAGGGAGGCGGCGATGAGGCCGAGCCGCTCCGAGCGGAGCTCCCGGCCGAGCAACCCGACGAGCACGATCGCCGGCACCCCGAGCAGGGCCGCCACGACCTGTTGCTGGAGCACGGTGACTGCGCCGAGGAACGAGAAGGTGCCGAGGAGCACCGTCCAGACCGGGGGGTGGCCCGCGGTCGGCTCGAGATGGCCGATCGGCGTGGCGACGATGAGCTCGGCACCGTCGCGCACGACCAGGTCGACGCTGCCGAACATGTGCCGGAGCGGCTCCGGGAAGCCGGCGCCGTCGGCGAAGAGGTTGGCGGCATGGTGGTAGCCGGCGGCATCGCCGCTCAGTGGATTGTCGGCCAGGACCAACAGGACGTAGAGCACCCGGAGGAGGCCACCGAGTGCAGCGATGAGGGCGAGCCTCCCGGCGAAGGTCGAGGGCGCCCGTAGGACCGGCCGTGCGGCAGTGACGGCAGGTGGCATCAGCCGGAGCGCAGGCGCCCGTTCGTGAGGCGGGCGACCCGGCCGAGGGCCGGAGGCTGCAAGTGGTCGACGACCGGCAGGTCCGAGGCAGCGATCGCCCCGACGCGTTCACCGAGGGGGGCGGCGACCGGCTCGGCGAGCAGGCGTCGGACCCTGCGCTCCATGTGCGTCCGGCGGAGCCAGGCGATCCGACTGGCGATCGTGCCGATGTGGTCGTGGGGGTGGTACGGCTCGTCGGGATCGAACTCCCAGGGGTGGCAGTACGTCCAGAGCACCTCATCGGGGCCGGCGCGCCGCTGCCCGTGGCGACGGACGGCATCGGGCAGCAGCCGGAGGTAGGTGCCGCCGAGGTAGGGGAGGTCGAGCAGGGGAACTCGCACCAGCGGGCAGGGCAGCTCGACGAGTCCGGCGGACCAGCGAAACGCCCGCCTCGGCAGCCCGGGCCACCCGTACAGGGGACTCGGGGCGGGAAGCGTGCTCGAGGAGTAGCTGAAGCCCAGGTCTGCCAGGATCGGAACCGCCCAGGAGCTGGCCGGCACCAGGGACATCATCGGCGCCCGGTAGCCGTCGACGGGCTGGCCGGAGAGGTCCTGGAGCAGGGAGCGGGCGCTGCGGGTGACCTCGGCGAACAGCGCCTCGCCCACCACCGGCAGGGGCACGTGTGCATGTCCGTGGAGGCCCACCTCGTGGCCCTCCGCTGCGGCACGCCGCACGAGCTCTGGACGGCGCTCGGCCAGGTCGGCCACCACGTAGACGGAGGCACGGATGTCGAATTCGGCAAAGAGGTCGAGGACCCGGTGGGTCATCACGACCGCACGCTCCGGCAGGTCTGGAGAGGGGCGCAGGTCCTCCACGTCGAGGGTGACGCTGACGGGGTGGGCCATCGGCGCAGTGTAGGGCCGACCCGACGATCAGCCCGGGGAGTCAGTCGTCCGTTCCCGGCGTCGGTCGACGAGTGCATCGACCGCCACGGCGGCCAGGACGACGATGACGACCTCGGCACTGACCCGGTAGCGCGTGGTTCCCATGGTGAGGGCGGCGACGAGGGTGGCGATGGCCGGCCAGGCGAGCAGGGGGAGGAGCGGGCGTCGTCGACGTCGCAACAGGAACGCCCCGACGATCGCGGCCGGCACCAACATGGCGTACTGGACGAGGCCGATGGCCGAGGCCCGGAAGTGCCGTCCCTCGACGAGGACGTCGGCGCGCAACTGCTCGATCGGATCATGGATCGCCCAGAGGCGGGCGATCCGCCGGGGAACGACATGCCCGATCAGGCGGCCCTTGTGGGCGGAGGCGTAGTCGAGGCCGCGCTGCCTCCAGGCGGCGTCGCGCTCGGATTCATCGAGGGTTCCGCCGTCGTCTCCGAGTGGTTGGGGAAGCACACAGAGGTGCTCCCAGTACCCCACCTTGTTGCCGTAGTAGGTGGCGTCGCAGTTGGTTTGGGCGAGGAGCACACCGGACCCGTTGGAGAGGAACACCGGTTCCTCGAATCGGGACAGGTTGCGGAGCAGCCAGGGGGACATGACGAGGAGGGCGACGATCCCGACGGCGGCGACCCTGCGGAGGCGCTCGACGGGTGGACGTCCCCGATCGACCACCATGGGGAACACTGCAAAGGGCAGGAACAGGATCAGTTCAACCCGGGTCAGGGCAGCCAGTCCGGCGAGGAGGCCGAAGAGGACCACCGGCCGGGTCCCGTCGTCCTCCCGCAGGCGAAGCGCCACAAGGGTGCTGGCGGCGACGAGAGCCACCACAAGGCCCTCGGACATGATCGATCCGTCGTTCAACCACAGGAATGCGTAGCCGGCAGCGAATGCCCCGGCGAGGAGGCCGCACCGTTCACCGCCGACCTCCCGGCCCAGGAGGCCCAGGAGGACGATCCCGGCCACTCCGACGCAGGCCGAGACCAACTGGTGTCCGAGCACGCTGGTGATCCCGAGGAGCGACGAAAGGCCGAGGATCAGCACCCAGAGTGGGGGGTGGCCTGCGGTGGGTTCGACGTGCCCGACGGGGAGGGCGGTGTTGGCGGTCGCGGTGATGAGGGAGGGGTCGTCGACGAAGAGGTACTCCTGGGCGCCGCCGTGCAGGTACCGGTAGGGCTCGGTGAAGCCCATTCCGTCGGCAAGGAGGTTGGCGGCCTCGTGGTAGTAGCCGGCGTCACCGGTGAGCGTCGCCCCCCGGGTCACGAGGAGCACATAGAGCAGCCGAAGCGTCAGGCCGGCGAGAGCGATCAGGCAGAGCCGACGGGCGAAGGGCGTCGTGGGGACGAGGGAGGACGAGCCGGCCATCGGGAGTCGGCTCCGGGGTCAACCGGAGGCGGCGGGCCTCCGTGGTCGGATTTCTTCGTGGTAGTCCTCCTCCACGTTGACCTGCCACACGTCGTGGTCGGCGCCCTGGATGTTCTCGACCACGAGCATGGCGGTCAGCATCGAATGGTCCTGGTTGTTGTAGCGGTGCATCCCGTTGCGCCCCACGGGGTGGACGTTGGGCGTGTTCGCTTCCAGCCAGGAGCGCAGGACCGCCACGTGGGCCTTGTAGTCGCCGTCGTACATCGGGTATGCCTTCGGCATCCGGACGACGTAGCCCGCTTCGATCCGGGAGGCCTCGAGGAGGCCGAGTCGGGCCATCTCGCGGCTGCCCTTGGCGATGAGGTCGGTGTCGTCGGCATTCCAGAGGTCGTCGCCCTCGTTGACGAAGTACTCCAGCCCGAGACAGGTCCGCCCGTCCTTGACGAGGTACGGCGACCAGCGGCCGAAGTTCTGGACCCGGCCGACGTCGACGTCGGGGGCGTGGATGTAGATCCAGTTGTCGGGGAAGCCGTCCTCCTCGGGAACTACCAGGGCCACGGTGATGAAGTCGCGGAAGCGGAGCCCGTCTGCGGCGGCGTCCACCTCGTCTGGAACGGGCGGGTGCATGGCCCGCAGGAGGTGGGAAATCGGCATGGAGGAGATGACGTGGTCGGCGGGCAGCGTGAGCTCACCGTCGGGGCTCTCTGCGACCACGGTGTGTGCCCGCCCGCCCGAATGCTCGATGCGCGTCACCCGGTGTTCGAGGCGGACGTCGCCACCCTGTGCCAGGACCTTCTCGTGGCAGCGCTCCCACATCATCCCGGGCCCGTACCGGGGGTACTCGAATTCCTCGATGAGGCTGGTGATGTCCTTCTGGTTGCGGCGGGGCAGCAGCGAGTTGAGCACGGCGCGGAAGAGGGAGAGGTTTTTGATGCGCTGTGCCGCCCAGTCGGCCCGGAGTTGGTCGCCGGGCACGCCCCAGACCTTCTCGGTGTAGGTCTTGAAGAAGGTGCGGTACAGCCTCCATCCGAAACGGCTGGCGGTCCAGCCCTCGAAGGTGCTCTGGTCGGCGGGTGGGCGGATCCGCACCCAGACGTAAGAGAGCACGCATCGCACGGCCTCGACCACGCCCAGGTTCCGCAGGGCATTTCCCGCACGCAGTGGGTAGTCGTAGAAGCGTCCCTGGTAGAAGATGCGGCTCATGCGGGGGCGGACGAGGAAGTCGTCGTCGTCGAGGATCTCGTGCCAGAGGTCGGAGACGACGCGGACTTTCGTGAAGAAGCGATGGCCGCCGATGTCGAAGCGCCAGCCGTCGCGGACCACGGTCCTGCTGATGCCGCCCACGATGTCGTCGGCCTCGAGGACCGTCGCCGCTCGGCCGGATTTCCCCAACTGGTAGGCGGCCGTGAGGCCGGCCGGGCCGGCGCCTATGATCACGGTCCGCTCGCCGTCGGGGTCACGGTGGGGGGGCTCGGCAGGGTTCATGGGGTGCGTCTGGCTGTCGGTCGGGGGTGGAAACCGGCCCGGCCTTGGTGTTCCCGCGCAGCATACCCACCGGCCTCTGGGCGGCCGGTACCATCACGGGTCGTGACCGCGTCGTCCTCCACGTCCTCCACGGGGGCCGCCCGTCCGATGGAGGTTCTCCGCTCGCCGGTCGGGATCGTCGCCGTGGTGGCGCTGGTCGTCGGGATCCTCCTGCGGTTCGTCGCCGATTCCCCGCTCTGGCTGGACGAGGCGCAGTCGGTCGCCCTGGCCGATCAGGGACTGGGAGGGCTCGTCGACGCCCTCCGCCACGATGGGCACCCGCCGCTCTTCTACCTGCTGCTCTCCGCGTGGACGGCCGTGGCGGGGGACTCCGCGTTCGCGGTGAGGGCCCTGTCGGGCGTGCTGGGGGTGCTGGCCCTCGCGCTCGTCGTGGCAGTCGCACGACGACATGTGGAGGATCGGACCTCGATCCTGGTGCTCGGCGTCCTGGCCTCGAGCCCGTTCGCCATCCGGTACGCCACCGAGGCGCGGATGTACGCCCTGTTGGTCGTGCTCCTCCTGGTCGGCCACCTCGCGGTCGAGGCGGCGTGGCGTCGACCGAACCCACCACGCCTTGCAGGAGTCGCCGTGGTGGTGGCGTTGCTGCTCTACACGCACTACTGGTCCCTCTTCCTCGTCGCCGTCCTCCTCGGCGGACTCCTCGTCGCCACCATCACGCGGCGGGTGGAGGTCGCCCCGAGGCTCCTCGTGGGCGTGACCGCCGGTGCCGTGGCCTTCGTACCCTGGCTTCCCGTCTTCTGGTACCAGTTGGCCCACACGGGGACGCCGTGGTCCCCCGGGCCGCGGCCGACGGTCGTCGCAGCGCTAGCCCTCGAGGCCTTCGGAGGCGGACGGGGCTCCGAGGCGCTCCTCGTGGCCGTGGTCCTCTCCGTGCTGGTGGTCCTCGGACTCGGAACCCGGGGCGCCCGCTCGGAGTTGGGCCCGACCGACCTGCCCTGGTTGTGGATCGCCGTCGGCGTGGGCTTCGCCACGATGCTCCTCGGTGCCGGCGTCAGCCTCGTCACGCAGACGGCCTTCCAGGGGAGGTACGGGGTGTTCTGCTTCGTGCCGGTGGTGTTGGCGGCCGGGGTGGGACTGGCCCGCCTGCCGCGAACGGCGACTGCCCTGGCGCTCGTGCTCCTCGTCGGCCTGTCGTGGATCTCGGTCGCACGCGAACTGAGTCGGGACCGGACCCAGGTCGGCGTGGCTGCGGAGGTGGTCGCCGCCGAGGGGAGTGACGGCGACCTGGTGGTCTTCTGTCCCGACCAGTTGGCTCCAGCCGGACACTTCCTGCTCGCCGACCGCTTCACGACCATCGCCTACCCGGCCCTGGACGACGGGAAGAGCGTCGACTGGGTCGACTATGCCGATCGCAACCGGTCCGCCGATCCCGTTGCGGCCGCCGATGCCATCGTGGCCAACGCGGGGGGATCGCGGGCCGTCTGGATGATCTGGATCGACGGCTACCGCAACTACGGTCGTCAGTGCGGGCGCCTCCACGGTGAGTTGAGTGCCCGACTGGGTGCTTCCCGCCACCTGGTCGCCGCCGACGGCGACGGGTACTACAACGCCGCCAACCTGAACGCCTTCGGGACGCCTCCTTCGTGACCGACACCTTCCGGAGGGACCTCGTCGCCGTCCTCCCGGCCTGGATCGTCGCCCGCCTCCTGGTGGCCGCAACGATGATCGGCGTCCGCCTCTACGTCGACCACCTGCACGACGGGGACCGGCCCCTCCAGGTCGGCCAGGGACTGCTCGCCTGGGACGGTGCCTGGTACCGCTCGCTCGTCGAGTCGGGCTATCCGGGCCCCACGTCGGAGGGCGTCCGCTTCTTTCCGGGCTTCGTTCTCCTCGGCCGCCTCTTCGATGTCGTACTTCCCGGGGGAGCAGGACCGGCGCTGCTCCTCATCGCCAATGTCGCGGCCCTTGCGGCCATGGCCCTCCTCCTGCGCCTGGTCCGCGAGGTGACGGGCGACAGCGGTCTCGCCGGCCGGGCCGTGTGGCTGACGGCCTGCTTCCCACCCGCCTTCGTGCTGGTCTGGGCGTACGCCGAGGCGCTGTTCCTCCTGCTGGCGGTGGCCACCTTCCTCGCACTGGCCAGGCGGCACTGGTGGTGTGCGGCCGGACTCGCAACGGCTGCCGCACTGACCCGGCCGACGGGGGCGCTCCTGGCGGTGGCGGCCCTGGTGGCGGTCTGGCCGGGCTGGCGCTCCGCACCGCCGGGGGAGCGGATCGCACGGACGGCGGCGGTGACGGGTGGCCCCGTCGGATTCGGGGCCTTCGTGTGGTGGGCGTCGGCCCTCGTCGACGAGCCCTTCGCCCCGCTCGTCGTGCAACGTGACCTCCGGGGTGATCCCGTCGACCCCCTGCGCAGGCTCATTGCCGGGCTCGGCGAGCTGTTCGGGCCGGATGCGCTCGGGGACGGCCTGCACATCCCGTTCGCCGTGGGCTTCGTCGTCCTCGTCGTCGTGGCGTTTCGCCGGATGCCCCTCGGGTACGCAGCCTTCGCCGCTGCCTGCCTGGTGGTCGCCTTGGCGGCCGACAACCTCAACAGCCTCGAGCGCTATGCACTGAACGGCTTCCCGATTGTCGTGGCCCTGGCGGTGTTGGCCGATGCCGGTCGCCTCCGACGCCTCGTGCCGGTCGTCTCCGCAGTGGGAATGGTGGCCCTGACGGCGCTGGCGGTGATGGGCGAGTACGTGCCCTGAACACGCCCATCTCGAAGGTCCAGCCGAGAAGGGGCCCGAAAAAGGAAATTGGCCCCGAGTAGCCTCCCGGCGAACCGGTCAACTCCTCGGAGCCAAATCCTCGTCCCATTTCCACCCTCCGGTCCGTCCCGTCAGACGATCCGGACTCGGGGTGCCTCCCGGGGGCTGCACCCTGACCCGATTTCCGGACGACCCGTCGGTCCCCGAACCCGAGCCCAACTCGACCACTGATCCCCGGCGGGATCCGGCACTCCCTCTCCTTCCGGCACCCGACGGCACCCGAAGGACCAGGAGTGCCCGGCACACCGTCCCCGTTCCACACCCTTTCTGCCTCCGCCGCCCGTCGGCGGCGGCGCAACCGGATGCGACCCGGGCCCGGCTGGTGTTTCGTCCGATCGACTCCGGATCGGCCCTTGAGCCGTTCCGAACCCTTCCGGCCTCGACACCTCCGTGCCTGCGGCCGACCTGCTGTTCCCCGAGGGGACCAGCGTGGTCTTGGTCCTCCCCGAACTCGCCTCGGGGGCTTCACCAGGCTCTCGACGCTCCTCCTCCGGTCCGAGCCCGAAAGCTCCTTCCTTCGGTGGTTCGTCGGTCCGTCCGGATCCGATTCCCCTTGCCGTGTTCGGCGTGGGAGCATCTTGGCGGGCACCGGGGCACCGGTCAACCCCGGAGGGCGAAATCCCCAAGATCCGGAGGGATTTCCCCAAGATCCGGTGAATCGTGCACAGGCCGTCCACAGGAACGAGCCGGTTGCACCCCGAATTCGGTGCCCGGAGGCCGGATCGGGGCGTTGGGAGTCGTGGGCTCAGGTGCCGAGGACGGCGCCGGCGAGAAGCGCCCCGAGGGCCGTCAGGCCGGCGACGGCGCCGGACGAGGCACGAACCGCCACCGACGACGCTGTGCCGTGGATCCCCGCAGCGGCCCCCGAGGCCCCGACCAGGAGGAGCTTGACGAGCATGGTGACGTGGTATCCGTTGCCCCTGTCGGCGAGGTCGACGACCGCCAGGCCCCAGATCCAGGTGACGACGGCGAGCCCGAAGCAGGCCCAGGCGACCTGACCGAATCGGGCCGCCGCCAGGCGGGGTGCCTCGGGGGAGACCTTCCGCAGGACCGGGACGAGGGCCATCATGACGATCTGGCCGCCGACCCAGCCACAGACACCGAGCAGGTGCAGGAAGACGCGGACGGCGTCGAGGTCGAGGCGGGTGGCGGCGTCGGGCACCGCCCAAAGGCAGCGGCGTGTGGACGCTCTCGACGGGCCTTGGCGAGGGAGATTCGCCGGACGATCAGGCCCAGAGCCCCCGTTCGACCAGGACCTCCCGGAGGATGCTCGGCCGATCCGTCATGATGCCGTCCACTCCGAGGTCGACCAGGCGGTGCATCTCCACGGGGTCGTTGACGGTCCAGACATGTACCTGGAGCCCCCGGTCGTGTGCCGCCGAGACGAACCTTTGGTCGACGAGGCGGATGCCGTTCGACCGGACCGGGACCTGCATGCAGTGCCAGGGTGGCTGTCGCATCGGCAGCCCGAGGGAGGCGACCCGGAATACGGCGATGGAACGAGGGCCGGCGGAAGTGCACAGCCCGGGCCCGAGGAGGCCCCGGAGGCGCTCGAGGCGGCGGTCGGAGAACGCTCCGAGGCAGACCCGGTCGAGGGCCCCGAACTCGTCCAGGATGCGGGCCAGGGCGGGAACGACGGCGTCACCCTTGGGGTCGATGTTGATCCGGGCGTCCGGAAACGATTCGAGCAGGTCGGAGAGGGTGGGGATCGGCTCCGTGCAGGCGATCCGTGCGGCGGACACCTCCTCCCAGGAGAGGTCGGCGAGGCGTCCCGTGCTGTCGGTCACCCGGTCGAGGACGTCGTCGTGGAATGCCACGACGACCCCGTCGGAGGTCAGGTGGACGTCGGTCTCGAGGTACCGGTAGCCGAGGTCGGTGGCGTGCCGGAATGCGGCGAGCGAGTTCTCGGGGACCTCCTCGGCTCCACCGCGGTGGGCGAAGGCGAGCACGCCGGGATGGTCGAGAAACGGGTGCCGGGACTCGAACGCACGCAGATGCACGGGCCAACGCTACCGAGTGGTCCCGGGGGGACCGGGTACCGTGCGGCCAGGGAGCAGGAGCCAGAGAGCCAGGAGCCAGAGAGGAGAGCGCAGCGCCGTGATCGACCGGGAGCTCAAGCGGTGCCTCGGCCAGATGATGAAGGGCGTCCAGGTGGTCGCCGCGGCTCACGATGGCACCACCCGTGCCTACTGCTCCCACTGGGTGTGCCAGGTGTCGTTCCAGGAACCGATCCTCCTCGCCTCGGTCTCCCCGAAGCACGACACGCATCCCCTGATCGAGGCCTCCGGACGCTTCGCCGTCTCGATCCTCGCCGGCGACCAGATCGATGCCGGCCAGTACTTCAGCTACCCGGGGCGCAAGTTCCGGTACATCGCCGAGGAATGGCTGGAGGACGTCGACGGCTGGCCCGTGGTCCCTGATGCCGTCTCCTGGTTGGGCTGCCAGGTCCAGGACACGATCGCGGGGAGGTACGACCACGACCTCTTCTTCGCCCGCGTGGTGGCCTACGGCGAAGGACGCCTGGGTGAGCCACCACTGCTCTACTCCAGCCGGTTGGGGTGGCGCGTGACGGGCGACCCGGCTCGGAAGAAGGGCGATTCCGTCAGGGATCGACTCCTGGCCCGCCTCGGGGAGGCCGGGTTCGGGGACGCGGAAGATGCCTGACGAGCACTTGCGGATCGAGCCAACGGGCACTTCGGACGCGCCGGTAGCGTGGCGCCATGTCCCGGCGCACCAAGATCATCGCGACGATCGGCCCCGCCTCCGAGAGTGAACCGATCCTACGAGACCTGATCCGGGCCGGCATGGACGTGGCCCGCCTCGGAACGGCGCACAGCACCCTCGAGGAGAACGCCGAGCGCCTCACGACGATTCGCCGCATCGCCGCCGAGGAGGGCCGCACGGTGGGCATCCTCGTCGACCTGCAGGGGCCCAAGGTTCGTGCCGCCAACTTCGGCGACGACCCTGTCGAGTTCGTCGAGGGGGCCTCGGTCCAGTTGCGGATCGGCCACCTGCAGAGCCGGGCGGCCGTGATCGAGGTCGACTACGAGGCCTTCTTCCGCGACGTCGAGCCGGGCGGACGCATGAGCATCGGTGATGGCCGGGTGATCCTCCAGATGGCCGACCGGGAAGGCGACCGGATCTCCTCCACCGTCCTCCACGGCGGCGTCCTCTCGGGCCGGCCGGGGCTCCACATCCCCGCTGACCGGCTCTCCCTCTCGGCGCCCACCCCCGAAGACCTCCGTGCTGTCGAGTTCTTCCTCGGATACGAGGTCGACATGATCGCCCTCTCGTTCGTCCGTTCGGCAGACGACGTCGACCGCCTCGGCACCGACCCGCACCCGCACGGTCCCCTGGTGGTGACCAAGATCGAGACGGCAGCAGCCCTTACCGACCTTTCGGGAATCATCGAAAAGTCGGGAGCCGTGATGGTGGCCCGGGGCGACCTCGGCAACGAGTGCGGCATCGAGTCCCTACCGGTCCTCCAGAAGCAGATCATCCGGCAGTGCATCGCGCTGGGCCGCCCGGCGATCACCGCGACCCAGATGTTCGAGTCCATGATCGGGAATCCGGAGCCGACCCGTGCCGAGGTCTCCGACGTGGCGAACGCCATCTGGGACGGCTCGAGTGCCGTGATGCTCTCGGGGGAAACCGCCGTGGGCGCCGATCCCGTCAAGGTCGTGGCAACCATGTCCCGCGTCGCCCAGCACGCCGATGAGCACTTCGACCACCACGGATGGTCCGCCGAACTGGCCGAGTCCCGCCTCACCGACGTCGCCGACCCGAACACCTCGATCACCGACGCCATGACCGTGGCGGCTGCACGCGCAGTCGATGAACTGGGCATCCGGACGATCGTCTGCGTGTCGGGCTCCGGCTTCACGGTCCGGTCGATGGCACGCTTCCGGCCTTCGGCGCGGATCCTCGGCTACAGCGCCGACAAGCGCACCGTCCGACAGCTCTCCCTGAGTTGGGGCACCGAGCCCTTCCACCTGCCCGAGGACGGCGACGTGGACCTCCGCGTCGCTGAGGCCCTCGACCTGGCCCGTGGGCAGGCGGGCGTCGAGGTCGGCGAACTCGTGGCGGTTCTCGTGGGAACCAACCCCACGTCGCGTGCGACGAACGAACTCCGACTCGAACGGATCCCGGAACCGTCCTGACCCGGCCCGGCGGATCAGCCGGCGCCGCAGCGGGGGTTCTTGTCGAGCGGGATCTGCACCGACTGGCCGAACAGCGTGCACGAGCAGTCGTCGACACAGGAGCGGAGCTCGAGCCGCTGGTCCCAGAGCCCGAAGCCGAGCAGGACGACCAGTGCGATGAGGGCCACCTTGACCACGATCCTGCGGAGGAAGCGGAGGATCAGGTAAGCGGCCAGGACGAGGATGGCGAGACCGAGCATGCTGGCGTTCGCCAGGAGTTCGGGGTCCGCCCAACCGGGCAGGGTGGTCAGTTCGGGGAGGTCGTAGAGGCTGTCGGGCACGCCGGGACCCTACCGACCGCCCCTCGGGAGCTGGGGGAGGGGTACCCTCCTCGGCCGTGAGCGAACAACACCCGGTGAGCCTGTCGGGAAGCGGTCCTCCCGAGACCATCCTGGATCCCGAGCCCGTCGGTTGCCTCGAGGCACTCGGGGAGGCGCTGGCCTCCCGCCAGAGCGTCCAACGCGATGCGGTGGCTGCTGTGGCGGCTCGCTGGCCCCGGTGCCTCGCCGCCTGGGCGTCGCTCGGCGACCTGGCCCGTGATCCTGTCGAGGCCTATGCCGCCTACCGGGTCGGCTACCACCGCGGCCTGGACCGGCTCCGCCAGGGCGGCTGGCGCGGCACGGGATTCGTCCGGTGGGAGCGCTTCGAGAACCGTGGCTTCCTGCGCTGCGTGGAAGGACTCGCCCGGCTGGCCGGCGAGATCGGGGAGGTCGACGAACAGGAGCGTTGCGAGCTCTTCCTCCGGCAACTCGATCCGGCATGGCCGCCGGCGGACCGGTGACCGGCGGCGACCGGGGAGTGGCCGGGGCGGTGCTGGCCGGGGGCGCCAGCCGTCGGATGGGCGTGGACAAGGCGGCCCTGGAGGTCGACGGGAGGCCGTTGGCCATGGGGGCGCTCGAGGCACTCCAGGCTGCGGGCGTGTCCCCCGTGCTCCTGGTTGGGGGCGCCGACGGCCTGTCCGAGGTCACCGGCCATGAGGTGCTGCCTGACGCCTGGCCCGGGGCGGGTCCGCTGGGAGGGATCCTGACGGCACTTTCCGCCCTCGACGAGGACGGACGACGCCCGGTGGTCGTCCTGGCCTGCGACCTCCCGGACGCCTCTGCGGCCACCGTCGCCGAACTCCTGGTTCACGGCATCGATGCCCCGGACTCCGTCGTGCTCCCGGTACTGGATGGTGTTCCCCAGTGGCTCCACGCCCTCTGGCCGGCCGGCGCACGGATGTCGCTGGCCGCCTCCTTCGAGGCGGGGGAGCGGGCCCCCTGGCGTGCGGGTCGCAAGTTGCCGGTCGTTGAGGTCTCCGTACCCGACGAGCGTTCGCTGAGGGACGCCGATCGTCCGGAGGACCTGAGTGGACGGAGCACGACCGGACGCGGTGCGACCGGATGTCCTGACTAGGGTGCCGCCCGGCGAGCCTGTTCCATATCCCCTTCGCAGCATTCCGAAAGGCGTCGAACCAGCCATGGACGTTCCCGAGATCGACGTGGACGAGTTGGAGTTGCGGCTCGCCGAGGGAGCGCCCCTTGTGGATGTCCGCGAACCCGACGAGTTCGAGCAGGCGAGGGTCCCGGGAGCGCTCCCCATCCCCCTGGGTGAGGTCCCCGCCCGTGTCGAAGAGGTCCCGGGAGACGGCACGGTGTACCTGATCTGTGCCATGGGGGGCCGCAGCCTGGCTGCCGCCGAGTTCCTCAGGACCCGGGGCATCGATGCGGTGAACGTGCTCGGGGGCACCGAAGCCTGGCTCGTGGCCGGCTTCCCGGTCGAGACGGGACCGGCGACCTGAGACGTCGGCGCGGCGGCAGTGCACGAGGAACCGTCAGTGGTTCCGACCAACCTGCTCCGGCACCCGTCGAGGACCAGGAGGCCTTCGAGGCGCTGGTCGACCGCCTGCTCGACGAGCCGCGGATCGCCGTCGACACGGAGTTCCACCGGGAACGCACCTACTACCCCCGGGTGGCGCTCCTCCAGGTCGGGTGGACCGACGGCCTGGCACTCGTCGATCCGCTCGCCGTGGACCTCAGGACATTTGCCGCCGTGCTGGAGTCGGACGTCCTCTTCGTCATGCACGCCGCAGGCCAGGACCTCGAGGTCTTCGACCGGGCCTGTGGGACGGCGCCACGGAACCTCTTCGACACGCAGTTGGCGGCGGGCTTCGTCGGCCTCTCGACGCCTTCGCTGACCACCCTCTGCGAGCGCGAGCTCGGCATCCACCTGCCGAAGGGCGACCGACTCAGCGACTGGCTGGCGCGACCCCTGTCGGGATCGCAGCTCGAGTACGCCGCTGCCGACGTGGTGCACCTCCTGGCCCTCCACGATCGCCTAGTCGCCGACCTCACCACCCGAGGACGCATGGAGTGGGCCCGGGGCGAATGCCGGGAACTGCTGGAGTGCAACCGTGGACCACGAGATCCACTTGCCGCCTGGGAGAGGATCAAGGAGGTGCGGCGGCTGCGCGGTGATGCCTTCGGCCGGGCGCGGGCCGTCGCCGCCTGGCGTGAACGCGAGGCAGCGGACCGTGACGTCCCGGTCCGGACCGTCTTCCCCGACCTGGCCGTGGTGACGGTGGCCCAGGACGATCCCGCCGACGAGGAGGCGCTCCGTCGGGTGCGGGGCGTCGACGGCCGCCACCTCCGCAACGGCGCGGCTGCCGCGGTCCTGCGGGCCCTCGGGGATGCCGCCGACCTTCCACCGGTTTCCCGGGACCCGAGGCGCTCCAACAGGGACCGGGGGGACCAGCGTGCCGCCGTGACACTGGTGTCCGCCTGGGTCTCCCAGGCGGCGAAGGATCTCGACCTCGATCCGACGCTGCTCGGGACGCGGTCCGACATCGAGGCCCTGGTCCGTGGCGAGGAGGGGACCCGGTTGGCATCGGGGTGGCGCCGTGATGTCGTCGGCTCGGCCCTGACCGACCTGCTGTCCGGACGGGTGGCCCTGGCCTTCGACGGGGAGGGTGGGCTCCTGCTCGAGGACAGGGACGAATCCTGAGCCTGCCCGCCGGGGACCCCGGTTGCGGGGTGCGAATGGGTAGGATGCCGGGTTGAACGACCGCCGACCCGGGAGAGGGCGCCGTGAAGAAGGGCCGCCATCGCCGATTTGAAGAAGCCAGGGCGCTGAAGCGCAACCAGGACCTCGACCTCGAATCCATCTTCGACAGCCTGTCCACCGATGCCGTCTCGCCGGAGGCCGAAGAGGGCTACTCGCCTGTGTACGACGCCTGGGCCGATGAGGGCGACGAAGCCGACGATGAGATCCAAGCAACGGAGGAACTCGACGCCTCAGCGTGAGTTCATGGACCGCTCGTGAATTTCCGAGCCGTCAGCCCCCGGTTTCCTCCAGGATCTCGTCCAACTTGAGGATGTCGTCCTCCCGGACGAGTCCGATGAACGAGGCGTCGGCGTCGGTCACCGCCAGCACGTCGACATCCGAGTCGCCCATGGCACCGATGGCGTCGCGCAAGGTCCACGAAGGTCTCACCTGCGGCAGGTCGGAGCGGAGGACGTCTCCCACGGTGGTGTCGTCCCACTCCGCACGGTCGATCTCGGAGAGTTCCGTGAGGCTGACCATCCCGAGATAGGTGCCACCCTCGACGACGGCCACGGACCGCTCGCGGCGTCCGAGCACGTGGAGGTAGACGAACTCGGACAGGGTCGCGTCCGGTGGCACGGTGAGGACGTCGGTGCTCAATGCTGCGGTGACCGGAAGGGTGAAGCGACGCTCGAGGTGGCCCAGGCGCACTCTGTGCTGGTGTTCGGCCACGGAGGACGAGCCGGCCACCAACTGGCTGACGGCGGCGGCGATGAGGGCCGGAACCACGAAGGCCCCACCGGTCGACTCGGCGACGAACATCACTGCAGAGATCGGTGCCCGGTAGCCGGCGCCGAGGAAGGCCGCCAGGCCGAGGATCGGGTAGAGGCCGGGACGGTCGGTGTGGACCATCACCCCGACGAACGAACCGAGGATCACCCCCTGGACGGCGAGTGGGATGAAGAGCCCGCCGACCCCGCCGGCGGTGAGGGTCACGACCGTGGCCGCGATCCGTATGCCGAAGAGCAACGCGATCAGGCCGAGGCCGTGGTCGGGAGCAACCACCCACTCCATCGCCTTGAATCCCGGGCCGATGGTCAGGGGTGAGTCGAAGAGGAAGTCGGCGGCGACCGCCAGGCCGGCCAGGAACGAACCACCGATGAGGAGGCGGGTGACGGCGTTGGTCTGCTTCGAGATCCCCTTGGCCCAACGCACCAACCAGGCCATCGAACGGCCACCGAGGCCGGCCAGCACGCCCAGGAGGACGGCTCCGAGGACGTCGCTGACCTTGACCCCGGTGAACAGTGCGGTCAACTGGTCGCGCTGGATCCAGACGAGGCCATCCTCGGTGAACTGGGAAGCGTCGATGAGGTTGAGCCCCAGCCGGCTTTCGGGGTCGTTGAGGAACGGGATCACCGAGTCGGGACCGATGATGTTGATGTAGGTGACGTAGCTCGTGGCGGCGGCCAACAGCGAGGGGATCAGCGCCCGTCGGGTGACATCGTCCCGGTATGGAGCCTCGAGGGCGAACAGGACGCCCGTGGCCGGCGCCTTGAACACGGCGGCGACACCGGCGGCCGCACCGGCGGTGAGCAGGATCCGGACGTCCTCACGCCGGAGCCACCGCCGGAAGCGGTCGTGGACGGCCAGTCCTGCCGTGGAACCCGTGTAGATGGACGGGCCCTCGAGGCCAAGGGCGCCGCCGAATCCGATGGTGGCGACCCCGGCCAGCAACTTGGCGGGGAGGTGGCGCAGCGGCAGGCGCGGGCTTCGCTCGTGGTACACGCGGATGAACTCGTCGGAGGTGGCCGAGCCCAGGCCCCGCCCGGCCCAACGGAGGATGAGGGTGGCGAGCAGAAGCCCGATTGCCGGAGCCAGGGCGATCTGCCAGAGAGGTCGGTGGGAGAGGCGTTCGAGGAGGACGCTGTCCGTCAGGTACTCAAAGCCGGCGATGAGCAGTGCGACCAGTGCGCCGGTGGCGATCGACAGGGCCAGCACGGGGGTGTCGCCCCGGGTGGCGATGGTCCGCAGGCGACTCACGGCGTCCTTCCTACACCCCGATGCGCGCTTCGACGCGGCACGGGAGCCGCGAATCCCCGATTCGCGAATCGACACCGCATGTTGTGCAGACTGTGCGGATGTGGTGGACCCGACGACGCTCGACTGACCCGCTCACCCGCGACCTCGAAGCGGCGATCGGGGCGGACAGCGTCGAGGGGGGAGCCTCCGCCCGCCTCCTCTACAGTCGCGACGGCTCGATCATCCGTGGCGGGAAGGCCGGCGTGGTCTGCCTCCCGGGCTCCACCGAGCAGGTTGCCGCATGTGTGCGCATCGCCCGTGCCCACGGGCGTGCCTTCGTCCCCCGCGGGGCGGGGACCGGCCTGACCGGAGGGGCGGTGCCCTGCGACGACCCCGTGGTCATCGCGACCACCCGCATGGACCGGATCCTGGAGGTGGACGTCGATCGGCGCATCGCCTGGGTGGAGCCGGGCGTCGTCAACCTCGACCTCACGAGTCACCTGGCGGGGACCGGACTGCACTTCGCCCCGGATCCCTCCAGCCAGCAGGCCTGCTCCATCGGTGGGAACGTGGCCAACAACTCCGGTGGCCCCCACTGCCTGCTGTACGGCGTGACCAGCGTGCACGTGACGGCGGTCGAGGTGGTCCTCCCCGACGGAGAGGTCGTCGTCCTGGGCGAGGAGGAGGGCGACGCTGTCGGCTACGACCTCCGTGGCGCCTTCGTCGGTGGCGAGGGCACGCTGGGAATCGCCACGCGCATCGCGGTGCGCCTCACGCCCGACCCACCCGAGGTGCGGACCCTGCTCCTCGACTTCACGACGATCGAGGAGGCCGCCGAGACCGTTAGCGCCGTGATCGCCGCCGGGATCGTCCCTGCGGCGCTCGAGTTGATGGACCAGCAGGTGGTGCAGGCCGTCGAGCCCTTCGCCGACGCCGGGTACCCCCTCGATGCTGCCGCCGTCCTGATCGTCGAGCTCGACGGCCTGCCTGCGGGTGCCGCCCGAGAGGCCGAGTCGGTCGCCGCCGTCGCCAGGGAGTGCGGCGCCCGGACGGTGCGCATCGCCGAGGACGAGGAGGAGCGGGCCCGGATCTGGAAGGGCCGGAAGGGCGCCTTCGGGGCGATCGCCAACATCAAGCCGTCCTACTACCTGCACGACACCGTGATCCCGCGGACGCGCCTGGCCGAGGTGGTCACCGGCGTGAACGCCATCGCGGAGAGGCACGGCCTGATCGTGATGAACGTCTTCCATGCCGGGGACGGCAACCTGCACCCGCTGCTCGTGTTCGACCACCGTGAACCCGGGGTGATGGACCATGTGTTCGCTGCCGGCGAGGAGATCGTCCGACTGTCCCTCGAGGTCGGCGGAGTCCTGTCGGGGGAGCACGGCATCGGGCTCGAGAAGCGGCGATTCATGCCGCTGCTCTTCTCGCCCGAGGACCTGGCTGCTCAGCGGGCGTTGAGGGACGCCTTCGACCCGGACGGCGTGGCCAACCCCCACAAGGTGCTGCCCAGTGGGGCGAGCTGTGGGGATGTCCAGGACCTGCCCGAGATTCCGGAAGGGGTGTGGGTGTGAGGGGCATCGAGGACTTCCGGGACGAGGTCGGACCGACTGGCCCGGTGTGCGTGCGCGGGGGAGGGACCCGGTGGGAGCTGGGTGGCACACCGGCCCACGGCAGCCGGGAGGTGCGGGCGCCAGCCGGGGTCGTCGCCTTCGATCCGGCGGAGATGACCGTTGTCGTGGGTGCCGGAACGCCCCTCGGCGAGCTCGTCGAGGTGCTGGCCGGGCATGGGCAAGAGGTGGCGCTCGAGGGCCCGGCCGGGGCCACCGTCGGCGGCGTGCTCGCCGTCGGACGGAGCAGCCTCCGCCGGCTACGCGTCGGGGCGGTCCGAGATGCGCTCCTCCAGGCGGACTGCGTGGGCGCCGACGGATCCCTCTTCAAGGCGGGCGGACCGACGGTGAAGAACGTGACGGGCTACGACCTGTGCCGGCTCCTCGTCGGGTCGCTCGGCACCCTCGGCCTCATCGGGCAGGTGATCCTGCGAACCTGGCCGTCTCCGGAGCGAACGCTCTGGATGCAGGGATCGGGAACACCGGAGGCGGTTCGGAACTTGTGCTACCGGCCATCCAGCGTGTTGTGGGACGGCCGCCGGGTCAGCGTGTGCCTGGAGGGATACGGCGAGGATGTCGAGGCTGAGGCGGCAGCGCTCGGCTCGCACCTCGGCCTCGAGGTGGTCGCGACCGCTCCGACGCTGCCTCCACACCGGAGCCGCTGGACCGGCAGACTGGCGGAGGGGAGCCTCCTCGAAGTGGGGACCGGCGTGGTCCACGGTCCGGTCGAGGAACCGGCCCCTGAGCCCGGGCCGGGTGTCGCCGCCCTTGCCGCCAGGATCAGGTCCGGGTTCGACCCCGGAGGGCGCCTGAACCCTGGCCGCGACCCGTATCGAATCGCCGCATGACCGGCTCGTCGTCCCCACGCACCGGGGGGGTCCTCGACCTCCGCGACGATGCGCTGGCTTCGTGCGTGGCCTGTGGCCTCTGCCTGCCCCACTGCCCGACCTACCGGGTCACGGGCGACGAGCGCCGCTCGCCGCGTGGGCGCATCGCCCTGATGCGTGCCGTCGACGAGGGAGCGACGGCACCCGACGCCGAATGGCTCGAGGCCATGGACACCTGCATCCTCTGCCGTGGCTGCGAGACGGCGTGCCCCTCGGCAGTGCCCTTCGGTGAGCTGATGAGCGACACGCGGGCCGCCGTGACCCGCACGCGACAGGTGCCGTTGCGACTCAGGGTCGGCCTCGCCGTCCTGGTTCGCCCGAGGCTGCTCCGCGGTTTGAGTCGGATCCTCGCCCTGCTGCAACGACTCCACCTGCTGCCCGGACGACTGCCCCTGCCCGGACGACTACCCATGCGGGATCCACGGCAGAAGGGGAGGGTCGGTGGCGAAGTGGTCCTCTTCACGGGTTGCGTGATGGACGCCTGGCAGCCCGAGGTTCATGCGGCGGTCGAGGAGGTCCTCGAGGCCTGCGGGGCGACGGTTAGCCGATCCGGCGATGCGGCGGGCTGCTGTGGTGCCCTGCACGCTCATGCCGGCCTCGAGGGGGCGGCGCGGTCCCTCGCAGAACGGGTCATGGCGGCGATTCCGGAACAAGTCCCGGTACTCGTGGACTCGGCGGGGTGCGGAGCGACACTGCGCGGGTACGGATCGCTCGTCGGCACGCCGGAGGCAGCCGCCTTCTCGGCCAGGGTGCAGGACGTCCACGAGTGGCTGGCCGCCGACATCGACCGGATGCCGGCGGCGACGGTGGGGAAGCGGTCGACCGTCATTGTCCAGGATCCCTGTCACCTGCGCCACGCCCAGGGTTGCCACGGCAGCGTGCGGACCGTGCTCGCCCCCTATGCGGACACCGTCGAACTCGACGACGAGGGACTGTGCTGCGGCGCCGGTGGGGCCTTCTCTGTGCTCCAGCCCGAACTGGCCTCCGAGGTCCGCCTTCGCAAGACGGCATCCATTCGGCGGGCGATGGCCACCACGGGTGCCGAGGCCGTGGTCAGCGCCAACCCGGGATGCGCCATCCACCTGGCGGCCGCCGGCCACGTGGTCCGGCACCCCCTCGAAGTCGTCGCCGAACGGATCCGGGGAAAGCAGGGAGGTGCACATGGCCGGTGAATTCGACGAGATCCGAACGAAGCTCGAGGGCATTGCCGAGGAGTTGGCCGACCTGGCGATCACCCGGCTCCGGGAGTCGATCGACGCCGGCGGCCACGAGCTCCCGGTCGACGAGCGTCGCCTCACCAGGGCCCGACGGGCGGTCGAGAAGGCGATCAACCTCCTGCGGGAGCCCGACGACGCCGGGTGGTTCGACGACTAGCTGTTGGTGTCGGGTGCGGCGTCATTGAGGACGTCGATGAGTTGCCGGAGGCGGGCATGGGAGCGGCGGTCGAAGTGGAAGCGCAGTCGGGGTCGCTCGACCTCGTCGTCGTCCCGGAGTTCGGCCGGGGTGATGTCGCAGCGCTGGATGTGGCCGTCCACCAGCAGGTCGCCGAACTCTGCGTCGAGCGTCGCCACCTCGGCGTCGTCCACCTGGCGCTCGAGACGCAGGACGAGGTGGTGGCCCACGTACCTCATGGAGTGGTAGGTCCGGTAGAAGTTCCGGACGTGCTCGGCAGCGGCATCGGGGTTGTCGGTGGCGTGGACGAGTGACAGGTCGTGCGGGGAGACGAGGTTCCTGGCCACCAACTCGGTCTGGATGAACTCGGTCCAGTGCGACCAGTAGGTGTCGCCCGGGGGGTCGAGCAACACGACGGGCGTGAGGGGAGTCTTTCCGGTCTGCATCAGGGTGAGGAGTTCGAAGGCCTCGTCCATCGTGCCGAAGCCTCCGGGCAGCAGGGCGTACCCGTGGGACTCGCTCATGAACGTGACCTTGCGGGTGAAGAAGTACTTGAAGTTGAGGAGTTTTGGGTCGTCGAGGATGAACTCGTTGGCCTCGGACTCGAATGGGAGTTGAATGTTGATGCCGAACGAGTGGTCGCGTCCCGCCCCCTCGAGGCCTGCCGCCATGATTCCGGGTCCAGCCCCGGTCATGACCATCCAGTCGTGTGCGGCCATGGCGGCCCCGAAGTCGCGTGCGGCTACATAGGCGGGGTCGCCCTCGGCGATGCGGGCCGAGCCGAAGACGGTGGCCTTGCGAACGGCCCGGTACGGCTCGAAGACCGAGAATGCGTGCCGGAGTTCCTTGAGGGCGTTGTTGACGAGTTTCAGGTCGCCGCGACCGACCTTCTCGCGCGCCAGGCGGACGGTGGTGACGAGCATCTCGGTGATCATGTCCAGGTCGCCGCTGCGGCCCGTCGACCTGGCCAGGTCCTCGATGGCAGCGTCGATGCCGTCGTCGCCGGTCCGGTAGTTCCGCAGGCTCATCCCCGCACCCTAACGACGGTGTCCGTGCAGGAACCGCCGGTTTCGAGCCGGTTCAGGTGGGTTCAGGCACCGACGACCGGGATGAGCACCCTGCCGTCGTCGGCACGGCGGACCTCGAGCCGCCTGCCGGCGGCCACGCGCCCGTAGAGCGTGGTGCGCTGCTCGAGGGTTCGACCCATCGGCTCGACGAGCTTCCGGAAGTCGGACTCGTGGGCGGACTGGCCGTGTTCGGCACCTGCGGCCCGTGAGATGTTCTCGTCGACGAGGGTTCCGCCGAGGTCGTTGCACCCGGCCTGCAGCATCTGGCGGAGGCCGTCGAAGCCGATCTTCACCCACGACCCCTGGATGTTGTCGACGAGGCCGTGCAGGGCGATCCGGGCAACGGCGTGCATCAGGAGCGTCTCCCGGAAGGTCGGGCCACGGCGTGCCCGGCGCTGCAGGTAGATCGGCGAGGCCATGTGCACAAAGGGCAGTCCGACGAACTCGGTGAATCCACCGGTCTCCTTCTGGAGGTCGCGACACACGAGCAGGTGCCGGACCCAGTGTTCGGTGCCCTCGATCGACCCGAACATGATCGTGATGTTGGAGCGCAGGCCGACCCCGTGTGCCGTGCGGTGGGCTTCGAGCCACTCCTCGGTGTTGATCTTGTCGGGACACAGTTCGGCTCGGATGTCGTCGTCGAGGATCTCTGCAGCGGTTCCGGGCAGGGACCGCAGCCCGGCGTCCATGAGGCGCCGCAGGTAGTCGGCCAGCGGCTCGCCGAGTCGTCGCGCCCCCTCGGTGACCTCGAGGGCGGTGAAGCCGTGCACGTGGATGTCCGGCACGGCATCGCGGACCGCCCGGGTGACCTCGATGTAGTAGTCGCCGTCGAAGTCGGGGTGGATCCCGCCCTGGAGGCACACCTCGGTGGCGCCCATGCGGGCGCCGTCTGCGGCACGGCCGGCGATCTCGTCGATTTCGAGGAGGTAGGGGGTCCCGCGGAGGTTCAGCGAAAGGGGCCCCTTGGAGAAGCCGCAGAACCGGCACTTGTAGGTGCAGACGTTCGTGTAGTTGATGTTCCGGTTGGCGACCCAGGTGACGACGTCGCCGACGACCCGACGCCGGAGTTCGTCGGCGACCTCGGCCACGGCACGCACCTCCGGGCCGCGTGCAGTGAAGAGGGTGAGAAGTTCGTCGGTCCCGGCCTCCTGGCCGTCGAGCACGCCGTCCAGGACCTCGCGGAGGCGGCCCCCTGTTGCCGCCGGTCCTCCGATCAGGTCGGCAGGCGACACCGGCGCACCCGAGTACCAGGCCGTCGAGTCGTGGCCGATCTGGCGGACCTCTGCGCCGTCCTCTGCGACGATGCTCTCGATCCGCTCGGGGAAGACGGCACCCGGATCATCCCGGCCGAGGCCCTCGGCATCCGCCCGGTCCATGACGGGGAAGCGCAGCGCCTTGTCGAGCCAGGCCTCCGGATGCCGCACGAACTCCGGGTGGAGGGTGAGCCGGGGGGCGAGGGCGAAGCCGCGCTGCTCGGTCTCGTCCCGGAGGCGGTCGAGGGCGGGCCAGGGCCGCTCCGGGTTGACGTGGTCGGCCGTCACCGGGGAGACGCCGCCCCAGTCGTCGATGCCCGCATCCAGGAGCGGTCCGAAGTCGTCGGAGAGGTTCGGCGGCGCCTGGACGTGCACCTCGTCCGGCAGGACCAGGCGTGCCAGTGCGATGGCCTCGAGGTACTCCCGCTCGGGGCACGGTGGTGCTGCGTGCATGGCGGTGCCGGCCTTCGGAAGGAAGTTCTGGACGATGACCTCCTGGACGTGGCCATGCCGGCGATGCGATTCGGCGATTGCCTCCAGGGCGACGAGCCGGTCGATGCGGTCCTCGCCGATGCCGACGAGGATGCCCGTGGTGAACGGGATGTGCAGTCGGCCGGCGGCCTCGAGGGTGGCGAGCCGTCTCTCGGGCGTCTTGTCGGGGGCGCCGCGATGGCAGTCGAGGTCCGGGCGCAGCGTCTCGAGCATCATTCCCTGCGAGGGGGCGACCTCGCGGAGTCGGGCCAACTCGTCCTCGAAGAGTGCGCCGGCGTTGGAGTGGGGGAGCAGGCCGGTTTCCTCGAGCACGAGGCGGGAGACATCGACCAGGTAGTCGATCGTCGAGTCGTAACCGTGCCGGGCCAGCCAGTCCCTGGCCACCGGATAGCGTTCCTCGGGTCGCTCGCCCAGGGTGAAGAGCGCCTCGTGGCACCCCACTGCGGCTCCCCGCCTGGCGATGTCGAGGACCTCCTCGGGCAGGAGGTACGGAGCGGCGAGGCGGGCCGGCGGTTGGGCGAATGTGCAGTACCCGCAGCGGTCGCGGCAGAGCATCGTGAGGGGGATGAAGACCTTGGGGCTGTAGGTGACGCGGCTGCCGTGCGCCCGGTCGCGGCGTTCGCCGGCTGCGGCCAGCAACTCGGACAACGGGAGATCGAGCAACTCGCGGGCTCCTTCGGATTCCTGGTCAGCGGTCATCGGGCGGCTCCAGGGGAGAGAGCGTGGCGTCCGGGGCCGGGTCGGCTCCGGATGTGGTGGGCGGCCACAGGCTCGTCGCAGGACGGGCATCGGACCGTGTGTTCGATCGGGGTCTCGCAGGCGTCGTGGATGAGCAGGGTGGGTGGTCCGTCCTCGGCACGCCAACGATCACCCCAGGACATGAGGGCGATCAGCGCCGGGGACAGGTCGCGTCCCCTGGCGGTGAGTCGGTACTCGTGGCGGAGCGGACGTTGCTGGTAGGGCACCCGCTGGACGATCTCGGCGTCCTCCAGGCGACGGAGGCGGACGGTGAGGAGGTTCCGGGCAATGCCGAGGTCCTCGTGGAGGCGTTCGAAGCGGCAGACGCCCCGGAACAGGTCCCGCAGGATCAGCAGGGTCCAGCGGTTGCCGACGGCCTCGAGGGTGCGGGCGATCGAGCAGCGGTCCTCGAGTGGGGGGAGCAGTTCGCCGGGCATGAACGGACCGTAGCAGTCCGTTGCGATATGCAACGGACTCGACCGGGCATACCCGGGCATACGCGATCAGGCGAGCGCCTCGGCCTTCTGCCCAAGGGTGTCGAGGAGTTCGTCGAAGGACTTGACGAAGGTGCCGACGCCCTCCTCCTCGAGGACCCGGGAGACGTCGTCGAGGTCGATGCCGGCCGCCTCGACGGCAGCCAACGTGGCGCGTGCCCCCTCGGGGTCGGCGTCCACCGTGCGGGCCAGGGTGCCGTGTTCGTCGAACGCCTCGAGGGTCGCCTCGGGGAGCGTGTTGACGGTGTCGGGGCCGATCAGCGTGTCGACGTAGAGCGTGTCGGGGTAGGCGGGGTTCTTCGTGGAGGTGGACGCCCAGAGGGGGCGTTGGACCCTCGCACCCCTTGCGACGAGCGCCTCCCAACGGGGTCCGGAGAAGGCCCGTCGGAAGAGGTCGTAGGCGACCTGTCCCTGGGCGACGGCCGCACGACCGCGGAGGGCGAGGGCCTCGGGCGTGCCGAGGGCCTCGAGGCGCCGGTCGATCTCGGTGTCGGTGCGGCTGATGAAGAAGGAGGCGACCGACGAGGTTCCCGACAGGTCGCCCCCGTGGGCCTCGAGTCCTGCGATGTACGCCTCCATGACGTCCTCGTAGCGGTCGAGGGAGAAGATGAGCGTGACGTTGATGCTGCACCCTTCGCCGATCATCGTGCGGATGGCGGGGATCCCCTCGGCGGTGGCCGGGATCTTCACGAAGAGGTTGGGCCGGTCGATGGTCCTGCTGAGGTGGCGGGCCGCCGCTTCGGTGCCTCCGGTGTCGGCCGCCAGGCTGGGATCGACCTCGACCGAGACGAAGCCGTCGAGGCCGCCGGTCGCCTCGTGGACCGGTCGCAGCAGGTCGAGCGCATCGACGATGTCGCGGGTGACCAACTCCCAGTAGGAGTCTTCGATCGATCGTCCCGCTCCGGCAAGGGCGCTGAGCTGTTCGTCGTAGTCGTCGGTCCCCGACATCGCCTTCTGGAAGATCGACGGGTTCGACGTGATACCGCGCACGCCCCGGTCGATGAGCACCTGCAGTTCGCCCGAGGTGATCCAGCCCCGCCGCAGGTTGTCGAGCCAGGGGCTCTGGCCGTGCTGGTCGAAGAGTTTGCGGAGCCGGTTCATGCCGAGCCTTCCTTTCTGCCGAGGAGCCCACGGGCCGCCTCGGCCACTGCAGCCGGCGTGATCCCGAGCTGCTCCATGACCACGCTGCCGGGAGCCGATGCCCCGAAGCGGTCGATCCCGACCGACACGTCGGCCCAGGCACCCCAACCGAACGTGACCCCGGCCTCGACCGACACCACGGGCACGCCCGGGGGTAGCACCGACGCTCGGTAGGCGGCGCCCTGTGCGCCGAAGACGTCCATCGAGGGCATGGATACCACGCGGACGGCGGTGCCGCCGGCGGTCAGGGTGGCGGCGGCGTCGAGCGCGACGGAGACCTCGCTGCCGGTGCCGACGAGTACGACATCGGCCGGTCCGTCGGCGTCCACCAGGACGTAGGCGCCGCGGGCCACCGCCGTATGGTCGTTCGTGCCGACCAGGACCGGCACGTCCTGCCGGGTCAGCAGGAAGGCGGTGGGTCCGTCGCCCTCGATCGCCGCCCGCCAGGCGCCGGCGGTCTCGTTGGCGTCGGCGGGTCGGAAGACCCGCAGGCCGGGAATCGCCCGCAGGGCGGCGGCGTGCTCGACGGGCTGGTGGGTCGGTCCGTCCTCGCCGACGCCGACGGAGTCGTGTGTCCAGACGAAGAGCGTCTTGGCGCCGCTGATCGCCGCCAGGCGCACGGCGCCCCGCATGTAGTCGCTGAAGACGAGGAAGGTTCCGCCCAAGGGGATGAGGCCGCCGTGGAGGGCCATGCCGTTGCAGATCGCACCCATGGCGTGCTCGCGTACGCCGAAGAAGAGTTGACGGCCCTCGGGACAGTCGGCCCCCTGGACGCCGTGCTCCTTGATGGTGGTGCCGGTGTTGCCGGTCAGGTCGGCGCCGCCGCCGATCAGGCCGGGCACCTCGTCGAGGAGCGCCGTCAGGCAGGCGTTGCCGGCCTTGCGCGTCGCCACCCTCTGGCCGGGCTCCCAACTCGGAAGGGCGTCCGCCCAGCCGTCACGTCCGGAGCGTGCCCAGCAGGCCTCCCACCCCGCACGGTCGCCATCCCAGGAGTCGAAGCGCTGTTGCCAGGCCTCGCGTGCAGCGGCACCCCGGGCGCCGGCAGAGCGGTACATCGAGAGCACCTCGTCGGGGACATGGAAGGACTCGTCGTCCGGGAGGCCCATGCGGCGCTTCGTTTCGGCGATGCCGTCGTCGGTGAGCGAGTAGCCGTGGGCCGCCGGTGAGTCGATGTCGGGGGAGGGGGTGGCGATGTGGCTGCGGAGCACGATCAGCGAGGGCCGGGTCTCGTCGGCCATGGCGGCGCGCAGAGCCGCCTCCATGGCGTCGAGGTCCTCGGCGGCCTCGCCGAGGTCGATCACGTGCCATCCGTACGCGCTGAACCGGGCCGGGGCGTCGTCGGAGAGCGCCAGTTCGGTCGGGCCGTCGATCGTGACGTGGTTGTCGTCGTAGACGGCGACGAGACGCCCCAGTCCGAGGTGCCCGGCAAGAGAGGCGGATTCGTGGCTGAGGCCCTCGGCGAGGTCGCCGTCACCACAGACGACGAACGTGTGGTGGTCGCAGACTTCGGCACCGAAGCGGGCACGCAGGTTGCGCTCGGCGATGGCCATGCCGACGGAGTTGGCGAGGCCCTGGCCGAGGGGGCCGGTCGTGACCTCGATGCCCGCCGTGTCCCCGACCTCGGGGTGGCCGGGCGTGGCGGAACCCCACTGACGGAACCGGCGCAGGTCGTCGAGGGTCAGGCCGTGGCCCGTGAGGTGCAGCATCGAGTAGAGGAGGATCGATGCGTGCCCGGCCGAGAGGATGAAGCGGTCGCGGTCGGACCACTCGGGATCGCCGGCGTCGTAGGTGAGGACCCGGGTCCACAGGACGTGAGCCAGTGGGGCCAGCGCCATGGCGGTTCCCTGGTGGCCGGACCGGGCGGCGTGGGGGCCGTCCATCGAGAGGCCGCGGATGACGTTGATGGCCCGGGCTTCGAGGGCGGCGTCCTGGGAGGCGCTCATTGGCGAGTGGGTTCCGGTCGGGGACGTGATCGGTCACCCTATCCGCGCGGTCCGGATCGGAAGGGCACCGTTCGGTCGCCGATCGGCGACTCAGGCGGCGGGCTCGGCGCCCAGGAGGAGGGCGGAGGCCGTGAAGCCGTGGAGGAAGTGCCGACCGCCGATGGGGCCGATCTCGCCGGCGCAGAACATGCCGCCCACCGCGGTCGTGTCGAGTCCGTCGACCAGTGCCTCCGCATCGAGTCCCGGCCTGCCGAACAGGTGCGAGCCCCGACCGTTGCAGGTGAAGACGAGAGCGGAGTCGGCATGCCAGGCGGCCGCCATCTGCCGGAGCTCGGCAGTTGCAGCGTCGGCATCGCGAACCTGGAACTGCACCGTGGAGCCGACCGGGGCGTGGTCGCCGATGGCCACTGCGCCCGTCGCGCGATCTGCGCCCAGCACGCCCCGGATCAGGAAGTCGCCGGGTCCGAACACCTCGCGGTGTTCGTCGACCACGAGCCCCACCTGGAGGCCCCGCGAAAGCAGCGAGCGCTCGGAGGGCTCGGCGGTTTCGGAGATGGCCTTCAGCCGCTCGAGTGCGGGACGCCCACCGAGGGTCCGCAGCAGGTTGCCCTCACTGGACGTGACGGTCATCGGCTCGCCGACCGGGCGACAGCCCTGGGAGACGAGGGGACGGGTGCCGAGGCCGGGAGGGAGTGCCAGGGCGACGGCTCCTTCCGCCTGGACGTCATCGTCGAGGAAGAGCCTGTTGCCGCCGGGCCGGCCCGCTTCAGATGCCAGGCCGCCGACCAGCGTCACCTCCGGTGGGACGTTGCCGGCGAGGTTTACGGCGTCGTACGAGAACGGATCGGCCAGGACGACGACAGTCGTGTCGTCGACGAGGTCATCAGGGAGCCTTCCCTCCGACGACGGCCGGAAAACCTCTACCGGACCTGTGTGCCCGGCCCACAGGACGACCCCCGGAGACTCCTCGACCTCCTGGCGATGGGCGAGGACGGACACGGCCGTCCCACCGATCAGGTGTCGGGCGCCAAGCGTCTGCCGCACCGTTCGGCCCAGTTCGTCGCACCGGTCGACGTGGTGCCCGGTGACGAACAGGACCGCGACGTCGGGAGCGGGACCTAGCCGGTCGAGGACCTGACCGACGACCTCGCCGAGGGCGACGCCGGTGTCGGAATGCTCGGACAGGGCGACCGCGTAGCGCACCGGGTCAGGAGGCATCCGGGCCCGGGCCGGAAGGAGGATCGGCGGGGACGGGGGGCAGGAGCGTGAAGGGCACGACGGTTACCGGACCCTGGTCGATCCGACAGTGGGCCTCGATGGTGCCGTAGTCCGCCACCTCGATCTCTGCGCGGACGAGGCGGTAGCCGAAGCGGCCGGGCTCGACCTGGAGCGGCTGTGCGTTGCGTGCGACCCGCTCGCCGTCCTTCGTGAAGATGACCTCGAGCGCCGCCGTCGGCGAGGCATCCTCGGGGCAGTGCATGAGGACCATCAGGTGGGGTGCGACCGTGAGGGGCACGGGCGTGGGAGCGGCCATGCTGAAGTGGATGCCGGTCAGGTCGATCTTGGTGATGCCACCCGGAGCGGGACGGAGTTCGAGCCCCTCGAAGAAGAGTGCGGCGAGGATGTCCATGAAAGAGAAATCTAGACCGTGTCGCGGCTGACAGGCGTCGACGGCTGGCCAGCAGAAGGCTGGACGAAGGCGCACCACCTGCGGGACCTCACACCTCTACGATGCGGCCCGTGATCAGGCGCATCGCATTCCCTCTGCTGCTCGTGGCACTCGCCGTGGGCTCAGCGTGGCAGGCCCGGGCGTCCGACCAGGAGCACGACCGGCCGCCGCGCGAGCCGTCGGCGATTCCGCCACCCGAGGTCCGCACGCCCCTCCTCTCCGTTCGACGGGTGCCGGTCTTCCTCCAGGAGCCCGAGGCGGACCGCCGCCTCATCGTCTCCCTCGAGGCGTCGGCCACCGCCCTTCCCGGCGACAGTTGCGTGGCGGTCTCGGAATCCGGACGTGCCCGCTACGGGCACCTCGCCGATCGTGCGCTCGTTCCCGCCAGCACGCAGAAGATCCTCACCGGTGCAGCGGCGCTCGCCCTCCTCGGACCCGACCACCGCTTCACCACACGGGTGGTGGCCCGGGTCGAGCCCGTCGAAGGGGTGATCGACGGCGACATCTGGCTGGTGGGGTCGGGAGATCCACTCCTCACGACCGAGGGCTACTCAGAACGTTTCGACGACCCCCTGCCCTACACCGACATCGACCTCCTGGCCGGGCAGATCGCCGACGCCGGGATCACGACCATCACCGGTGCCGTCATCGGCGACGAGAGCCGGTTCGACGGACTGCGCTGGGTCGAGACCTGGCCGGAGCGCTTCCGACCAGGGAACCAGACACAGGCCGGCCCCCTGAGCGCGCTCACCGTCAACGACGGGTTCACCCGCTGGGACCCGGAGCAGACCGCATACGGCTACAACACCCCTGCGGAGGAACCGGCGGCATTCGCCGCGGCGTTCTTCGACGACCTCCTCGAGGCCCGGAACCTGGTGATCCGCCGGGTTGCCCAGGCGGGGGTCGTCCCGCTGGATGCGACGGTCGAGCTGGCGACGATCGAGTCGCCGCCCCTCGTCGACATCGTCCGCCAGATGCTCCTCACGAGCGACAACATGACGGCGGAACTGCTGGTCAAGGCGCTGGGAGCACAGGTGGAGGCCCCCGGCAGCACTGCAGGCGGGCTGGCCGCGATGCGCGGCGCCCTCGAGGAACTGGGCCTCGACCTCGCCGGATCGGCCAGCGCCGACGGCTCCGGGCTGGACACCGGCAACCGAGTGTCCTGCTCCCTCCTCGTTGCGATCCTCGACGGATCGACCGACGAACCGGGGAGCCTCCTGGACACGGGCCTCGCCGTCGCCGGCGAATCGGGGACGATGAGCAATCGGCTCGTCGGGACGTCTGCCGAGGGTCGCGTCGCGGCCAAGACGGGTACCCTTCGGGACGTCGTGAGTCTGGCCGGTCGGGTCGAGACCCTCGGAGGCAGGTCGCTCACGTTCGCAGTCCTCAGCAACTCCGGGTCGATGCCCGAGGACATCCGGTCGATCCACGACCAGGTGGTCCTCACCCTGGTGGGCTACCCGGACGGACCGGACCTTTCCCTGCTCGAACCGCACCCCGTCGCCACCCGCTGATCCCATGGGCGCAGGATCGCTCTCGACCCGGGAGGGTCGGCGCACCGAGGCGGTGTTCCCGCTGGGGACCGTGCTCCTTCCCACGGCGTTCCTCCCGTTGCACGTCTTCGAGCCGAGGTATCGAACGATGTTGGCCGACCTGCTCGAGGGCTCCCGGCGCTTCGGCGTCGTCCTGATCGAACGGGGGAGCGAGGTGGGCGGAGGCGAAGTCCGCACGGAGGTGGGCACGATGGCGCGGATCGTCGAGGCACGGCCGGCGACCGACGGTCGGTGGTCGGTCGCAGTCGTCGGGATGCAGCGGATCCGGGTGGTTCGCTGGCTTCCCGACGACCCGTATCCGATGGCTGTGGTCGAGGACCTGCCGGACGTCGAGGACACGCCGCGGGACGCCAGCGTCGAGATCGCCCGCTTCGGGGACCTCGTCGCACGCCAACGGCGGGTCCTCGCTCAACTCAGCGAGCTGGGCGGGTCGGTGGCGGCCAGCACCTTCGAATGTTCCGACGACCCTGCGCTCGGCACGTTCCAGTTGGCGACACTCGGGCCCTTCGGGCCGTTCGACCGCCAACGGCTGCTCATGGCCACCCGGGTGGCCGACCGGCTGGGGCTCATCGACGGGTACCTCGGGGATCTCGAGGCCGTTGTCGCCCACCGACTGGAGGGCGACGGCGGTGGTGCCGGGGCGCAGGGATAGCGTGGACGGCCCATGGACACCGAAGACGACCTCGTCGCGCTCCTGAAGCGCTATGTCCGTCAGGAGACGGTCGACCCGCTGCGCTCGATCGGCCGGACGCTCCTGTTCGGCGTGTTGGGCTCGCTTCTGCTCGGCACCGGTGCCGTGCTGCTGGCGGTCGGGGCGCTCCGCCTCCTGCAGGCGTGGGGGCCGTTCGACGCCGGCTGGTCCTTCGTGCCCTACCTCGTCGTCGCAGTCGTACTCGTCGCCATCTGCGGTGTGGCCCTGCGCAGGATCCGGAGGGTCGCGGATGGGCGCTGACCGGGTGACCCGCGAGGACCTCGAGGCGGAACTGCGCGACACCTTCGGGGACGCCGCCGGCCGTACGGGTGAGGCACGGACTCCGCTGCTCGCCGCAGCCGTCGTCGTCGCAACCGTGCTTCTGGGCGTGGCGTATCTCGTGGGGCGTCGAATCGGACGACGATCCTCCACCACCGTCGAGATCCGGCGGATCTGATGGCTCGTAGCCGGGGGAACCTGGTGCGCCGGGCCCTTCGCCGTGGTCTCATCGGTGGGCACCGCGGCTGGCAGGCCGTCCTGTTCGTCGTCGCCCTGGCCCGAGTCGTGCAGCGCGTCGCTCGTCCGGGACCAGGTCCGGTGGTCCACCGGCAACGCCTCCGGGCGGGGGAGGGGATCGAGATTCGCCACCTCCCCGCGTCCGCCTCCCACGGCTCCGAACCCTCCGGACAATGAGGGTCGAACTCCGCAACCCGAGTCGCGAGCTGGAGATCGAGGGCCCGTTGTCCGTCGTGGCGCTGTTGCAGCGGCTCGACATCGACCGCGAGACGGTCCTCGTCATCAGCGACGGCACCCTCGTTCCGGGCGATGCACGCCTCGAGGCCGATGCCGAGGTGGAGATCCGTCCGGTCATCTCGGGCGGTGCGTCATGAAGTGTCGTGTGTGCCGCCATCCAGCGGTCATCGACGTCCGACGGCACAACGCCAATTTCTGCGAAGAGCACTTCGTGAAGCTCTGCCGCGACCAGGTGGTGAAAGCCATCAAGGCCTTCGACATGTTGTCGCCGGGTGATCGCGTCCTCGTGGCTGTCTCCGGCGGCAAGGACTCCCTTGCCCTCTGGGACATCCTCCTCGGCCTCGGCCTCGGCTACGAGGTGGACGGCCTCTACCTGGGCCTCGGAATCGGGGAGTACAGCGAGGCGTCGGGCCGCCATGCGCGGAAGTTCGCTTCGGACCGCGGGCTCCGCCTCCTCGAGGTGGACCTCCGGTCGGAGCACGGCTTCGACATCCCGAATGGCTCACGGGCTGCGAAGCGCCCGCCATGCAGTTCCTGCGGGCTCTCGAAGCGGCACCTGTTCGACCAGGCCGCCCGTGACGGCGACTACGATGCCCTCGCCACCGGGCACAACCTCGACGACGAGGCTGCCGTGCTCTTTGGCAACGTCCTGCGCTGGGAGGGCGAGTACCTGGCCCGACAGATGCCCGTCCTGCCCGCCGGCAACGGGTTCCCACGCAAGGTCAAGCCACTGGTTCGGCTGGGGGAGCGCGAGACCGCCGCCTACTGCGTGCTGCGAGGGATCGACTATCAGGTCGAGGAGTGCCCCATGGCCGAGGGCAACCGCCACCTGGGCTACAAGGCGGCCCTGAATGCCGTCGAGGCGCAGTCACCGGGCACCAGGCACGCCTTCTACTTCGGATTCCTCGACCGGGCGGCAGACCTCTTCCGCGGGCAGATGGTGGAGGTCGGTCCGGGTCTCGGCACCTGCGCCAGTTGCGGGAGTCCTGCGAACGGCGAGGTCTGCGCATTCTGCCGACTCGTCGAGCGCGCCAGCGGGGAGCGGGAGCACACGCACGACGTAGCGGTGCGCCGCGTGCCCGTGAGGCTGGGAAGCCGGCGGGACGACGGGGTTCCCGAATGAACAACCTGTTCGAGGCTGGAGACCGGGTGCTCCTCGTGGATCGGAAGGATCGGCGCTACCTCGTGACGCTCGTGCCCGGCGGCGAGTTCCACTCCCACACGGGCGTGGTCGACCACGATGAACTGATCGGGTCACCCGACGGTGGCCGGCTCCGGTCGAGTCGGGGAGGCTCCTTCGTGGCGTTCCGACCCACCCTTGGCGACTTCGTGCTCAAGATGCCCCGGGGCGCCCAGGTGATCTATCCGAAGGACCTCGGCCCGATCCTGATGCTGGCCGACATCCGGCCGGGAGTGCGCGTGCTCGAGTCGGGCGTGGGGTCGGGTGCCCTCTCGATGACCCTCCTCCGGGCGGGGGCGCAGGTCATCGGCTACGAGATCCGGGAGGACTTCGCAGAGCGGGCGCGCCGGAACGTGGATGCGATGCTCGGTGACGAGGAGCTCCACCGCTACGACGTAGAGATCCGCGACGTCTACGGGGGAATCGACGAGACGGACCTCGACCGGGTGTTGCTCGACCTTCCCGAACCCTGGCAGGTGGTGCCCCATGCGGCGAAGGCTCTCCGCCAGGGCGGGATCATCCTCGCCTACACGCCGAGCATCGTGCAGGCCGCCACCTTCCGGGAGGCCCTGGAGGAGCACGGATTCGCGTTCCCGGAGACGCTCGAGGTGACGCACCGGAGTTGGCACATCGAAGGCGCCGCGGTCCGGCCGGCACACCGGATGGTGGGCCACACCGGCTTCCTCAGCCACGCACGCCTCCTGGGCCCGTGAAACGGTTCGGCGCCGCCACCGGCGCCGTCCTGGCCGTGATGGCCCTGTCGGCCACGGGAGCCTGTACGGACAGCGGCGAGCCTCCCTCGACGGCGCCCACCAGCACTTCGGTGACGACCTCGACGGCGCCCACCAGCACTTCGGTGACGACCTCGACGGCGCCCACCAGCACTTCGGTGACGACCTCGACGGCGCCCAGCAGCACCGTGCCGCCGAGTGCCACCTCCGGTGAGGTTCCGGACTCGGTGCTCGCCGCAACCCGTGCCGCTGTCCACCCCGTCCGCGGCCTGGACTGCCTGAAGGCACAGGTGGGCACCGCCTTCCTGATCGCTCCCGACCTGCTGGCCACGAGTGCGCACGTGGTGGCCGGAATCGAGGTTCCGATCCTGCGTGTCGGTACCGGGGAGGTGAGCAGTCGGGTCGTGGCCTTCGACCCCGTGTCGGACCTGGCCATCCTCCGGACCGTCGAGGAACTGGGCGAGCCCCTAGCGATGGGGGAGGTGACCGCCGGGACGGCCGTCGCACTGGTGGCCTACGACGGCGACGGAATGCCCGTCGAGCGACACCTCACGGTCCGCCAGGCCGTTCGGGCCACCGGTGAAGACATCTACGGAGAGCCCGGAAGTGGTCGGGACGCCCTCCTCCTTGACGGCTCGGTGGAGTACGGGAACTCCGGTGGTCCGATCGTCGACGGAGCCGGCACCGTGGTGGGCGTGGTTTTCGCCAACACACGCGGGGGCGCAGGGACCTCGTTCGCCGTCCAGGTCGGCGAGGTCCGGGCCCTCCTCGACGAGGTCGGGAGCAGTCCGGTCCCACCCACCGACTGCCGTTGACCGACCCGGGTCGAAAACGTGGGCGAGGGGCCCGCAGACCCCCCGGTGCATTCGATCGGTTGTCGTGCCGTGGGGTCAGTCCACCTCGATGAAGATGCACTCGCCGGGGCATTCCTCGGCGGACTCGATGGTGGCCTCCAACAGGGCCTCGGGGATCGGGGCGACCGCCTCGGAGCCACCGGGGTCGCTGAGGATCTTGTCGCCGTCCTTCACATAGGCGAGCCCATCGTCGAGCATGGCGAAGACGTCGGGGGCGATCTCCTCGCACAGCCCGTCACCGGTGCAGAGATCCTGGTCGATCCAGACCTTCATGTGATGCTGGTGCCCTTCTTGTGTGGATCGGCCGCTGTCGCGTAACAAACATCGCTCAAAGACCGGACGGAGCCCGGCCCGACCTTTTCGACTCTTCGGTTGACGCAGGGTAACTGAAGCCAAGTGTATACGGCACCATCTCCCGTCAGACCGATACGGCGGGTTTCGCCGATGGCCATCGATCCTTCCACCCATGAGGCTAGGGTCCCGCGCAGGGGGGAAGATCGTGGACACACTAGAGGATCCGAATCGCAACTCGGACCGCAACGGGGACCCCGACGAAGGGGCGCTCCTCCGCGGCCAGGTCGACGACCTGGAGACCGAGGTCGAGGAACTCCGTCGACGCCTTGTCGATGCACCCCGACGCCTGACCGAGTTCGAGGCGGAACTACGAGATGCCAGGCGGGAACTGGCACGGGCGATGGCCAGGAACCAGAAGCTCAACACCACCCTGACCTCCTCCCGCGAGCGGATCGAGGCTCTCCGGGAGGAGGTCGACAAGCTTTCCCAGCCGCCGGCCTCCTACGGCACCGTGGTCGGCCGCAACGAGGACGGCTCCGCCGACGTCCAGGCCTCGGGGCGCAAGATGCGCGTGAGCATCCATCCGAACCTCATCGACGACCTCGAGGTGGGCCAGGAGGTGGTCCTCAACGAGTCGCTCAGCATCGTTGATGCCCGCGCCCCCGAGCAGGTCGGCGAGGTGGTGACCGTCAAGGAGGTCCTCTCGGGGGGTCGGCGCGCGGTCGTCGTGGGGCGTGCCGACGAGGAGCGCGTCGCCGACCTCAGCGACGACCTGCTCCGAGACGGGATCCGGAGCGGCGATGCAGCGCTCCTCGACCCCCGGTCCGGCCTCCTGCTCGAGCGGTTGCCGCGGCCCGAGGTCGAGGCCCTGGTGCTCGAAGAGGTTCCCGACGTCACCTATGCGGACGTCGGTGGCCTCGACCAGCAGATCGAGATGATCATCGATGCCGTCGAGTTGCCCTTCATCCACCAGCAACTGTTTGCCGAGTACCAGCTGCCGGCACCCAAGGGGATCCTTCTCTACGGGCCGCCGGGCTGCGGCAAGACGCTGATCGCCAAGGCCGTGGCCAACTCGCTGGCCTCGAAGGTGTCCGAACTCTCGGATGACCGCGAGGCACGCAGCTACTTCCTCAATATCAAGGGCCCGGAACTGCTCAACAAGTACGTGGGGGAGACCGAGCGCCAGATCCGCCTCGTCTTCGAACGTGCACGGGAGAAGTCCGAGCAGGGCTGGCCTGTCATCGTCTTCTTCGACGAGATGGAGTCGTTGTTCCGGACCCGGGGATCGGGCATCAGCTCCGACATCGAGTCGACGATCGTCCCGCAGTTGCTTGCCGAGATCGACGGCGTCGAGGCGCTGCGCAACGTGATCGTGATCGGCGCCTCGAACCGGGAGGACCTCATCGACCCGGCGATCCTGCGCCCCGGAAGGCTCGACGTGAAGATCAAGATCGAACGGCCCGACGAGACGGCGGCATCGCACATATTCAGCCGTTACCTGACCGAGGAACTCCCGATCGACGAGGATCTGGTCGAGACACTGGGCGGCGGGGATCGTAACAAGGCGGTCCTCGGGATGATCGACGTAGCAGTCGAGAGCATGTACGGCGACGACGAGCGCAACCGCTTCCTCGAGGTCACCTACCAGAACGGCGACAAGGAGGTCCTCTACTTCCGGGACTTCGCCTCGGGCGCCATGGTCGAAAACATCGTCCGTCGGGCCAAGAAGCTGGCGATCAAGCGCCAACTCGCCGGTGGGAGCCGGGGCATCCAGACCGATGACCTGGAGGATGCCGTCCGACAGGAGTTCCGGGAGCACGAGGACCTTCCGAACACCACCAACCCCGATGACTGGGCCAAGATCTCGGGCAAGAAGGGCGAGCGGATCGTCTACGTCCGAACGCTCATCGCGTCGGCTGACGAAGAGGGCGGCGGACGGGCCATCGAGGCCGTAGGCACGGGCCAGTACCTGTAGCCCTCGCCCGACCCGGATCGACGCCCCGCTAGGGTCCGCGCATGGCCGTTCCGAAGATCCTCGGCGTCGAGACCGAGTTCGGCATCCTCCACCGCGGGACCCCCGAACCCAATCCGGTCACGGCCTCGTCGCTGCTGATCAACGCCTACCTGAGCCGATGCTCTGCGCCCGGCGACGGCCCCGGTGCCCCCCGGGTCGGCTGGGACTTCATCGACGAGAGCCCCTCCCTCGACCTCCGTGGATTCTCCGCCTTCGACGCCCTGGCCCCCGAGATCGAGACACACCTCGTCAACGCGGTGCTCACGAACGGGGCCCGCTACTACGTGGACCACGCCCACCCCGAGCTCAGCACCCCCGAATGCCTCGACGCCCGGGAACTGGTGCGCTTCGACCGGGCGGCCGAGCTGATCCTCGTCGAGTCCATGGCGGCTGCCAACGAAGTCCTCCCCGAGGGACAGGAGATCGTCGTCTACAAGAACAACTCGGACGGCAAGGGCAACAGCTACGGCTGCCACGAGAACTACCTCATCGATCGGGCCACGCCGTTCGGGAGGATCGTGGTCCACGCCACGACCCACTTCGTGACCCGTCAGGTCTTCACGGGGGCGGGCAAGGTCGGTTGCGAGCTCCCGGGACGCTGCCGCAGTGACATCGACTTCCAACTGACGCAGCGGGCCGACTTCTTCGAGGAGGAGGTCGGGCTCGAGACGACCCTCAAGCGGCCGATCATCAACACGCGGGACGAGCCCCATGCCGACCCACTGCGCTACCGGCGCCTCCATGTCATCGTCGGCGACGCCAACCTCTGCGAGGTCGCCACGTTCCTCAAGGTCGGTACGACGGCGGTCGTGCTGGCGATGGTGGAGGACGACTTCCTCCACCGAGAGGTCCGATTCGCCGATCCCGTCCGGGCCCTCCAGGAGGTGTCGCGCGACCCGAGTCTCCGCACGGCCCTCGAACTCGCCGACGGCACGACCGCGACGGCACTCGACCTCCAGTGGGACCTGCTCGAACAGGGCCGGAAGTACGTCGAGGAGCGGGGCGACGTGTGCGCCGGTGGCGCCGTCGTCCACGACGTCCTCGACCGCTGGGAGGACGTCCTGGCGACCCTCGAGGAGGACCCCGAGTCCCTGGTCGGCGTCGTCGACTGGGTGACCAAGCGCCACATCATCGACGGCTACCGCGACCGGCACGACCTGCCCCCCGACGACCTGCGCCTGCTGGCTCTGGACCTCCAGTACCACGACCTGCGGCCGGAGCGATCCCTGTTCGCCCGGGTGGGCGCCGAGACGCTCGTGGACCCGATCGATGCCGAGAAGGCGATGACCACCCCACCCGACGGCACCAGGGCGTACTTCCGTGGCCGCTGCCTCGAACGCTGGCCGGACCGGATTGTCGCCGCCAACTGGGACTCCATGGTCTTCGACGCAGGCGAGGAGTCCCTGCGGCGGGTGCCGATGATGGAACCGACCCGTGGCAGCCGTGCCCACGTGGCTACGCTCATCGACGACTGCGACGACATCGCCGAACTGCTCGACCGACTCTCGAGCCGTCCCGGCTGAGTCGTCCGCCGAGCGACCGGAGAGGACACCATGGCCGAGAGGGAACAGGTTCGTCGGGAGCGGGTCGAGCGTGACCCCGAGTCCGCCGAGAAGACGGTGGAGCCGGCGGTCAGCGAACGCGGCAAGCGGCTCAAGGAGGAGCTCGACGAACTCCTCGACGAGATCGACGGCGTCCTCGAGACCAACGCCGAGGAGTTCGTGAAGAGCTACGTCCAGAAGGGCGGGGAGTAGGCCGTCGGGCCACCGGCCCTGCGGCGCCCCAGACGACCGTGACGTTTCCCCTCTTCACCCCTGACCAGGATCCGGGCCCCAGCTTCCTCGGCCTCCTCGAACGCCTGGGCATGGCTCCACCGGAGTTCACAGGAACGCTCGAAGCCGACGGCATCACCCACGGAACCACGGTCCTGGCCATCCGGACCGTCGATGGCGTGGTGATGGCAGGCGATCGGCGGGCGATCTCCGGCAATTTCATCAGCCACCACTCGATGGAGAAGGTCTTTCCGGCCGACCGTCATTCCGGTATTGCGATCGCAGGCGCGGCGGGACCGGCGATGGAGATGGTCCGCCTCTTCCAACTCAACCTCGAACACTACGAGAAGGTCGAGGGCTCCCCGCTGAGCCTCGAGGGCAAGGCCAACCAGCTCAGCCAGATGGTCCGCAGCAACCTGTCGTCGGCGCTGCAGGGCCTGGGCGTCGTGCCCCTGTTCGCCGGCTGGGATGAACGCCTCGAACAGGGTCGTCTCTTCCAGTACGACATCACGGGCGGTCGCTACGAGGAGCGCCGCTACGCCACGGGCGGCTCCGGGAGCCTTCACTCCTCGACGGTCATCAAGCTCCGGCACACGCCGGACCTGGATTTCTCGACAGCGGTGGACATCGCCGTCGAGGCCCTCTTCGAGGCTGCCGACGAGGACAGCGCCACCGGTGGCCCCGATCCCGTTCGAGGCATCTATCCGGTGATCGCCACGATCGGACGGGACGGCTTCGAGCGCATGGCGAACGAGGATGTGGTGGCCCGCACGACGGCACTGCTCGAACGACTCGGCGACCGGAGCGACTGATGAACATGCCGCTGTACGTCTCGCCCGAACAGGTCATGAAGGACCGGGCGGACTACGCCCGCAAGGGCATCGCCCGAGGCCGTGCCGCCGTCGCCTCCACATATGCCGACGGCGTGCTGCTCTGCGCCGAGAACCCGTCCAACACCCTGCGCAAGGTCTCGGAGATCTACGACCGCATCGGCTTCATGGGGGTCGGCAAGTACAACGAGTTCGACCAGTTGCGTATCGCCGGCGTCCGGCACGCCGACCTCAAGGGCTACTCCTTCAGCCGCGAGGACGTCGATGCCCGCTGGCTGGCAAACCAGTACGCCCAGATCCTCGGCCAGTACTTCACCCACGAGATGAAGCCCCTCGAGGTCGAACTGCTCGTCGCCGAGATGAGTCCGGAGGTCGGGGACGACCGGCTCTTCCACCTGCTCTACGACGGCACCGTGATGGACACCACCTCTCATGTCGTCATCGGAGGAGAGGCCGAGGCGATTGGTGCCCGCCTGGACGAGAGTTGGTCGGCGGGTCTGCAACTCCGCGAGGCGGTCCAGGTCGCCGTCGGAGCTCTCGCCGGGTCCGATCGCGAACTGGTCCCCGACGATCTGGAGGTGGCGGTTCTGGCACGGGACGGCGAGCGGCGGTCCTTCCGACGCATCGAAGGGGACGATTTGGGCGGGCTGCTCGGGTGACCGTGCCGGTCCTGTCCGACGCCCGGGCCTGAGGCGCACCCGTGCAGCGACGGATCTACGGCATCGAGAACGAGTACGGGATCACGTGCACGGTCGACGGCAAGCGACGGCTCAGCCCCGACGAGGTCGCTCGCTACCTGTTCCGGAGGGTCGTCCACTGGGGGCGCAGCTCGAACGTCTTCCTGGTCAACGGCGCACGCCTCTACCTCGACGTCGGCTCACACCCCGAGTACGCGACCCCCGAGTGCGACTCGGTTGCCGATGTCATCGCCCACGACAAGGCCGGGGAGCGGATCCTCGAACAACTCCTCCACAGCGCCGAGGAGCGCCTCCGGGAGGAGGGAATCCGCGGCGACATCTACCTTTTCAAGAACAACACCGACTCGGCCGGCAACTCCTACGGGTGCCACGAAAACTACCTGACCACCCGACGCGACGACCTGTCCGACTACCCCGAGGTTCTGATCCCGTTCTTCGTCAGTCGGCAGATCTACGCCGGCGCCGGCAAGGTCCTCCAGAACGCGCGTGGGGCCATGTACTGCGTCAGCCAGCGGGCGGAACACATCTGGGAGGGGGTCTCGAGCGCCACCACACGCTCGAGGCCCATCATCAACTCGCGGGACGAGCCCCATGCGGACGCCGAGCGCTACCGCCGACTGCACGTGATCGTCGGCGACTCCAACATGAGCGAGTACGCCGCCTTCCTCAAGGTCGGTGCGTGCGGCCTGCTGCTCCGGATGCTCGAGGAACCCTCGGTACAGCTGCGGGACATGACCCTCGAGAACCCGATCCGTGCGATCCGCGAGATCAGCCACGACATGACCTGTCGACGCACGGTCCGACTCGCCAACGGTCGTGAGGTGCGGGCCCTCGACATTCAGCGCGAGTACCTCGACCGGGCGATCCGGTTCTCCGAGCATCACGACCTCGACGACGAGGAGAAGAAGGCACTCGCCATGTGGGAGCACTGCCTCGACGGGATCGAGCGCGACCCGTTGACACTCGACCGCGAGTGCGACTGGGTGGCCAAGTACCACCTGATCGAGTCCTACCGGGCCCGCTACGGGCTCTCGCTGGGCGACGCCCGGGTGGCATTGCTCGACCTCCAGTACCACGACGTCAACCAGGACCGTGGCCTCTACCACGTCCTCGAGCGGCGTGGGCTGGTCGAACGCATGGTCGACGACGAGGCGATCACGCACGCCAAAGACAACGCCCCACAGACCACCCGCGCCCGCCTGCGTGGGGAGTTCATCCGACGGGCGAAGGAGCGCCGCCGCGACTACACGGTCGACTGGGTGCACCTCAAGCTCAACGATCAGGCCCAACGGACCGTCCTCTGCAAGGATCCGTTCCGCTCCACCGACGAACGCGTCGAGAAGCTCATCGAGTCGCTCTGACCGGAGGGCCGGGACCACCGGACGTCGGCGGCCCTCGTCGGCCGTACGTCAGGACCTACGATGGTGGGGTACCGGCATCGGGCTCGCGAGGAGGCAGCGGAGCGGTGGTGGAGAGCAAACTCAGGCGACTGATGAACCTGGTCACGGCGCTCCTCCACGCCGAGTGTCCGAAGACGCGTGATGAGTTGCGCGCCGGCCTCCGGGAGTACTACGCGGAGGACGATGCGTCCTTCCGGAGGCAGTTCGAGCGGGACAAGGACGAGATCCGCGCCATGGGAATCCCCCTCATCACGGGCTTCGCACCCGACACCGATCCGCCTGTCACCGGCTACCGCATCGACCGGAGCCGCTACCGAGGCGACCTTCCGGACCTCACGCCCGACGAGTTGGCCGCACTCCACCTCGCCAACAACCTCGTGCGCCTCGGCGATGCTCCGAGCGACGACCCCTTCTGGAGGTTGGGTGGCCGCCCCGACGAGTCGGAAGTGGCGGCAGTAGCTCGACTCCCCGGTGAACCGGCGCTGCGCGACCTCATGGACGCCATCGCCGAGCGGCGCACCGCCACCTTCAACTACCATGGGGTCGAACGCGTGGTCGAGCCCCACCGCCTGGCCTTCCGGAACGGCCACTGGCACGTGAAGGGACACGATCGCACCCGGGGCGGCGAGCGGCAGTTCCGGGTGGACCGCTTCGAATCCGCTGTCGAGCGGGGCGAACCCGGGGGATGCGAGCGACCGCAGAAGGCGTCCGGGGTCGAGGACCGGCCGGCCTGGCGCTATGGCGACGACGAGCCCCTCACGGCCCGCCTCGCCGTCGACGCCCCCCACGTGCCGTGGGTGCTCGGCCACCTCGGCGAGGCGGGGGTCGTCGACCGACTGGAGGACGGTTCCGTCATCATTGAGGAGGAGGTCTGCAACCGGGAGGCCTTCCGGTCCTTTGTCCTCACGTTCCTCGAGGGAGCGGAGATCCTCGGACCCCGGGAACTGCGGGACGACCTCATCAGATGGCTGGAGGGCATGGCATGGACAACCTGACCGCCCTCGACCGCCTCCGCCGCCTGCTGGCGATCATCCCCTGGGTCGCCGCCGAGGGCGGCATGTCCCTGGAAGCGGTCGCGCGTCGCTTCGACTACCCGCGTGACGACCTGCTCGAGGACATCTGGTTCGTCGTCCAGATGATCGGCGTCGCCCCTTTCGGCCCCGGGGACATGCTCGAGGCCCGGGTCGAGGACGACTGGGTGCACATCGAGTACAGCCACTGGTTCGCACGGCCGATGACGCTGCGGCCCGAGGAGGTCCTCAGCCTCCTCGCCGCCGGACAGTCGGTTGCCGAGTTCTCCATCGGCGATGAACTGGGCCCCCTGGGTCGCGCACTCACCAAGCTCTCGGCGATGGTGGAGCCCGAGGTGCGCGACGCCATCGACGTGCGGCTCGGTGTCGCCGACGACGAGCTCCTCAAGGCGCTGCAGCAGGCGAGGGCTGATCGCCGGATCGTGGAGATCGACTACTACTCGTATGGCAGGGACGAGTTGACGACCCGTGTCGTCGAGCCGCACGGCCTCACCGCTGACATGGGACACTGGTACCTCTCGGCCCATTGTCGAATGGCCGGCGCCACCCGGGTCTTCCGACTCGACCGAGTCAGCCGCTATGCGGTCGGTGACGAGGTGTACCCCGAGCCGACGTCACCGGGTGCCGGTCCCGAGGGCTTCCTCGCAGGCGACGACTACCCGGAGGTGGAGCTGCTGCTGGAGCCGAGCGTCCGCTGGGTGATCACGCAGTACCCCCATCATGGGACCGAGGACGGCGACGGGGAGGGCCTCCGGGTCCGACTGCCCGTCGCGTCGACGGCCTGGCTCGAGCGGCTGCTCCTCCGACTTGGGACCGCAGCGACCGTCCTCGAGGCTCCCGAGGGCCTTGGCCTCGACCTGAGATCCTTCGCTGCCGCCCGCGTCCTCGCCCGCTACGGCGGTTGAGGGAGCGCCGACCCCGCAAGCGGGCGGCCCGGGGCTAGGTTCGCAGCCGTGCAGGACGACGGGAATACCGCCAACGGAGGTGACGACTGGGCTGAGCAGATTCTCGAGCGGGCGAGGGCGCGCAGCAGTGGGGATCCGCTTCCGGATTCGTCGCCGGAACCCGAGGAACCGGCCTCCGATGACGACGGGTCCCAAGTGTCCGACGAGCTTCCACCGCTCCCCGACGCACCCGGAGGCCCCCGCCGGCGACCGACGCTGGCAACCGTCGAGAACCCCACGCCGGACGAAGTCGACGATCTGGGCGAGGAGTTCACCCCCTTCGCCGAGGCCTATGAAAGAGCCGGGCCGTCGGCAGCGCCGCCCCTGTTCGGAGACGAGCCGCAACTTCCGCCACACCTCACGATCGAGGCTCCTCCGGCGGCCGAGACCGATCTCGGGATCCCCGGGACCGCCGCCGGCACAGCGAGGGGCGTCCTCGAGTGGGTGGGCGTCGTCCTCGGAGCGCTGGTCGTGGCCCTCCTGGTCAAGCAGTTCCTGTTCGCCGCCTACTACATCCCGTCGCCCTCGATGGAGCCGACGCTCGCCGACGGCGATCGGATCGTCGTCAACAAGTTGAGCTACCGACTGCACGAGGTCAACCGCGGCGACGTCGTGGTGTTCCGGAGGGCCACGCCCCAACCCGATGGCATCAACGACCTGATCAAGCGGGTCATCGCCCTCCCCGGGGAGACCATCGAGGTCGTCGACGGTCGGGTCTACGTGGATGGAGGACTTCTGCTCGAGCCCTACCTGGCGGCCAGGGACAGCACCGGGGGCTTCCCCCTGCCGCCCGGCTGCATCGGTGCTTCCGGATCCATCAACCGCTGCACCGTGCCGGACGAACACGTCTTCGTGATGGGGGACAACCGCCGCAACTCCAAGGACAGTCGCTTCATCGGGCCCGTTGCCGAATCGGACATCGTGGGGCGGGCTTTCCTCCGGGTGTGGCCCCTCGGCGACCTCGGACGCCTCTAGCCCTCGCCGGCCGGCGAACCCCTCAGGCCAGCGCAGCGGCTGCAACGAGGCGGTCCACGTGGTCCCCGAAGATGCCGTCGAGCCCGTGGTCGAGGAGCGCCGCGATCTGACGTACCTGCTGGGCGTCCCAGCCGAAGCACTCCAGCCCGAACCGGTGGAACAGGGTGCAGAGGCCCCCGGACCACTCCGAGGCGCGGAGGTTGACGGCACTCACACCGGCTGCGGCGAGGTCGGCGGCCCGACGCTCGGGGCCTGCGGTGATCCGGTCCAGGCGGGTGGAGTCAACGAGTCGGACAGCGGCGTCGAGGCCCCGCCACTCGACGAGGATCCGCCAGTCGGGATAGGCCAGCCAGAGTTCAGCGCTGCGGTCGACTGCTGTGACCAGCGACACGACCGGTGCCGCCGCCGCTGCGTCCATGACGTCGAGGCACACCTGCACCGTTCCGTCGGCGACGGCGGGAAGTGTCTCGTAGAGGTCGGCCAGGGACGGGATGTACCCGGGGAGTTCATCGCGGCGAAGTGACGAGAGTGCCGACCTGCGGAGGCTCCGTCCGACCCGGCCGTCGTGGTCGAGGACGGGAACTCCGTCGGAGGTCAACCACACGTCGCTCTCGAGTCCCGTGGCGCCAAGTCCGATGGCCCTTCGGAACGCCTCCAGGGTGTTCTCCGGTGCGTGGGCGCGCCCGCCACGGTGGGCGAAGAGGAGCGGCGGCGACCGGAGGGGCGCGATTCGTGGCGGCATGCCCGTCATCCTGTGCCCGAGGAGCGCCTCCCGCAAACGGGCCCCTCCGGAGCCACCGGTAGGCTCGCCCCCATGGGTAACCTCGGCGGTGGCGAAATCCTCGCGATTCTGCTCGTCGGGCTGCTGGTGCTCGGCCCCGAGCGCCTGCCGGGGGCCGTCCGCCAGGCGGGCAAGGCGCTGCGCCAGATCCGCAAGGTCACGGTCGGCTTCCAGGAGGAGCTTCGATCAACCGTCGAGGATCCGATCGTCGAGGCGAAGGCGCGCCTGAGCGGCGAGGCCCTCCTCCGCGAGGTCGAGAGTTCGGGGGAGGCTGCGAAGCCGGGGGGTGCCACCACCGGTCCCGGGACCGATGGCGATTGAAGCGGATGCTCCCACGGGCCGCATGAGCCTGATGGAGCACCTGGCGGAGCTCCGCCGTCGGCTCCTGGTCTCCCTGCTCACCATCGGCGTCGGGGCCGTCGCCTGCTGGATCCTCTATCCGTGGATCCTCGACTTCCTGCTCGAGCCCTACTGTCGGGTCCAGGGTGAAACCGCTGGCGGCGACGTGTTCGGCGAGGGTTGCGAACTCCTCGTCACCGACCCGCTCGAGCCTTTCAGCGTCCGCATGATGGTCGCCGGCTACGGCGGACTGGCGCTGTCCATGCCCGTGCTGCTCTGGCAGGTCTGGCGGTTCGTCGCCCCTGGCCTGTACCGGCGCGAGCGGCGCTGGGCGATCCCGTTCGTGCTGACCGGAGCGCTGCTGTTCGCCGCAGGTGCGGCCCTTGCCTACTGGAGCATCCCCCGGGCGCTCGGGTTCCTCATCGGCATCGGGGGACCGGACCTGGTGAGCGTCTTCTCGCCGGCCAAGTACCTCGGATTCGTGGTCAAGATGACGATCGCCTTCGGGATCGGCTTCGAGTTCCCGCTCGTGCTGGTGTTCCTGCAACTGGTCGGGCTGGTCCACCACCGTCAACTCCGGGCGGTCCGGCGGTACGCGATCGTCGGAATCGTCGCACTCGTCGCGGTCCTGACGCCGAGCGGGGACCCCTTCACCCTGGTCATCCTGTCGGTGCCGATGCTTCTGTTCTACGAGTTGGCGATCCTTGTGGGCCGGGTGCGCGAGCGACGACAGCGCCGCAACCGGGACTGACCCACGACGTGGACGACTGGCCCTTCGAACTCGACGGCTTCCAGGCCGAGGCCCTTGCAGCGCTCGATGCCGGCCGCTCCGTCCTCGTGGCGGCGCCGACTGCCAGTGGAAAGACGGTGGTCGCCGAGCATGCCATCGACCGGACGCTCCGGGACGGCGGGCGCACGTTCTACACCACACCGCTCAAGGCGCTCTCCAACCAGAAGTTCCGGGACCTCGGCCGTCGGTTCGGACCCTCGGAGGTCGGGTTGCTGACCGGGGACAACAGTGTCCGGGGGGACGCTCCGGTGGTCGTGATGACGACCGAGGTGCTGCGCAACATGCTCTATGCGGGCTCCGATGCACTCGACTCGCTGGGGTGCGTCGTCCTGGACGAGGTCCACTTCCTGGAGGACCCGTACCGGGGCCCGGTCTGGGAGGAGGTCGTCCTCGGGCTCTCCGACGGGATCCAACTGGTCGCCCTGTCGGCGACGGTGTCCAACGCCGACGAACTGGGGGAGTGGCTGTGCCTGCAGCACGGACCGACCGACGTCGTGGTGGAGCGCCGCCGTCCGGTTCCCCTGCGCAGCCACTACCTCGTGGGGGAGCGTCGCAGGGGGAGCCGGGTGAACCGGATGCCGGTGCTCGTGAAGGGCCGGCCGAACCGCGAGGGCGCCCGCTACGACGCCGAGCCGGCGGAACCGAGGGGCCGACGCGGCGACCGTCCCCCGCGCCGGTGGCGTACGCCGCGTCGTGATGAGGTGCTCCGGGAGTTGCAGCGTCGGGACCTCCTCCCGGCCATCAACTTCATCTTCAGCCGGGCCGGGTGCGAGGAGGCCCGCGACCGGATGGTCCGGGACGGGGTCCGGCTCTCCGACGAACGGCAGTCGGCGGAGATCTCCTCGGCCATCGACCGGCGCCTCGCCGGGCTGCCCGCCGAGGACCTACGCTTCCTCGGGGTGGGCGCTTGGCGGGAAGGACTCGAGCGCGGTATCGCCGCACACCACGCAGGCATGCTCCCGCTGTTCAAGGAGGTCACCGAGGAACTCTTCGGAGCCGGCCTGGTCGGCATCGTCTTCGCCACCGAGACGCTGGCGGTGGGGGTCAACCTGCCGGCCCGGAGCGTGGTGGTCGAGCGGCTGACGAGGTTCACCGGCAAGGGTCACGAGGTCCTCACCCCGGGCCAGTTCACCCAGCTCACCGGGAGGGCCGGCCGACGGGGGATGGACACCGAAGGGCACGCCCTGGTCCTGTGGTCCCCGTTCGTGCCCTTCGACACGGTTGCCCGGCTCGTCGGCAGTCGCGAGTACCCGCTGCGCTCGGCGTTCCGCCCCACCTACAACATGGTCGGAAACCTCATGGTCGGCCGCAGCCGGAACCAGGCCGAGGACCTCCTGCGGCGCTCCTTCGGCCAGCACCAGTTGGACCGACGCATCGAAGAGCGTCGAGAGCGCCAAGGGGACCGGCGCAAGCGAGGTGGGGAGGAGTCGGCCGACGACCTGGTCGAGCGACTCGGTGCGCTCGTTGCGGTCCTCGAGGCTCGGGAGATGGCGGACGGATGGGCGCTCACCGAGAAGGGGCTGCCCCTCATCGGCACCTACAACGAGGCGGACCTCCTCATCGTCGAGGCTTTGTCTGCCGGACTGCTCGACGACCTCGACCCGCCAGGCCTCGCTGCCGTGCTCTCCGCCCTCACCTACCGGCGTCGTGGCCCGGGGGACTCCGAGGCTCGACCGCTCCACGGGCCGGCCGGCAGACGGCTCGCCGAACTGGACGTGCTCTGGGCGGATGTCGCAGCCGACGAGGAGGCAGCCGGACTCGACCCCATGCCGACGCCGGATCCCGGATTCGCCCGGGCCGTACTGTCCTGGACGGCGGGGGGTGAACTGTCCGATGTGCTGGACGGTGGCGGGGCAGGTTCATTCACCGGCGGAGAGTTCGTACGAAACGTGCGGCTGGTCGCCGACCTGCTCCGACAGGTCGCCAAGGTCGGCCCATCGAGGGTCGCCTCGACGGCCCGCCGGGCCGTCGGCGAGCTCGAGCGCGGCGTGGTCTCCCTGACCCGGGAACTCACCGGGGAACAGGACGATGACGAGGCTGCCGAGCCCGAGCACGTCACAGGGGGCGTCGGATGAGTATCGAACGACGGAGGAACTGGGGAAGCAGGGGACACCTCCCCGAGGACGGAATCGTGGTGGGCTCGGATGTCGAACTCCTCGACCTGGTCACCCGGCATCGGCGGGAGGGCACCGAGGTTCCACCGCTGGCGCTCACCGGAGGCGACCTCTGGCGCACGCTCGGCGGGTCGCCCGGAGTCGAACGCTGGAAGGGAGCAGCGGGCCAGCGGCTCCGGGTCGACCTCGGAGCGGCGCTCCTGGACGGACGCCTGCACTGGTTCTGTTCCCACCTGGTGGCACGACGCTCCTGGCTCCGGGGCCGGATCTGGATCGCCGCGAACGCCGCCCACCTCGGAGCCTGGAACATCGCACCCCGGGCGCACCCGGGTGACGGTCTCCTCGACGTCCTCGACGCCGACCTGCCCCTGGGACAGCGACTGAGCGCCCGTGGGCGCCTGCCCAGTGGCACGCACGTGCCCCACCCGGAGGTCCGCTACACGCGTACCCGTGCGGAGCAGGTCGAGTTCGCACGGCCCACGCCGATCTGGCTGGACGGACGGCGCATCGGCTACGCCCAACGCCTCTCGGTCCGCCTCGAGGAAGAGGCACTCCTCGTCGTGATCTGAGCACCGCCGCCACGGATGCCGCCAGTGGGTCCGGGCCTCGGTACCATCCGGCCATGACGGATGATCCGGGTGCTGCGTCCACCGCCGCGGATGCGGCGAAGGTGAGGGTTTGCGCCCACATCGACGAACTCGCCGACGTGCTGCTGGCCACCTCCCACGACATCCATGCGCACCCGGAGTTGTGCTACGAGGAGCACCACGCCCACCAGGTCCTGACCGACGTCCTCGACCAGCAGGGGCTCGCGCCGGTCCGAGGGGCCTACGGCATGGCAACGGCCTTCGAGGCCCGGGCGGGGAGCGAGGGTCCGGAGGTCGCCGTCCTGTGCGAGTACGACGCCCTGCCGGGCATCGGCCACGCCTGCGGCCACAACATCATCGCTGCCGCAGGCCTCGGGGCCGGCCTCGCCGGTGCCGCCGTCGCCGAGGACCTGGGTGGGCGGCTCCGGATCATCGGAACGCCTGCGGAGGAGGGCGGGGGCGGCAAGATCCGGCTCATCGAGGAGGGCGCCTTCGAGGGGCTCGCAGCCGCCCTGATGGTCCACCCGTCCGGCTCCGAGGTCGAGCGCATAACGAGCCTCGCCGTCCAACAGTTCCGCGTCGTGTACCGCGGGTCTGCGGCGCACGCAGCTGCCGCCCCGGAGCAGGGCATCAACGCCCTCGACGGCGTCGTGCTCGGCTACGTCAACGTGGCGGCCCTGCGCCAGCACATCGCCCCCGACGAACGCCTCCACGGCATCATCGTGGACGGGGGCCAGAAGGCGAACATAGTGCCGCAACGGGCCGAGGCGCTCTGGTACGCCCGCTCGCCGACCAGGGCCCGGCTCGAGGTCCTCAAGCAGCGCCTCCAGAGGTGCATCGAAGCGGGAGCCGCTGCCGCCGGGTGCGCGGTCGAACATGAGTGGGTCGAACCCTCCTACGACGATGTGCTCGACAGTCGCCTCGTCCTCGACCGCTACCTGGCCAATGCCCGTTCCCTCGGCCGCGACCCTCGTCCGGACAGCGAGGTCGCGATCGTCGGCAGTACCGACTTGGGCAATCTCAGTTACCTGGTGCCCTCGATCCATCCGATGATCAAGGCCGCACCCGATGAGGTCGGCATCCACACGCTGGACTTCGCCGCATTCGCCGGTGGCCCGCAGGGCGACCGAGCCGTGCTGGACGGCGCCAAGGCGATGGCGATGACCCTGGTCGACTGCTGGACGGAGCCGGGCCTCCTCGATTCGGCAGCTGCGGAACTCGCGGCCGCCCGCGGAGGCGCCTGACGATTCCGGTGGTCTCAGCGGACGTTGGGAGACTCCGCGCGCCAACCGGTCGCGCGACCTAACCTCGGCGCTCGTGACGCCCTACCTCGCCGAGGAGTTCACACCGGACGAAGAGGACGTCCTCCGGCGCTACTTCACCAATCTTGACGAGCCCGTGTTCGCTCTCGTCAACCTGCCCGAGGTCGTGAAGGGGGCGCTGTTCGCCCGCTATTCCCGGACGCGGCTCAGCCTCCGGCGGCTCTTCCTCGAGGAGTTCGTAGGGGAACTCGACGTCAGCGGCGACGAGTCCATCGACGCGACCGTCGGGCTCCGTCGGGCCGAGGAGCTCTACGACCGGATCTTCTTCGAGTACGGCGACGACAGCGTGGCGCAGTTGGGTGGCGTCCACCTGGCTTGTGAGCAGTCCTCGAACCTGTTGACGAAGATCCTCGAGCGGGGGCGGCTGATGTCGTACCTGGAGCAGTCCACCCGCTACATCGCCTACGACGACCGCCCGGGAGGGCGTTTCCGCTACTACCGGGACCCCGACGTCCTGTCGTCGCCCCTGGGGGCCCGTTACATCGCCGACCTGGACCGTCTCTTCGAGGTCTATGCCGAACTGGTTCCGGTGATGGTCGCCCACTTCCGGGAAGGGAACCCGAAGCAGCCCGGCGACTCGGACTTCGTCTACCGGCAGGCGACCAATGCCAAGGCCTTCGACTCCGTCCGGGGAATCCTCCCGGCCGCGTCGCTCTCGAACCTCGGGATCTACGGGACCGGCCAGGCCTACGAGGCACTGCTGGTCCGCATGCGGGCCCATCCTCTGCCCGAGGCCCGTTCCTACGCCGAGTTGATGCTGCGCGAGCTCCGGAAGGTGATCCCCTCCTTCCTGAGGCGCGTCGACCTCCCGGACCGCGGCGAGGCGACCGGCCGCTTCGCCGCCGACAGCCGTGACCGCCTCGAGGAGTTGGCCGAGGAGTTCTTCCCGGACGGTGAGCCGATCCACCCTGCACCGACCGTCGACCTGACCGACTTCGATCCCGACGCCGAGGTGAAGCTGGTGGCCGCCGCCCTCTACTCTTCCTCGCACCACCCGGACCGGGAGATCGAGGCCCGGGTGCGGCGCATGACGGTCGAGGAGCGCGTGAGGGTCCTTGCGGCACTGACGGGCGATCGGGACAACCGGCGTCAGCGCCCGGGGCGTGCGCTTGAGAGGGCGACCTACCGGTTCGACATCCTCTCCGACTACGGCGCCTTCCGAGACCTCCAGCGCCACCGGCTCATGACCATCGAGTGGCAACGGCTCACGCCTCTCCACGGATTCAGCCGTCCACCCGACCTCGACGAGGCCGGCGTGGCCGGACGCTTCGACGAGGCGATGGACAGGTCGGCCGCACTCCACGACGTCCTGGCCGACCCGTTCCCCGAGCAGGCCTCCTATGCCGTCTCGCTGGCCTACCGAATCCGGTACCTGATGGAGATGAACGCACGCGAGGCGATGCACGTGATCGAGTTGCGCACCACTCCTCAGGGCCACCCCGCCTATCGGGAGGTCTGCCAGCAGATGCACCACCTCATCGCCGACGTTGCCGGCCACCGGGCCATTGCCGAGATGATCCGCTTCGCCGACCATTCGGACGAGCCGGAACTCGAGCGCATCGAGGCCGAGCGCCGTGTCGAGGAACGCCGTCGGGCCCGGGGTGACGCCACCGTCGGATGAAGCGGCACTGCCTGACGGCACTCCTGTTGGTGCTGATCTCGTGCGGCGGCGAGATCGAGCGCCTCGTCCCTCCGTCGACGACAACCGACGCACCCACGACAACCGACGCAGCGACCGGTGCTGGAGTCGCACCGGACCTGGGGATCGGCCCGCTACCCACCGAACTCGACGACTGGCGCTCCTACGCCGATCGCCACGTCGACGTGTTCGGGGTGCATGTCGTCGCCCTGCCCGGGGTCTCCGAGCGGGCGCTCGGCCACGGGGCAGCGGTGCTCGCCCAGTACCTGGACAACGACGCCGACGGCATGCCCGATGACGAGGCAGTGATCCGGGCGATGACCGCCCAGCGGGCAACGCTGGTGATGGCCTACGACGAGCACGAGTTGGAGTCGTCGGGGATCTTCGAGAGCGGACTCGAGGAGGACTACGGCCTCCAGGACCTCCATGACGTGGAGACGTCCCCGGTAGCGAGGTTCGACGCCGCCATCGAGGAGGTCCACCACCTCGTCTTCTCCTATGGCTGGGCAGCGGTCCACCCCGATCGGCTCTGGTTCGACGGGACCACCGACCTCACGGCGGCGATGGACGTCGCCCGTGGCGGGCACTTCGAGCGGATCCCCGCCGACTATCCGAGCGAGGCCTGGTACCACTACGACGATCGAACCTGCAGCTACGACTGCATGGCCGTCGAATACGCCTACTGGGCACACACCACGCTCCTCGGTGCCCAGGGCAGCCCGAATCGCTGCGCCGATATCGCCGAGGAGTGGGTGCCCTGCACGCCGGGACGACTCGCCAAGATGGACCCCCTGGTCACGGCCCTGCTCCGCGACCCCGAACTGGGCCTACCCACCGTCCTTCCCGACGGGGACTATCGTCCCGGCTCTTGAAGGATCGAGCGGGCAGTGGGTGGTGACTCCGGTCCGTCTGTCTATGATCCCGCCGCAACCACCGTGGCCGACCCGAGGAAGCAATGAGCGAAGAGAAGGTAGTCGAGGATCTGGAGTCCGACGCGTACGGCGAACTCGATTCGGCAAGTGAGGGCACCGGCGATGAGAACAGCGACGACTCCGGGTGCGAGGATCTCGACGAGGGCACCGAGGGTGCCGATGGCATCAAGGGCGACGAGGACGACGAGGACGCGGACGAGAAGGGCCCCCGCCCGGCGCACGGCAGTGAGCAGGAGGATGACGAAGAGCCCGATCCCGACGATGTCGAGGCCGACCTCGATGCCATCCTGCGCGACCGGATCGCCGCCAGTGACGACGAGGGCGAGGACGAAGACGACGGACCGGCAGCCACTTGGGGCGGCACCGACCAGCCCAGCGCCCGCCAGGAGACCGAGCTGGCCTGCCCGCACTGCTTCCTGTTCGTCCAGGCGGCGACCGTCGCCGAGACCGGGGAGTGTGGCCACTGTGGCGGCCCGATCTCCTGACCGTTCTGAGCGGGGCGAGGAGGCCTGACATGGAGTCCGCCCGCCCTGCCACCACAGGGGACCAGGCCCTGCTCGGCGAGCTCGCTGCACGGGCTCGGATGGAGATGGGTGGGAAGCGAGGTGGCGAAGTCCTCGACCGACTCGATGTCGACCGGGACCTTCCGGCTGCCTCGGTCGAGCGTCTGCTGGCACATGAGGGTGGCGTCGTCGTCGTGGGTTGCATCGACGACACGCCTGTGGGCTTCGGGGCAATGCTGGTGGAGGTCGCAGCGGACGGATCACCCCACGCCGTCGTGGAGCAGATCTACGTCGAGCCCGGGGCCCGTGCCGTCGGCGTCGGTGAGTCCATGATCGAGTTGTTGATCGCCGAGGCCACCAAACGTGGGGCGGTCGGGATCGAGGCACTGGCCCTCCCCGGCGACCGTGCGACCAAGAACTTCTTCGAGTCACAGGGAATGGTCGCCAGGGCGATCATCGTGCATCGCCGACTCGACCGTTGAGCGTCGGACGACCGGAACTCTGCGTGGGGGCGATCGCCGTCCTGGACGATTCGCTGCTCCTCGTCCGGCGGGCAACGGAGCCCTCCATCGGTCGCTGGAGCCTGCCCGGTGGACGGGTCGAGGCGGGGGAGTCGATCATCGCCGCCCTGGTCCGTGAAGTGAGGGAGGAGACCGGCCTCGACGTCGCCTGCGGGCCGCTCCGGGGATGGGTCGAGCGGGTCGGGGTCGACTACCACTTCGTCATCCTGGACTTCGACGCCACGCCGCTCACGGACGACGATCCCGTGGCGGCTTCCGACGCCTCGGCGGCGGAATGGGTGCCGTTCGACACACTTGGCACGCGCGACCTGGTCGACGGGCTCCTCGAGTTTCTGGTGGACCATGGAGTCGTCGAGGGTGGGGGACCGGGAATCCCCTGAGCGTCGGGCCTCAGCGCCCCTTCCATTCCGGCGGCCGCTTCTCGATGAACGCACGGGGTCCCTCGGCGAAGTCCTCGCTGCTGAAGATCTCCCGGCTGAGCTGATGGCAGAGGCGGAAGGCCTCGGCTTCGTCCAGCAGGGTCGACGCGAGGATCGCTCTCCGTGTGGCCCGGACGGCGAGTGGGGCATTCGCGTTGAGCTTCTCGGCAAGCTCGAGCGCAGCTTCGACCACCTCGCCCGGCTCCACCAGCCGGTTGACGAGGCCGTAGCGGTGAGCGGTGACCGCATCAAGGTGGTCGCCGGTTAGTGCCAGCTCCATCGCCAGGTTGCGGGGGAGTGCCCGTGGCAGTCGGAACAGCCCTCCGGCCGCTGCGATCAGCGAGCGCTTGACCTCCGGGAGGCCGAACCGTGCAGCGGTCGAGGCGACGACCAGGTCGCAGGACAGGACGACCTCCAGGCCCCCGGCCACCGCCGGGCCGTCGACGGCGGCGATAAGGGGCTTGGTGCGCTCACGCTGTACCAGGCCTGCGAAGCCGCCCCGCTCGGTGCCGAGGTGTTGGGCTCCGCCGGAGATGGCCTTGAGGTCGGCGCCTGCGCAGAATGACGGCCCGTTGGCGGCGAGAACCGCCGTCCATGTCCCGGCGTCGTCCTCGAAGCGGTCGATGGCCTCCTCGAGTGCCTCGGCCAACTCCTGGTTGACGGCGTTTCGGGCCTCGGGTCGGTTGAGGCGGATGACCGCGGTTCGTCCGTGGTCCTCGTACTCGACGATCATGGAGGGCGACGCTAGCGGGACGGCTAGCAGGCGGCCGAAGCGGCCACCTTGTGTCAGCGCCCGGCCGGGGTGCGGCGACGGCGCCGATTCGTTGGAGCAGGTGCGGGTTCCACGCCGAAGGCGGCGGCGATGGCGGGCACCCGCAGGGAGAAGCGGCGAACGAGTGCGAGGAGTTCCTCGCCCGGTTCGGCGGGAAGTCCGGCCGGCACCACGCGCTTGTGCACGGGTGAACTGGCAACGGCATCGAGCATCGTGCCCCAGCGGTCCTGGCCGGTGTCGGCGGTCATGCCGGCGGCGGCCGCCTCGGCGAGGCGGTCGAGCAGGTCCCTTGGCATGGGAGCTCCGGCCTTGGGTGGTCGGGAGCTGAGGCGCAGCGCACGCACCACGCGGCCTTCGCCGAGTACACGGGCGACCTCGAGCAGCCATGCCTCGTGTTCGCGCTCTACGCGCTCGGCGAGGCCCGAGCGGAGGCGTTCGGCGAGGGAGCGGGCCTCATCGCCACGGGCGCCGGACTCGGCAGCGACGACGACCGAGCGGAGGTCGCGCAGGTCGACCTCGGCAAGACCGGCCTCGGCGGCTTCGGCCCGGTCCCGCCATTCAGCGGCGTGGAGGCCCGGCTGGAGTCGCTCACCGAGTGTGAGGAGGATCTCGACCGGGATTTCGGGTTGGCCGGCGCTTCGTGCAGCCTCGTTCTGCCTGGCGATCTCCGAGCGGAGGCCGGGGACGCCTCCGTCGAGGAGGATGCGGCCGACAAGCCGCTGTTCGTCGGGCAGTGCCTTCACCGCGGCGTTCCGGTGGGTCCGGCGAGGTCGCAGCCGCGGAGTCTTTGGAGGCGCGGGAGCGTCGTCGCGTCGTGTTCGGTTGCCACGCTCCTTCCGGCTCCGTTCACCACGGTCTGCCTGCGGCTTGCGCCCTGAGCGGCCCCGGTCGTCCCGGGAGCGATCGCCCCGACCCTCACCCTGCGGCTTGCGCCCTGAGCGGCCCCGGTCGTCCCGGGAGCGATCGCCCCGACCCTCACCCTGCGGCTTGCGCTCTGAGCGGCCCCGGTCGTCCCGGGAGCGATCGCCCCGACCCTCACCCTGCGGCTTGCGCTCTGAGCGGCCCCGGTCGCCCCGGGAGCGGCCGGCCTTTCGGGGGTTCCGTTGGCTGTCGCGATCCTCGTGGTCGCGACGGCGCCTTCCGCCCACCAGGCGCGTGGTCACGCCCGGCTCCTCGCCTGCACGGTCGAGGAGTTCGAGTAGAACAGGACTGCTGCGCTTGTCGCGGGGCGGCAGTACGGCCGTGACCGTCATGCCGTCGAGGAACTGGTCGGTCTCCACCCGCAGGACATCTCCCACGGCGGCGGGGTCGGTGAGCAGCGCTCCGTCGAGCGACCCTCGGGGTTCCCGGGCGCCGACGGCACGCCAGGTCCAGGACCCGTCCTCCCTGGAGGAGGTGAGCTCGATCTCGATGCGTGGCACGGGCGACAACGCTAGCCGGGACGACCGCGATCCCGTCCGTAAGCCGCGACTGCCAAATTTCTGACAGGCCGTCAGCTATGTGTTTAACTGCTGGTCACGCGATCCGATGGACGGGTCGAACCTGTGAGGGGAATGACACACATGCGACGATCTCGCACGCTTCTTGCCGTACTGCTCTCGTTCACGTTGCTGGCCTCGGCCTGTGGTGGGGGAGACGATGAAACGACGACGACGACGGCGGCTCCGACGACGACGGTTGCTCCGACGACGACTGCCGCCCCCGACCCGTTGGCTGGTACGTCGGTTTCGGTGTTTGGTCCGGAGAGTTCCGATGAGGAGGCGGGGGCGCTTCGGGATGCCCTGGGCGTCTTTGCTGCGGAGTCGGGGATCGAGATCAACTACACGGGTGCGCGTGATGCGGCGGATCAGATCAACGCGCAGGCTGCCGGTGGCAATGCGCCGGACATCTTCGTGTTCCCCCAGCCCGGCAAGCTGGCCGACTTCGCCCGTGAGGGTTGGGTGCTGCCGTTGCCGGCCGATGTGATCACCGCCATGGAGGCGGATTGGTCTCCGGCCTGGACTGCCTTCGGCAACGTCGATGGCGCCCAGTACGGGATTCCGACCAAGTCGGACCTGAAGTCGCTGGTCTGGTACAAGCCGGCCAAGTTCGCCGACAAGGGCTATTCCGTGCCGGGAACCTGGGACGACTTGAAGTCCCTGGCCGACGACATGATCGCCAACGG
>JARQPW010000014.1 GCA_029577135.1 Acidimicrobiales bacterium
TCCCACATCTCGGTGTGCATGGCGGGGCAGACGATCACCGGTGCCCGGGTGGCGAGGAGCGTGGCGGTCAGGAGGTCGCCCGAGCGGCCCGAGCGGTAGTCGGCAAGGAGGCGGGCCGTCGCCGGGCAGACCACGATCGCATCGGCACCCTGGCCGAGGCGTGTGTGGGGAATCGGGTGCTCCTCGTCCCAGAGGGAGGTCTGGACGCGCTCGGACGCCAGGGCGTCGAAGGTGGCCGCTCCGACGAAGCGCAGCGCACCCTTCGTCAGGATCGGGGCGACGTGGGCGCCGGCATCGACGAGGCGGCGACAGACTTCGACGGCCTTGTAGGCGGCGATGCCACCCGTGACACCGAGGACGATCCGTCGCCCCGCGAGGTCACCCACGTCGGACAAGGGATCAGGCGCCCTCTTCGGGGGCGCCGTCGGCCTGTTTGGCGAGCTCGATCGCCGCCAATTCGTCCTCGGTGAGCTCGGGCTCGTCGGGGGGCTCGATGGGGATGATCTTGTCGGCGTAGATCTCCTCGAAGGCGATCGACAGGGGCTTGCGAGCGGTGGAGGTCACCTGCGGCGGGATCGAGGAGCCGAGGCCCTCGCCCAACTGGCCGAAGTAGGCGTTGATCTGTCGTGCCCGGGTGGAGCTGAGGGTGACCAGCCGGAACTTGGAGTCGGCCCGGTCGAGCAGCTCCTCGATCTCGGGGTTGACCATGGTGCTGTGGGTGTCGTGACGTTGCACGGGAGACCTCTTCAGGAGGGACCGCCATCGGGAACCGATGCCGTTCGGACGGAACTCCACGGTACCAGTACGACGCCCCGAATGGGCGGGCCCGAACGGCCGCCCCTCTCCACGATCGATGGTCAGGGGCGACGTTCGGCGAGCATTCCGGCGATCGCCGCGACCGCCCGGTCGAGGTCGACGTTGACAACCGTTTCGTATCCGAGGGCAACCGCCTCGGCCCGCTCGCGAGCGGCCTCGGCGATCCGGGCGTCGGCCCGCTCGGCGCTGTCCCCGCGTCCCAGCAGCCGACGGCGCAGTTCATCGTCGTCCGGCGCCTCGACGAACACGAGGAGCACGTCCGGGTGCCGGTCGGCCACCTGGCGACCACCGGCGACGTCGATCTCGAGGAGCAGGTCGCCGCCGTCGTCGGGCATCGGGGTCCCGTAGAGCTCGCCGAGGAACTCGTTCCACTCGAGGAAGCCTCCGACCTCCCGCCTGGCGATGAAGGTGCCGCGGTCGACGAACACGTAGGCGTCGGCTGTCTCGTCGACACGCTGAGGGCGGGTGGTCCAGGAGCGGCTCAACGTCAGGTGCGGGTCGCCGCCGACCAGAGCCTCGGCGATCGCCCCCTTGCCCGCTCCACCGGGTCCCGAGAGGACGAGCAGCATCCGCCCGGCCCCTTCGACCGGGGCGACGTCGTCACCCGGAGGGGATGCAGGGTCCGGCACCTCGACCAGCGCGTCCGGGTGCTCCGGGGCTCCGACGTCAGCCGAAGCGGGCGAGCAACGCGGCCCGCTGCCGGCTGCCGAGTCCCCGGAGGTGGCGGTTCTTGCTGATGCCGATCTCCTCCATGGCTCGCCGGGCCTTGACCTTGCCGACGCGTGGGAGAGATTCGAGGATGCTCACCACCTTCGTCCTGGCGATGACCGGGTCGCCGTCGGCCCGGTCGAAGAGGCCGGACAGGTCCAGCGACTCGGACTTGAGCTCCTCCTTGACATCGGCGCGTGCCCGCCGCGCCTCGGCTGCCTTGACAAGCGCCTGCCTCCGCTGTTCGTCCGAGAGTGGGGGAAGCCCTGGCATGGGGAGGGACCCTAGCGAACCCGTCGGGGGCACATGGACACCGACGGTGGGGCAGGGCGCTCAGCCCAGCAGGTGGCCGACCAGTTCGGCGGCGGCCAGGATCGGCTCGTCGGCTGCGGTGACCGCCCGCCCCACGACGAGCAGGTCGGCGCCACCTTCGATGGCCTCGCGGGGGGTCGTGACCCTGGCCTGGTCGTGGGTGTCGGCACCGGGGAGCCGCGTCCCGGGCACCACCCGGACCAGGCGGTCCGCCCAGGGGGCGGTGGCCTCGAGGTCGATGGCGGCGCAGACGATCCCCTCACAACCGGATTCGACGGCCAGGGCGGCCCGCCGTTCGAGCTCGGACCGGTCGGCGGCGGCATCGCTGGTCAGCACCGTGACCCCGAGGATCCCCGGAGGTGCCAGGCCCACGCCCTCCGCACCCGCAACGACGCCCGCAACGGCCGCCCGCAGCATGTCGCCCCCGCCCTGCGTGTGGACGGTGAGCCAGCGGGCACCGAGGGAGCCGACGACCCGGGCGGCCTTCTCGACGGTCGTCGGGATGTCGTGCAGCTTGAGGTCGCAGAAGACGTCGAAACCGGAACTGGCGAAGCCGCTGACCGTGTCGGTGCCGGTGGCGCAGAAGAGCTCGAGGCCGACCTTCACGGTGCCGAAGAACGGCTCGAGGTCAAACGCCAGCCGGCGGGCCACGACGATGTCGTCCACGTCGAGCGCCAGCGCCAACCGGCTCCTGATCTCCGCCGGCACCTCGCCCTCGTCGGCGATCTCGTCGAGGTGGTCGTCCAGGTCCTTGTCCACCTCCCTGTCCATCGCGTCGTCCGGCTCGTCGTTCTGTTCGGGCATCTGCGTCACCCATTCTCCCCGTTGTCGTGTGCGGCACCGACCAGTTCGGACACGGAGTGCACCCCGTGCCGGTCACACCACCTTCCCAGGTCCTGGAGCACCTTCAGCGGGGCTGCGGGATCCGCGAACGTCGCCGTGCCCACCTGCACCGCCGACGCACCGGCCAACAGGAACTGGACGGCATCCTCGGCGGCTGCGATCCCACCGACTCCGATGATCGGCAGCGCCGGATGGGCCTCGTAGGTGTCGAAGACCGCACGGACGGCCACCGGCCGGATCGCCGGCCCCGACAGCCCTCCCCGTCCGGCGCCCAGGAGCGGGCGGCGGGACTCCACGTCGATCACCATGCCGATGAGGGTGTTCGCCACGGTGACCGCCTTGGCACCTGCGGCGGCAGCTGCGCCGGCCACGTCCGGCAGGTCGGGGGTGTTGGGGCTGAGTTTGGCCCACCGGGGGCGGCCGGCCGCTGCCGCCGCCTCGACCACCTCGGTGGTCGCCGTGGCCGAGTGGGCGAACAGGTTTCGCCGATCCTCGAGGTTGGGGCACGAGGCGTTGACCTCGACGGCGACGACCTCGGGGGGTGCGTCGGCGAGTAGCTCCGCAGCCCGGGCGAACTCCTCGACCGTGCGCCCCCAGATGCTCGCCACCACCCGGGCGCCGGTCGCCAGCAGCGCCGGCAGGTCGTGCTCGAGCCAGGCCTCAACGCCGGGCCCCTGGAGGCCGACGCTGTTGATCATCCCCGCGGGCGTCGCATGGACCCGTGGCGCCGGATTGCCCGGCCACGGTTCGGCATGGAGCGACTTCACGACCACCGCTCCCAACCCGGAGGGGTCGAGGTGACGGGCGAGCTCGTCGCCGTGCCCGGCGGTGCCCGAGGCGGTGCACACTGGGTTCGGGAGTTGGACGGATCCAATCATCGTGGTCAGGTCGACCGAGGGTGTCCGGCGGCTCACGGGACGGACACCTCCGGTCCCCGGGTGATCCCCCGGTGGTATGCCTGAAGTGTGCGCACCTCGAGCGGGAAGTGCCGCCAGTCGGTGAGGCCGCGGGCGGCGGCGAGTGCGGCCGCTGTGGTCGTGAGCAGCGGGATGCCCTCCGCCGACGCCGCCGCACGGATGTGCTCGCCGTCGGCACGGGAACCGCGCCCCCGTGGGCTGTTGACCACCATCTGGATGGCGCCCGACCGGATCAGCTCGATGGCATCCGTTCCGTCCTCGCCGAGTTTGGCCACGACATCGGCCACGGGAAGCCCGTTGTAGCGCAGGTGCGCTGCGGTTCCGCTGGTGGCCACGATGGAGAGGCCGAGGTCGGTGAAGCCACGGGCGGCCTCGAGGCCGGCCCGCTTGTCCCGATCGGCGAGGGAGAAGAACACCGTGCCGGAATCGGGGAGGTCGGTGCCTGCGGAGATCTGCGACTTGTAGAAGGCCAGGCCTGGGGTCAGGTCGATGCCCATGACCTCGCCCGTGGAGCGCATTTCGGGGCCGAGCACCGGGTCGGCCTCCGGGAAGCGATTGAACGGCATCACCGCCTCCTTGACGGCCACGTGGTCGCCGACCACCCGGTCGACGAGCAGTCCCTCGGTGCGCAGTTCGGCAAGGGTGGCGCCCAACATGACCCGGCTGGCGACCTTGGCGAGGGGCACTCCCGTGGCCTTGGCGACGAAGGGGACGGTGCGCGACGCCCGGGGGTTGGCCTCGATCACGTAGACCTCGTCGGCCTTGACGGCGTACTGCACGTTGATGAAACCCCGGACGTCGAGTGCCTCCGCGATCCGACGGGTGTGCTCCTCGATCGTCGCGACCACCTCGTCGGGCAGGTGGGGCGGCGGGATCACGCAGGCACTGTCGCCGCTGTGGACGCCCGCCTCCTCGACGTGCTCCATGACGGCGCCGATCACGAGGTCACCGTCGGCGTCGCGGATGGCGTCGACGTCGACCTCGGTGGCGTCCTCGAGGAACCGGTCGACGAGCACCGGCCGTTCGGCGGACAGCCCGCCCTCGATCCCGAGACTGCCGAAGCCGCTCAGTTCGGACATGGCCCATTCGAGTTGGGAGTCGTCGTAGACGATCTCCATGGCCCGTCCGCCCAGCACATACGAAGGTCGCACCAGGACCGGATAGCCGACGTCGGCGACGACGACCCGGGCCTGTTGGAGGTCGACGGCGGTGCCTCCCGGCGGCTGGGGTATCTCCAACTTCGCGCAGAGCAGGTTCCACTGCTCCCGGTCCTCGGCCAGGTCGATCGACCGCGGGCTTGTCCCTGCGATCAGCGCCTCCGGGAGCAGGCCGGCCAGCTTCAGCGGCGTCTGGCCACCCAGGGAGACCACGACGGCCATGGGCTGCTCGGCAGCGATGATGTTCGTCACGTCCTCGAACGTCAGCGGCTCGAAGTAGAGCCGGTCGCTGGTGTCGTAGTCGGTGGACACCGTCTCGGGGTTGCAGTTGACCATGATCGTCTCGTAGCCGGCGTCGCCCAGGGCGAAGCTGGCGTGGACGCAGCAGTAGTCGAACTCGATGCCCTGCCCGATCCGGTTGGGTCCCGAACCCAGGATCATCACCTTGGGTCGGTCGGAGGGCCGGACCTCGTCCTCCTCCTCCCAAGCCGAGTAGTGGTACGGCGTCTCGGCCGCAAACTCGGCGCCACAGGTGTCGACGGTCTTGTAGGTCGGGAACACGCCGGCCGCCTCGCGGCGATCACGGACCTGCGACGGGTCGATCCCCCAGAGGTGGGCGAGTTGGGCGTCGGAGAACCCCAGCCGCTTCGCCCGACGCCACCCCAGCCGGCCGAGTCCGTCCGGGGTCGTGGCCTCGATGGCCCGGCGCTCCTCGGTGATGGCCAGCATCTGGTCGAGGAACCAGGGGTCGATCGCGGTGGCCCCGTGGACCTGGTCGACGGTGTGGCCCCTGCGCAGCAGCGCCTCGACCTGGAAGATCCGTTCGGGCGTCGCGATCGCGGCCGCCGCTGCCAGGGCGTCGTCGTCCATCTCGTCGAGTGCCGCCTCGGCCGGGTCGGCGTTGAGTCCGAGGCGTCCGTTCTCGAGGGACCGCAGTCCCTTCTGGAGGGACTCGGGGAAGGTGCGGCCGATGGCCATGACCTCGCCGACCGACTGCATCGAGGTCCCGAGCACGCCGGACGTCCCGGTGAACTTCTCGAACGCCCATCGGGGGACCTTGGTGACGACGTAGTCGATGGTCGGTTCGAAGGCCGCCGGGGTCTCCTCGGTAATGTCGTTGGGGATCTCGTCCAGGGTGTAGCCGACCGCAAGGCGGGCGGCGATCTTGGCGATCGGGAAGCCGGTGGCCTTCGAGGCCAGTGCCGAAGAGCGGCTCACCCGGGGGTTCATCTCGATGATCACCTGTTGCCCGGTGGCCGGATCGACGGCGAACTGCACGTTGGAGCCACCCGTCTCCACGCCGACCCTGCGCAGACAGGCGAAGGCCGCGTCGCGCATCTGCTGGTACTCGAGGTCGGTCAGCGTCTGGGCGGGCGCCACCGTGATCGAGTCGCCGGTGTGAATGCCCATGGGGTCTAAGTTCTCGATCGAGCAGATGACGACGCAGTTGTCGGCCCTGTCGCGCATGACCTCGAGCTCGAACTCCTTCCAGCCGGCGATCGAGCGTTCGACGAGGATCTCGTGGATCCGGCTGGCGTCCAGGCCATGGGCCGCGACCCGTTCGAACTCCTCGGGCGTCGCCGCGATGCCCGTGCCGCGCCCACCGAGGATGTAGGCCGGGCGGATCACGACCGGGAGGCCGATGCGCTCGACCACCTGGCGTGCCTCGTCCATGTCGTGGGCGATGCCGGAGGCCGGGACGTCGAGGCCGATCTCGAGCATCGCCGCCTTGAAGCGCTCGCGGTCCTCGGCCGTGGCGATGGCCTCGGCATCGGCGCCGATCAACTCGACCCCGTACTCGTCGAGGACGCCGGCCTCCACCAGCTCCATCGCCAGGTTCAACGCCGTCTGGCCGCCGAGAGTCGGCAGCAGGGCGTCGGGGCGCTCCTTGTCGATGATCCGGGTGAGGACATCCAGGCGCAGCGGTTCGACGTAGGTGGCGTCGGCGAAGTCGGGGTCGGTCATGATCGTCGCCGGGTTCGAGTTGGCGAGGATGACCCGATAGCCCTCCTCCCGCAGCACCCGGCAGGCCTGGGTGCCGGAGTAGTCGAACTCGCAGGCCTGGCCGATCACGATCGGCCCGGAACCGATGAGCAGGATGCTCCCGATGTCGTCCCGGCGGGGCATCAGGCGTGCACCTTCCCCTTGAAGGCGGCCATGAGGTCCTCGAACTCTGCGAACAGGTAACGGCTGTCGTGGGGGCCGGGCCCGGCCTCCGGGTGGTACTGCACGCTGAACGCCGGGACGTCGCGGCAGCGGAGGCCTTCGACCGTCCCGTCGTTGAGGTTCACGTGGGTGAGGTCCGCCGACGGGCTCGATCCCTCGGTGACGCAGTAGTTGTGGTTCTGGCTCGTGATCTCGACGGAGCCGGTGGCGAGGTTGCGGACGGGGTGGTTGCCACCGTGGTGGCCGAACGGGAGCTTGAAGGTCTCCGCACCGAGGGCGCCGGCCAGCAACTGGTGGCCGAGGCAGATGCCGAAGACCGGCACCCTGCCCAGCAGGTCGGTGATCTGGTCGCGGATCCCGGTGAGGGGCTCCGGGTCCCCGGGTCCGTTCGACAGGAACACGCCGTCCGGACCCAGCGCCAGGACGTCGTCGGCCGGCATCGTGGCGGGCACCACCGTGACCTCGCCCAGTCCGGAGAGGTGCCGGAGGATCGTGCTCTTGATGCCGAAGTCGTAGGCGACGATGCGTCGCCCACCGCCGGTGGACGGAACCGTATGGGCTTCGTCACAGGTGACCGTGGCGACGAGGTCGATTCCGTCGGTGCCGGCGGCTCCTGCGGCGGCGGCCCGCAGCGTCGCCTCGTCGGCGGTTCCGAAGGCGCCCGGCATGGCCCCGAGGTCCCGGAGGTGGCGGGTGAGGCGGCGGGTGTCGATGCCACCGATTCCGGGGATTCCGTGCTCGCGCAACAGTCCGTCGAGGTCGCCGGTGGCCCGCCAGCTGCTGCGCCGACGGGCCAGGTCGCGCACGACAACGCCCCGGCAGAAGGGGCGGCGGCTCTCGTAGTCGTCGGGGTTGACGCCGTAGTTGCCGATGTGCGGGCAGGTGAAGGCGATGACCTGTCCGGCATAGGACGGGTCGGTGATGACCTCCTGGTAGCCGGAGAGCACCGTGTTGAACACGACTTCGCCCGTCTGGACGCCGCCGGGTGGGGACGCCCCGATCGCCTCGCCTTCGAAGACCGTGCCGTCGGCGAGGACCAGGAGGGCCTCGGCGATCTCGCGACCGTCGTCCGTCACCGAAGGGCCTCCCCGTCGACGACCACGGGCTGTCCCTCCAGCACCGTGTGTCGGACCCGTCCGCGGAGCGTGCGTCCCTCGAACGGCGAGTTCGAGCTCCGGGAGGCCATCGCCCGGCCGGAGACCACCCAGGTGGCCTCGGGGTCGACGACGCACAGGTTGGCGGGGCTCCCCGGTTGGATGTCGGCGCCGTGCCGATCCGACAGGCCGGCGATCGCCGCCGGGCGCCAGGACAGGAGCGCCAGCACTTCGGGCAGGTCGAGGCCGAGCCCGTCGAGGGCGAGGGAGAACGCCGTCTCGAGCCCCAGCATCCCCGGCGGAGCCAGGTCGAACGACAGTTCCTTGGCGTGGTCCGTGTGGGGGGCGTGGTCGGTGGCGATGGCGTCGATCGTCCCGTCGGCGAGGCCCTGGCGGACCGCGGCGACGTCGTCGTCGGTGCGGAGCGGCGGATGCACCTTGAACACCGGGTCGTAGGAGGCGCAGGCGGCGTCGGTGAGCGTGAAGTGGTGCGGGGTGGCCTCGGCGGTGACGGGCAGGCCGGCAGCCTTGGCGTTCCGGACAATCGCCACGCTGCCGGCGGTCGAGAGGTGCTGGAAGTGCATGTGGGCGCCGGTGAGTCCCACGAGGGCGATGTCGCGCATCACCATGAGCTCCTCGGACTCGGCCGGCTGGCCGGGGATCCCGAGGCGCGACGACCACTCCCCCTCGTGCATGTAGCCGCCCGCCGACAGGGCGGTCACCTCGCAGTGCTGGGCCAGGACGACGGGCCGACCGAGGCGCTTCGAGAGGCCGGTGCTGTACTCCATGACCCGGCGCATCAGCCGGGGATCCTGCAGGCCGGTGCCGTCGTCGGTGAAGATCCCGACGCCCTGGTCGACGAGCTCGCCCAGGGGGGCCATGTCCTCGCCGCGACGTCCGACGGTCATGGCGCCGGTCGGGACGATCTCACAGGCCGTGCCGCGTCCGAGCGTGCGAACCAGTTCTACGACCGCCGCACAGTCCATGGTCGGCTCGGTGTTCGGCATCGCCACCAGGGCCGTGTAGCCGCCCAGGGCGCCGCCACGGGCCCCGGTATCGATGGTCTCGGCATCCTCCTGGCCCGGTTCGCGCAGGTGAGCGTGGAGGTCGACGAAGCCGGGCGACACGACACAACCCGAGGCATCGAGGTCGGTGTCGCCCGAGAGGCCGGTGCCGACGGCGGCGATCCGACCGTCGTCGCCGATCTCGACGTCGGCGATGCGCTCGCCGGACCGGTCGATCACGCGGCCACCACGGAGCACGATGGTCATGGGCGCTGCTCCCGGCCGACCCCGATCGCAGTCGCCACCATCATGCTCCGGCCACCGACTCTGCCTTGTCGACGAGTTCCCGACCGGAGCCGAGGAGCAGGAACAGCACCGCCATGCGCACCGAGACCCCGTTGACGACCTGGTCCAGGATCACCGACCGGGGGTCGGTGGCGACCTCGGCGCTGATCTCGACGCCCCGGTTGGTGGGGCCGGGGTGGCAGATGAGCGCGTCGGCGGGGAGCCGGGCCGCCCGGGCGGCATCCAGCCCGTAGTCGGACACGTACTCACGGACCGAGGGGATCAGGCCCTCGGTGATCCGCTCCCGTTGCATGCGGAGCAGGTAGCAGACGTCGAGCGACGGCAGGACCTCGTCGAGGTCGTGGCTGACCCGGACCGGCCAGCCGACGAGCGACGGCGGGAGCAGGGTCGTCGGCGCCACGAGCGTGATTTCGGCACCGAGTGCGGAGAAGGCCAGCACGTTGGACCGGGCCACCCGCGAGTGCCGGATGTCGCCGACGATCCCGACGTGCATCCCGTCGAGGGCTCCGCGGTGCTGACGGATCGTGTAGGCGTCGAGCAGTGCCTGGGTGGGGTGTTCGTGTGAGCCGTCGCCGGCGTTGATGACCGAGGCGTCGGTCCAGTCGGCGATCCGGTGCGGGGTGCCGGCCATGGGGTGTCGGACGACGAGGGCGTCGACCCCGTACGAGGCGATGACGTCGACGGTGTCGCGCAGGCTCTCGCCCTTGCTGAGCGACGACGATCCGGCCGCGAAGTTGAGCGTGTCGGCGGAGAGCCGCTTGGCCGCCGTGTCGAACGAGACCCGTGTCCGGGTGGAGTCCTCGAAGAACAGGGTGGCCACGGTCCGGCCGCGCAGCGCCGGGACCCTGGCGATCGGTCGGCGGCCGATCTCGGCGAAGGTGTCGGTCAGGTCGAGGAGTTCCTCGATCTCGGCCCGGTCCATGCCGTCGATGCCGAGCAGGTGTGCGGTCACGACGACCTCTGGGCCACCGGTGGCAGGGGGGTCACTTCTGCATGACCCCCAGGTCGACACCCTCGAGGTGTACGTCGACGACCTCGTCGCGGCGCGTCGGCAGGTTCTTGCCCACGAAGTCGGGACGGATCGGCAACTCGCGGTGGCCGCGGTCGACCATGACGGCCAACTGGATCGCCCGGGGCCGTCCGAAGTCGCAGACCGCGTCGAGCGCCGCCCGGATGGTGCGGCCCGTGAACAGGACGTCGTCGACGAGGACCACGATGCTGTTGTCGAGGTCGACCGGTATGTCGGTGGCGGCCTCGGGGATGACGGGGCGCAGGCCGATGTCGTCGCGGTACAGGGCCACGTCGAGGCTTCCGACGGGCGGGCGGATCCCCTCGATCTCGTCGAGGGCGTCGGCCAGGCGCTCGGCGAGCGGCACGCCGCCGGTCTGGAGTCCGATCACGACCACCAGGTCCAGCCCGTGGTTGCGCTCGATCACCTCGTGGGCCATGCGACTGACGGCCCGGGCCATGTCGTCTGCGTCCATGATCCGTGCGTGGGCAGCGAAAACGCCCCCGAATGGGGGCGTCTGGCGTCGTTCTCGTTCGGCCACGGGCCTCTACTCCTGGTTCCGTTCGGGCCTCTCGGGACCCGTTTCACGGTCCCGGCGATGCTAGCAGCGCACACCCGTCGCGCGTTCTGTACCTCGTGTCACGTACGCGACGGTGCCGTCCGGTCGCTCGAGCAGGCGCCGGTAGCCGGCCCGTTCGGCGACGGCGGACGATGCCGGGTTGTCCGTGCCGATCTCGGCGACGAGGACGGCGAGACCGAGCATGTCCAGGGACCAGTCGGTGAACAGGGTGACGGAGGTCGATGCGACGCCGCGGCCCCGGGCCTCGGCGATCGTCCACCATCCGATGGCAGCGGCCGAGTGGGCGGCGTCCACCGCGGACAGGCCGACCTCGCCGAGCACCCGGTCGTCGGCATCCACGACCACCAGGTCCAGGGCCAGTCCGAGCCGGCGGCGTTTCGCCCCGCCGGCGATCCAGTGCGCCGCACGTTCGACCGTCGTGTCGTCGGGGACGGGCAGTCGCCGGGCGATCTCGGCGTCCGCCCAGGCGGCGGCGAGGGCAGGGGCGTCCCCGGCGGACCAGGGGCGGAGCACGATGCCGGAGTCGTCGCCGAGGGGCGGATCCGGTACGGGGAGTCCACCCGGAGGGAGTCGCCAGGCACTCACTCCTCGTCGGGGGAGGGCCGGTGCTCCTCGGCGATGCGCGAGGCCACCCCGTTGACGAAGCGGCCGGAGCGTTCGGTCGAGTAGTCGCCGGCCAGTTCGACGACCTCGGTCAGCACGGCCTCGGTGGGCACGTCCGGCCGGTGGAGCAGTTCGAAGGCGGCCATGCGCAGGAGCGCCCGGTCGACCGCCGGCATCCGGTCCGTGCGCCAGCCCTCCGAATAGGAGTCGATCAGGGCGTCGAGATCGTCGCCGTTTTCGGCCACGCCCCGGACGACGTCGGCGGCGTAGTCGGGAGGGGGCACCGGTTGTGCGGCCAGGACCTCGATGGGCTCCTCGCCCCGGCGATCGGCCGCATAGAGGATTCCTAGCACCGTCTCGCGGGCCTCCCGGCGGGACCCGATTCCGCTGCCCGGTTCCCCGTCCCGGCGTCCTCCGGCCATGATCCGAACCCTCTCTCCCGGTCCCCGGTTCAGCCCCGGCTCAGGTATTCGCCCGAGCGGGTGTCGACCTTGATCGTCTCGCCCTTCTCGATGAAGAGCGGCACCTGGACGACGAGGCCCGTCTCGAGCGTGGCCGGCTTGCGTGCGCCGGACACCCGGTCGCCCGCCAGGCCCGGTTCGGTCTCGGTGATGACCAGTTCGACCGCTGCGGGCAGCTCGACGCCGATGACCTCGGTGCCGTACATCTGCATCATCGGAGCGCTGCCGTCGACGAGGTAGTCGACCGCCGGACCGAGTGCCTCCGGCGGGATCGACAGCTGCTCGTAGGTCTCGTTGTCCATGAACACGAAGTCCGGGCCGTCGCGGTACAGGTACTGCATCGACCGCTTGTCGATCATCGCCCGCTCGACCTTCTCGCCGGCCCGGAAGGTCCGGTCGACGGTGCTGCCGGTGCGTACGTTGCGCAGGGTCGTCCGCACGAAGGCGTGGCCCTTGCCGGGCTTCACGTGCTGGAACTCGACGACCGTGAAGAGCCTCTCGCCGAGTTGGAGGGCCATGCCGTTCTTGAGGTCGTTCGTGGTGATGGTCGCCATCTGGTCCTCCGTGGGCGATCAGTCGGCCCTGGGTGCACGGGTGAGCGCCCGGTGGCCGTCGTCGGTCACGAGCACGGTGTCCTCCCAGCGGACGCCACCCAGCCCGACGAGGTAGGCGCCCGGCTCGACGGTGACGACGTGACCGGAGCGCAGGGTACCAGTGGCCGAACCCGAGAGGGACGGGGCCTCGTGGATGTCGAGGCCCACCCCGTGCCCCGTGCCGTGGACGAACGCCTCGGCCAGCCCGGCTTCGGCGAGCACGGCCCGACAGGCTGCGTCGACGTCGGCGAGGGGCACGCCGTCGGCCACGAGTGCGAGGCCCGCCGCCTGCGCCCGGCGGACGACGTCGCGCACCTCGTCCTCCCGTCCGCCGGACCGACCACCGACGCGGTAGGAACGGGTCATGTCGGAGCGGTAGCCCCCGACGACGGCCCCGAGGTCGCAGACGACGAGGTCGCCGTCCTTAAGGACGCGGTCGCTGGGTCGGGCGTGTGGCAGGGCGCTGTTGGGACCGGCGGCGACGATCGTCTCGAAGGCCCGGTCGTCGGCGCCACGGTCGCGGATGCCGTGGTCGATGGCTGCAGCCAGGTCGCGTTCGCTGACCCCGACGGCGAGCAACTCGACGGCGTCGGCGAGGGCTGCGTCGGCGAGGGCTGCCGCCGCCTCGATCCGGGCGACCTCACCCGGGTCCTTGAGCTGTCGGAGTTCCTCGACCAGGCCCTCGGTGGGCACCAGGTCGATCCCGCCGAACCAGCCCGCCAGGCGGCGCTGATCGGACCAGGTCACCGATACGGCCTCCAGACCCACCCGGTCGGAGCCGCTCAGGCAGTCGGTGACGAGCGATCGACGGTCGTTGCCGGCGATGGCGACCTCGGTGCCCGAGTCGGCCACCTGGGACGGCGCCTGTTCCCCGTAGCGGCCGTCGGTGACCAGCAGCGCCCCGTCGGCACTCACCAGCAGTTCGCCCGACGAGCCGGTGAACCCGGTCAGGTACCGGATGTTGGTGAGGCACGTGACGACGAGTGCGTCGATCCCGGCGCCGTCGAAGCCGGCCCGGAGTCGATCGAGCCGTCCGGCCATCTCCAGCGGTGGGAAGTCGCTCGTCAACGGCCCAGCAACGCGACCACCGCCTGCACCGCCAACCGGTAGCCGTCGGATCCGAATCCGGCGATCGTTCCGGAGGCCACCGGCGCCACGACCGAGGTGTGCCGCCACGGCTCCCGGGCCGCCGGGTTGGAGAGGTGGACCTCGATGACCGGGCCGTCGAAGGCGGCGAGGGCGTCGTGGATGGCCCAGGCGTAGTGGGTGAACGCCCCCAAGTTGACCACGATCGCGGCGCAGCGTTCCCGGGCCGCGTGGATCGCATCGACCAGCTCGCCCTCGTGGTTCGACTGCAGGTGCTCCACGGAGAGTCCGTGCTCGCCCGCCGCCTCCTCCAAGACCGCCACGTGGTCGGCCAGGGTCTCGTCGCCGTACACCTCGGGTTGGCGCTCGCCCAGCAGGTTCAGGTTGGGGCCGGAAAGGACCAGCAGGGTCTGGTTCGGCATGGTGGCTCCTCTGGCTCCTCTGTCCGCTGTGATTCGGTCTTCGTGCTCGTTGTTCACCGCGCGCAGGCGAGGACCTGCTCGACCAGCGACTCTTGCACCCCAGCGACCACCTCGACGCCGTCCGGGCCGTCGAGCGCGAACGTCAGGCCGTCGATGGCCTTCTTGTCGCGGCCCATGGCGTCGAGCAGCTCGGCGTCGACGGCATCCCCCGGGATGCGGGCGGGAAGTCCGTAGCCCTCGACGATCCGGCGGTGCTCCGCCACCCGCTCGTCGTCGATGCGGCCCAGCGCCCTCCCGAGTTCTGCGGCGTAGATCAGCCCGATGGCCACCGCCTCGCCGTGGCGCAACCCGTAGCCCCCGGTCGTCTCGAGGGCGTGCCCGAGCGTGTGCCCGTAGTTGAGGACGGCCCGACGACCGGTCTCGCGTTCGTCGTCGGCGACCACCGCCGCCTTGATCTCGACACAGCGTGCGATCCGGGCGACGAGGTCGAGGTCGTCGAGGTCCTCGCCGCCGAGGAAGTGGTACTTGGCCATCTCGCCGAGGCCGCAGCGCATCTCCGCCTCGGGAAGTGTCTCGAGCGCCGTCGTGTCGCAGAGCACGGCGGTGGGCTGCCAGAACGCCCCCACGAGGTTCTTGCCCTCGGGCAGGTTGACGCCCGTCTTGCCCCCGACGGCGGCGTCGACCTGCGCCAGTAGCGAGGTGGCCACGTGCACGACGGGCACGCCCCGGTGGTAGGAGGCCGCCGCGAAGCCGGCCACGTCGGTGACCACGCCGCCGCCCACGCCGACGACGACGTCGCCCCGGGTGAGCCCCCACCGGGCGAAGGAGCGGCAGAGGTCCTCCACGGTCGCCATCGACTTGGCCGCCTCGCCGTCGCCGATGTCGAAGACCTCCTGCTCCAGGCCCGAGTCCACGGTGAGGCCGATGCCCGGCTGGGTCACGATCGCGACCCGTCGGGCCCGGCGCGGCAGGACCTCGGGGAGGTGGGCGGATGCGTCGGGGCCGACGAGGACCGGGTAGGACCGCTCTCCGGGCAGCACGACGTCGACGCGGATCACGACACGGCCCCCAGGAGTCGCTCGAGGAACGCTTCCACCTCGTCGGCGACGTCGTCCGGCGAGCGGCCGTCGGTGTCGATGGCGAGGTCCGCCGCCTCCTCGTAGAGGGGCGTCCGCTCCTCGGTCAGCCGACGCAGGACGTCGAGCGGGGAATCGTCCTCGAAAAGTGGCCGTCCGCGGCCGTCGCCGACGCGCTCGGCGGCCGTCTCCGGGGTGGCCCGCAGCCAGACCACGTGCGAGTGGGCCGCCAGTGCATCCCGGTTCGCCGATCGACCGAGCACCCCGCCACCGGTCGACAGGACGATCGGTTCGAGCAGGCCGAGGGCCCGCTCGAGGCTGGCCTGCTCGGCGTCGCGGAAGCCCTCTTCTCCCCGTTCGGCGAACAGCACGCCGATGCTGCGTCCGGTGTCGGCCTGGACCCAGAGGTCGAGGTCGATGTGGCGACGCCGGACCCGCGCTGCCACGAGGGCGCCGACGGACGTCTTGCCGGTGCCCATGCCCCCGACGAGTGCCAGGTGGGGTCGATGCTCCGGGACCATGTCCTCAGGCTAGCGACGGGGCCACTCCAGGTCGGGTGAATAGCGGCCCCGGGGGTCGGATGCACCGCACCGCCGGTTCAGGGGTACCAGGCCGTGACGAGCAGCGTCGCCGCCATCAGGCCCGGGCCGAACGGCAGCGGGCCCGCACCGAATCGGCCCCGGCGTGCCACCGCTCCGCCGAGGAGGGTCAGCAGTGCCGCCAGGGCCGTGACGGCGGCGATCCCCGTGGCGACCTCGTTGCCGGTCGCCCATCCGACCTGGAAGCCCAGGGGCATCGCGAGGCGCACGTCGCCTCCCCCGAGGGATCGGGGTGAGGCCAGGTGCAGCCCACCCAACAGCCCCCCGAATGCCGGGCCGCCGACCATCGCCCACCCGAGCCGTCCGCCGTCGGCACCGGCGAGCACGCCGATCCCGTGGATCACGACCAGCCCGGCGCCGAGCGTCCAGATCCACCGGGTCGGCAGGCGCTGCTCCCGGAGGTCGATCCGGGCCAGGACGACCGATCCGGCCAGCAGCCAGGCGAACGCCGACAGGTCGGCGACGGCCACGGAGGAGCCGGTGAGTCAGTCGGCCGAGCGTGCGGACAGCGCCGCACGGGCGGCCGCTTCCATGGCCGCCACCGGTGCCTCGGCCCCCGTCCAGAGGGAGAAGGCCCGGGCGGCCTGGAAGAGCAGCATCGAGAGGCCCCCGTGGGCCTCGATCCCCCGTCGGCGCAGTGCAGCCAACCATGACGTCTCGAGGGGGTGGTAGACGAGGTCGACGGCGACCTGTCCGACCCGCAGCGCATCCGGGTCGACCGGCATGTCGTCAGCCGGCCCACCCGACATGCCCACCGGCGTGGCGTTGACGACCAGATCGGCCCGGGCGAGGGCCTCTTCCACGGCGCCGGGTGGGACCACCCGGCCGACGGCTCCGGCCAGTTCGGCCGCCGACTGCGCCCGCCCGGGGGTCCGGTTCACCACGGCAACGTCGGCGGCTCCCGCCGTGCCACACGCCTCGACGACGGCCCGGGCCGCTCCCCCGGCGCCGACGACGACCACGGATCGACCTTCGACGGTGATCCCGGCATCGTGGGCGATTCCGTCGAGGAAGCCGGCGCCGTCGGTGTTGTGTCCGACCAGCCGGCCACCATCGGGGACGAGGCAGTTCACGGCTCCGAGGCGGGCTGCAGCATCTGTCAACTGGTCGGCCGACTCCGCCGCGGCCGCCTTGTGCGGCATCGTCACGGACAGGCCGGCGAGGCCGAGCGCCCGCATCCCGTCGAGGGCCCGGGGAAGGTCGCCTTCAGGCACCTCGAACGCCGTGAACGTCCAGTCCAGGCCGGTGGCGGCGAAGGCGGCGTTCAGGAGGGTCGGCGAGAGGGAGTGGCGGACCGGCGAGCCGACGACCGCCGCCAGGCGCGTGCTGCCGCTGGCCGGTGGCCGCCGGTCGACCGGTGCGCTCGATGTCATGTCCTGCTCACCCACAACCCAGATCCTTCTCCACGCAGACGCGCTTTGCACGCTCGAATTCGTCGGCCGTCACGGCGAACGTGTGCGCACCGGTCACATCGCCCTCGTCGGTGCGGACGTAGTACATCCACGGACCGTCCGTCGGGTTGAGGGCCGCCTCGAGCGAGGCACGGCCGGGAGCGGCGATCGGCGTCGGCGGCAGGCCCGGCGCCACGCGGGTGTTCCACAGCGACTCGGAGGCCAGGTCCTCCCCGGTGAGCGGTTCGCCGGCGGTCTTGCCGACGGCGTAGCGGGTGCTTGCGTCGATGCCGAGGGGCCAGCCCGTCTCGAGTCGGTTGTGGATGACCCGGCTGATGCGCCCCCGGTCGTCGTCGATCAGGGCCTCCTCCTCGATGAGCGAGGCGACGACCACCACCTCGTAGGGGGTCAGGCCCAGGTCGGCGGCACGTGCCTCGATGCCCAGGTCCTCGACCACGACGAGGAACTGCCGGTGCATCCTCGTGACGAGGTCGAGTTCGTCGCCGAGGGATTCCTCGGCCAACTGGTAGGTGTCGGGGAAGAGCAGGCCCTCGACGAGCAGGTACGGCATGTCCTCCGGGTAGTGCTCCCACAAAAGACGCTCGCTGATCAGGGCGGCCCACAGTTCGTCCTCGGCGAAGGCGGGCATCTGGTCGAGGAGTCGGTCGACGGACTGGGCGAGGGTCAGGCCCTCGGGCACCATCACCGTGATGACCTCCTCGGGGAGCGGGCCCTCGTTCATGCGGTCGACGACGTCCTGGAAGGCCAGGTGCTCGCGCAGCACGTATTCGCCCGCTTGGAACGAGTACTCGACGTCGACCGGGCACTCGATGAGCCAGCGCAGCGCCGACGGACAGCGCATCCACTGGCGGAACATGGCGGGATTGTCGACGATGTCGGCGACGCCGAGTGCCACGGCCACGTCGTTGGTCGACCATCCGTCCTCGATCACGAACCGGACGTCCTCGCCGAAGAGGCCGTCGGGGCGCATCTGGTCCGACGCCCAGTCCATCACCAGGCGGTATCCCAACCCGAACGTCAACAGGATCGCGAACGCCACGAGGCCCCAGCGGGGCAGCGGCCCCCAGGAGGGACGGTGCCGGACCCAATGGACATCCGGCCGGACCTCTTCACCCGGCTCGAAGACGGTCCCCTCGTCGGGTTCGTCGAACACCGACGGACCCCACACCATGGCTTCGCCGACCGCCTCCTCGGCGGGCACCGCGGGTATGCCGGACGGCATCGTGGGGTCGTCGCCGGGTGGGGCGGGTGGCACGGGCGCAGTGGGTGGCGCACCGCCGACCCGGGCGCCGATCGTGGCCGAGGAGCGACCCTGTGGCGACAGGTCCGCCGAGGATCGACCCGGGGACGGGTCCTCGTCGTCGTCGGAGAACGACTCGTCGCTCACGACACCGCTCCTTCGCTGCGACCGTCGAGCCACGCCTGGAGCAGGACGGCGGCGGCCACCTGGTCGACCACCTTCCGCTGGGCCCTGGAGTCGAGGCCGGCCTCGCTCAGTCGGCGCTCGGCGCTCACGGTCGTCAGGCGCTCGTCGTGGGTCTCGACGGGTACGTCGAGCACCCGGGCCAACTGGCGTGACTCGGCGATCATGGCCTCGGCCGCCGGCCCGGTGCCACCGTCGAGCGAGTACGGGACGCCTACAACGACGACCTCGGCCTCCCACTCGACCACGAGGTCGGCGACCGCCCGGTGGTCGCGTGCCCGGTCGCCTGTGCGGTGGAGGACGTCGGCAGGGGTGGCGAGCCGGCCGTCCCGGTCGCTGACCGCGACGCCGATCCGCTTCGCTCCGAGGTCAAGTCCCAGGGCACGCACGCCGTTCGGCTCAGCCGGCGGCGGCTCGGGCCTGTTCGAGCGCCTCGTCGAGGTGCTCGGGCGCCCGTCCGCCGATGATCGTGAGGCTGGGGTTGGGACGCCCACCTCCCCCGATGGTCTTCGCCGCCTCGGCGACGAGGGCGCCGGCGTCGAGCCCGCTGTCCGGCGACACTGCCGAGACGAGGGCCGCCCCCCCGCCCTCGGGCGCTGTCGCCAGGACCACGGCACGGATGCCGTCCCGGTCGCGGATGGCGATGGCGAGGTCCCGGAGCCCATCCCGGTCGATGCCGTCGACGAGCCGGAAGACGAGGCCGTTCTCGGCAGCGTCGGCGAGTTCGTCGACCCGACCGAGCGCCGCCCGGCGTCGCAGGTCCTCGACCTCGCGGCGCAGCTCCTTGGCCTCGGTGACCCGCTTGCGGATTCCGTCGAGCACGTCGTCGACTGGCACGCCGACGAGGTCGGCCGCCTCTGCAAGGGCGCCCTCGGCGCTGCGCAGCCGGTCGATCGAGGCGGCGCCGGTGACCGCTTCGAGGCGGCGGATGTTGGAGCCGATCGAGCCCTCGCTGACGATCTTGAGGAGCCCGATGTCGCCCAGGGCGGCGACGTGCGTTCCGCCGCAGAGTTCGATGGAGTTCGGGCCGGCCCGCAGGACCCGGACGCTGTCGCCGTACTTCTCCCCGAAGAAGGCGATGGCGCCGAGCGCCTCCGCCTCCTCCCTGGTGGTTTCGAAGTGGTCGCAGGCCGCATTGTCGAGGACCTCGGCGTTGACCAGGTCCTCGATCTCGGCGACCTGTCCGTCGGTCAGGCCCTCGTAGTGGCTGAAGTCGAAGCGCAGGCGGTCGGGGCCGACCCACGAGCCCTGCTGCTTGACGTGGTCGCCGAGGACCCGTCGGAGGGCCCAGTGGAGGATGTGGGTGCCGGTGTGGTTGCGTCGGATGGCGGCTCGTCGGTCGGCGTCGATGGACGCCCGCACGGTCTGACCGACCTCGACGGCTCCGTCGGCCACCTCGAAGTGGTGGCGGTGGAGGCCATCGAGGGCGAGGGTCGTGTCGAGGACCCGCAGCGTGCCCGTCGACGACCCGATGGTCCCGGTGTCGCCGACCTGGCCCCCGGCCTCGGCGTAGAACGGCGTGCGGTCGAGGACCACGACCTCGTCGTCGGCGTAGAGAACCTCGGCGTCGCTCTCGTCCACCTCCCGGCCGACGAACTCGGTGGGCCCATGGGCCTCCAGGACGTGGCGCAGGTCGGCTGCGCCGGTGCCGGTGCCGGCGTCCCTGCGGGCAGCCTTGGCGCGCTGCCTCTGCTCGGACATGGCGGCGTGGAAGCCCTCGAGGTCGATTCCCATGCCGCGCTCGGCGGTGATCTCCTCGGTCAGTTCGAGCGGGAAGCCGTAGGTGTCGTGGAGCTTGAAGGCCACGTCACCGTCGAGCGTGCCAACGTCGGCGAGGCCGTCGAGGGCGGCGTCGAGGATGGCCAGCCCCGACCGGAGGGTCTCGCGGAACCGTTGTTCCTCGCGGTCCAGCACGTCGCGCACGAAGTCGTGGTTGCGGACGAGTTCGGGGTAGTCGTCGCCCATGATCCCGACGAGGGCGTCGGCCAGGCTCGGCATGATCGGATCCTCGACTCCGAGCAGCCAGGCATGGCGTACCGCCCGTCGGATGATGCGGCGCAGCACGTAGCCGCGGTCCTCGTTGCTGGGGAAGACCCCGTCGCCGATGAGGAAGGCGGAGGACCGGATGTGGTCGGCGAGGATGCGTTGGGAGACGTCGCTGCGCGGGTCCGATCCGGGGACGATCCCGCTGATCTCGCCGATGGTCGCAAGCAGCCCGACGAACTCGTCGGTCTCCCACACCGAGTCGACGCCCTGCAACACGGCGAGGATCCGTTCGAGGCCTGCGCCGGTGTCGATGGAGGGCTTCGGCAGGGGCGTCATCGAGCCGTCCTCGTGCTGCTCGAACTGCATGAAGACCAGGTTCCAGAGCTCGATGAAGCGCTCATCGCCGCCGTGGGCCGGTCCGCCGTCGGCCCCGAACTCGGGTCCCTTGTCCCAGAAGATCTCCGAACAGGGACCGCAGGGCCCGCTGTCGGCCATGCGCCAGTAGTTGTCCTCGTCGAGCCGTTGGATGCGCTCGGCGGGCACGCCGACCTCGTCGCGCCAGATGGCCTCGGCCTCATCGTCGCTGACGTGCACGGTGACCCAGATGCGCTCGGGGTCGAGGCCCAGGCGCGTGGTGAAGAAGTCCCAGGCCAAGGCGCAGGCGTCGGACTTGAAGTAGTCGCCGAAGCTGAAGTTGCCCATCATCTCGAAGAAGGTGAGGTGGCGGCTGGTGCGCCCCACCTCGTCGAGGTCGTTGTGCTTGCCCCCGGCACGGACGCACTTCTGGATGGTGACGGCCCGGTCCCAGGGCGGCCGCTGCTCACCGACGAAGTAGGGCTTGAAGGGCACCATCCCCGCCACGGTGAACAGCAGCGTCGGGTCGTGCGGGATCAGGCTGGCCGAGGCCTCGTGGTGGTGCCCGTGGCCGGCGAAGAAGTCGACGAACGCCCGACGGACGCCGCGTGCGGTTGCGGATTGCTCTGGCATGGTCGGGCCAGCCTACCGGTGGGCCATTCCGGGCTCGGGTCAGGAATCGGGCCGGCGCCGACGGAACCCTGCGAGGAGACCGGCCAGGCGGAGCAACGGCGACGAGGTGAAGGTGGCGGCGGTCTCGATGGTGGCGCCGATCCGGCCCGCCGACTCGCGGAGGTCGTCGGCGGTGTCGAGCAGGTCCTCGACCCGGTCCAGGTCGCCTGCGGCCCGCTCGACCATCTGGTGCATGTCGGCGATCAGCGGGACCGCCTCCCGGTGCAGCGCATCGACTGCGGCGTGCAGGTCCCGGAGCATGCGACCCACCCGGACGGCGGCCACCGTCAGGAATCCGAGGCACGCCACGGACACGACCAGGGCGACCCAGGCGACGCTCACGGGGACTCCTCCGGGTCGGAGAGTTCGGCGATGCGCCGGGCCACCTCGGCCTCGAACCCGTGTGGCGACGGTTCGTAGTACACGTGTCCCTCGACCTCCTCGGGACGGTGGGCCTGTTCGACCCATCCCCTCGGGTCGTCGTGCGGGTAGTCGTAGCCCTCTCCGTGGCCGAGTCCCGCTGCGCCCTTGTAGTGGGCGTCGCGCAGGTGCGGTGGCACCAGGCCGGTGCCGGGCGCCCGGGCATCGGCCGCAGCTGCGGCGAGGGCGCGGTAGACCCGGTTCGACTTGGGGGCGGTCGCCAGGTGGACGACCGCCTGGGCCAGGTTGAGGCGGGCCTCGGGCAGGCCGACGAACTCGACGGCACGCGCCGCTGCGTCGGCCACGACCAGCGCCATGGGGTCGGCCATGCCGATGTCCTCGCTGGCCAGGATGACGAGGCGGCGGGCGATGAAGCGGGCGTCCTCCCCCGCCTCGAGCATGCGGGCCAGCCAGTAGAGGCCGGCGTCCGGATCGGAGCCCCGGATGCTCTTGATGAAGGCGCTGACGACGTCGTAGTGCTCGTCGCGGCCGTAGCGGACCGCCTTGGTGCCGAGCGCGGCCTCGGCGTCGTCGAAGGTGACCGTGGCGTCGTTCCGGCCGGCGGCGAGGGCGACGGCGACCTCGAGGCTTGTCAGGGCGAGGCGGCCGTCGCCGGCGGCACGGTCGGCCAACAGGTCGAGCGCCTCGTCGGTGGCGGTCGCCTGCTCGGCCTCCAGTCCCCTGTGCAGCAGCAGGTGCGTGGCCTCGCCGTCAAGGGGCTCGAGGCGGAACAGCGTGGAGCGCGACAGAAGTGGTGGGTTGACCTCGAAGTACGGGTTCTCCGTCGTGGCCCCGATGAGGACCAGCAGCCCGGACTCCACGGACGGCAGCAGGGCGTCCTGTTGGGCCTTGTTGAAGCGGTGGACCTCGTCGAGGAACAGGATCGTGCCGACGTCGCGTTCGCCGAGTCGGGCCCGGGCGGACGCCATCACCTCGCGGACGTCCTTGACGCTGGCGTTCACGGCCGAGAGTTCCACGAACTCCTTGGCGGTGACCCGGGCGATCAGCCGGGCCAGCGAGGTCTTGCCGGTGCCCGGTGGCCCCCAGAGCACGACCGACGAGAGCCGGTCCTCCTCGATGAGGCACCGCAGGGGCTTCCCGGCGCCGACGAGGTGCTCCTGGCCGACGATGTCGTCGAGTCGGATGGGGCGCAGGCGGTCGGCGAGCGGTGCACGGCGGGCCAGGCGCTGCCCGACCGCCGAGGCGAACAGGTCGTCGGTCACGGCGTCGAACCTAGCGGCCACCGTCGGGAGTACCGGGGCGCCGACCGGACGGCCACGCCGAACAGCAGGCGTCGGCGACGGAGCGGGCGAAGGCCGACGGGCCCGCCGCCAGGAGGTCCGCGTTGAACACCTCGGGGCAGAGCAGCGGCGTCGCACCGATCCCCTCGAGGGCGGACGCCAGGGCGACGAAGTCGACCACACCCTCCCCCGGCAGGGGACGCGACGCCATGGCCTCGCCCATCGGGTCACCGCCCGGTTCGGCCGATGCGTCGCAGAGTTGGACCATCTGGATGGCCCCGGCCGGGAGGCCCTCCAGGACCTCGGGGCACGGTCCTCCGGGCTGGCGCTGCCAGTGCCAGGTGTCGAGCAGGATTCCGCCGTTGGGCCACCCTGCCGCGGCGGTGAGGGCGTTCGCCGCGGCCAGGTCGGGCACGGCACACCAGGGCAGGAACTCGAGCGCAACCCGGATGTCGCGCTCGGCGGCACGGCCGCACAGGTCGGCGAAGCCGTCGACCGCCCTTCCGCTGTCGGCGAATGCGGCCTCCAGCGTCACGGCCACGATCTGGGGTGCGCCCAGCGCCACGGCCATGTCGAGGGTGAAGTCGCCGTCGCGGTCGACGCCGTCCGCTGCCGCCCAGCCGGTCGCCGCCTCGACCACCCGGACCTCGAGCCCGCGGTCCCCGACCGCCCGGGCGAACACCCCCGGGTCGGGATCGAGGTTCATGACGTGCAGGCTCCAGGCCGACACGCCACCGAAGCCGTGTTCGGCCGCGGCGTCGAGTGTGGACAGGATCGCCGCGGCGTCGGCGTTGAACGGGTCCGGGAGGAGGGTCGCCAGGCAGATCCCGAGGTCGGCCGGGTCCGTCACTGCTTCGGGGGCAGCACCCGCAGACCGAGCTCATCGAGGTGGTGGTCGTCGATCGTCGTCGGCGCTCCGGTGAGCGGATCGGCGCCCGACTGCGTCTTGGGGAAGGCGATCACCTCGCGGATGTTCTCCTCACCGGCGAGTATGGCGACAAGGCGGTCCATGCCGAAGGCGAAGCCGGCGTGGGGGGGCGCTCCGAAGCGGAAGGCGTCGAGCAGGAAGCCGAACTTCGACTGGGCCTCCTCGGCGCCGATGCCGAGCGTGGCGAAGACCATCTCCTGGACCTCCCGGCGGTGGATCCGGACGCTGCCCGAGCCCAGCTCCCATCCGTTCACCACGAGGTCGTAGGCCTGCGACCGCACCTCGAGCAGTTCGCCGGCCTCGAGGAGTCCGAGGTCCTCCTCGTGCGGCATCGTGAAGGGATGGTGGGCCGGAATCGGGTTCCCGGCCTCGTCGAATCCCTCGAACAGCGGGAAGTCAACCACCCACAGGAAGTTCAGCCCACCTTCGGTGACCAGAGGTCGGCCCAGTGCGAGGCGCAGCAGCCCGAGGACGTGGCGGGCCCTGCGACGTTCGTCGGCCACGAGGAACAGCAGGTCGCCGTCCTCGGCGCCCATGGCGGTCCGCAGGGCGTCCATCTCGTCGTCGGCGAGGAACTTGACGACCGGCGAGTTGAGCCCCTCGGCCTCGACGCGCATCCAGACCAGGCCCTTGGCGCCCCACTGCTTGCACTGCTCGGTCAGTTCGTCGAGCCGGTTGCGGGACACTTCGGCGCCGCCGGGCACGCGGATGCCCTTCACGCAGGGCGCCTGGAACGCCCGGAACTCCGTGGCGGCGAACACCTCGGTCAGCTCGACCAGCTCGAGCCCGAAGCGGGTGTCGGGCTTGTCGGAGCCGAAGCGCTCCTGGGCCTCGAGCCACGTCATCCGCGGGAACTCGCCGGGGCGTTCCCCGGTCACGGCCTCGACGGCCGCACCCACCGCATGCGAGATGAACCCGAGGACGTCGTCCTGGTCCACGAAGCTGGCCTCGGCGTCGAGTTGCATGAACTCGAACTGGCGGTCGGCCCGCAGGTCCTCGTCGCGCAGGCAGCGGGCGATCTGGTAGTAGCGGTCGACGCCGCCCACCATGCAGAGCTGCTTGAAGATCTGCGGGCTCTGCGGCAGGGCGTAGAACGAGCCTGGCTCCTTGCGGGACGGCACCACGAAGTCGCGGGCCCCCTCCGGCGTGCTGGCGATGAGCATGGGCGTCTCGACCTCGATGAAGCCCTGCTCCTCCATGGCGCCCCGAACGGCCGAGTTGACGGCGGCCCGGACCTCGAGGTTGCGCTGGAGCCGGGCGCGGCGCAAGTCGACGTACCGGTGGCGCAGGCGCAGCACCTCGTCGACGTCGGTGCGGTCGTCGATCGGGAACGGCGGCGGCTCGGACCGGGCGAGAATCGTGACATCGGCTGCCGCCACCTCGACCATGCCGGTGGCCAGGGACTCGTTGGCGGTGTCCTCGGGGCGGGCACGCACGGTGCCGGTCACCTGGAGGACGAACTCGGACCGCAGCTCGTGGCCGCCGTCCACGACGACCTGGACGACGCCGCTGCGGTCCCGGAGGTCGACGAAGGCCAGGTGCTCGCCGTGCTCGCGCACGCTGTCGACCCAGCCGCACAGGGTGGCTTCGGTACCGATGTCGTCGGCGCGCAGGTCGCCGCATCGGATGGACCGCATCGAGGTCGTGTAGTCGGGGGTCGGGCGGTCGGTCACGGAAGCCTCGTTCGCAGGGTCTCGATCAGGTCGGTTCGGGCCACGGTCTCCTGTCCGGCGTCGCCGCGCAGGTCACGGACGGTGGCGGTGCCGCCGGAGCACTCGTCCTCGCCGATGATCACGGCGAGGGCGGCACCACTGCGGTCGGCAGCCTTCATCTGGGCCTTCATGGAGCGGTCGTCCCAGGCCCGGTCGGCGCGCAGCCCAGCCCGACGCACCTCGTCGGTGACGAGGACCGCCTCGTCGCCACCGCAGGTGTCGACGACGAAGACGTCGACGGCCGATGCGGGGGCCTCGAACACCTCCTCGGCGTCACAGGCCAGGAGGGTGCGGTCGACCCCGAGGGCGAAGCCGACTCCCGGAGTCGGCGGTGCCCCCATCGCCTCGGCCAGGCGGTCGTAGCGCCCACCGCCACCGATCGCGTCCTGGGCGGCGTCGAGGGCCTCGGCGACGAACTCGAAGGTGGTGCGCAGGTAGTAGTCGAGGCCGCGGACCAGGCGGGGCGAGACCGTGCACGGGATGCCGAGGGCGTCGAGGGCGCCGCGCACCTGCTCGAAGTGGCGGGCGGCGTCGTCGGACAGGTGGTCGATCATCTGCGGTGCCGCGGCGACGAGGTCGGCGTCCTCGGGGCGTCGGGAGTCGAGCAGGCGCAGCGGGTTGGTGGCGAGCGTCTGGCGGGACTCTGCGGAGAGGGCGTCGGCGTTGGCCGAGAAGTGGGCGGTGAGGGCGTCGACGTAGCGGGTCCGGTCTTCGGGGTTGCCGAGCGAGTTGACGAGCAGGGACACCCGCCGCAGGCCGAGACGCTCGTAGAAGCGCCATGCCAGGGCGATGACCTCGGCGTCGAGGTGCGGGTCGTCGGGTCCGAGGGCCTCGACGCCCACCTGGTCGAACTGCCGGAAGCGGCCCTTCTGGGCCCGCTCGTAGCGGAAGTTGGGACCGGCGTACCAGACTTTCCAGGGCACGACCGGACGGTGCTGGGCGAACGCCCGCACGACCGAGGCGGTCTGCTCGGGCCGCAACGCGAGGCTGCGTCCGCCCTTGTCGAGGAACTCGTACATCTCCTTCGAGACCACGTCGGTGGCGTCACCCAGGCGGCGGAACACCTCGACGTGCTCGAACATGGGTGGCACCACCTGGAGGTAGCCGGCCGAGCCGACCACGTCCGCGAACACCTCGACCAGCGTCCGCCAACGGGCGGAGTCCGGCCAGAGGATGTCGCGTGTGCCCTTCGGGGCCCGATAGGTGGAGTCGGCCACGGGGGCAGAGGTTACCGGTGCCCCCCGGCCCCGGTCCCGGATCCAGTCAGGAACCGCGTCCGGGCACCACCCGGTACACGTCGTAGACCGAGTCGATGTCGCGGATCTGGTGCAGCACTCGCTCCAGGTGACCGGCGTCGCCCATCTCGAACTCGAAGCGCATCCGGGCCACCCGGTCGGTCCCGCTCGTCACGGTCGAGGTGCTGAGCACGTTGACCCGGTGGTCGGCGAGCACCCCAACCACGTCGCGCAGCAGCAACGGCCGGTCCAGGGCCTTGACCTCGAAGGAGGCGACGAAGTGGGAGGCGGTCTGTTCGTCCCATTCGACGTCGATGAGGCGCTCGGGTTGGCCCCCCGACAGCGACACGGCGTTGGCACAGTCGGCGCGGTGCACCGAGACGCCTCGTCCCCTGGTGACGAAGCCCATGATCTCGTCCGGCGGAACCGGCGTGCAGCAGCGCGAGAGCCGGATCATGACGTCTTCCAGGCCCTCGACGTGGACGCCGACCGAGCCCCGGTCGCGTCGCAGGGGCCGTTGGGTGAGGGCGGTGACCGACAGGTGCTCGGCGACCTCGGGTGCGTGCTCGAGCAGTTGCCGTTCGACCCGGCCGACCACGGCCCGGGCCGACACGTGGTGCTCGCCGATCGCCGCGAACAGGGCGTCGAGGTCCGTGTAGTTCATCGACCCGCCGATGTCGGCCAGCGCCCCCCCGTCGAGGATCTCCTTGATCGGGAGGCCGGCCCGGCGGAGTTCCCGGACGAGGTCGTCGTGTCCGCTGTCGATGGCCTCGCTGCGGCGCTCCTTGGTGTGCCAGTGGCGGATCTTGTTGGCCGCACGGTGGCTGGAGACGAACTTCAGCCAGTCCTTGCTGGGACCAGCGCCGGGTTGCTTCGAGGCGATGACCTCCACGGTCTCGCCGGACTCGAGACGGGTGTCGAGCGGCACCAGGCGGCCCTCGATCCGGGCGCCGATGCAGGCGTTCCCGACCTCGGTGTGGATGGCGTAGGCGAAGTCGACGGGCGTGGCGCCGATGGGGAGGGCGACGACCTGTCCCTGCGGCGTGAAGACGTAGACCTCGTCCTGTTCGAGGTCGGTCTTGAGGTTGTCCATGAACGTGCCATGGTCGGGCGTGTCGTCCTGCCATTCGACGATGCGTCCCAGCCACGCCATCTCGTCGGACGGGAGCGTGCCCTTGTAGTCCCAGTGGGCGGCCACTCCCGTCTCGGCCCGGCGGTGCATCTCGACGGTGCGGATCTGGAACTCGACCTGCTTGCCCTGGGGGCCGATCACCGTGGTGTGGAGCGACTGGTAGAGGTTGAACTTGGGCATCGCCACGTAGTCCTTGAAGCGCCCCTGCACCGGAGTCCAGACGGCGTGGATCACGCCGAGGGCGGCGTAGCAGTCGCGTACCGTCTCGACCACGACCCGGATGCCGACCAGGTCGTAGATCTCGTCGAACGGGCGCCCACGGACGATCATCTTCTCGTAGATGCTCCAGAGGTGCTTCGGTCGACCGTCGATGTCCGCCTCGATGGCGAATTCCCGGAGCCGCTGGTCCACCTCGCTGGTCAGCTGCTCGAGGTAGAGGTCGCGTTCGGGTGCCCGGTCCTGGAGCATCTGGTCGATCTGGCTGTAGCGCTTCGGATGCAGTGTGGCGAGGGCGAGGTCCTCGAGCTGCATCTTGACCTCCTGCATCCCGAGCCGGTGGGCCAGGGGGGCGTAGATGTCGAGCGTCTCGCGCGCCACCCGCTGCCGTTTTGACTCGGAGAGCGCCGCCACGGTCCGCATGTTGTGCAGGCGGTCGGCCAACTTGATGATGAGGACCCGAAGGTCCTTGGCCAGGGCCACGAGCATCTTGCGCATGCTGGCGGCCTGCTGCTCCTCCCTGCTCTCGAAGGTGAGCCGGTCGAGCTTGGTGACCCCGTCGACGATCCGTGCCACGTCGGCTCCGAAGTCGCGTTCGAGGTCGACGAGGTCGACGGAGGTGTCCTCGACGGCATCGTGGAGCAATGCCGCCGCGATCGTGATGTCGTCGAGCCCCTGGCGGGCGACGATCGTCGCGACCGAGAGCGGGTGGTTGATGTAGGGCTCGCCGGACTTGCGGGTCTGGCCCTCGTGGGCGCCCAGTGCGACCTGGTAGGCGCGCTCGATCAGGTCGGAGTCGGCGGCGGGGTGGTGTTCAAGGAAGGCCGTCAGCAGCAGTGAGGTCTCCTCGACCGCACGTTGCGGCCGGCGGCGCCATGGCAGCACCCGGCTGACGGCTGCCACGTCAGTGCCGTCCGGGTCGGTCGACCTGGTCCGACTGGTTCCTCATCCCTCCACGGTAGCGGTCGCCGACAACCGGCCGGATTCCGAGGGGGTGTCAGTTCCGCCGCTTCTTGCGGGGACGGGGCGGTGCCCCACTCCCCGAGCCTCCGGGTCGTGCCGCAGGAGCGGGCCGCCGGCGGGCCGGGCCCTTGGACCGGCCGGACGATTCGCTGGACCGGGAATCGGGTGCCGAGGCCTCGTCGCGCCCGATGGTCCGGGTCGGCCCGTCGAGCAGGCCACGGCCGGCGAGTTTGCCCCGGACCTGCGCCCAGCGCTGCTCGCCCTCCTTGAGGCGGGCCACCATGGCTGCGGCGAGGAACAGCGACGAGTACGAGCCGACGAGGATGCCCACGAGCAGGGCGAGGGCGAACTCGCGCAGGGCGGTGGCGCCGAGCGCCACCGAGCCGACCACGAGCAGCGACAGCACGGGTAGCGCCGAGGTCACGCTGGTGTTGATCGAACGCATGGCCACCCGGTTGAGGGCAAGGTTCATCAACTCGGTGTAGGTGTAGCGCTCGGTCGCACCGAGGCGGCCCGTCATCTGCCGGACCTTGTCGTAGACGACGATCGTGTCGTAGAGCGAGTAGCCCATGATCGTCAGGAAGGCGATCACGGTCGCCGGCGTCACCTCGACGCCGAGCAGCGAGTAGACGCCGACGCTGACGACGATGTCGTGGGCGACCGCCGCCAGTGCCCCGGCTGCCATCTTCCACTCCAACCGGGCGCTGATGTACAGGGCCACGACGAGGAAGAACACGACGAGTGCGCGCACTGCCTTGTCGGTGACCTCGTCGCCCCAGGTGGGGCCCACCTGCTCGAAGGTCTCGACCGGTCCCAGTTCGGTGGAGAGAGCGTCGCGGATCTCCGCTGCCCGGGCGGGGTCGTCGATGTCGGATCGGATCCGGATCATGTCCCCGTCGACGACCTGGATCCTGGCGCCGTCGGCGTCGAACCGGCTGAGGAGGCTGCGGGCATCGGACACCGACGCATCCGGGGCCGCCACCTCGTAGGAGGTGCCGCCGGCGAAGTCGATGCCCAGCTCGAGGCCGCGCAGGCCGAACGACCCGAGGCTCAGGAGGAGTGCGACTCCCGAGACCAGTGCGGCGACGCGCCACCACCGGGGGAAGTCGATCACCGTCTCGCCGGCGTACAGGCCCCGGAGCACGGCGATCACGGGGTGCTCGCCTTCGGCTCGGGTCGGAACACGGCGCCGGAGGCCGGGAGGCCGAACAGGCTCGGCCGTCGGGCGAACCAGGAGGTCCTCGCCAGCACCCGGACCATCGGCCCCATGAAGAAGTAGGTAGCCACCAGGTCGAGGATCGTGGCCAAGCCGAGGTAGAAGGCGAAGCCGCGGACGGCACCGACGGTGAGCCACCAGAGCAGGGCCGCTCCGATGAGAGACGCCGTGTCGGCCTTGACGATCGTGGAGAAGGCGATCGGGAAGGCGCGGTCTACCGTCGACCGTGCGGTGCGGCCGTCGCGGATGTCCTCCTTGAGGTGCTCGAAGTACACGACGTTGGAGTCGACGGACACGCCCACGGCGACGATGATCCCGGTGACGCCGGCGAGCGTGAGCGCCAGACCCGACTGGGTGCCAAGGTGGGCCACGATCGACCACAGCAGCGAGCCGGACACCGCCAGGCTGGCCAGGGCGACGAGCCCGAGCAGCCGGTAGTACCCGACGATGAACAGGGCGACCAGCAGCAGGCCGACGAGGCCCGCCACGATGCCCGCATCGAGGGAGTCCTGGCCGATGGTCGCCGAGACGACCCGGGTGTTCTCGGCGACCAGCTCGACCGGGAGGGCGCCGTAGCGCAGCGCCAGGGCCACGTCCTCGGCCTCGCGCTTCTCGAACGAACCGGAGATGACGATGCGGTCGCGCTCGAAGGCCGACGCCCGGATCTGTGGCGCCGTGATGACCTCGCCGTCGAGGACGATGGCGATCAGCCCGTTCGTGTATCCCTGCAGCAACGGGCACGACTCGTCGCCCCGGAAGCACCTGGCGGAGGCGTCGTTGAAGGCGTCGATGCCGGCGGCGCCCTTTTTCAAGGTCACCCCGACCTGCCACCGGAAGTCGATGAAGTCGGCGTCTGCGTCCTCGAGGGCGTCGCCGGTCAGGACCGTGGGGCCCAGCACGTACCGGTAGCCCCCGGTGCTCCCCGTGCCGGAGCCACCGAGGATCACGAAGTCCTCGGCGAGGTCGGCCTCGGGGGGGGTCAGGCCGTCGTCGCCGGTGGCGGGGCGAATGGTGCCACCGCGCACCAGGTTGCATGAGGCGAACGGGTCGGCGGCCATGTTGCCGCTGCCCTCCGAACCGCGTGTGCCGGCGATGGCCACCGGCAGGACCTCGCAGACCGGACGGAATCGGAGCTCCGCCGTGGTGCCGACCAGCTCGAGGGCCCGCTCCTGGTCGTCGACGCCGGGAAGCGAGACCATGACGCCGTCGACGGTGCGGGAGATCTCGGGTTCGGCCACGCCGAGGGCGTCGATCCGGTTCCGGATGATCTCGACGGTCTGGTCGAGCATCTCCTCGGTGGCCGGCTCACTGGCGGTCAGGCGCACCGACACGCCACCCTGGAGGTCGAGGCCGAGCAGCGGCTGGTTGTCCCAGAGGAGCGTCAGGGCCGCTGCCGCGACCGACACCACGAGGATGCCGACGAGCCGGACGACCTGGCGGCGAAACATGTGGGTGGGCGGGGACGAGGAGGCGTCGGGTGTCGGGCCGGGACCCGGATCAGTCCTCGATCGGGTCCTCGGACTCGTCGGGCGCATGTTCGTCGAAGCGGCGGTCGACGGTCCCCTTGAGCACCTTCAGTTCGAGGTCCTTGGCGACCTCCAGCCAGATGACGTCACCCTCGACCTCGGAGACGACACCGAAGATGCCGGCGGTCGTCACGATCTCGTCGCCGGCGGCGATCGACCCCACCAGGTTGCGGTGCTCGCGGGCCCTCTTCTGCTGCGGCCGGATCATGACCATGTACAGCACGCCGAACATGAGGACGATGGGAAGAAATGACATGACGAGCGCAATCCCCTGTTGGAACGACCGGCGGACCGGGAAAGCCTACGCGGCGGGACGTGTTGCGAGGCAGCTGAGGGTGCCGGACCTCATCCCCAGACGGCGTGCGTCTCCGCCCGGAACGCCTCGAAGCGGCCCTCCACGATCGAGGTCCGCAGGCGTTCCACGAAGTCGAACAGCCAGGCCAGGTTGTGCAGCGTCAGGAGGCGCCGACCGGTCGGCTCGTCTGTGAGCAGCAGGTGGCGGAGGTAGGCGCGGCTCCAAAGCGCCGCCGGACTCGACGGGAAGCTCGGGTCGAGAGGCGACTCGTCGGTGGCGAAGCGGGCGTTGCGCAGGTTGAGGCGACCGGTCGAGGTGAGGATCGTGCCGTGGCGGGCGTGGCGGGTGGGGAGCACGCAGTCGAACATGTCGATGCCCCGGGCGACGACCTCGACGAGGCCGACCGGGTCACCCAGTCCCATGAAGTAGCGGGGCTGGTCGGCGGGCAGGAGGTCGACGGCGGCCGAGAGCGGCTCGAACATCTCCTCCCGGGTCTCCCCCACGCTCAGCCCGCCCACGGCGTACCCGTCGAACCCGACCCCCACCGTCCGTTCGGCGCTCTCGGCCCGCAGCGCCGCATCGACCCCTCCCTGCACGATTCCGTACTGGCACTGCCGCTCCGACGCATCGGGGTGCTCGAGGAAGGCTCGGCGACCCCGGTCCGCCCAGGCGGCGGTCCGCTCGACCGCCTGGCGGAGCACCCGGCCGGGTGCGGGGAGCGCCGGGCACACGTCGAGGACCATCTGAATGTCGGCGCCGAGGTCCGCCTGCACCTGCGCAGCGCCCTCCGGCGTCAGGCGGTGGGTGCTCCCGTCGTAGGTCGACCGGAACACCGCTCCGTCGTCGTCGACCCTCGGCTGCAACGAGAAGATCTGGTAGCCACCCGAGTCCGTGAGGGTGAGGCCGTCCCAGGCGGCGAAGGCGCCGAGGCCACCGAGCTCGCGGACGACGTCGGCTCCGGGCCGAAGCATCAGGTGGTACGTGTTGGCGAGGACCACCTCGGCGCCCAGGTCGGCCAGGTCCGTCGACGAGAGGTGCCGCACGGCCCCACGGGTTCCCACGGGCATGAAGCAGGGGGTCCGGAACGGACCGCCGGGCGTCGTCACCGAGCCGGCGCGGGCACCCCCATCGGTGGCTACCGGGAGAAAGTCGGACCTCACGAGTGGCCTCCAGGTTCGCCGGGTGCCACCAGCATGGCGTCGCCGAAGGAGAGGAACCGGTACCCCTCTGCCAGCGCCGTCGCATACAGGTCCCTCCAGCCCTGGCCGACGAAGGCGTCGAGCATCACCAGCAGGGTCGATCCGGGGAGGTGGAAGTTGGTGAGCAGAAGATCGACGACCTCGAACCGGAACGGTCGGCGGATGAACAGGTCGGTGCGACCGGTGTCCCCTCCCCGTGCCGCCGACTCGAGCGCCCGGACCGTCGTCGTCCCGACGGCGAGGACCCGGTCGGCGGACCGACAGGCGTCGAGGGTCGCCGTCGGTACCTCGTAGGCCTCGCTGTGCATCCGGTGGTCGTCGAGGTCGTCGACGACGATCGGGCGGAACGTGTCGAGGCCGACCACCAGCTCGAGGCGTTCGATGCCCGCACCCGCCTCCCGGCATGCATCGAGGACGTCGTCGGTGAGGTGGAGGCCGGCGGTCGGCGCCGCCGCCGAGGCGGGCCTGTCGGCGTAGACGGTCTGGTAGCGGTCGGGGTCGTCGAGCACCGTCGTGAGGTAGGGGGGCAGGGGCATCTCGCCGTGGCGGTCCAGTGCGGCGGATACGCCTCCGACCGCTTCGAGCCGGACCAGGCGCCGACCCTCGCCCAGGTCCTCGTCGATCGTAACCTCGAGATCGGGGCCGGGCCGCAGGACGGTTCCCGGGGCAACCCGTCGTCCGGTCCTCACGAGTGCCTCCCAGGTCTCGCAGGTCCCGGTGCCGTCGACCCGTTCGAGCAGCAGCACCTCGACCGCCCCGCCGGACTCCTTGGCGAGGCGCAGGCGGGCGGGCAGCACCTTCGTGTCGTTGAGCACGATCACGTCGCCGGGACGGACCAGCTCCGGGAGGTCGCGGACCGTGAGGTGGCGGATCCCGTCGCCGAGGTCGACGAGGAGCCGGGCCGACGGGCGATCCCCGAGCGGCACCTGGGCGATCGACGACGCCGGCAGATCGTAGGCGAAGTCGGCCGGTCGCACGACGGCCGATCCTAGGAGGGTGCAGTCGCGGTGGTCAGTCGCCGAAGAGGGCGTTCGCCCGGCCGTCGGGTGGCGTGGGGAGGCCGAGGTGGCCGAAGGCCGCCGAGGTGGCGACGCGCCCCTTGGGCGTGCGCATCAGCAGGCCCTGCTGGATCAGGAACGGCTCGTAGACGTCCTCGACCGTGTCCTCCGGCTCGCCGATGCTGATGGCGAGCGTCTTGAGCCCGACGGGCCCGCCGCCGAACATCTCGCACAGTGAGGCCAGGATCGCCCGGGTGGCCTTGTCGAGTCCGAGTTCGTCCACGGCGAAGAAGGTGAGGCCCTCACGGGCCGTGTCGCCCCCGATCCGTCCGTCGGTCTCGGGGCGTTCGACCTGCGCGAAGTCGCGGACCTGGCGCAGCAGGCGGTTGGCGATGCGTGGGGTTCCCCGGGACCTCCGGGCGATCTCGGTGGCACCCTCCTCATCGATGGCGACGCCGAGGATGCCGGCGGCCCTTCGTACGATCGTGCGCAGGTCGGCGGGCTCGTAGTAATCGAGTCGGGCGGTCAGCCCGAAGCGGTCGCGCAGTGGCCCCGTGATGAGGCCGGTCCGGGTCGTGGCGCCGACGAGGGTGAACCTCGGCAGGTCGAGCCGGATCGAGCGGGCGGCCGGCCCTTTTCCCAGCACGATGTCGAGTTCGTAGTCCTCCATGGCCGGGTACAGGATCTCCTCGACGGCCCGGGCCAGTCCGTGGATCTCGTCGATGAAGAGGACGTCGCCCGGTTCGAGCTTGGTGAGGATGGCCGCCAGGTCGCCGGCCCGTTCGAGCGCCGGACCGGAGGTCACGAGGAGTTCGGCGCCCATCTCGGCGGCGACGATGTGCGCCAGCGTGGTCTTGCCGAGGCCGGGTGGGCCGCCGAAGAGGAAGTGGTCGGCCGCCTGGCCCCGCTGGCGGGCCGCCTCGAGCATCACCCGGAGGTGGCCCTTGAGCTCCTCCTGGCCGACGAACTCGTCGAGGCGTCGCGGTCTAAGCCCGACCTCGGCCTCGACCTCCTCCGGTTCGGCCTCCGGGGACAGCAGCTCGTCGCGTGCCACGGCCCTAGGCCCTCGCCAGGCGTCGGAGGGCCTCGCGCAGGAGGTCGGCCGGATCGTCGCCGGCCAGGTCGGCGAGGACCGACCGGACCTCTTCCGGGGAGTAGCCGAGGCCGCCCAGGGCCTCCTGCACCTCGACCAGCGCCGAACGGGGGCCTCCGCCGTTCCCGGCGACGGCGGGCACTCCGTCGACGGGCAGGTCGAGGGTGCCCTTGAGGTCGACGAGGAGCCGGGCTGCGGTCTTCTTGCCGATGCCCGGGACGAGGCAGAGCGCGGCGGCGTCGTCGACGGCGACGACCTTCGCCAGTTCGTCGGGGCCGTGGACGCCGAGCACGGCCAGCGCCAGCGACGGCCCGACGCCGTGTGCGGAGAGGAGCGCCTCGAAACAGACCCGCTCCGAGCGCTCGAGGAAGCCGAACAGGGCCTGGTCGGCCTCGCGGATGTGGTGGTGGACGTGGACGAAGACCTCGTCGTCGGACCCCTCCCCCAGCCGGTAGGCGGTGGTGGGCGTGACGGTTATGCGGTAGCCGACGCCCCCGACCTCGAGCAGCACGTGGCCGTCCTGTCCGCATTCGAGCAGGCGGCCCCGCAGTGATCCGATCATGTCGATCCCCTGCGGGCCACGGCATCGGCCATGGGCGCCATGGCCAGGTGGCAGAGGGCGACTGCCACGGCGTCGGAGGCATCGGCCGGCCGCAGCGGCTGGTCGATGCCGAGTTGGGTGCGAACCATCTGCTCCATCTGTCGCTTGTCGGCGCCACCCCATCCTGCGACGGCCGACTTCACCTCGTTCGGCGAGTAGAGGGCGACCCGGCATCCCGACGACGCTGCCTCGGCCATCACGATGCCCGCTGTCTGGCCGACCTGCATCGCCGTCCGCACGTTGACCTGGAACAGCACCCGCTCGATCGCCACGGCTTCGGGCCGGTACTCGTCGAGCAGCCCACGGACCTCGGCCTGGAGTTCGGCGAGGCGGACCGGGAGGTCGGCGTCGGGATCGGTGCGCAGGACTCCGGCGGCGACGGCTCTGGTGCGCCGGGCGGACAACTGCTCGACCACGCCGTAGCCACAACGGGTGAGGCCGGGATCGATCCCCAGAACGAACATATGTACGACTCTAGCAGTGCGGGTCTCCGGCAGGGGACCGGTGCCTCTGGGGATCAGGCCTCGAGGGCCGCGAACACCTCGTCGGGGATGTCGAAGTTGGCATGGACGTCCTGGACGTCGTCAAGGTCGTCGATCAGGTCGATGACCCGCAGGACGGCCTTCGCCGCCTCGACCGTCTCGACGACGACCGTCGAGGTGGCCACCATCGTGACGTCGGCCGAGTCGAAGGCGATTTCGGCCGCCTCGACCGCCGCCCGCACGGTCGGAAGGTCGGAGGCCTCGCAGGTCAGCTGCCAGATGCCGCCGTCGTCGACCAGGTCCTCGGCTCCCGCATCGAGGGCTGCCAGCATGATGGCGTCCTCGTCGGTGGTCCCCGGCAGCAGCACGACCCCCTTGCGCTCGAACTGCCAGGCCACCGATCCCGGCTCGGCGAGGGAACCGCCGTTTTTCACCAGGGCCGACCGCACGTCGGAGCTGGTGCGGTTGCGGTTGTCGGTCAGGGTCTCGACGTAGAGCGCCACGCCGTGTGGCGCGTAGCCCTCGTAGGTGACCGACTCGTAGACGACGCCATCGAGCTCGCCGATGCCCCGCTTCACCGCCCGTTCGATGGTGTCGAGCGGGACCGAGGCATCGCGGGCCTTCTGGAACATCGTCCGCAGGGTCGGGTTGGCGTCCTGGTCGCCGCCACCCTGGCGTGCCGCCGCCTCAACCTGCTTGATCAGCTTGGCGAAGAGCTTGCCGCGCTTGGCGTCGGCGGCACCCTTCTTGTGCTTGATCGTCGCCCACTTGGAGTGACCGGACACGGCGTTGCTGCTCCCCTCGCGCTCAGGCTGTTCCGGCACCGGAGGCGAAGGCCGCCTCGAGGAACCGTCGGTGGATGCGGGCGTCGCCGGCCAGCTCGGGATGGAAGGCCGACACGAGGACGTTGCCCTGTCGGCACAGCACCGGCCGCCCCTCGACCTCGGCGAGCACCTCGACGGCAGGGCCGACCCGTTCGACCAGGGGCGCCCGGATGAAGACGCCGTGGAACGTACCGTCGAGGCCCTCGACCTCGAGGTCGGTCTCGAAGGAATCGACCTGGCGTCCGTAGCCGTTGCGCCGGACGTCGAGGTCGATGACGCCCAGGGACCGCTGGTCCGACCGTCCGTCGAGGACCTCGACGGCCAGCAGGATCATCCCGGCACAGGTGCCGAAGACGGGCATCCCGTCGGCCAGCCGGTCGGCCAGCGGTTCGCGGAGTTCCGTGACGTCGAGCAGCATCGACATGGTCGTGGACTCGCCGCCGGGCATGACCAGGGCGTCGACCTCTGCCAACTGGTCGGCCCGGCGAACCTCGACCGGGGTCGCCCCCGCCCCGCCGAGCATCGCCGCGTGGCTGGCGAACGCCCCCTGGAGCGCCAGGACACCCACCTTCATGTCCGGGTTACCAGCCCCGGTCGGCCAGGCGAGTTTCGAGCGAGCCGATCTCGAGGCCCGGCATGGCGTCGCCGAGGCCGCGGCTGACCTTGGCAAGCAGGGTCGGGTCGGCGAAGTTCGTTGTGGCCTCGACGATGGCGCGGGCCCGGGGTGCGGGATCGTCGCTCTTGAAGATCCCGGATCCGACGAAGACCGCCTCGGCGCCCAGTTGCATGACGAGCGAGGCGTCCGCCGGGGTGGCGATGCCGCCGGCGCAGAACATCGGAACCGGCAGCCGGCCGGTTTCGGCGACCTCCTGGACCAGCGGCAGCGGGGCCCGCAGCTGCTTGGCCCAGTCGAACAGTTCGGCAGCGTCGGCCTGGGTGATCCTGCGCAGGTCGCCCAGGATGGACCGCAGGTGCCGGACAGCCTCGACGATGTTGCCGGTGCCGGCCTCGCCCTTCGAGCGGATCAGGCAGGCGCCCTCGGAGATCCGTCGGAGGGCCTCACCGAGGTTGGTCGCACCGCAGACGAACGGCACGGTGAACGCCCACTTGTCGATGTGGTGCGCCTCGTCGGCCGGGGTGAGCACCTCGCTCTCGTCGACGTAGTCGACACCGAGGGACTCGAGGATCTGGGCCTCTGCGAAGTGGCCGATGCGGGCCTTGGCCATGACCGGGATGGTGACGGCCTCCTGGATCGCCTCGATCATCTCCGGGTCGGACATGCGGGCCACGCCACCGTCGCGTCGGATGTCGGAGGGAACCCGTTCGAGGGCCATCACGGCCGTGGCGCCGGCGTCCTCGGCGATGCGTGCCTGCCCGGCGTCGACGACGTCCATGATGACGCCGCCCTTGAGCATCTCGGCGAGTCCTCGCTTGACCAGTTGCGTTCCGGTGGAACGGTTCGTTTCGCTCATGTCGGCGAGTCTATGGCTGCGTCCGGCGGGGCGTCGCCGTGGAGGCGGTGCGTCAACCGGTCAGTGCGCGGGCCTCCCGGGCGTCGAGGATTTCACCTTCGCCGAGGCGGGCCATGAGCACCCAGGTCGACCCCTGGTCGAGGTGCAGGCGCTGGCCGGTGTCGTCGTCCAGGATCGTCCACCCGTCGGCGATGAACTGCCGGCTCCAGACGATCCCGGTGACGGTCCCGTCGCGGAACAGCCAGCCGTCGCCCGATCCGGTGCTCAACAACTGCGGAGATTTCTGGTCCGCGTCGGACTTCCGATAGCCGACCGTCAACTTGAGCACGTTGTCGGCGGCGAGCGGAACCCCGTTCGCGTCGAGGTGGGGAATCCCGTCCTGATACCGGATCCACTGCTCGGACCCGGTGTCCCAGACGAAGGCGATGTCGCGGTTCGCCGTGGTCCAACGGACGCCGAGCGTGCGCACCGCAGACGCCGGTACCGGCCCGTAGGAGATGATCGGGCCGGGCGCTGGGATTGGCTCATCCAGTGAGTTGACGACGCTCGCCGCGTCGAGCACGCCGTTGTAGGGGGCCTTTCTCGAGTCGTCGCGGTGGAAGTGCTCCTGCCCCCTTCCCGTCGTGGACCTGGCCTGGAGCAGGCCGAGGCGCTCCGCTTCGCCGACTTCCTCGGCGACCCCGGCGTTGCTCCCCCAGTAGGCGAAGATCGGGCGATCGAGGTTCGCCACCAGGTCGATGTCGCTTGATCGGGCAGAGCGGACCGGACGGACGGCCTCCGGCAACTCGCTGTGGTAGACGGCGATGAAGCGGGTCACGTAGTTCTCGACCATGACCTCGTAGACGATGTCGGCGACCTCGAGGCCGACCTGCGGCAACGACCGCCCGTCGTTGTTCCCGACCTTGACCACCAGCACCGGGCGCTCCGGCAATCCGTCCGGTGCCGGCTCGCCGGTCAACGGCATCGTCTGGCCGTCCCAGGGCGCCTCGGTCGTGGTCGTCGTGGTCCCGGCGACCGATGCCTCGGTGTCCCCGAACTGGGTCCGGACGGTGGGCGAGGTGACGATGTCCTCGGTCGTGGTCGGCACGACGGCCTCGAGGTCGTCTCCACCGGAGGACGATCCGCTCCCGGGGCTCGATGTCCCCGGAGTCCCGGGGATCTTCGTCGTCGAGGGCGTCGACGTCGATCCGGTGGCCTTCGTCGTCGAGGGCGTCGACGCGGTTCCCGGGGTACCCGTCGTCGGTGTCGCCCCGCTGGTACTCATCGTCGAAGTGGTCGACGGCACGCCGCTCAACCCGCCGCCCTCGCCTCCGCCACAGGCAGCCGTGGTCAGGACCAGGAGGACGCATCCGGTGACCCGGACGCGCACTACGCCTCGCCAAGCGCCGCGAGCCGGAGGTCCACGGGTGGGTGGGCGGCCGTTGCGGTCTCGGGGGAGCCCCCGGGCTGGAGCACCCAGAGGTGGGCGCTGGCCACGGGTGCCGACGGAACGGCGGATCCGAGCCCCGCAAGGGTGCGGAGCGCACGCTGGAGGCCCGGCGGATAGCGGGTCACCGACACCGCTTCCAGGTCGAACCTGACCTGACGGTCCGGTCGGACCCACCGACGACGCATCCTGCCCGACCCGGGAAGACCTCCGTAGGCGGCGGCCCCGGTCTGTGCGGCAAGGTCACCGTCGGTGGCGCGCACCAACAAGTCGGCGACGAGGCCCTCGAGCTCGACCACCTCGAGCGCATCGAGGGCACCGGCGGTGAAGACGAGGACGGGATCCGGGGATCCCAGCACCGCCGCATTGCCCGTCGGCACGTCGACGATGTGGAGTGCCGGTGGATCGATCCCCTGCACCAGGCAGACCCCATCGATGGCGTTGTGAAGGCGGGGATGGTCCTGCGGAGACGCCGGTCGCGTCCCGACGACCTGAAGCAGTCGGTCCGCGGAACGCCGTCCGGCGACGACGCCCAGCCGTGCGGCCACGACGAGGCAGAGGACGCCGATCCCCAGTCCGAGGGGGCCGAGGACGAGCGTTGCGACGAGGCCCACGGCGAGCCCCGCGAGGAGGGAAAGGGACAGCGTCGGGGAGGGTCTGATGGTCATGCTCGGCATCTGGGTCTGGACATCGGACCGCATGCTATGGCGACCGCGACCGCACCGCTGGTCTGGCGGACGATTCAGCCGACGACGCCCTCGTAGGCCTCGAGGTACCGGTCGGCCAGCCGCCGCATCGAGAACTCCTCGGCCCGGACGAGCCCGTTGGCGACGAGGTCTCCACGCAGGCCCGGCTCGCCGAGCACCTTCTCGAGCGCGACGGCGAGGGCGGCGGCGTCGTCGGGCGGCACGAGCACCGCCTCGCTGCCCGGACGGGCCACCCGTGCGTAGCCGGCGATATCGCCGGCCACCACCGGCGTGCCCGCCGCCATCGCCTCGAGGAGCACCACGCCGAACGACTCGCCGCGCAGCGACGGGGCGCAGAAGACGTCGGCACCCCGCATCCGGGAGAACTTCTCCTGCTCGTCGATTCGTCCGAGCCATTCCACCCGTGGGTCGCCGGCCGTGCGCTGTTTGAGTTCCTCGGTCTCGGGGCCGTCGCCCGCCACCCAGGCCCGCACGTCGCCCGGGAGGTGCTGCAGCGCCTCGAGGAGAACGCCCAGCCCCTTGCGAGGTTCGTGCCGGCCGACGAAGAGGACCGTCGGCCCCTCGGTCGGCCACGGATCGGCTGCTGCACAGCGGTCGGTCTCGACGCCGTTGAACAGCACCTCGTACTCGCCGCCGAGCGCACCTCCGGCCATGGCCGCTGCGTCCTCCGACACGGCGAACGATGCGTCAAGCCGTTGCCGGAGCCAGCGCACCGGCTGCTTCAACAGGTCGTAGGCGCGGCTTCCTCCGGCGGCGTGGAAGGTGCCCACCATCGGGATCGACGCCAGGAACAGCGCCGTCACGGTGGGTCCGGGGGCCAACGGCTCGTGCAGGTGCAGCACGTCGAACTCTTCGTCCCGGAGTGCCCGGATCGTGCGCAGGGCACAGGAGACGTCGGGGGCGATCGGTGCCAGGGAGCCGTTGGCGGCCGTGGGCAGGCTGTTGCCGAGCGGTGTGACACCGGCGTCGGGCGGTGGGCCGTCACAGGGTCCCAGCACCCGTGTCGGATGGCCCGATGCCCGCAGGGCCCGTGCCAGGGCGAGCACCTGGCCCTGGACGCCACCGGGCAGCGTCAGGCTGTACGGGCAGACCAGGCCGATGCGCACGACGTCGACGCTAGCCCTCGTCCGGGCCGCCGGCGCCGACGTGATCGCTGGGCCAGTTGGGCTGGAGCAGGTGCCACTGTTCGGGCTCTGCCCGGATCAGGTCCTCGAACTCGGCGGCCAGGGCACGCGTGACCCGTACGACGTCCTCGCGGAACCGTCCCTCGCGTTCTGCCGGGATGGGCGGACGCGCCACGCCGTGGCAGCCCCGGCGCCGGATGTAGGTGGCAGCCGGGATCAGGGCCGCCCCGGTCCGGAGGGCGAGGATCGCCGGGCCGGCGGGAAGGGTCGTCACCTCACCGAAGAACTCGACCTCGACGCCGCCACCGCCGACGTGCCGGTCGCTCAGCAACGCGATGACGGCACCCTCGCGTAGCGCCCGCTGCACCTCGCCACCGGCTTCGGGGCCCAGTGCGATGACCTCGATGCCGTACGACCGCCGGTAGTCGCGGAACCACTCGAACAGTTCCGGCGGCTCGAGCGGTTCGACCACTGCGGCCACCGGAAACCCCACGACCCGACTCACCCAGGAACCTGCCCAGTCCCATCCTCCGAGGTGGGGCATGGCGAGGATCACTCCCCGACCGGACTCCTGGGCCTCGACGACGTGGTCGAAGCCCTCCTCGGTGAAGCCGGCGTCGATCTCGTCCGGGTCCATTGCGGGGAGCCGCAGGCTCTGGAACCAGTAGTTGGCGTAGGAGGCGAAGACGTCGTCGACGGCCCTTCGAAGGTCGCTGCCCGTCAGCCCTGCGCCACGCACCCGTCGGACGTGCCGTTCGACGAGGCGTCGGCGATCCGAGCCGAAGCGGCCGGCGACACGGCCGAGCCCCCTCGATGCAGCTTGCCCGATCCGCCAGGGAACGACCTGGACTGCCTTCGAGCCCAGCCGGTAGCCGAGGGCGACCGAACGGGCGGCCACGTCGGTCGGTTAGTGGTCGAGCCTGCTGCGGCGTGCGGCCAGGCGGGCGCGACGTTCGGCACGCCGGTCGGTGCGCAACTGGCGGCGGCGTTCGGCCCGACGGCGGTAGGGCGCCTCGCGCTCGAGGCCGGCCTGACGCCACACCTTGACGAAGCGTTGCACCGCCGTGGCGAGCGTCAACACGAGCATCAGCCAGAGGACGGGGATCAGGACCTCGGCGAAGAGCAGTCCCACGCCGAGCACGATGAACCGTTCCGCCCGTTCCATCAGGCCGCCCTTGGCGTCGAAGCCCAGCGACTCGGCCTTTGCCCGCATGTACGACACCAGCATGGCGGCGGCCATGACGGCCACGGGGAGCATCATGGTGCTGCCGGGCTCGGTCCTGGCGAAGTGCCAGGCGATGCCGCCGAACAGCAGGGCGTCGGTGATCCGGTCGGAGACCGAGTCGAAGAAGGCGCCGCGCTTCGAGGAGGTGCCCGAGGCCTTCGCCACGGCACCGTCGAGGGCGTCGGGGATCCCGGTCAGGACGAGGAACAGCAGGCCGAACCGGAGGTACCCGAATCCGATGCTGACGGCGGCGGCAGTGGCCATCACGATCCCGGTGACCGTGACCGCGTCGGCCGAGATGCCCGTGCGCCGCAGGCTGCGGCCGATGGGCGTCAGGCCGCGATCGACTGCTGCACGCCAATTTCCGTCCAGCATGTGAGGCCTCCTGTCACCCGGCGGCGCCCAGCAGAATGCTGCGGGCAGGGTCGAGAACGGGCCCACGCTACCAGTGCGGCCATGGCGGGGGTCGACCCCCCCTGCGTACCACCGGACACGCCATCGGGGCGGTATTCCGGGTGCGTACGGCACCCGGGTCAGTCCGTCGACCAGTCCTCGGGGTTGTCTTCGACGAACTGGGCCACGATCGAGCCGTCCACGGCGTCGACCAGGACCAGCCCCCGCCGGTCGGGCGGCGATTCGTTCGAGTACAGCAGGATCCGCCACGTGGGCCGGCTGCGCAGGCCCCGCCACGTCATCTGTGCCGAGGCGTGCCCGATCGGGAAGCCGACCGCCCGGGTGGCTCCGACCAGGGCCTCGCGCTCGTCGTAGGAGACGTGCCATCCGGCCTGCAGGTGGTAGGCGCCCAACACGACGAGGGCCGCGCCCCCGACCAGGAAACCACCGTTGACCAGCGGCGACCCGTCGGCGACGACGGCGAGGACCAGCGTGGCGATGCCCAGGCAGAGGTAGACGAATCCGGGGATGCGCCGACGGCTGTTGTCGGGGAAGACGTAGTCGCCCATGGCGGCGGCGACATCGAGGTCGGCCGGCAGGGAATCGCGGACCTCTTCGTCCGCTGCGGGCACCTCAGGATCCATGCGCCGGACACTACCGACGGGGGCTGCTCCTCGGATGCGACCCGTTGTCGCCGGTCGTGGCAGCGACGACGACCGCCGAGACCCGTGACGCTCCGGCCGCCCGCAGCGCAGTTGCTGCGGTGGAGAGCGACGTCCCGGTCGTCACCACGTCGTCGACGACGACGATGGAGGCGCCGGGGGCGAACCGGCGCGGGCGCAGCGTCGGGCCGCGTCGGCGCTGACGGAGACTCCGGGTCGACTGGGGAGGGCCCGGCGCACGGAGCAGCAGGCGGCGCACGGGGACGCCGAGCTCGCGTCCGGTGGCCCGGGCGAGCAGGGCTGCGTGTTCGATGCCACGCCGGTTGCGACGCTCCACGGTGCTCGGGATCCAGGTCACCAGGTCGGGGGGATCGCCATTCCGACGGCTGACTCCGGCGAGGGCCGCCCCCAGCGCCCGGACCGGCGAGCGTCGGTTGGCGAACTTGAGGCCCCGCACGAGCACGCCGGCCGGCCCCTCGTAGCGCCCCAGCACCCGGATGCGGTCCACGTCCCGTGGCGTCCGGACGAGCGGTTCGGGACCCAGGTGCACGACGCACGCCTCGCAGGGCCCGGTCCCCGCCAGCGGACAGGTCCGACAGTCGGTCGTTCTGCGTGACGTCGACATGCCGCTGACGTTAGGAGTGGGGTGCGACACCCCCGATGGTGGCGTCCCCGCCCAGGCGGTCGACGAGCAGGGCGGCCAGATCGGCGGCCTGCCTGGCGAGGTCTCCCGTCCCGTCGACGAGCCCGTCTGCATGGGCGGCGGACGGCGCTACGAAGCGCTCGTGCATCGGTGCCACGGTCGTTGCGAACTGCGCCCGCACGCTCTCCGGCGTCCGCCCCCGTTCCTCGACATCGCGGACGATGCGCCGCTCCAGGCGGATGTCCTCGGGTACTTCGATGAAGACGGCCACGTCCAGAAGCCGGCGGACGTCCGGGGTCGCGAGCAGCAGGATGCCCTCCGTGAGTACAACGGGCTGCGGTGAAAGGCGTCGTGACTCCGGGCGGCGACGGTGGTCGGTGAAGTCGTAGACGGGCACGTCCACCGGGCGGCCAACGGCCAGGTCGCTCAGGTCGGCGGCGAACCGCCCGAGGTCCAGCGAGTCGGGGTGGTCGTAGTTGACGAGTGCCCGCTCGGCGAATCCGAGGTGCCCGTGGTCGCGGTAGTAGTCGTCGAAGGGCAGCAAGGCCACGCCGATTCCCTGCTGCTCCAGGATCCCGACCACGGCCCCTGCAAGGGTCGACTTGCCGGCGCCGGCCCCCCCGCAGATACCGCAGACGACGGAGGTGGGCACCCTTCCCGACTCCGCTCGACTCAGTACCGGTAGTGGTCGGGCTTGAACGGACCGGACCCGGCGACGCCCAGGTAGTCGGCCTGGTCGTCGGTCAACTCGGTCAGGCGCACGCCGAGGGCGTCGAGGTGCAGTCGGGCCACCTTCTCGTCGAACTCCTTCGGCAGCGTCGCGACGCCACGACCGTAATCCTCGGCCCGGGCATGCAGTTCGATCTGGGCCAGGACCTGGTTGGAGAAGCTGGCCGACATCACGAAGCTGGGGTGCCCTGTGGCGTTGCCGAGGTTGAGGAGCCGGCCCTCGGAGAGCACGATCACCGAGTGCCCGTCGGGGAACACGAACTCGTCGACCTGCGGCTTGATCGTCACGCGTTGGACGTCGGACATGCGCACCAGACCGGCCATGTCGATCTCGTTGTCGAAGTGTCCGATGTTGCCGACGATCGCCTGGTGCTTCATGCGGGACATGTGCTCGGCACTGATCACGTCCCTGCAGCCCGTTGCCGTCACGAAGATGTCGGCCACGTCGAGCACCCGCTCGAGCGTGTTGACCTCGTAGCCCTGCATGGCCGCCTGGAGGGCGCAGATCGGATCCACCTCGGTGACGATGACCCGGGCCCCCTGGCCACGCAGCGACTCGGCGCAGCCCTTGCCCACATCACCGAACCCGCACACGACGGCGGTCTTGCCACCGATCATCACGTCGGTGCCGCGGTTGATGCCGTCGATGAGCGAATGGCGACAGCCGTAGAGGTTGTCGAACTTGGACTTGGTGACGCTGTCGTTGACGTTGATCGCCGGGAAAAGCAACTCGCCGGCCTCCTGCATCCGGTACAGGCGGTGGACGCCGGTGGTGGTCTCCTCGGAGACGCCTCGGATGCCGGCTGCGATCTGCGTCCAGCGCTGCGGGTCGTCGGCCAGCGAGGCGCGTAGCGCGGCGAGGAAGACGTGCCACTCCTCGGGGTCGTCGTCGGTGGCGTCCGGGACCGCGCCGGTGGCCTCGAACTCGGCGCCCTTGTGGACCAGCATGGTGGCATCGCCGCCGTCGTCGAGGATCAGGTTGGGAGCCCGGCCCTCGGGCCAACGGAAGATCTGCTCGGCGGTCCACCAGTACTCCTCGAGGGTCTCGCCCTTCCACGCGAAGACCGGAACGCCGCGCAGGTCGTCGGGCGATCCGTCGGGTCCGCAGACGGCTGCAGCGGCGGCGTGGTCCTGCGTGGAGAAGATGTTGCAGCTGGCCCATCGGACCTCGGCGCCGAGGGCGGTCAGCGTCTCGATCAGCACCGCCGTCTGCACCGTCATGTGCAGCGACCCGGCGATGCGGGCACCGGCGAGGGGCTGTTCGTCGGCGAACTCTGCCCGCAGCGCCATGAGTCCCGGCATCTCGTGCTCGGCCAGGCGGATCTCGTTGCGGCCCAACTCGTGCAGGGACAGGTCGGCGACGCGGTGGTCTTGGTGCAGGGACATGACGACTCCTTCGGGCTTCTCGGAACGTTCTGCCGCACCGGCACGGGGCCGGGCGGTTGTCGGGCTGGGGTCGTCTGACGCCGTTCGGGCAGCCGCTGTTGCAAGGCTACCGGCTCAGACGCTCCAGTCGAGGCCCGGGGCTGTCGCTGGGTCCGTCCAGCACCGGCACCTCAGGCACCGGGCTCGCCGGTGGTGACCCGGTAGGCCAGGCCCTCGGCGTCGAGCCGGTAGGCGCCGTCGGCGTGGGGAATCCATGCGGCGCCCCCCGTGGGTAGTTCGAGCCGGGCGCCCGGACTCGACCCGGTGGACGAAAGGGATGCAAGGCCGTCGACGCACACGACGATGTCGGGCCCCGACCGTTCGTGCACGTCGACGCCGACGCCCTCCAGCCGCCACACCGAGAACTCCTCGGCCGGGGTGTGGTACCGGTGGACGCCCCGGACCGGGCGCTGGACGGCGGTCGCCGGCACTTCCGGGTCGATGATCCCGACGAGCCGGTCGACGTCGACGTGCTTGCCGGTCAGCCCGCCCCGCAGGACGTTGTCGGAGGCGGCCATCACCTCGACGGCCACTCCGCCGAGGTAGGCGTGGAGGACGCCAGGCCCGAGGAAGAGCGCCTCACCGGGCTCGAGGCGGTGCTCAGCCAGCAGGGGCACGAGTGCCAGCGCAGCGTCACCGGGGAACCGGACCGACAGTTCGAGGAGCAGGTCGGCGGTCGTCGTCCATTTCCCGGTGACCTTCCCGTTGCAACGTTCCACCAGTGCATCGACCGCCCCATCCGGATCGCCGGCAAGGGCTGCGGCCACGACGTCGGACCAGGCGATCGGGCCCCGTTCCCGGAGTGGCGCCATAAGGTCGTCGGGCAGGCCGAGGGCGGCTGCCACCCCGATCGCCTCGTCGACAGGGCGGAAGCCGCACAACGCCCGGAACGGGGTCACGGCGACCACCAGTTCGGGCTTGGCGCGGGCGTCCCGGAACGTCCGTTTCGGCGAATCGAGGGGAACGTCCGCATCGTCCTCGGCGGCGAAACCGGCCTCGGCGGTCGCCCGGTCCGGATGCGCCTGGATGGACAGTGGGGCGTCGGCGGCGAGGAACTTCACGAGGTACGGCAGGGTGCCGTCCCGCAGCCCGGCGGCCGGACCGAGCTCGGAGGGCGGGTCTGCGGAGACGACGGCGTCGAGCGGCTCGGGCCCGGCGCCTCGGTCCACAGTCGCCGGCAACGAGGGGTGTGCCCCGTACCAGAGTTCGGCCTCGGGCCGACCCGTGGGCTCGAGGCCCCGCAGGGCGGCCAGGGCGGTGTACGACCCCCAGTCGTAGTGCTGGAGCCGACCCAGGAGGCGGTCCATCAGAAGCGGCGGGACGTGGCCGTCAGGCGTCGAAGGTGGGGTGGACGCCCGTGGCCGCGGCGTGCTCGAGCAGGCGCTCGTGTTCGGCCTCGTCGACGGCTTCGGCCTCGTCGACGAGGAGCACCGGGATGCCGTCGCGGACCGCGTAGCGGCGACGCAGCCTCGGGTTGTAGAGGGCGTGCTCGTCGGCGAAGTAGAGCAGCGGACCCTTGTCGTCCGGGCAGGCCAGGATCTCGAGGAGCGTCGGGTCGAGTGTCATCGTCGGATTCTCCGGTCGGTGGGTCAGGCGGTGGCGTCGATCAATGCCCTGACCTCCGCCACGCGTGTGGCACAGGACTCGGAATCGGCGGCCTCGAGGTTGAGCCGGAGCAGCGGCTCCGTGTTCGACGGTCGAAGGTTGAACCACCAACCGCCGGGCTCGACGGTGAGGCCGTCGAGCCGATCCTGTGGCGAACCAGCGTAGTGCTGTGCCACCCGGTCGATCACCGCTGCGGGATCGCCCACGCGGGTGTTGATCTCGCCCGACGCGGCATACCGGTCGAACGGCTCAAGCAGGTTGCTCAGCGTCCCACCCGTGGTGGAGAGTTCCTCGAGCACGATCAGGGCGGCGATCAGGCCGGAGTCGGCGCGCCAATTGTCGCGGAAGTAGTAGTGGCCCGAGTGCTCGCCGCCGAAGGCCGCCTCCTCGTCGGCCATGACCGCCTTGATGAACGAGTGGCCGACCCTGGTCCGGACCGCACGCCCTCCGGACTCCGCGATGACCTCGGGGACCACGTTGCCGCAGATCAGGTTGTGCACGATCACCGCTCCGGGCTCCCTCCGCAAGACCGACCGTGCGACGAGTGCGGTGGTCAGCGTGCCGGAGACCGGTTGCGCGCGTTCGTCGACCAGGAAGACCCGGTCGGCGTCGCCGTCGAATGCCAGGCCGACGTCCGCCCCCGTTGCGAGAACCCGGTCCCTGAGGTCGATCAGGTTCGCCGGCTGGAGGGGATCGGCGGGGTGGTTCGGGAACGTGCCGTCGAGTTCGGGGAACAGCACCTCGAGTTCGACGGGCAGCGCCTCGAACACGGCCGGGACCACGAGGCCGCCCATGCCGTTGGCCGTGTCGGCCACCACCCGGAGCGGGCGGAGTACGGACACGTCGACGAAGGACCGGACGTGCATGGCGAACTCGTCGAGGAGTTCGACGGTCGTGACGCTGCCGGTCCGGCCCGCATCGGCCACGCCGACGCCACCGAGCACGTCGTCGCGCATGACGCCGAGTCCCGTGTCGATCCCGATGGGTCGGGCACACGAGAGGCACATCTTGATGCCGTTGTACCCGGCGGGGTTGTGGCTGGCCGTGAACACCGCCCCGGGGACCCCGAGGTGGCCGGAGGCGAAGTAGAGCATGTCGGTCGACGCCAGGCCGATGTCGACGACGTCGAGGCCCTGGGCGGTGACGCCGTCGGTGAAGGCCGCCGAAAGGTCCTCCCCGCTCGAGCGCATGTCGCGGGCGACGGCCACCCTGGTCGTCTCGGACTCCTCGGCCCGGACGAGTCGGGCATACGCCCCACCGATGGAGCGGGCCAGGTCGACGTCGAGTTCCTCGGGCACGAGGCCACGCACGTCGTACGCCTTGAACACCGCCGCCGGATCACCCATCGGTGCGCACGCTACCGGGGTCTCCCACTCAGCCCCGTGGCGCCGGCAGGCCGGCGTCGGCCGGGTAACGGCCCCGTCGGGCCCGTTGGCGGATGAGTACGAGGTTGCCCAGCATGGCAAGCCCGTCCTGGAGGGCACGCACCGTCGTGCGCTCGGAGTGCTCGACCTGAACCGGCACCTCCGCCAGCGTGAGGCGCCAGCGCTCGGCGAGGTGGAACAGTTCGACGTCGAAGGCGAAGCCGTCGATGGTGGTGGCGTCGAACAGCGCCCGGGCGACGTCGGCACGGAACGCCTTGAGCCCGCACTGGGTGTCCCGGTACTGGCCGAGGAGCAGGGCGTGGGTCGCCAGGTTGACGAGCCGCCCCCCGGCCTGCCGGAAGCGCCCGGCTCCGACGACGGCCGTGGATCCGGCGTGACGACGACTGCCCACGACCATGTCGTAACCCGCTTCGACGGCCTCGAGGAGGCCGGCCACCTGGGACGGGGCATAGGCGAGGTCGGCGTCGGTGAAGGCCACCGTCCGTCCGGACGCCGCCCGGACCCCCTCCCGGAGTGCGGCGCCCTTGCCCCGGTTGTGATCCAGTCGGACCACGACGTCGGCTCCGGCGGCCACCGCTGCATCGGCCGTCCCGTCGTCCGATCCGTCGTCGGCGACGACCACCTCGAGGTCGGCGGGTTCGACCTCTGAGGCGAGTTCCGTCCGAATCAGCGACACGGTCGCTGCAATCCGGTCGGCCTCGCGGTAGGCGGGGACGACCACCGAGAGCCGGTGGGTGCCCTCCGGCGGCGGCCGGCGGGCCGGATCGTCCTGTTCGCGCCGGATCACCCGGAAGAGGAGCGTCCGGTAGGCGAGGCTCCGGACGACGGCCGCTGCGGCGACGGCGACGGCCTTGGCGGCGAGGTCTCCCGATCCGGGCTCCGTCGGGGCCAGCAGGGACAGCACGAGCAGGTCGACGGCCCCGGCGGTCAGCACGACCGAGATGAAGAGGCCGGGTGAACGGATCCAGCGTGCGAAGGGGTCGTCCCGCAGCGTGATCAGCCGGTGCATCGGACGCGCCACCAGCGCTGCGGCGGCCAGTGCGGCGAGGTCGGCGACGACCAGCGTGTATCCGGACCGGCGGAGCCCCACCAGCAGCAGGACGTCGACGGCCGTGGCGACGAGGCCGACGACGGCGAACCGGCGGAGGCGCTCCCTCATCCGGACTGCTCCGGATCCTCGACGGCGCCGACCTCGGCCGGCAGGTCGTCCCCGTCGTCCTGCTCGACCTGAGCCGCCGGGTCGCGCTCCATCGCACGACGGTCGACCCAGCGGTCGAGGGCCGCATCGACGTCGGGAGTGCCCTCGAGCACGTCGTACCAGGCGTCCATCGGCCAGGTGGGTTCCCGGCGGCGCCACAGCACGACGAGGGCGACGAGGCCCACGAGGGTCAGGAACATGGCGAGGACGTCGATGCCCGTCCTCCCGTAGCTGAGCGACACCGACTCCTCCGTCGGGACGACGACCATCAGGTTGGGCGTGATCCGCCACGGCCCGTCTGCGCCTTCCACCTTCCAGTTGGGGAAGTACGAGACCTTGACGACGACGGGCACGCCGGTCCGGTCGACGGTGAACGACACGCTGTCGACCCCCGCCTCGATGCCGGACACGACCACCGGCGGCAACGACCGCCGTTCCGGCTCCTCGTCGGCCGGCACGCGTTGCCACGCCTCGGGTCCCCCGACCGTGCGGGGGACGGCGTCGGAGTCGTCCTGGAAGACCTCGACGGCGGGGTCCAGCCAGGTCCCGTGCCCGACGTCGGTGTACACGGCCGGCTCGAGGGCGAGGCCCTCGACCAGCGGGGCGTCGGCCACGAGGAATACGGTCCACGGCCCGCTGTTGGCGACCTCGGTGTACCCGGGGTGCGCACGGGCCTCGCTGACAGGCCGCTCGGAGAACGCCGCGTAGTAGGGCACCCCGAGTTGCTGGAGGTGTTCGAGGCCCTGTTCCAGGGTGAAGCCGCGGTACGGCAGGTAGCGCTGGGCCCTCGACGGCCCCACCGAGAGTTCCGACTGGACGAGGAAGTGGAACGGCGTCGTCGTCGACGACTCGAAGTAGAGGCCCTCCATCGAGCCGATACAGCCGTCGGTCCACAGGGGGATGAGCATCAGTGACATGGGCGTGCCGTAGCGCGTCAGGTCCTTGTTGTACTCCCACATGAGGCGACCGCAGCCGTGCTCCTCGGCGACGACCTCCATCGTGGCCGTGAAGGCCCGCAACTCGTCCCAGCCCCCTCCCGTGGAGTCACCGGTGCGGGCCTCGTAGCCGTCGAAGTTCCACCGTGCCCACGACCGTCCGAGGTTCAACTCCTCGGTCTCGAGACCCAGCCACCGGTACGAGTTGCCGTCCATCGAGCCACCCGGCAGGGCGCGCAGCGGCAGGCCGAGCATCACGACCACCGCCAACGTGCAGGCCACGGCACCGAATCCGGCCAGCCCGCGGCCTCCCCGTCCGGCCAGGCCGTCGAGCAGGCGCCCCGACAGGCGCAGAACCTCGGCCACGGCGAGGGCGGCCAGGAGGTAGGCGCACAGGTAGTAGGCCGGGAGGATCCGCCCGTTGTAGAGCCGACCCTCGGGGAGGTGGATGAAGGCGAGCAGCAGCAGCACGCCGGTCCCGGCGAGCACCATGCCGAGGCGGCGTCGGAACAGCACCGAGAGGACGGCACCGCACAGGGCCGCGACCAGCACCGGTTGCAGCGGCGGGTCGTTCGCGAGGAAGTCGGCCGCCAGGCTCTCGCGGTCCCAGAGGTAGGACCGGAAGCGTGTCAGCTTGGTCCATGCCATGTCGTTGAGGTGGTCGCTGCGCCACCAGAACGGCAGCACCCAGAACGCCGCCAGCAGTCCGGCCAGGGCCCCCATTCCGGCCAACCAGCGCAGCGTCGCACGTCCGGGGCGCAGCAGGAGGGCCACGCCGGTTGCGACCAGGGCGAAGAACGCCACCAGGAGGTGGCAGAGTCCCGTCAGGGCGAGGAGCAGCGCCGCCCAGGCCCGGTCGCGGCCCGTCTCGACCCCCCGCACCATGAGGCCGATGTAGACGAGGCAGGCGGGGACGGCGAGGGCGAAGGCGAACTCCCCCGCCATCGTCGACATGAGGTTGCCCCCCATGATGTTGAACGAGCGGTCGAAGACGAACAGGAGGGTCGCCGCCGACAGCAGGGCGGGGCCCGGGAACGGCAGGCCGGAGAGGCGGCCCAGGGCCCAGCCGGCGACCGGCATGGCGACAAGGCCGGCGACCGCCACGAGCTTGATCGCCATGCCGTAGTGGACGGGCCAGACGAGGAATGCGGCGCATCCCAGCGCCCAGGCCATCGGGACCCACCCCCGGGGCCGCCGGCGGAGCATCCGGACGAGCCCTGCGATGGCCAGCGCCGACACCGGGAGGGCCAACGGGACGAACAGGCCGACGTCGACCGCCACGATCATGAGCATCGGCACGACCATGTAGAAGTGGTAGGCGGGGAATCCGGCGTACCAGTCCGGGGTCCAGCCGGTGAGGCGGAAGTGGGGCAGCACCTCGTCGCGCAGGAACGCCGGCCCCCAGACGTGGGCGCCGAGGTCGCCCCCCGTGGGCGTGGTCTCCGAGAAGAGCGTGCCGCCCGGGTTCACCGTCCAGAGCACGAAGAAGGTGCCGAGCGCGACGCAGAAGAGCGTCACCCAGCCGGCGACCGTCAACCCCAGGCGGCGCCGCGGCTCGGGAGACGCCACAGGGGCGTCCTGCCCGACGTCGTCGAGATCCTCGACATCGGCCATGTCCTCCGGCTCGAACTGCCCCGTCACATCCACAGCAGCAGCCCCACCGTCCATGCGTTGAACCCGACGTGGGCCCAGATGGCCCTCCCCAGGCGCCCGTCGCGTTGTGCCAGCCAGCCGGCGATCAGCCCGAACATCACCAGCGCAGGAAACTGCAGGGGCTGGAAGTGGACCAGGCCGAAGACGAGCGAGGAAGCGACAAGACCGACCCAACGTCCGAAGCGCCGCTCGAACGCCCGCAGGGCAAGGCCGCGGAAGAACAGCTCCTCGACGACGGGGGCCCCGAAGACGACGACCATGATGAGCAGCACCACCCCGAGGCCGTCGGCCTTGTCGACCAGGTCCCGTGCGTCCGCAGCGACGTCTAGGTCATCACGAAAGAACAGGATCGGGGCGTAGATGGCGGGTACCAGCAGCGCCTGGGCGAACACTCCGATGGCGAGGCCCGGCAGGATGTCGCGGCGCTCGAGGGTGAGCCCCAACGCCGACCATTCGAGGCCCCGGCTGGACACGACCCACAGGGGCACGCCGAAGAGCCCGAACCAGAGCGCCACCTGGAACAGCGACACCGCTTCGAGGGAGAACTCCTCACCGACATCGTAGTCGCCGACCACCATGAGGAGGAACTGCAAGAAGACCGTCACCGCCCAGCCGATTCCCAACCCCGCTGCAACGTGGCGGACACCCCATTGCCCCTCGGCGACGGCCGGTTCGACCGGATCGACAGGCGGGCCGTTCATCGGGCGAACCCTAGCGAGGGTCCTCCGCCCGACCGCATCGCCCGCTACGAACCAAGCCACACCGCAGCGGGGCCCGAGCCGGAGGCCTGCACCGTACGATGGGGGCATGGACGAACAGCGGCCATCACAGGCTCCCGGGCCCGAGCGCCGGGGCTCCGGACGCACCCGTGGGTGGCCGAGGTGGGGAGTCTGGGTCGTCATGGGGCTGTTGGCCAGCGTCCTCCTGTTCTCCTCGATGCTGCCGAGCGAGACCAGCGAAAGCGTCAGCTACGACCAGTTCCTCGACGACGTGGCCGCCGGCTCCGTCACCGACGTCCTGATCGACAACCGGAGCGGCCGCATCGACTTCCACGACGCCGACGGAATCCGTTTCACCACCACCGGGCCGCTCGAGCTCTCTGCCGACGACCGGGCCCTCCTGGCCGGGAGTCAGGCAGCCGTCGAGTTCAACACCCCGGAGCCCGGCGTCCTCCAGACCTGGCTTCCGCTGCTGCTCCCGGTCGGCCTGATCATCCTCTTCTTCTGGTGGATCAGCCGACGTGCCCAGGGCCAGATGGGCTCCATGATGTCCATCGGGCGCTCGCGGGCCAAGACCTACTCCTCCGAACTCCCCGGCACGACCTTCGACGACGTTGCCGGCTATGCGGGCGTCAAGCAGGAGATCCGCGAGGTCGTCGACTTCCTCCAGGCTCCCGAACGCTTCGCCGAGATCGGCGCCCGGGTCCCGAAGGGCATCCTCCTCGTCGGACCGCCCGGCAGCGGCAAGACCCTCATCGCCCGAGCCGTCGCCGGCGAGGCCGGGGTCCCCTTCCTCTCGGTCACCGGCTCGGACTTCATGGAGATGTTCGTGGGAGTCGGCGCCAGTCGGGTCCGCGACCTCTTCGAGTCGGCCCGCAAGATGGGCAAGGCCATCATCTTCATCGACGAGATCGACTCGGTCGGCCGCAAGCGGGGCGCCGGCCTCGGTGGTGGCCACGACGAGCGGGAACAGACGCTCAACCAGATGCTCTCGGAGATTGACGGCTTCGAGTCCAGCGAGGGCATCGTGATGATCGCCGCCACGAACCGGCCCGACATCTTGGATCCGGCCCTGCTGCGCCCCGGCCGCTTCGACCGCCAGGTCGTCGTGCCACTCCCCGAACTCGAGGACCGCCGCGAGATCCTCGCCGTCCACGTCAAGGGCAAGCGGCTCGACGACGACGTCGACCTCAGCCTGGTCGCCCGGGGCACCCCGGGCATGAGCGGAGCCGACCTGTCCAACCTGGTTAACGAGGCAGCACTGACCGCCGTTCGAACCGGTAACGACCGCATCCACGCCGAACACTTCGAGGTCGCCCGGGATCGCATCCTCATGGGGCAGAAGCGCGAGTCGATGGCGCTCACCGACGCCGAGAAGGAGGCCATCGCCTACCACGAGGCCGGCCACGCGCTCTGCGCCGCGGTGCTGCCCACCGCCGACCCGTTGCACAAGGTCACGATCATCCCGAGCGGAATGGCCCTCGGCGTGACCATGCAGCTCCCCGAGGAAGAGCGCCACCTCTACCGACAGGACTACGTCGAGGACACGCTCGTGGTGCGCATGGGGGGCCGCATCGCCGAACAGATGGTCTTCGGCGTGTTCTCCACCGGCGCCAGCAACGACCTCGTGGGCGCCACCGAGTTGGCGCGCAAGATGGTCCGGGAATGGGGCATGAGCGAGCAGATCGGACCCATGGCCTGGGACGGCCAGAACCACGTGTTCCTCGGCGACGACCTGATGACGTCGCGCGACTACAGCGACGAGACGGCCCGGGTGATCGACAAGGAGGTCCAGCGGATCCTCACCCAGCAGGAGAGCCGCTGCCGCGACCTCCTCGCCGAGCACCGGCACGCCCTCGACCTCGTCGCCCGGGCTCTGCTCGAGCACGAGACCATCGACGGCGCCGAGGTGGCCCGCCTGGTCGAGTTGGCGGGGTCCGGGCCGGTCGGGGAGCCGACCGGGATCGAAGACGACGCCTCGGCACCGGCGGAGCCGGTCGAGGACCGCTCCCCGGTCGACTGACCGCCACCCCTTCGGATGGCCTGACCGTTGGAACGGCTCCTGCTCCTCCTCGGCATCGCCGCCGCCGCCGGCGCGGCCGCCGCCCTCCTCCAGCGACAGTCCGACCGGACGCCGGTGCGCACCGGTTGGACGGTCCCGGACCAGGTTCGGCGGTCCGACTTCGCCCGTCCCGATGCACCCTGGCTGGTCGCCGTGTTCACGAGTTCGACCTGTCGGACCTGCGCCGGCGTCCTCTCCCGTGCCCGTCCGCTCGAGAGCTCAGAGGTGGTGGTTGCCGAGGTCGAGGCAGTCGCCGACCGGGAGGTCCACGACCGCTACGGGATCGACGCCGTGCCGCTCGTCCTCGTCGTCGACGGCGAGGGCGTCGTGCGCGACCACCACCTCGGTCCGGTCAGCAGCACACACCTCTGGGCTTCGCTGGCGGAGGTCCGCCAGCCCGGCTCGGTCCCGGGCGACTGCAGCGCCTCCTGACCGGTTCGCCGCACCTCAGGATGGTCGGACGACCGTTCCCGCAGCGGCGGTTCCGACGAAGCTGGTGCGTCCCGTCGGACCGTCCTGCCGTGCCACGACGACGACCGGGGCGGATGCCTCGACCTCGACAACTCCGGGTGGCAGGGCGAACTCGACCTGCATGCCCGGGTCGAGTTCGAGGTGGGCAGGCAACGGCTCGGCGCTGGATCCGACCTCGTCGGCATCCCCCGTCGGCAACAGGGTCAGGTCGACTGCTGCAATTCCGGCACTGGCCGGATTGAACACGACCAGCGACGCCGATCCCCCGATCTCCTCCGGCTCGGTCCGCATCCACCACTTCGTGGCGGCATGGTCGACAGCCGACAGGACATCCAGCCCGATGGCGCCCTGGTTCCCCGCATCAGATTCGTCGCCCATGGAGGAACGGGTGACCAGGGAGGCCGCGACGGTCGGAGCGTCGAGGGAGCGGACCTCGATCAGGAACGGGCCCACGCCGTCGAGTCGGCCGTCGCCGAAGAGGTCGAGGACCTCCCTCCGGCCGGCACGGAGGACGAGCCGGAACGGCTCGACGGTGAACTCCCCGGAGACCGGATGGGGAACGACCTCTACGTCGACCGTCTCGTCGCCGGCGTTGAGCAGGACGACAGTGGCCCGGTCCCCCGGCACCCTCGGACCCGGGAGGAACAGCCTTCCGGCATCACCCGGCGAGCCGAGTGAGAGGTCGACGCCGTGCCAGGCGTTCGGCGACGTGCCGTCTCCGTGCTGGAAGAGCGCCGTCACCAGTTGCCCGACGCGCACGTCGACGATGGCCGAGACCACCTCCGAGTCCGCGATCCGCCCGGTCAGGTCGTAGGCGACGAGCGAACGGCCGGCCACCACGATGCCCTGGGAATCGAGCGACTCGCGACGTCCCAGGTCGCCGATCAGGCGGAGGTCGGCGACCGCCGTCCCGGGAAACGGATTGTGCAGGAGCAGGATGGCCGACGCCCCCGGGCGCTCGGTCGTCCCCCAGGGATGCCGCCAGGTCGCCGAGGTGACCGTCGCACACGGTTCGACGTCCCTCCCGACGGATCCGTCACCGACGATCCGCTGGTCCACGAGGAGTCCGCCCTCCGGCACCTCGATGGTGACCGCAGCGAACCGGCTATCGGGAACGAACGGATCGGGGCGGAACTCGAAGCGTTCGCCGGCCCCGACCTGATAGGTGCGTCCCACGCGCCGACCCGCCTCGTCGACGACGGTGATCCGGCCCTCGACAGGCGCCTCCGTCGGGTTCGTCAGGACCACCACCCGGTCGTCCACTCCGGGCGCCCCGGGCGTCGGGCCCTCGCAGAACCAGACATCGGCCGAGCCATCGGACGCCGACCGCTCGGCGACCGCCGGCACCGGACGGTCGGCGAGGAGCGGCGCCCCGGGGTCGACGGCGAACACGACGGCCCCGATGAGCAGCGCCAGGAGTACCACGATCGCGGGGGCACGGACGGCGTTCATGCGTCCACCCGCCGTCTCCCCCGCCCGACGTGCGCCCAACTGGTCGCCAGCAGCACGAGGACGACGAGGGCCAACTGGCGGGTCCGGACGCCCCGGGACGTCATGTCGGACTCAAGGACGACCGCCACCCGCGTGCCCGCGGCGATCCGGGCCGTCGGGAACGGTCCCACCTCCGCCTCGACGGGTCCGGAGCCCGCCATCGGGTCCAGTCGCCACCACCCGGACGGTCCGACCATCATGCGATACGTACCGTCGACCGGAGGCACGACCTCGACCCGGTCCCACGCCGTGCGGTCGACGGCGACGGGAACCGCGCTCCCCGTCCGGTCCCTGACCACCGCATGCACCGGTTCGGCCACCGTGTTGCGGAACACCGTGACGGACCGGTTCAGGCCCTCGACCCGCTCGAGGTCCAGTTGCCGGGTGAGCACCGCCAGGAGCTCATCGGGCGGCGGAGGTTCGACCGCTGCGTAGGGAGCTGCGGCGCTGCGCTCGACGACCACGAGGTGCTGGACCCCCCAGGCGGAGACCTCCCTGCCGAGTCGACTCGTGCGGCCCTCGAGGACCTCGAGGATGGCGCTGCGCACCTGTTGGATCCCCGGCCCGTCCACCGGGCGGAACGGCACCTGGTCGAGCAGCCCGGGGACACCGTCGGTCAGCGTCATCGCCAGGCCGTCGTCGAGGGCGATCCCTGCCGCCGGGAGGATCGACGGCTCGCCGAGCCACAGCACGCGTCCGACGCCGCCGCGCGACTCGTCGTAGGCGGTACCGCCCTCGTCACCGAAGATCGGCAGGGAGGCGTCGAGGCCACGCGGCGGCAGGCCCCACCGGCCGTCGAACGAGGACTCGACCACCGGTGCCACGACCGCCAGCAGCGCCAAGGCGGCGGCAGGCGGCAGGAAGTGGCGCCAGCCGAAGGCCCGGCCGTAGACGCCCACACCGATCGATGCCGCTCCGACGGCGGCCGCCCACGCCAGCCCCAGTGCCGCCGGGACGAGCACCAACTCGGCCGCCGGCATCGGTCCCGACCACAAGCCCTGGTCGAGCACCCAGGCCAGGCCGAAGCCACCTGCAGCGATGAGCCACGCCCTGACCACCAGGGCGAGGCGCCAGCCGGACGCCGTGAGGAGCGCCAGGACGGGAATGACGAGGAGCGCCCAGCCCAGGCGACCTGCGCCGAACGACCCCGTGTCGAGGCGGAGGATGGCGGCGATACCCAGGTCAGCGGGCGCCCAGGTTCCCGGTTCGACGAATGCCGCCACGAGGTCGCCCCCCGGCAGCCGGTCCAGTCCGGGCACATGGAGGAGTGCCGCCACGACCGCCGATCCGGCCGCCACCAGGAGGAGCCTCGGCACACCGGCGAGGCTCCCGGCCAGGAGGCCGCCCACGGCCAGACCGGCCACCACGACGCCGGCGAGCACGACCACCGTCGGTTCCAGTCCGATCGCCACCGCCAGCACGAGCCCGGCGACGAGCACCTCGCTCCAGAGGCCACCGAGGCGGGCGCCCGGGCCGGGATCGCCTCCCCTGCGGCCGTACGGCACGATGCCCTGCGCCACCGCCAGCCGGTGCGCCACCCAGGGCAGCGCCGCGTAGGCCGCCAGCGGGGCGAGGCGTCCCTCTGCCAGCGAGTTGTAGGGCAGTGGGACGGCGAGGTAGGTGAGGACGGCGACCGCCCTCGACCGCCCTCCGCCGATCGGGCGCACCAGGCGCCAGACGCCGACCGCTCCGACCGGGAAGGCCGACAGCACTGCCGCAGCCAGCAGGACGGTGCCACTCCAGGGGAATGCCTGTCCGACGAACCCGAGGAATGCCATCCCCTCGTTCGGCGGCGAGGCGATGCCCCCTCCGGTGGGCCGCCAGCCGGTCCACCAGGACCTCGCCAGGTCGAACGGCTCCGAGGGGATGGCCTGGAACCTCCCGATGGCCGGCAGCCCCCTCGTCAGCAGGTGCCGCGACCCGAACCCGAGCACTGCTCCTCCGACGAGCAGCGCGATGCCCCCCGGCCCGAGGAGGGCGGACCACAGTTGGTGCAGCCGCAGCCGACTCGGCGCCTCGGACCCCGTGCCGACCGAGGCCCCACCGGTGACCGCCCGGTGGAAGGAACGGTGCGGGACGTCGTGGCGCACGTACAACCGGGCCTGGTCGCCACCGAAGTGGTGGTCGACCGTTGCGCGACGGGCCCGGGCGGAACCCAGCCTGCGCAGGTTCCACGGCCACGCGGCGAGCAGGCCCCTGACGTGTCGGAACCGTCCGACGAGGAGCCCGTATGCGACCCCCAGAAGGGTCGCCAGCAGCAGTTCTGCCACCGCAGCACCCCGATGCACCGGGTCCTGGTTGACGAGCGTCGTGCGCAGCTTGTGGCGCGGCCGGAGCCGTTGGGGGTCGGTCCGACGCCGCCGGGTCCGCCGACCCCCGACGCTCCTGCCGACGGCGGTCGGCGCCGTCAGCACAGAGGCTCCTGCCAGGCGGGCGCGCCAGCAGAGTTCCAGCGAGCCGTCGAGGAAGCGGATCTCGGGGTCGAACCCGCCGATCGCGCCGAAGAGGTCGCTGCGGATCAGCAGCGCCGATTCCGAGGTGGCGAAGACCTCGCGGTCGGCGTCGTACTGGCCCTGGTCGAGTTCGCCGGGTTCGAAGCGTGGGACCGCAGCCCCGTACCGGTCGACCCAGGAGCCCATGTCCTCGAGGTGGCGGGGATCCGACCCGTCGAGGACCTTCGGCCCGACCACGCCGGCGTTGGACTCCAGTGCGCACTCGACCATGCGCCGCACCGCCGTCCCGTCGAGGACGAGGTCGTCATGCAGGAAGAGGTGGTAGGCGGCGCCGTCCAGGCGTCCCAGGGCGACGTTGGCGGCCTCGCCGAATCCGGGATCACCCGGAGCCGTGGCCACCTCGGCCCACGGCAGGACGGCCGCGACGCGTTCCGGCAGGCCCTTGCGGCGGCCGGCGTCCACCACCAGCACGTCGAGGCCGCTGTGGTCCTGGGCGCCGATCGCCTCCAGAACCTCCTCGAACCAGTCGCCGGGGTCGTGGGCGACGAGCACCAGGCGGACGAGCGCGGTCGACGACGTGGTTCCCGCACCCTCCGCCGACGGGTCTCCGTTGCGCTGCCGGCCGGCGGTCTGGTCGGTGTCCACGGTGTCCGGACCCTACTCCCGGGCGTGTCCACCATCGGTGCAGCGGGGACGGCGGTCTAGGGTGCGACCGTGCGCCCGCGAGACCTCCGTTGCCGCCCGTGAAGGCGTTCGTCACGGGGGCCTCGGGGTTCGTCGGACGGCACCTGGTCGCCCATCTCCGGGACTGCGGCGACGAGGTCGTGCCGACCGACCGATCCGACGGCGGGCCGGACCTGCTCGATGCCGATGGGTTCGCTACCCTGGTCGCCGAGGTGCGCCCGGACGTCGTCTACCACCTGGCCGGCCAGGCCGACGTCGGCCGATCCTGGACGGCTCCCGTGGAGACCCTGCGGGCGAACGTGGAGGGCACGTACAACGTGCTCGAAGCGGCCCGGTCGGCGGACGTGGACCGGGTGCTCACCGTGACCAGCGCGGACATCTACGGCGTGGTGTCGACGGAACAGCTTCCCCTCACCGAGTCCGCACCGGTTCGCCCGGTCTCCCCGTATGCGGCGAGCAAGGCAGCCGCCGACCTCGTGTCGTTGCAGGCCCACCTGGGCCACGGCCAGGATGTCGTGCGGGCGCGTTCGTTCAACCACCTCGGGCCGGGCCAGAGCGACCGCTTCGTCTGTTCGGCACTTGCGGCCCGGATCGTCGCCAACGAGTTGTCCGGTGAGACCG
>JARQPW010000015.1 GCA_029577135.1 Acidimicrobiales bacterium
TCCGGTTGGTGCGACGACGGCTCCGGCTGGAACATCGACTCAGAGGGCCGCGAGTCGAGCACCGTGCGCGACGAGTCCGGCTGCTCGGTCAGGACCAACTCCGACGGCTCGCAGTCGGTCTGGTGCGACGACGGCAGCGGCTGGGAGACCGACGCCGACGGCGTCCGCATCTCCGAGCGGACCCGCGACGAGTCCGGTTGCTCGGTCAACCGGAACGCCGACGGTTCGGAGTCGGGCTGGTGCGACGACGGTTCCTCCTGGTGGATCGACAGCGACGGCCGGCGCAACGACACGGTCCGAGACGACGACACCGGCTGTTCAACGGAGACCCGCTGGGACGGCTCGCTGAACATCTGGTGCGAGGACGGCACCGGCTGGGAGATCGACGCGAACGGCGTCCGCACCTCCGAACGGGTACGCGACGAGGCCACCGGCTGCGACATCACCACCAACGTCGACGGCTCCGAGAACGGCTGGTGTCAGGATGGCACCAGTTGGTGGATGGACGCCGACGGCCGCCGCTCCGACACTGTGCGCGACGACGAGACCGGCTGCTCGGTCAGCACAAACCAGGACGGCTCCCAGAGCGCCTGGTGCGACGACGGCACCGGCTGGGAGATGGACTCGAACGGCGTCCGCACCTCCGATCGCACCCGTGACGAGGAGACCGGCTGCACACTCGAGACCCGCAGCGACGGTTCCTCGAGCATGTGGTGCGAGGACGGCACCAGTTGGTGGCAGGACGCTGAGGGCCGCAGGTCCGAGTCCGTGCGGGACCACGCCACCGGCTGTTCGCTCACCACCAACGCCGACGGATCCTCGGACACCTGGTGCGACGACGGCTCGGGATCGCGTACCGACGCCAACGGCCGGATCGAGACCTGGGTCGCGGAGCAGGACGACGAGACCGGGTGTCGCACCACGCGCTACGACGACGACAGGGTGGACGTCTGGTGCGACAACGGCTCGGGTTCGTACACCGACACACAGGGTCGCACCGAGACCTGGGTCCGGACGCGCGACGAGGCGACGGGCTGCACTTCGACGCTCTACGACGACGGCCGGGTCAACACGTGGTGCGACAACGGAGACTCTTCGTGGACCGATGAGTTCGGCAACACGTCGATCACCTACCGCAATGACGAGACCGGCTGCTCGGTCAGCGAGAACGCCGACGGCAGCTCGTCCACCCACTGCGACGACGGCCGGGGCTCCTGGACCAATGCCCAGGGTCAGACACAGTCGTGGGTCGACACCTACGACCCCGAGACCGGCTGTCGGGCGACCGAGCGCGACGACGGCACCAACGAAGTCTGGTGCGACAACGGTTCGGGTTCGCGCACCGACGAGTACGGGCGTACCGAGACCTGGATCGAGGTCTGGGACCCGGTCTCCGAGTGCCGGACGTCCACCTACTCGAACGGCCGGACCGACACATGGTGCGAGGACGGCACGTCCTCGTGGACCGACGAGCACGGGAACTCCGGCACCCGGACCTACGACAGGACAAGCGGTTGCTCCCAGGAGACGCGCTCGGACGGCAGTTCGTCCACCTGGTGCGACGACGGCACGTCCTCGTGGACCGACGAGCAGGGTCGCTCCTCGACCACGATGCACGATCAGGCGACCGGCTGTTCGACGACCGAGGAGTGGGACGGTGCTGTCAGCGTCTGGTGTGAGGACGGCTCTGGCTCATGGACCGACGCACAGGGACGCACCGATACGTGGGTCCGTACCTTCGACATGGCGACCGGCTGCGAGATCGAAGAGCGGTCCGACGGCAGCATCAACACCTGGTGCCAGGACGGATCCGGCTCGTGGACCTCAGCAGACGGCGAGACCACCTCCTGGGAGCCGGCGGTGTACGACGCCGAGTCCGGCTGCACCACCGAGAAGCGCAGCGACGGCAGCACGAACACCTGGTGCGACGACGGCACCAACGCCTGGACCGGTGCCGATGGCACGACCACGGTCTGGAACGATGAGACGAAATGCTCCGAGAGCCTCTATGCCGACGGCAGTCGCAACACCTGGTGCGAGGACGGCACCGGCTCGTGGACCGACGCCCAGGGACGCACCGAGGCCTGGACGTCGACGTACGACCCCGAGTCCGGCTGCACCAAGGAGGAGCGGTCCAACGGCACGACGAACACCTGGTGCGAAGACGGCTCGAGCACGTGGACCGATGAGGACGGCGGCTTCCACGAGTCCTTCTACGACGAGCTCACGGGCTGCCATGTCGAACTCCATTCGGACGGAAGCATCAGCACGTGGTGCGACGACGGGTCGGGTTCGTGGACGTCACCCGAGGGCGTCACCGACACGTGGACCGCCCCCGAGACGTTCTATGACGAGGAGACCGGCTGCACGACCGAGGTCTATGACGACGGCTCGAGCTTCGAGTGGTGCCCCGACGGACGGACCATCTGGACCGACGCCGATGGTGCCGCCGACGAGTGGCTGCCGCCCACCTCGACGGTCAGCGAGGACGGCACGACCACGACGGTGTGGTCGGACGGCTCCGTAGAGACGGTCTTCCTCGACGGCTCCTCGAAGACGGTCTGGGCCGACGGATCCTGGGAGGAGATCCGTCTCCGACCCGACGGCTCGGTCGTTACCACCTGGTCGGAGGGCTCGTCACTCGTCGAGTTCCCGGACGGCCGGCAGCAGTACACGGACCCGTGGGGCAATACGTCGAGCACGATCCGGATGGGAACGGGCACGGACACGATCGAGATCACCGAATACGAGAACGGCAGCGTGCTGACCCGCTACGAGGACGGCCGCGAGGTCTGGACCGATGCCAGCGGCTACGTCCACGAGACCATTGTCGATCCGCTCACCGGCGCCCGGATCACGACCGAGTCCGATGGGACCATGCGTGTCGAGCGCCCCGACGGCAGCTTCGAGCACGTCTTCCCGGACGGCACTCGTGACGTCGGAACCGTCGATGACCTCGGCAACGTGGTGGTCCGGTTCGCAGACGGTTCGAAGGAGGTCCGGTACGCAGACGGCAAGAAGACCTTCGCGGATCCCTGGGGAGTCAACGCACAGACCTCGGTCGACGACGAGGGGAACCTCTTCACGGTCTTCAGCGACGGATGGACCGAGCAGGAGGCCACCGACGGGTCGTGGTTGGTGCGCACCAGCCCGAGCGGCGAGGTCACGACCCAGTGGACACTGGCTGACGGATCGGTGCTGACCGAACTCCCCGACGGCGGCACCCGCCGGTACGACCCCGGCACCCGGGTCACCACCTACACCGACCCCAGCGGTGCCGTCTACCTGACCCGCGAGGAGTTGGACGGGACGGTGGTCTCCGTGGATTCCGGTGGCACGGTCACCCAGTTCAACCCCAAGACAGACACCACCAAGTCACTGGACGACAAGGGCAAGAGGCAGGAGACGCTCCGACAGGGGGACGGGTCCTTCGAGATCACGCTCTCCGACGGAACGACGATCATCACCCACCCGGACGGCTCGCAGTCCGTCGTCTCGACCGACGGCTCGACCGGCTCGACCGCCGTCACCGAGGAAGGAACGGTCACCACGGGCGTCAACGGCATCGAGCACACGGTCAAGACGACTGAGACCGGCGAACTCGAGGTCGCCTACGACTACATCGAGGGCGCTGGCGGCATCCACTCGATCAAGGCGGACAAGAAGGCCGGTCGCATCGACGTGGTCATGGGCGATGAGAGCGAACTGTCGGTGGAACTCGACGCAGACGGCACGATGACCGTCGAGGGTCCGGACTTCACCAGGGTCTACGACCCGGCCAAGGGCGTCGAGGGCGAGGTCACGACCGACATCGCAGCCGACGGCTCGGTCAACGTCACCTCGACGGCCGGGACCGTGACGTCGATCTCCGCCGACGGCACGACGATGACCATCGTCAAGCCCGACGGCACCAAGGCGATCGCCACCGAGGTCCCGACCGGCGTCACCGTCGAGGTCGACGGCGTCGTCTACACATACAAGTTCGACACAGGCACTTCGACGAACGAAAGAGCCGGGACGGCCGACACCGACACCGACACCGATACCGATACCGACACCGATACCGATACCGATACCGATACCGACAGCGGCTGACCTCTGCTCACCCGGCAGGCCTGGTCGCCCGGATCAACTTCACGGGGACGCCGCCGCCGATGGTCTTCTCGCCGGTGGCGTCGAGACCCCGGGCACGCAGCGCCTCGGCAATGGCTGCCACGTCCACGATCGTGGTCTCGGTCTCGTGGTCGTGGTGGGTGGCGTGCATGGGATGGTCGGGATGCGTGAAGTCCTCGTCCATGAGTACGATCCGGCCGCCGGGGGCGAGCACCCGGGCGAGTTCGTCGAAGGCGGCCTCGAGGTCGACCCAGTGGTGGACGGCGTTGACGGTCCAGAGCACGTCCACGGAGGCATCGGCGACCGGCAGCGACTCGGCAACGCCGTCCGCCACCGTGATCAGGGAACTGGCGCGCTGGAACGACCGTCGCATCGAGAGGACGGCCCTCATGAACCGGGAGGGGTCGACGGCGGTGACCGAGGCTCCCCGGCGGGCCGCCTGGACGGTTGCGGGTCCCATGCCGGCGCCGATGTCGACGGCCCGATCGCCGTCACCCGGCGCCGCCAAGGTCACGGCATCCCGGTTCAAGTCCGACTGCCAGAACTTCCGGATCTTGAACAACCAGTGGAACTTCGTCCGCAACCGCTTGTCGTGGGCGTGGCGGTAGTGGTCATGGCCCATGGCGGTGCGCATCCTGCCACCCTCCGGCCTCGGCAACCCCAGTCGGCCCCGTGCAAGACTGCGAGGCCTGACCGACGGAGGTCCCTTGGACGACGACCAGAAGCCACAGCCGCTGGGCGGCAACGAGATGCCCCGATTCGGCGGCATCGCCACGTTCATGCGCCTGCCCGGTCGCAGCGACCCGGCGGACCTCGACGTGGCCGTAGTCGGCGTGCCACTCGACATCGGAACCTCCAACCGTCCCGGTGCCCGGTTCGGGCCAAGGGGCATCCGCGATGAGTCCGTGCTGCTGCGCCCCTACAACATGGCCACCCGGGCAGCGCCGTTCGACAGCCTCCGCATCGACGACGTCGGCGACGTGGCGGCCAGCCCCTACGACCTGCTGGCCGCCGTCGACGCCATCGAGGCGTACTTCGACTCGCTGCTCGGGCACGATCTGATCACCGCCGCCATGGGCGGCGACCACACGGTCGTGCTACCGATCCTGAAGGCCATGGCCAGGCGGCACGGACCCGTCGGTCTCGTCCACATCGACGCCCACACCGACATCAACGACACCATGTTCGGCTCCGAGGTCGCCCACGGCACCCCGTTCCGGCGGGCCGTCGAGGCCGAGGTCCTCGACTGTGACCGGGTCGTCCAGATCGGCGTACGAGGCACCGGCTACGCCGCCGACGACTTCGACTGGTCCCGCCAACAGGGCTTCCGGGTGGTCCAGGCCGAGGAGTGCTGGCACCGCAGCCTCGAACCCCTCATGGCCGAGGTGCGCGAACAGGTCGGAGGCGGGCCCGTCTACCTGAGCTTCGACATCGACGGCCTCGACCCGGCCTTCGCCCCGGGCACCGGCACCCCCGAGGTCGGTGGCCTCACCATGCCCCAGGCCCTCGAGGTCATCCGGGGCTGCCGGGGGCTCGACTTGGTCGGTTGCGATGTGGTCGAGATCGCCCCCATCTACGACACCAGCGGGATGACCAGCCTCGTCGGCGCCAACCTGCTCTACGAGATGCTCTGCGTTCTTCCCGGTGTCCAGACCAGGGGCTGATACCGCCCCGGCGGCAGCCGACGGCAGACCGAGACTCCTCCCCTACTTCCTGATCCTCGGCGGGATGTCGGCGGGCCTGGCATCGATCATGACGATGCTGGCCGAACTGCGGAACGAACTCGGCTTCTCGGAGGCGGGGATCGGACTGGCCATCGGATCCGGCTTCGGCGCTGCGTTCGTCGCGACCCTGGTGATGGCCCCACATGCCGACCGGGGGAAGGCCCCGAGGCTGTTGCAGGTCGGGATCGCTCTGGGCATTTGCGGCTTGGTCCTGCTGGCCGTCGGCGACCAGTTGTGGCACTTCGTCATCGGACGCATCGTGTTCGGCTTCTCACTCGGGACCGCCGGGCCGGGTGCCCGACGCACTGTCATCGTGGCCGACCCCGACAACCTGGGTCGCAACATTGGCCGACTCGGCGCCTGGGACGTCGGCGGCTTCGTCGTCGGCCCACTCCTGGCCGCCGTTCTCAACAGCCTGGGTGGCTTCCGGTTGACCTTTTGGGCGTTTGCCGGGCTGCTCATCCTGCTGTTTCCCATGTCGTTCCGGGCCCAACCCGACACGGGCGCAAAGGACACCGAAGGCCTGGGATTTCGGGGCCTCTTCAGGATTCGTCGCCTCGTCGGCGCCTTCTTCGTCGTTGCCGCATACTTCGTCTTCATCGGCGCCATGGAGGCGGTCTGGATCCTCGAACTCGACACCCGTGGTGCCTCGAGCATGGTCATCGGCATCGGACTCACGCTCGCTGCCCTGCCGATTCCGCTCCTCGCCCCGTGGGGCGGCGTCCTGGCCCAGCGCTACGGTGCCCGCCGCTGGGCGATCGGCAGCCTGTCGCTGCTCAGCCTCGCAATCGTCTTCTACGGCATCGTGCCGGGCGTGATCTGGCTCCTCGTCGTGACCATGCTCACGTCCGTCATCGAGGGCTTCGGCTTCCCATCAGCGCCGATGTTGGTCGCGGCTGCGGTCACCGAAGAACGCCAGGCATCGGCGCAGGGCCTCATGGGCGCCGTTGAACTCGCCTCGGGCGCCGTCGCCGCCATCGCCTTCGCCGCCCTCTACGGGGCCACCGACGACCTGACGGTCTGGATCGTCACCGCCGTGGTCATGGCCGCCCTGCTGGCAATCGGTGCCGTGCTCACCCGTCCCCCGGATCGCCAACCCGTGCGACCCGGCGTACCCTTCGGCCTGATCAGGAGGCTCTTCGAATGACCAACGCCCTGTTGCATCCCTTCGCCCCGGTGGCGAAGCCCGAGTCCGACTTCGTCAAGATCGTCCGTGGCGTGGGGTCGCTCGTCTACGACGACACCGGCAAGGACTACGTCGACGGGCTGGGCAGCCTCTGGTACTGCCAGGTGGGCCACGGCCGTGCCGAGATCATCGACGCCGTCGCCGACCAGATGCGCCGAATCGAGGCCTACAACATCTTCGACCCGTTCACGAACGAACCGGCCGACCGCGTGGCGGAGATGATCGTCGAGCGCTCGCCGTTCCCCGATGGTCGGGTGTTCCTGGGCTGTTCCGGTTCGGAGGCCGTCGACACCGCCATCAAGATCGCCCGCCAGGCGATGCAGCGCCGCGGCCAGACCGAGCGCCAGGTCGTCGTTCGCCGAACCAACGGCTACCACGGCACCAACTTCGGCGGCACCTCCGCGCAGGGCATCGCCCCCAACCGGGAGGGCTGGGGCGACCTGGTCCCCCACTTCGTCGAGGTCCCCCACGACGACCTCGAGGCGATGGCCCACGTGTTCGCCGACCAGGGCGACCGGATCGCGGCGATCATCACGGAGCCCGTGCAGGGCGCCGGTGGCGTGTTCCCGCCCGTCGACGGCTACCTCGAGGGCCTGCGCCGGCTCTGCGACCAGCACGGCGCCCTGCTGATCTTCGACGAGGTCATCTGCGGGTTCGGCCGCACCGGCGAGTGGTTCGGCGCCCAGACGTTCGGGGTCACCCCGGACCTGATCACCTTCGCCAAGGCCGTCACCTCCGGCTACCAGCCGTTGTCGGGCGTGATCCTGTCGCGTGACCTCAGCGCCGAGTTCGAGGAGCCGGGGTTCCTCCTGCGCACGGGCTACACCTATTCGGGGCATCCGGCAGCCTGTGCCGCAGGCGTCGCCAACATCGAACTGATGGAGGCCGAGGACCTGGTGGTGCGAGGCCGCCACGTGGGCGAGCAGGTCCGCGACGGGCTCGAGGCCCTCGTCGGCGACGGCCTGATCGAGTCGTGGCGTGGGATCGGCGCCGTCTACGCCGCCGAGTTGGGACGCGACAGCATTCCGGTGCGCAACGAGATCCTCGCCAACGGGGTCATCATCCGGCCGATCGGCACCTGCCTGGCCATCTGCCCGCCGCTCGTCATCACCGACGACGAGGTCGGCCGCATCATCGACACAATGGCGGCAGCCCTGAGGTAGTGGTCCGGGAGCCTGGTGTCAACCGGTCCCCCAGTCCGATCCGACCTGATTCATCCCGCCCACCTCGGCCACATTCCAGGTGACGGTGACCTTCCCGACCAGTGGCGCGTGATGACGCCGATCGGCGTCACGACCTCAGTGCGTCCGGCACCTCGATGTCCCGAGCGGTCTTGGTCTTGGTGGTCGTTCTCGGCGTCACTGCATCCGCCACATCTCGCCCGCGGCGCACGGCGTCGTTTGCCCCAAAGCCATAGACCCAATCGCCACCGAAGTGGATGCACCCGAACGGTTCTCGATTCAGCGCGTACGACCCGTCGAGAACGTAGCGTGGCGGATAGACGGGTCCGTAGTAGGGGACCTGCCAAACACGGGCCTCGTTCAGCACAGGGTCCAACCCGGGCCAGAAGGGCGTCAGTTCCTGATGGAGCCTTTCGGTGACCGCCCGGCCCGGCCCGTCATCCATCAAGAAGTGCGAAGAACTCTCCATCGGCAATCGTCAGATCCATGTTGTCGACGGCAATCACGTCGCCGAACCGTTTCGTGATGCCCGTGATTTCCACGGCCGTCGACACACTCATGCGGTTCCCCAGTTGTATGTCTGCTTCACAAGGTCGAGGTAGGTGAGGATCTCGAGATTGATGATTCCTGCGATGGGCCTGATCTGATCGTTGATGACCCCCACGAATTGAGTGGCATCGGCGCTAAAAACCTCGGCGAGAATGTCGTAGCGGCCGGCGGTGACGACCACATAGTCGATGGCCTCGATCCTGGCGAGTTCGTCGGCGATGTCGCGAACGTCTGCGTCGACGTTGATGCCCACCATCGACTGGTGCCGCAGCCCCAGCCTGGTTGGGTCGGTGACCGCGACAATCTCCATCACCCCACGTTCGAGGAGTTTGTTGACCCGCTGGCGCGTCGCTGCCTCACTGAGGCCGACACGTGGCGCCAACCTTGCGTAGGCCAACCGGCCCTGGACTTGCAGCTCACGGATGATGGCCTTGTCCGTCGCGTCCAACTCGACCTTGTCCGTCATCGTCATCGCATCATCGCAGTGGCTTCGGTGAGGGCCGTGCGAAGGGCCTGGTTGATCAAGTCGAACTCGGCCTGTTCGGCGATGAGCGGCGGTGCCAGTTGGATGACCGGTTCGCCCCGGTCGTCGGCACGACAGATCAGGCCCAACTCGAGGAAGCGGTTGGAGAGGAATCCCCGCAGCAGGTATTCGCACTCGTCGTCGCTGAACGAGGACCTGGTGTCCCGGTCCCGCACCAACTCGATGCCGTAGAAGTAGCCCACGCCGCGGATGTCGCCGACGATCGGCAGGTCCGACAGGTCGTCGAGTGCGGCCCGGAACGCATCCTCGTTTGCCTGCACATGGCCCACGATGTCTTCGTCTTCGAAGATCTTCAGGTTCGCCAGTGCCACGGCACAGCTCACGGGATGGCCAGCGAACGTGAAGCCGTGGATGAAGGATTCTCCGGTGCCGACGAACGGCTCGGCGATCCGGTCGCTCACGATCATGGCGCCGAGCGGCGCGTAGCCGGAGGTGAGCCCCTTCGCCGACGTGATGATGTCGGGCTGGTAGCCGTAACGCTCGCAGCCGAACATCCGGCCGATGCGGCCGAAGGCGCAGATGACCTCGTCGGATACGAGCAGCACGCCGTGCTGGTCACAGATCTCGCGGACCCTGTCGAAGTAGCCCGGCGGCGGGACGAAGCAGCCGCCGGCGTTCTGCACCGGTTCTAGAAAGACCGCCGCTACCGTCTCGGGACCCTCGCGGACTATGGCCTCCTCGATGGCCTCGGCGGCGTGCAGCGAACAGTGCGGCTCGTCCTGACAGGTCGGGCACCGGTAGTGGTTGGTCTCGGGCACCTTGACGGCACCGGGCACCAGCGGTTCGAACACGGTCTTGATGGACTCGAGGCCGGTGATCGACAACGCCCCCATCGAGGTGCCGTGGTAGGAGAGGTTGCGACTGATGACCTTCGTGCGTTCGGGCTGGCCCACCTGCTTGAAGTACTGGCGTGCCAGCTTCCACGCCGACTCGACGGCTTCGGATCCGCCGGTGGTGAAGAACACCCGGTTCAGGTCGCCGGGCGCCAGCGACGCCAGCTTGGCCGCCAACTCGACGGCGGCGGGGTGGCCGTAGGTCCAGATCGGGAAGTATCCGAGTGTCGCCGCCTGGTTGCCGGCGGCACGGGCCAGTTCGGGGCGGCCGTGGCCCAACTGGCTGACGAACAGTCCGGACAGGCCATCCAGGTAACGGTTGCCCTGATCGTCCCAGACGTAACAGCCGTCGCCGCGCTCGATGATGTGCATGCCGTCGACGTCGTCCTTCAGCACGCTGAAGTGACCCCAGAGATGGCGCCGCCCCAACTCCGTGAGTCGACCGTGGTCCATGCCTCACCACCTTCCGTGGAGCCCCTGACCAACAGATTCAACACCAAAATTCCCAATCATGCAACTTATTCGGTCGTATAGTCGAACTTCGAGGTGGATTTCGCCTGCACCGTGCCCCTTGCTCAACCGAATACAACGCGCCATGATGTTCGCGTAGTCGGGACAGCGAATGGGCAACGGGAGCAACGCCATGCCAGAACAGGACCTCATTGACAAAAGGCGGCAACCAGCCCGCAACGAGGTGGCCGATCCCGTGTTCAGTCCAGCCACTTGGTCGACGATCGACACTTGGTCATCTACGGCCAACGCACCCAGGACGGTCGAATTGCATTCGGGGGCCGGGGCGCCTCCTACGGGTTCCGGTCCAGGATCGATCCGGCGATAGAGCGACGATCCCGCCACCATGAGCGCATCATCGAAACGCTGGTCGAGATGCTCCCCCAACTCGCGGATATCGCCATCTCGCATCGTTGGGGCGGTGTGCTGGGAGTGACACGCGATTGGTTTCCGTCGGTTGGGTTCGACCGCGAGAGCGGTGTCGCCTGGGCCGGCGGCTATGTCGGCGAGGGTGTCGCGCCGTCCAATCTTGCCGGCCGAACCCTCGCCGATCTCATCACCCGAACGGACTCTCCCCGAATCGATCTCCCATGGGTCGGCCATCGCTCCCGCAACTGGGAGCCCGAACCGCTGCGCTGGTTGTCGATCAACGGCGGGCTGCGCGTCATGGGACTGGCCGACCGCTCGGAGGCGCGCTCCGGTCGGGCCTCCAGGTTGGCGAAGGGGATGCGGAGGTTGCTCCGCCAATGATCGCTCACGAACGGGATGGTTCATCGATTTCGGATGAGGATTCGAGCCGAAGTGCTCCAGGTCGGGCTCGGGTCGTGATCATCGGAGGCGGAGTGATCGGCAACAGCGTCGCGTATCACCTCACCAAGCTCGGCTGGAACGACGTCGTCCTGTTGGAGCGCGACCGGCTCACATCCGGGACCACATGGCATGCGGCAGGCCTGGTCGTGTCTGGTGGCATGACCACTCAGACCCTTGCCTGGATGGCGAAATACTCCCGAGACCTCTATGAGGTCCTCGAGGAGGAGACCGGCTTCTCGACGGGCTTTCGTCCGGTCGGCTATCTGCAGACGGCGAGCACGAAGGAGCGAACCCACAAGCTCCGCCGCGAAGCGGACTTCATGAGGTTGATGGGCATAGATCGCGAAGAGATCTCAGGCGCAGAGGTCGCCGCCCTGTGGCCACAGGTCGATGCCTCTGCGGTCATCGCCGGCTTCTATACGGCCAACGAGGGCAGAGCCGATCCCTACAACGTGGCGATGTCACTCGCGAAAGGGGCCAAGTTGGGGGGCGCCCGGATCCTCGAGGGCATCCGAGTGCTCGGAATCACACAACAAGACGGCCGAGTCACCGGGGTGGTCACCAATGACGGGGCCATCGAGGCCGAGTACGTCGTCAACTGTGCGGGGATGTGGGCCAGGGAAGTAGGTGCCATGGCCGGCGTCTCGATACCACTGCAGGCGATCGAGCACGCATACCTGATCAGTGAGCCGATCGAAGGAGTGTCCGCGGACCTGCCGATCTTCGAGGATCCCGACCGATTCGCCTACTACCGCGAGGAGGCGGGCGGCCTCCTGGTGGGCCTGTTCGAGCCGGTCGCGGCACCGTGGTCGCTCGACAAGATCCCGGACGACTTCAGCTTCGGCGAGATCCCGTCTGACTGGGACCGCCTGGCACCCTTCCTCGAGCATGCGATGGAGATTCTGCCCGGCCTCGAGAACGTCGGGGTCCGCAAACTGTTCACCGGTCCCGAGAGTTTCACTCCCGACAACGGCTTTCTGATGGGAGAGGCGCCCGAGCTGGTCAACTTCTTTGTCGCAGCCGGCTTCAACTCACTCGGGATTCTCACCGGCGCAGGTGCTGGGTCCATTGTCGCCAGTTGGATAGCCGACGGACTCCCGCCGATCGACGTCACCGATGTCGACATCGCCAGGATGTCGCCGTTTCAAACGAACCGTCCCTATCTGGCGGAACGCAGTGTCGAGTTGCTCGGCCGACTTCACTCCACGGGGTCGTGGCCGCATTCCCACCCGACCACGGCGCGCAACGTTAAGCGGTCGGTGATTCACGAGCGCCTCGAGAAGTCCGATGCCCACTTCGGCGAATCTTCGGGATGGGAGAACGCGTCCTGGTTCGCTCCGGTCGATGCCGACATCGAGTTCAAGCTCACCTATGCCCGCCAGGACTGGTTTGAGTTCCATGCAACGGAACACCGAGCGGTCCGCAGCGCCGTGGCCCCGTTCGACTTGTCCTCGATGTCGAAGTTCCTGGTCCAAGGACCCGACGCCGAGGCGACCCTCAACCTGATGTCCGGCAACAACATCGCCGTTCCTGTCGGGCAGTGCGTGTACACGCAGTGGATGAATGCGAGCGGCGGCGTCCAGGCCGACGTGACGGTGACGCGTCTGGCTGAAGACCGGTTCCTCGTGGTGGCGGCGGAGATGTTCCACCGCCGAGTCGAGGCCATGCTCCACAGGGGCTCGGCGGAGGACGCACGTGTTCAGGTCACAGATGTCACCTCGGGCTACACGCTGCTCAGCGTGCAGGGTCCCGAGTCGCGGGATCTTCTCAGCGAGGTGACGCTCGCGGATCTGGACAACGCCGCGTTTCCGTACTACACGGCTCAGCAGATCGACCTGCACCACGGCATGGGCCTGGCGCTGCGGATGAGCTTCGTCGGAGAACTCGGCTGGGAGCTCTACGTCCCTACCGAGTTCGCGCTCGGCGTGTACGACCGGATCATCGAGGTCGGGTCCGCATTCGGTCTCGTGCATGCCGGCATGGAGACCTTGGAGAGCACTCGCACCGAAGCCGGGAGGCTCGACTACGGGCTGGACATGGAGAACTCGGACTCGCCGCTGGAGGCAGGCCTGGGGTTTGCCATCGACTTCGACAAGCCTGGTGGGTTTGTGGGGCGGGAAGTACTGCTTGCCCAACGCGAGGAGCGTCCCTACAAGTCGCGGCTCGTGCAGTTTCTGCTCGAGGATCCTGAGCCTCTCCTCTACGGAGAAGAGCCGATCCTTTGCGACGGAAGCCCGGTCGGGTACCTCCGGTCGGGTGCATACGGACACACCTTGGGCGGCGCCATGGGGTTCGGCTACGTGGAAAACGAGGCGGGCGTGACCACCGACTTCGTGAAGGCAGGGAACTTCGAGATCCAGGTGGCCGGCACCTGCTACTCGGCGCAGGCTTCCTTGCGCTCGATGTACGACCCGAAGAACCTTCGCGTTCGTACATGACCTCAGTCGTCGGCCACGCTCCCAACCGCCCGATGGAGGCATCGTGGTCCGTCGGGGCCGCACCACCTGGCACAGCAGCGTCCTGAAGCGCCTGTTCGGCTGATACCGGGCATCAATCCCGACAATCCGCGAACATGGGGTCGTGACCCTCTTCCCCCGGTGGTCCCTGGTGCTGCTCATCGTGGTCGCCGCCTGCGGCAGCGCTGCTACGGATCCTCCCGAAGTCGCCCCCACCAGGGCCCCGCCCGCCACGACCACCCTCGCCCCACCGACGACGGTTGCTCCGGTAACCACCACCACTGCCGGTGTTCCCACCACGACCACCCTCGCCCCACCGACGACGGTTGCTCCGGTAACCACCACCACTGCCGGTGTTCCCACCACGACTAGCGGCGACCAGGCAGCCGAGTTGCTGGCGGGGCTTGTCGTCGCCGACGCGGACCCGCAGCTCGAGTACGACCGGGGCGACTGGGGCTCCGGCTGGTCGGACGCTGACGGTGACTGCCAGGACACCCGCCAGGAGGTCCTGATCGAAGAGTCGGTCAGCCCGGTGATCCTCGAGGACGGCGGCTGCCGGGTCGCCATCGGCCTCTGGTTCGGCGCCTTCACCGGACGCAACTACGACGATCCCGGCGGCCTCGACGTCGACCACTTCGTCCCGCTGGCCAACGCACACCGCTCGGGCGGCTGGGCCTGGGATCGGGACACGAAGCGGGCGTATGCCAACGACCTCGAAGACCCGGGCCACCTCATCGCCGTCTCGTCATCCGCCAACCGCTCGAAGGGCGCCAGGGGACCCGAGGAGTGGACACCCGACAACACCGGCTACCTGTGCACCTACGCAACCACCTGGATCCGGATCAAGGTCCGCTGGAGCCTGACGGTCACCCCTGCGGAGCACGATGCCCTCTCCGGACTACTGGCCGGCTGCGACGGGGCGGTCACCTTCGACACGGCCCCGCCGGCGCCCACCCCGACCACCGTTCCTCCGCCGTCGACCACGATCGAGCCGACAGCGACCACCGACGCCGGCGACTCCCCTGCCGATCCCGGGAACTCGATGAACTGCTCGGACTTCGCCACCTACGCCGAGGCGAAGGCCTGGTTCGACACCTACTTCCCCGACTACGGGGATGTGGCGCGCCTCGACAACGACGACGACGGTGAGCCGTGCGAGTCGCTGCCCGGGGGACCCTGAGTCGGGACCGGTACCTCAGGCGCCGGCGGCCACCAGGGCCCGTTCGGTGAGCACCCGGGCCAGGTGGGCCCGGTAGTCGCCGTCGGCGTTGTTGTCGGTCGGCGGCTCGGTGCCGTCGGCAGCCGCTGAGGCAGCATCGCCTGCCGAGGCGCCGGCGGCCACGGCGGCCTCGACGCCCGCTGCACGCATCGGCGTGGAGCCCATGTTCACGAGCGCCACCCCGGCGCCGCCCTCGGCGACCACCACTCCGACGATGGCCCAGTCCTGGGCCCGTCGGTTGAACTTCTGGTAGCACCAGCCACCGGTCGAGACCGGCACGCGCACCTCGGTGAGCAGTTCGTCGGGGCCGAGCACCGACTCGAGGAAGCCGGTGAAGAAGTCGGTGGCCGCGATCTCGCGGCTGCCGCCGGGACCGGTTGCCACGAGCGTGCCGCCCAGGGCGAGCACGGCGGCCGGCAGGTCCGATGCCGGATCGGCGTGGGCCAGCGAGCCGCCCAGGGTGCCCCGATGCCGCACGGCCGGATCGCCGACCTGCGCGGCCACGTGGGCCAGCAGCGGGCAGGCCGCCGCCAGGTCGGCCGAGTGCTCGAGTGCACTGTGGGTGGTCAGGGCGCCGATGCCCACGGTGTCGCCGTCGACGCTGATGCCCGCCAGGCCGTCGAGTCGGCCGATGTCGACGAGCACCGATGGCGTGGCAAGGCGCAGCCTCATGAGCGGCACCAGCGACTGGCCACCGGCCAGCAACTTGGCCTCGTCGCCCGCCTCGGCGAGGGCGGCGATGGCCGCTTCGGCGGAATCGGCCCGGACGTAGTCGACCGCTGCGGGGATCATGCCGAATCCCCCTGTGCCGCCTCGATGGCTCGTCGGACGGTCATGGGCGATGCCGGCATCGTGATGTCGGTGATGCCCATCGGGCGCAGGGCGTCGACGACTGCGTTCATGACCGCAGGCGTCGAGGCGATGGTGCCTGCCTCGCCGATGCCCTTCACCCCCATCGGGTTGGAGGGCGACGGCGTGACCGTGTGGTCCAACTTCATGTCGATGCACTCGGCGGCCGAGGGCACCAGGTAGTCGGCCAGGTTGGCGGCCCGGCACTGCCCGTCGGCGTCGTAGGCGGCGTCCTCCCAGAGGGCCTGTGCGACGCCCTGCACGATGCCACCGTGCAACTGGCCCTCGACGATCAGCGGGTTGATCTGGTTTCCGCAGTCGTCGACGGCGGCGTAGTCGATCAGTTCGACGGCGCCCGTCGCCTCGTCCACCTCGACCACGGCGATGTGCGTGCCGAACGGGAAGACGAAGTTGGACGGGTCGAAGGTGACCTGCGCCTGGAGGTTGGGCTCCATGCCATCGGGCAGGTCATGGGCCGTGAAGGCGCCGAACGCCACCCCGGCCAGCGGGACCTCCTTGTCGGGGCTGCCCTTCACGCTGAACGTGCCACCGGCGAACTCGAGGTCGTCGGCGTTGGCCTCGAGCATGTGGGCGGCGATGGCCCGGGCCTTGTCGATGACCTGCTCGGTCGCCATCCAGATGGCGGTGCCACCCACGGCCAGCGACCGGGACCCGTAGGTGTCCATGCCGAGCGGCGAGATGGCCGTGTCCGAGTGGAGCACCTCGACGTCGTCGGGGTCGATGCCGAGTTGGTCGGCCACGATCATCGACCAGCAGGTCTCGTGCCCCTGACCGTGCGGCGTGGTGCCGGTGACGACCTGGACCTTGCAGGTGGGCAGGATTCGCACCGTCGCCGACTCCCAGCCGCCGGCGCCGTAGTTCAGCGCCGCGAGGGTGCGACTCGGGGCCAGGCCGCACATCTCGACGTAGGACGAGATGCCGATTCCCAGGTGGGTGGTCGACCCCGCTGCCCGTCGCTCGGCCTGCTCGGCACGACGGCCGTCCCAGTCGATCAACTCCTTGGCCCGGTCCAGCGTGGGCTGGTAGTTCCCCGAGTCGAAGGTCAGCCCGGCGGGCGAGTCGTAGGGGAACTTCTCGGTCGGGATGAAGTTGCGGGACCGGATCTCGTCCGGACCCACGCCCACGGCCACGGCCAGGGCGTCCATCGCCCGCTCGATGGCGTACGTCGCCTCGGGCCGGCCGGCGCCGCGGTAGGCGTCGGTCGGCGTGAGGTTCGTGAACACGCCCTTGCACGTGAACGAGTAGACGGGCACGTCGTAGAGCCCGTGGTACAGGAACGCCCCCAGCAGCGGCACGCCGGGCGCGACCAGTTGCAGGTAGGCGCCCATGTCGGCCAGCAGGGTGGCCCGCACGGCGGTGAGCTTCCCGTCGGCGTCGGAGGCCAACTCGATGGTCTGGCGCTGGGCGCGGCCCTGGATGGTCGAGACGGCCGCTTCGGTGCGGCCTTCGGTCCACCGCACGGGCACGCCGTGGCGTTGGGCGAGGGCCATGCAGATGATCTCCTCGGCGTACACGTTGAGCTTGCAGCCGAAGCCGCCCCCCACCGAGGGTGCGATGACCCGCAACTTCTGCTCGGGGATGCCCAGCGTGAGCGCCGCCATCACCTTGAGGACATGGGGGATCTGCGTGGATGAGTAGAGGGTCATGTCGCCGTTGTGCGGCGCCGGTACGGCGACAACGCCGCGGGGCTCCATGGCCGTCGGGATGAGGCGCTGGTGCACGAACGTCTCCGTGATGTGGTGGGTCGCGTCGGCAAACGCCGCCTCCACTGCCTCCGGGTCGGGGACCAGGGGCCACACGTAGGACACGTTGGTCCCACAGTCCTCGTGGATCACGACCCGGTCGGTCTCTGCGTCCTCCATGGTGACGACGGCGTCGAGCGGCTCGTAGTCGACGACCACGCCCTCGAGGCCATCTGCTGCGGCATACCGGGACTCGGCGACCACGACGGCGACGATGTCGCCCGCGTAGTTGGCCTTGCCCTGGGCCACCGGATGGTGGGCGGGGTTCTTCATGTCGTCGGTGACGGGCCAGGCGCAGGGCAGCGGAGCCGCCCAGGCGTCGGCCAGGTCGTCGCCGGTGTAGACGGCGACCACGCCGTCGGTGGCGAGTGCCGCCGAGGTGTCGATGCCGGTGATTCGGGCGTGGGCGTGTGGGCTGCGCACGCAGGCCACCCAGAGGGCGCCCGGGATCTGCAGGTCGTCGATGAACTTGGACTCGCCGGTCAGCAGGGCCGGGTCCTCATGACGGAGGCGGGACTCGCCGACGATGCCGCCGATGAACGGGGATTCGGTCACGGTCATGTCTGCGCTCCCCTCACTCGCCGACGGCCAGGACGGCCGCAACGATGTTCTGGTAGCCGGTACAGCGGCAGAGGTTGCCTTCGAGTCCCACCCGCACGCCGGCGGCGTCGAGGTCGTCGTATTCGTCGACCAGCGACACGGCGGCCATGACCATGCCGGGCGTGCAGTAGCCGCACTGCAGGGCATGGCACTCGTGGAATGCCTGCTGCATCGGGTGGAGGCCGTCGGGGCCTGCCAGGCCCTCGATGGTCGTGACGTCCGCGCCGTCGACCTGGACGGCGAGCAGCGTGCACGACTTGGCTGAGCGGCCGTCGACGAGCACGGTGCAGGCACCGCACGAACTGGTGTCACATCCCACGTTGGTGCCGGTCAGCCCGAGGACGTCGCGCAGGTAGTGCACGAGCAGCGTCCGAAGCTCGACGTCGGCGGATCGGGCCGTCCCATTGACGGTGACGGAGACCTCCATCGGTTCCCCCTTGGATCTTCCCGGTGGGACGCCGCGGCGCCGTCGCCGCGTACACCCGTTCCCCCGGGGTCGCGATGATGGCACAGGATCCGGGGTCCGGCCACCGGACCCTCAGCCGGCGGCCAGCAGCTCCTCGTAGCGGGCGAGGTCGTCGCCGGCGAACGCCACGAGGGTGACCTCGTAGATGTCGCCCGGATGGTCGTGGCCGAACGCCCGGACCGTGTCGACGGCGATCCGGGCCGCCGCCTCCCTCGGGTAGCCGTAGACGCCGGTGGAGATGGCCGGGAACGCCACGCTGCGGGCACCGAGGCCGACCGCCACCTCGAGGGAACGTCGGTAGCAGGAGCCGAGGAGGACGGCTTCGCCGTGGCCGCCGCCCCTCCACACGGGACCGACCGTGTGGACGACCCAATGGGCGAGCAGGTCGTGGCCGCCGGTGGGCTTCGCCTCGCCGGTGTCGCAGCCTCCGAGGCCGCGGCATTCGTCGAGCAGGCCGGGGCCGGCCGCAAGGTGGATGGCGCCGTCGACCCCGCCACCGCCGAGCAGGGCCTCGTTGGCGGCATTGACGATGGCATCGACAGCCAGCATCGTGATGTCGCCCTGCCAGGCGCGCAGAATCACGTCGGCAGGCTGAGCAGGGCGACCATCGCCGCCGAGAGGCGGGCGGTCAGCGCCCGCCGATCGTGGTGACCGAGCAGGACCGGGTTGTTGAGGCCCTGACACAGGACCACGAGGACATCGGCCAGTTCGTCGGGGTCGCCGGCGCCGATGCGGCCGGCCGCCTGGCCGAGTTCGACGAACCGCCGGTTCAGCTCACGGGCCTCGGTCTCCCGGTGCCGGTAGGAGTCCCGCAGGAGCCGGCTCTCAGGCAGGCGGGCGAGGGCCGACCGCAGCACGAGTGCCTCCCCGTCGAACACCTCGACCAGGCCGTCCACGAGCGCACCCACGACGCGCTCGAGGCCGTCGTCCAGCAGGTGCTCGACCTCGAGGGCCCCGGCCGTGACCGCCACCAGTCGTGCCAGCGCCCGGTCCAGGGCAGCGGCGAGGAGTCCGTCACGACCTTCGGGAACGCGGTTGTAGACGGTCGCCACCGAGACCCCCGCCGCGTCGGCCACCTGTTCGGTCGTGAAGCTGCCGTCCACCCGGAGCGCCGCCACCGTTGCGTCGATGAGTGCCTCACGGGTGCGCTCGGCGCGGCCAGTCGCGATCATGGCAGAACTTTAGTCTCTTTTCAGTTTATCTTGTGCTTTCTAGAATCTTCCTCTAGTTTTGTCAACCATGACCGACCTGTTGACCGCCGCCCGCTCGCTCGGCCCCACGCTGGCCGAGCGGTCCGAGGCCATCGAGGCCGCACGCACCCTCCCCGACGACGTCGTCGCCGACCTGCGCGGTGCCGGCCTCTTCCGCCTCTTCGTCCCCGCCTCGCTGGGCGGCCCGGAGGTCGACGTCCTCACCGGCATCGACACCATCGCCGAGGTCTCCCGCCACGACGGCGCTTCCGGCTGGTGCGTGATGATCGCCGGCACGTCGTCGCTCATCGCCGGCTTCCTCGACGACGAACACGCTCGCACGATCTACGGCACCCCCGACTCCTGCACCGGCGGGTTCGCCGCCCCTGTGGGCACCGCCCGCATCGTCGACGGCGGACTGTGCGTCACCGGTACCTGGGCCTGGGGGTCCGGCGCCCACCACTGCACCTGGATCGGCGGCGGCACCCGACTCGTCGACGACGACGGCCGGCCCCTCCGGCGAGACGACGGCCTCTTCGCCCCGTTCACGTTCTTCCACCCCGACGACGTCGAATTTTTCGACACGTGGCACGTCACCGGCCTCGCCGGGTCGGGTTCCGGCGACTACACCGTGACCGAGACGTTCGTCCCCGAGGGCCGCTGGGCGCAGCTCACGACGGCCGAACCCCACCTCGACGGCCCCCTGTGGCGATTCCCCTTCTACGGGATGCTGGCCTGCGGCATCGCCGCCGTGGCCATCGGCCTCCTCGACGGCGCCGTCGCCAGGTTCGGCGAACTGGCCTCGACCAAGAAGCCCATGGGCTCCGGCCGCACGCTCGCCGAACGGGCCTCCGGGCAGACAGCAGTGTCGAGTGCCGAGGCCACCGCCCGATCGACCAGGGCATTCCTCCACGACGTGCTCGGCAGCGCCTGGGAGACCGCATCCGGCGGCGACCCCCTGACCGTCGAGCACCGGCGCAGCCTGCGCCTCGCCGCCTGCGACGCCGCTCAGCGGTGCGCCGACGCCCTCCTCCTGCTCGGCCGCGAGGCCGGCGGCGAGGCCGTCTACCTGCGCGAGCCGCTCCAGCGGGCCGTGCGCGACGGGCAGGTGGCCGCAACCCACGCCATGGTCGCCCCCCGCATCCACGAACTCACCGGTCGACTCGCCCTGGGGCTGGACACGGACGTGACGCTGCTGTGAACTCAGCGCCTATGGGCAGCCCCGTGCCTTCCGATGAAGGTGCCTTCGAGCACCTCCGCTTCGAGCGCGACGACGATGTCCTGGTCGTCACCATCGACAAGCCCGATGACCCCCTCAACAAGGTCGACGACCGCCTCCACCACGAACTCACCGCACTGTTCCCCCGCCTCCAGGCAGAACGCGAGGCCCGGGCCGTGCTGCTCACCGGGACCGGATCGTCGTTCTCCGCCGGTGGCGACTTCGACTGGTTCCCGCAACTCCAGGAGCCCGGCCGGCTCGAGGACCTCCGCCTCGACGCCCGTCGGATGATCGGGGACCTCCTCGACGTCCACCTGCCGGTTGTCTGCGCCATCACCGGCCACGCCATGGGACTGGGCGCCAGCATCGCCCTGCTCTGCGACGTGGTCGTCATGGCCGAAACCGCCCGCCTGGGTGACCCGCACGTCCGGGTCGGTCTCGTAGCCGGCGACGGCGGGACCATCGCCTGGCCGCTGGCGCTCGGCCCGATGCTCGCCAAGCGCTACCTCCTGACGGGCGATGCGCTGACCGCCGTCGACGCCGAGCGCCTCGGCCTGGTCGCCGAGACCACACCGGACGCCGAGTCGTGCCGTGCCGCCGGACTGGCTTGGGCGAAGCGGCTGGCCGCCGGGGCGCCGCTCGCCGTCCAGTACACGAAGCAGGCGATCAACGCCTGGGTCAGGCAGACCTCGGACAGCGCCTTCGAGCAGGCCAGCGCCCTCGAGATCGTGACCTTCGGCAGCGACGACCACGCCGAGGCGCTGGCGGCGATTTCCGAGAAGCGGGACCCCCGGTTCACGGGGAGATGACGGAGGGGGAGCGACCCATGACCGACCAGACCCGATGCGGCGACGACCTGAGCCTCCTGGAGGGGCTCATGACCACCCGTGCGATGCGGCGGTTGTCCGACGAGTCGGTCAGCGACGAGGACCTCTGGACCTGCCTGCGGGCGGCCGTCCAGGCGCCGAGCGGCGGCAACATCCAGCCGTACCAGTTCCTCGTCGTGCAGGACCCCGACCTCCGGCTCGCCCTCGCCGAGATCTACCGCCGGGGCTGGGCCCGCTACGAGCCGGCGATCGCTCCCACGGAGTTCCCGAATGACAAGGTGCGCGAGGGCTGGGAGCGCAACAACCGGGCCACCGTGCACCTGGCGGAGAACCTCGAGTACGCACCGGTCCACATCCTGATCCTCATGCCGTCGATCGACATGACCGTGTACGACGACGAGGGCCCGATGCCGGTGGGCCCCACGTACGCCTCGGTGTACCCCGCCGTCCAGAACCTGATCCTGGCCGCCCGCTCCCTCGGACTCGGTACGACGATCACCACGCTGCACCGCATCTACGAGGACGAGGTGCGCGAACTGCTCGGCATCCCCGAGCGCTACGAGGTGCTGGCCCTCATGCCACTCGGCCACCCGACCGGGAAGTGGGGCGTGGCCCCCCGCTACCGCGGCGCCGAGAAGATCACCTCCTGGGACCGGTTCGGCGAGAAGCGCACCCCGTGACGCCCATCCCCGGTGGTGTGCCCCACCTCCGGGTCGGCGTGTCGATCCCTCCCGCCGGGTTCACCGACCACGGGGACGCCGCCGACTACATCCATGCCGCAGCCGAGGCCGGCATCGACCACCTCGTCACCGCCGACCACGTCGCCTTCTTCGGCGGTCGGGGCAGGGACGGCCTGATGACCGTGTCCTGGTTGGCCGGCCTGCACCCCTCGATCGGGGTCTACGTCGGCGTCTACCTGCTGGCCCTCCGCCATCCGGTCAACGTTGCCCGCCAACTCTCGACGCTGGCCGAACACGCACCCGGCCGGGTCACGTTCGGCATCGGGGTCGGCGGCGAGGACCGCCACGAGATGGAGGCGGTCGGCGTCGACCCGGCCACCCGCGGCCGCCGGACCGACGAGGCACTCGACGTGCTGCGTCCACTCCTGGCCGGGGAGACCGTCGACCACAGCGGCGAGTTCTACGAGGCACCGGCCGTGGCGATCAGCCCGCCACCCGACCCGCCGATCCCGGTGACCGTCGGCGGCCGGTCGAACGCCGCCGTGGGGCGGGCCGGACGCCGGGGCGACGGTTGGCTGGCCTCCTGGTGCTCGCCGCGGCGGTTCGCCGAGGGCGTGACGCTGGCCGAACAGGTCGCCGCCGACTCCGGTCGCACGGAGGTGGCGTGGCGGCACGGCTACCAGGTCTGGGTCGGCCTCGGCGACACGGCGGAGGAGGGCGCAGCACGCCTGGGGCCCTCCATGGAACGGTTCTACGGGGCGCCGTACTCGGCCTTCGAGAAGTACTCGCCGGTCGGCACCCCCGACGACATCGCATCCTGGCTCCGGCCCCTCGCCGAGGCGGGGGCGGTCGACTTCAACATCGCTCCTGTCGCCGGCGCGCCCGACGAGGCGCTCGCAGGAGTCGCCGAGATCCGTCGCCTGCTCGTCGGCTGAGCGCCTCCGGTCGCGTCAGCGGTCGAGGTACTTCACGGGGGCGGGCTCGCCGGTCGGCGGCATGACCTCCTCGGGACCGAACACGGTCAACTGGTCGTCGGCCTCGAGCACCAGGTCCGGTTCGGCCGGGAGCACGACGCCGAACCGTGTCACCGCCGCGACCTCGACCCCCTCGGGAAAGTCCAACTGGGCGATCCGGTGGCCGATGAGCCAGGCGTCGTGGCCCTCCGGCAGCAGGGCGTACTGCCTCACCGACAGGTCGGGCAACAGCGCCGACTTGACATCCGCCTCGGTCATGGCGCGCCCCACCGTCCGGGCCCCACTGTGTAGGTAGCTGGCCAACTCCCCCGCCAGGCGCAGCGACCGCCCAGGGTTCGAGGTCGTGCCGGCCAGGAAGAACAGGGCGTTGACCCGTTCCCCCGACCCACCCCAGGTGATCGGAATGCTGATGCCGGCCGAGGCCCGCACGATCACGAGAAGGTCGTCGTCGATGGCCTCGAACAGGGCGATGGGCGTGGCGGTCGGGTGGTCGTCGGACGGCTGGATCCACAGGGAGCCCGTCTCGAGGAACCGCTCGGTCACGCGCTCCCGGGGGAGGCCGATGCGATCGGCCAGCACCGACGAGGCCCGGTCGGCTGCCTCGGCGATGTCGGTGCCCTCCGGGATGCTCAGCACGGCGGCCCTGGCGACGAGACCCGTGTAGTCGTCGCCACTGCGCAGTCCGTGCCCCGCCATGGCAGCGCTCATCTCCCTGTCGAGGCCGGTGTCGACGTCCTCGCCCCACCGCTGGAACACGTTGCGGATGGCACCGGCCCGCTTGGTGCGACCGGTCGCGTACAGGCGGTGCCAGGTCCAGCCCACCAACGACACGACGAGGACGAAGCCCCAGGCCTGCGGACCCAGGCGGGAGATCAGGGCGACCGACACGAGGATGCCGACGAACTGGGTGGCCGGATAGAGCGGGCTCCGGAAGGCCGGCGCATACGACGGGATCCGCGAGGCCCGGAGGACGAGCACGGCGAGGTTCACGAGGCCGAGCGTGAGCAGGACGAAGGCGCTGGCCAGCTTGGCGATGGACTCGGCGTCGAAGGCCAGGACCACGACGGCAATGGCCACCGAGGTCACGACGACGCCGGCCACCGGGGTGCCACGACTGCCGACCGACCCGAAGCGGGCCGGCAGCAGACCGTCGCGGGCCATCGCCATCGGGTACCGGGCTGCCGCCATGATCCCGGCATTCACCGCCGAGGCGAATGCCGCGAGGGCAGCCACCACGATCAGCCACGCCCCGACCGACGGCATCACCGCCTTCGCTGCGGTGTGGATCGGCGCCAGGTCCTCGTGGAGCACCTCGGGAGGCACGACTGCGACGGCCACGAGCACCCCGAGCGTGTAGAGAACCGTGGCAACCACCAGCGAGAGCCCCATCCCCAGCGGAATGCCCTGTGACGGGTCCTCGACCTCCTCGGCGGCGCTGGCCACCTTGGTCAGCCCGCCGTACGAGACGAACACCAGGCCGACGACCGCGAACATGCTCGCCGAGCCCGTCGTGAAGAACGGGTCGAGGTTCGACCCGTCGAAGCCCCGCGACTGCGTCTCCAGCAGTCCGTGGACGAGGAACCAGCCGAGGACGGCGAGGATGAACACGACCAACCAGAGTTGCAACGATGCACTGGCCTTCGAGCCGACGATGTTGATCACCATGAACAGTCCGATGAGCACGAGGGCGAGGGAGCGGCTGTCGATGTCGACGATCAGCACCAGGTAGGCGCTCATCCCGACCATGGCGAAGGCGTCCTTGAGCACCAGCGACAACCAGGTGCCGAAGCCGGCCACGGTGCCGACCGACGGACCGAGCGCACGTTCCAGGAAGTAGTAGGCGCCGCCCGCCTTCGGCAGGGCGGTCGAGAGTTCGGCCACGCTGAGCATGGCGGGCACGGCGAGGAGGCCGGCGATCGGATACGCCAGGATGGCGGCGGGTCCGGCCTTGGCCGCCGCCAGGCCGGGGAGTAGGAAAAGGCCCGACGAGACCATCGCCCCCGTCGAGAGGGCGAAGACGTGGCGCAGGGCCAATGAACGGGTCAGACGGCCGTTCCCCCCGGCTCCCATCCGGACAACCTAGGCGCGCCCGGTCAAAGCCAGGGACCGGCTGGCCGGGAGAGGGTCAGACGGCGTCGAGGGAACCGAGGAAGCCGAGGAGTGCGGCGTTGACGCCGGGTGCGTCCTCCTGCTGCATCCAGTGGCCGACGCCCGGGAGGATCACCGAGGCGTACAGGTTCGGCAGGGTCTGTGGATACCGGGAGATGCTCCCCGCTCCCCACATGGTCGGACCGTCGCTCTCGCCGCCGATGAAGAGGGACGGCTGGCTGATCGGCGCGCCGTGGAAGGCCCGCAGGTCCTCCCAGTCGAGATCGACGCAGCGATAGCGGTTGAGCCCTCCGCTGAACCCGGCCCGTTCGAACTCGGCGGCGTAGAACGACAGGTCGTCGGCCGAGAGCCACGGCAGGGGCCCGTCCGGGTACCGGAGGCGGTCCCGCAACTGCGTGCCCGGGGCGACCCAGGCCATCGGCCGCTCGCCCTCGGGCACCGGGGGTGCGTCGCCCGAGGCGCAGTAGTAGAAGCCTTCCAACCAGCGCGCCGGATCCTCGGCGATCTCGGCCTCGGCCCGGCCCGGCTCCTGGAAGTACTCGATGTAGAACTCCTCGTCGCCGCCGATCGCCCGGAACACCTCGGAGGGCCGGTGCTCGTTGCGGGGCTCGTATGTGACCGACAGGAGTGCCACGGCGGTGAAGACGTCCGGTCGGAGACGGGCGGCGGCCGCGGCGATCGGCGATCCCCAGTCGTGGCCAACGATCACGGCGGTCGCCTCGCCCAGCGCCTCGACCACGCCGACGCAGTCGCCGGCCAGGTGGATGATGCGGTAGGCCTCGACCTCCCCGGGTGCCTCGGACGACCCGTAGCCACGGACGTCGATGGCAGCCGCCCGGTAGCCGGCGTCGGCGAGGGCCACGAGCTGGTGCCGCCACGAGTACCACGACTCGGGAAAGCCGTGGACGAACAGGACCAGCGGCCCCTGGCCCACCTCGGCCACGTGGATGCGCATGCCGTGGGCATCCACCTCGTGGCGGCGGAGGCCGTCGATCTGCAACATGGTGGTCGCCCCTCTCTATGGACTGCTGTCCGGGTGTCCCGGATCCTCGACCGTGACGCCTCGCACCATCGTGCCGTGCGGCAGGGCCTCCGTCAGCAGCCGGGAACAACCGGATGCTGCAGCTGCCTCGACGACGAGGGCATCGCGGACCGAGAGGCCGTGTTCCTCTGCGGTGTCGGCCGCGGCCAGGACAAGGTCGGCGTCGGTGGGGACGACATGGAGTTCCGCCAGGTCGGCCAGGGCCCGCCGCGCGGTCACCCGCGGCAGGGGGCGAGCCATACGTGCGGTGACCACGTCGGCGAACTCGGCGAGCACCTGGGCCGACACGACCAGCGCCGGAGCGCCTTCGTCGGGCACGACGCCGACAACCGCCCGTGCCGCTGCCTGACGGGCCGGCTCGTCGTCATCGAAGAGTCGGATGAGCACCGACGTGTCGAGGAAGACGCCCCCGCTCACGGAGTGCCGTCCGGGTGCCGGGAGAACACGTCCCTGCCCCCCGACCCGGCAGCCGACGAGACTGACAGGCCGACCAGTCGGCGACGCGCCGCGGCGGCCCGGTCGCCGGCCGCATAGGCGATCAGCAGGTCGCGGACGACGGCGTTGACCGATGTCCCCTGTTCGGCGGCGCGCACACGGGCCCGGCGGAGGAGGTCGTCGTCGACGGCGAGCGTGAGGTTGGCGATGAGTCTATGTGTAGCACATATTCCGTGCACCACATGCTCCAATCCGGCAACCTGGTCAGCGGAACCTCGGAATCACGTACTCGCCGATGTTGCGGACCGTCTCGAGCATGGCCCACTGGGGCACGGTGCCCATCTGGTTCAGGAACAGGATCTCGTCGGCGCCTGCCTCGACGAGCCGCTCGACGTAGCCGATGCAGTCGTCCACGGTGCCGTAGGCGTGGTTGGGGTTGAGCAGCGACATTCCCGGATCGGAGAAGTCGACGGACACCATCTCGGCACCGATACGCGTCTGGACGATCTCGGTGCCGTCCCCGGTCGTGGCGGTGCCGTCGATCCAGGAATCCGGATCGGGGAGGGGGTACGCCCCGTCGGTGGCCCAGTGGGCGATGGCCTCCAGGAAGAACCGTTGGCCACGCAGGCCGATCCGACGGGCCTCGGTGCCGTCCTCGAGCACGATGGCCGGGCACAGGGCGGCCAGGTGCTCGTTGGGCGCATACCCCACCTGGTCCTCGGGCCTGCGGCCGGCGAATGCGGTGCGGTACACCTCGTTCTTGGACGCCACCTCGTCTGGTCCGCCGAATCCCAGGACCAGTGCCCCGATTCCCCGCCCACCGGCGTCGACCAAAGTGGCCGTGTTCGTGCACGCCTGGTACATCGGCGGGTGCGGGTCCTGGAGCGGCTTGGGGTGAACGGGCCGAGGGGGAACGTCGATGAACTCGCCGTGGTGTTCGACCACCTCCTCCACGAAGAACCGGGGGATGAGGCGCATCGCCTCGTCGATCATCGGGGGCAGCGCCTCGAGCTCGTAGCCGAACGTGCCGGCCTCCTGCTGCGTGGCGCCCTTGCCCATTCCGAAGTGGACCCGACCGCCGGACAGGATGTCGAGGGTGGCGATCCGCTCCGCCACCTTCACCGGGTGGTTCATCTGCGGCGGCAGGCAGACGACCCCGTGGCCGAGCCCGATGCGGTCGGTGCGGCCTGCCAGGTAGGCGAGGAAGGTCTCGGGAGCGCTCATGTGCGCGTAATGCGTGAGCGCGGTGTGCTCGACGGCCCAGATCACGTCGAATCCCAACTCCTCGGCGAGCAGCGACTGCTCGACGATGTCGGCGAACACCTGCCGCTCGTTGGCCGGCGACGGGTCGGCCATCTGGGCCTCGTAGATCAGCGAGAACCTCACGGCCCCACTCTCGCGGCCGGAGCGGGGGCCCGTCGCATCGGCAGGCGAACCGACTGCCCGGCTGGGACACCCCGACCGCTCCTGTCGTAGGTTCGGTGGCCGAACGCCCTCCCCCCATCCCCCCGAGGACTCCATGGCCATCGGACCCGGACTGCACATCGACGACCCCAGCGATGAGAGCCTCAACCTGGCCATGTCGGACGGGGCGCGACCCCTCTACGACGCTGTCGTCGACTTCATCGCCACCGAGGTCGAGCCGGTCACCCTCGAGTTCCACCAGTTGGGTGCCGTACGTGAGGAGCACTGGGGCTACCACCCCGGCCAGCTCGACATCCTCGAAAAACTCAAGGCCAAGGCCAGGGAGAAGGGGCTGTGGAACTTCTTCCTTCCGGATGCCGAGACCGGAGAGGGACTCTCCAACCTCGACTACGCCTACATCGCCTCCGAACTCGGCAAGAACCCGATCGCCTCCGAGAGCCTCAACTGCTCGGCCCCCGACACCGGCAACATGGAGGTCCTCGAGAGGGTCGGCACACCTGAGCAGAAGCAACAGTGGCTCGAGCCGCTGCTCGCCGGCGAGATCCGCTCCGCCTACGCCATGACCGAGCCCGACCTGGCCTCGTCCGATGCCAAGAACATCGCCTGCCAGGCAGTACGAGACGGCGACGAGTGGGTCATCAACGGCACCAAGTACTACATCTCGGGTGCCGGCGACCCCCGCTGCAAGATCATGATCACCATGGTCCAGACCAACCCCGACGGGCCACCCCACCGTCGCCAGTCGCAGATCCTGGTACCGATCGACGCACCCGGCCTCACCATCGACCACCCGATGCACGTGTTCGGCAACGACGACGCACCCCACGGCCACATGCACCTGACCTTCGACGACTGCCGGGTGCCCTACGACAACATCCTCCTGGGCGAGGGCCGTGGCTTCGAGATCTCCCAGCTCCGGCTCGGCCCCGGCCGCATCCACCACTGCATGCGCTCCATCGGCGCCGCCGAGCGTGCCATCGAGCTCATGGTCCGGCGCGGCCTCAACCGCCAGGCGTTCGGCAAGCCCATCCTGAACCTGGGCAAGAACATGGAGGTGGTGTCCCGCGCCCGGATCGACATCGAGTCGATGCGCCTCATGGTCCTACGGGCCGCCAGAGCGATGGACACAATGGGCAACGCCGAGGCCCGGGTCTGGATCAGCGCCGTCAAGGCGATGGTGCCCGAGAAGGTCTGCCGGATCATCGACGAGGCCATCCAGGTCCACGGTGCCACCGGCGTGTCCCAGTGGACGCCGCTCGCAAGGCTCTACACCAGCCAGCGCACGCTCCGACTGGCCGACGGCCCCGACGAGGTCCACCACTTCGTGGTCGCCCGCTTCGAGGCCGGGCGCTACGGCGACGGCCCCGGCGACGTCCCGATGCTCGACCACACCGGCCCGGTCTTCACCGGCCACTGAGCCCGGAGGCGCACCCCGAGGACAGTGCAGATACTGCGATGACCGACGACCCCCGTTCGCCCAAGGCCGCAGAGGCGCAGACGCGCACCGACCTCGACGCCTTCACCGCCTCGCTGCCCCCCGACGACGGCAGCGACGCCGCCAACGTGGCCCGCGGCTTCATCGCCACCCGCGTCGAGCCGGTCATCGAGAAGCTGGTGCCCAACCCGTGGATGCCGATCAGCTGGGACCTCTCAAAGTCGGACTTCGTGCACGGCACCTGCCCCGACACCGTCAACCCGGCGCTCTGGCGACAGGCCGGCTTCAACGCCCAGCACGGCCTCTACGAGGTCTGCGACGGCTTCTACCAGGTGCGCGGCTTCGACACCTCGAGCGTCACATTCATCCGCGGCGACCAGGGCTGGGTCGTGATCGACCCCCTGACCACCCGGGAGAGCGCCGCCGCCGCCTACGAGCTCGTCACCGAACACCTCGGCGAGCGCCTGGTGACGGCGGTGATCTACACCCACTCCCACCTCGACCACTACGGCGGGATCCTCGGCGTCGTCGACCAGGAGCGCCTCGACGCCGGCGAGGTCCCGATCGTGGCTCCGGAGGGCTTCCTGCATGAGGCCGTGGCGGAGAACGTGGTCGCTGCCCCCGTGATGGGGCGCCGGGCCATGTACCAGTTCGGGATGCTGCTGCCCTGGAGCGAGCACCACCACGTCGACCAGGGGCTCGGCAAGGGCGTTTCGACCGGGTCGAGTGCGCTCGTCCCCCCGACGATCGACATCACCGAGACCGGCCAGGAACTGGTGCTCGACGGCGTCCGGATCGAGTTCCAACTCACGCCGGAGTCCGAGGCGCCGGCCGAGATGCACTTCTACTTCCCGGACCACCGGGTCCTCTGCATGGCCGAGAACTGCACGACCACCATGCACAACGTCCTCACCCTGCGCGGTGCGCTCGTGCGGGACGCCCTGCTCTGGAGCCGCTACATCGACGAGGCCCTCGACCGCTGGGGCGACGAGGCCGAGGTGGTGTTCGCCAGCCACGGCTGGCCCCACTGGGGCGGCGACGACGTGCGGGAGTACCTCGTCAACCAGCGCGACCTCTACCGCTGGCTGCACGACCAGGCCATGCGCCTCACCAACCTGGGCTTCACACCCAACGAGATAGCCGCCCGCATCGACCTGCCGCCAGGGCTCTGGGCCGACTGGCGCTGCCACGGCTACTACGGCACCGTCAGCCACAACGTCCGCGCCGTCTACCAGCGCTACCTCGGCTGGTACGACGGCCACCCGTCCAGCCTCGACCCCTACGAGCCCACCGAGGCCGGCCGCCGCTATGTCGACTTCATGGGCGGCATGGACGAACTGCTGGCCAAGGCCCGCACGGCGTTCGAGGCCGGCGACCACCGCTGGGTCGCCGAGGTCCTGCGCCACGCCGTCTTCGCCGACCCGACCTGCGAGGAGGCGCGCCTGCTCCAGGCCGATGCCTTCGAGCAACTCGGCTACCGGGCCGAGTCAGGGCCATGGCGCGACGTCTACCTGACCGGCGCCCAGGAGCTGCGACATGGGACGGCGGATGTGCCCGCCATCCAGCGGCCGCGGTACGAGGTGGTCAGGGGAATGACGCTCCAGCAGGTGTTCGACCTGCTGGCGATCAAGGTCGACGGGCCGGCAGCGACGGCCATCGGTCACCTGGCCATCGACTGGCGGCTGCCCGACGCCGACGAGGTGGCCCGGATCGAACTGTCGAACGGCACGCTCCACGCCACGCCGGGCCGATCACACGCAGCCCCGGACGCCACCGTCACCTGCGACCGGGAGGGACTCGAGGAGATGGTCGCCACGGGCGCCACCCTGGTCGATCTCGTCGACAGCGGCGTGGCCACGATCGACGGTGACGCCGCCCGGGTACTGGCCCTGTGGGACACGCTCACCGACTTCCCGCTCTTCTACGCCATCATCGAGCCCTAGGAACCGGGCACCTGTCGGGGCCGGGGCGGGGCCCCTTGACATCGCCACGGGGGGTCACCATGCTGCCGCCGGATTCCACTGTGTCCCCCGAGTGAACGTGGGAAGCGCATGACCGACACCGCTACCGGCGCCGAGGCCGAACTCGGCACGAGACGAAGAGGACGGGACGCACGTGCACGCGCCCGCCGCACCCGCGTCCAGACCTGGCTACCCGAACTCGAGCGCAACATCCCCTGGGTCGACCTCCTCACCCCTGAGCAGGTCCAGACGATCCACGACGCCACCATGGACATCATCGAGGAGGTCGGCATCGACTTCCGCTGCGACGAGGCTGCCGCCTCGTGGGCGGCCGCCGGTGCGAAGGTCGACGGCCACCGGGTGCGCATCGACCGCGAGCACCTCATGGACCTCATCGGGACTGCTCCCTCGTCGTACACGATGACCGCCCGCAACCCTGAACGAACGGTCACCGTCGGCGACGGGAAGCAGATCTTCACCCCGTCGTACGGCGCCCCCTACGTGCTCGGCCTCGACGGTGTGCGGCGCTCGGGCACGATCGAGGACTTCCGCAACTTCACGAAGCTCAACCACATGTCTCCGGCGCTGCACATGTCGGGCGGTGTGGTGTGCGAACCGATGGACATCGCCGTCCCCAAGCGGCACCTCTACATGACCGACAGCCTGCTCAGGTACAGCGACAAGCCGTTCATGGGCGCAGTCACGTCGAAGGAGCGGGCCGAGGACAGCCTCCACATGGCCGGCATCGTGTTCGGCCAGGACGTGGTGCGCAACACCACCGTCATGACCTGCCTCGCCAACGCCAACACGCCGCTCGTGTGGGACCAGACGATGCTCGACAGCGTCCGCGTCTTCGCCGGCGCCAACCAGGCCACGCTGTTCAGTCCGTTCGTTCTGGGTGGGGCGTCGACGCCGGCCAGCACCGTGGGTGCCGTCATCCAGGTCAACATCGAGGCGCTCACCGGAGTGGCGTTCTCGCAGCTCGTGCGGACCGGAACCCCGGCCCTCTACGGCCAGTGGCTGTCGACGGTGTCGATGAAGACCGGCGCCCCCCAGGCGGGCACGCCCGAGATCTGCCACATGAACATGCTCACCGCACAGATGGCCCGCCACTACCGGTTGCCGTCGCGATGCAGCGGCTCGTGCACGAGCTCGAAGCTGGTCGACGCCCAGGCCGGCTACGAGGCCGCCCGCAACATGTACGGCGTGCTCATGGCCGGCACCAACTTCGTGCTCTCGACCACCGGCTACCTCGAGAGCGCCATGTGCCAGAGCTACGCCAAGTGGGTCCTCGACAGCGAACAACTCGAGATGATGTACCGCCTCAACAGCGGCCCGTCTTTCGACAACCTCGACGAGGTGCTCGCCACGATGCGCGAGGTGCCACCGGGCGGCCACTTCCTCGGCACCGCCCACACGCTCGCCAACTTCCAGACGGCGTTCTCGATGCCCGAGATGATGAACAGCGACAACTACGAGCAGTGGCTGGTCGACGGCGCGCTCAGCGCCGAGGAAAGGGCAGTCGCCAAGTGCCGCCAGATGCTCGACGACTACGAGGAGCCCGCGCTTTCCGATGACGTGGCCGCCGAGCTCGACGAGTTCGTGGCCCGCCGCGACAGCGAACTCCCCGACCTCGTCCGCTGATCCAACCGAAGAGGAGACCGACATGACGACCAACGGCCGACTTTCGGAACCGCCCCTGCTGCACGGCGTCTGCGCCGCCATGAGCACGCCGTTCGACGACTCGGGCGAGTCGCTCGACGAGGGCCGGCTGCGCGACCACGTCGAGAACCTGATCGACGCCGGGGTCCACGGACTCGTGCTGGCGGCGGGCACCGGCGAGTTCGCCTTCCTGTCCGCCGACGAGAAGCACCGGATCTTCGAGGTCGGGATCAAACAGGCGGCCGGTCGCATCCCGGTCGTCTGCCAGACCTCGGCGGTCACGACCGTCGACGCCATCGAGAACTCCCGGGCGGCCATCGACCTGGGCGCCAGCGCCGTGATGGTGCTGCCGCCCTACTTCGAAGGACCGTTCGAGCGGGGCGTGCGCCACCACTACGAGAAGTTGGCGGCCGCCATCGACACGCCGATCGTGCTCTACAACATCCCCGCCCAGACCGGCTTCGACATCACCCCGGACCTCTACCGCAAGCTCATCGCCGTCGAGAACATCGACTACATCAAGGACAGCACCGGCGACCTGATCCGCATCCAGCAGCTGCTCGGCATCGGCGGCAACGTGCTGGCCGGTGCCGACCCGCTGGCGCCCTGGGCGCTGCTTGCCGGCTGCCCGGGCTGGATCTGGGGGGCCGCCAACGTCATGCCCCACGAGTGCGTGCAGCTCTACGACCTGATCACCGCCGGCCGCCACACCGAGGCGCTCGACCTGTGGGCCCGGATGCTGCCGGCCAACCTGTTCTTCTGGGACAACGGGGTCGAGGCCGAGTACAACTCGGCGGTCAAGACCGCCACCAACATGGTCGGCCGGGAGGTGGGATCCTGTCGCCGTCCGGTGCTGCCGATGACCCGGCAGGGGCGGGTGGCCCTCCATGCCGCCCTCTCGACGCTGCCAATCAACAAAGTCGACCGGGAACGGCTCGTGTACCGGGAGTGGGACGACGAACGCGACTGGCTGGTCCGGATGACGAATCGGGCCGGTGTAGGAAGGAGCCACCGATGACGAACAGGAGCCACCGATGACCATCGCACTCGCAGACGCAGCCGCACTGGCCGAATCCGTCGCCCCGCCCACTCGTGCCCTCATCGGCGGACGAAGCGTCGAGGCCGCCAGCGGCAGGACCTTCACGTCGCTCAACCCCGCCACCGGGCAGCCGTTCGCCGAGGTCGCCGAGTGCGACGCCGAGGACGTCGACCGCGCCGTCGCCGCCGCCCGTACCGCCTTCGAGGACGGGCCGTGGGGGCGCCTCGCCCCGGCCGACCGCAAGCTGCTGCTGCTCCGGTTCGCCTCGCTGGTCGAGGCCCACACCGACGAGTTGGCCGTCATGGAGTCGCTCGAGGCCGGCAAGCCCATCAGCGACTGCGCCGACATCGACGTCCCCGACCTGGTGATGACGATGCGCTGGCACGCCGAGGCCTGCGACAAGCTCTACGACCAACTCTCGCCGTCCGGAAGCGGCTACGTCGGCATGGTGGTACGCGAGCCGATCGGCGTGGTCGGAGCCGTCCTGCCGTGGAACTATCCGCTGATGATGGCCGGATGGAAGATCGGGCCGATCCTCGCCGCCGGCAACACCTGCATCGTCAAGCCCGCCGAGCAGACCTCGACCACCACGATCCGGATCGCGGAACTGGCCATCGAGGCCGGCATCCCCGACGGCGTCTTCAACGTGGTGCCGGGATTCGGTGAGACCGCCGGCGCGGCCATCGGCCTGCACCCCGACGTCGACTGCGTGGGGTTCACCGGCTCAACCGAGGTGGGACGCATGTTCCTCGAGTACTCGGCCCACTCGAACCTCAAGGAGGTGCTCCTCGAGTGCGGCGGCAAGAGCCCCGTGATCGTGATGGCCGACGCCGACGACCTCGACCAGGCGGCCTCGGGCATCTGCGAGGGCATCTTCTGGAACGCCGGCCAGAACTGTTCGGCCAACTCCCGGCTCATCGTGCACCGGTCGGTCGAGGAAGAACTGCTGGAGCGCATCTCCGAGCGGAGCGGAGACTGGGTGGTCGGCGACCCGCTGGTCCCCGAGACCACGGTCGGCTCGATGATCGAGGAGGCCCACATGGACAAGGTCCTGGGGCACATCTCCGACGCCTACGAGGCCGGTTCGTCGTGCATGTTCGGCGGCAATCAGGTGCGCCAGGAGAGCGGCGGCTGGTTCGTCGAGCCGACCGTCTTCACCGGCGTCGATCCCGACAGCCGCCTGGCCCGCGAGGAGGTGTTCGGACCCGTCCTGGCCGTGACCTCGTTCGACACGCCGGAGGAGGCGATCCGCATCGCCAACGACTCCGACTACGGGCTGGCCGCCACGATCCACACCACCGACCTACGAACCGCCCACCTGGCGTCGCGTGCCCTGCGGGCCGGCACCGTGGCCGTGAACTGCTACGGCGAGGGCGACATCACGACGCCGTTCGGCGGATTCAAGCAGTCGGGATTCGGTGGCCGCGACAAGTCGATCGCCGCCCATGAGCAGTACACCGAACTCAAGACCATCTGGATGGACCTCTCGTGAAGCGGACCGACTGATTGGGAGCGGTCACCCTCCTCCCCCGCTACGACCGCGACAACGGCTGGTTCGAGACCCTCCCGGAGCGGCCTCCGACAGCCCCCCTGTCGGGCCGGGTCGATGCCGACGTGGTCGTGGTCGGCGCCGGCTTCACCGGCCTGTCCGCCGCACGTCGACTCGGTGAGCTGCGGCCCGACGCCTCGATCGTCCTGCTCGAGGCCGGGCTGGTCGGCAACAGCGCTGCCGGCCGCTCATCGGGCTTCGCCATCGACCACGCCCACAACCTGCGGGCCAAGGGCTTCGGCGACACGGCGGAGCACGAGCGGCGCCAGATCGGCCTCAACCGGGCCGGACAGGCGTACCTCGAGTCGGCCGTGGAGGCACACGCCATCGACTGCGGTTGGGAATGGGCCGGCAAGACACACGCCGCCTGCACCGAGAAGGGCGTCCGCCACCTGGAGCACCTCGCCGGGTCCCTCGACCGGATCGACGAGCCGTACGAAGCCCGCGACGAGGCGGCCACGGTCGAGCGTCTGGGCATCGACTTCTACCGACGCTCGCTGCACACACCGGGCACCGTCCAGATGCAGCCGGCGGCGCTCGTGCGCGGGCTCGCCGACAACCTCCCTGCCAACGTCACCCTCCACGAGGAGTCGCCGGTGACGAGCATCGACGCCGGGCCACCGCACGAACTCCAGACGGACGGCGGCACGGTTCGCACCCCGGAACTGGTGCTTGCCAACAACGGCTTCGCCGAGGGGTTCGGCATCGCCCGTGGCCGCCTCATCCCGGTCATCACCTGGGGATCGATGACCCGCCCACTCACGGACGAGGAGTCGGCGTCGATCGGCGGCGACCGTACCTGGGGCGTCATCCCTGCCGACCCGTCGGGAACGACGGTGCGCCGACTCGCCAACGGACGGATCCTCGTCCGCAACGTCTACAGCTACAGCCGGCGGTCCCGGATCGACGGCCGCGGGAGGGAGCGGGCCGGACGGGCACATCGACGGTCGTTCGAGCGCCGCTTCCCCGGACTCACCCATGTGCCCTTCGACTACACGTGGGGTGGCGCCCTCTCGATGGCCCGCAACGGGCAGCCGCTGTTTGGAAGGCTGGGCGACGGCCTACTCGGCGCCCTCGTCCACAACGGCACCGGGATCAGCCGAGGCACCATCTGCGGAAAACTCGTCGCCGAAATGGCCTGCGGCGAGGACTCGGACCTGCTCGACACGATGCTGGCCATGGGCCGGCCCAATCGGAACCTCCCGGCACCGGTCCTCGGCTGGGGTGTCAGGATGTACGCCCGGCGCCTGCAACTGCAGGCCGGCCGCGAAATGTAGGGGATCCATCCATGACACAACGCGTCGCCCTGGTCACCGGAGCCACGTCGGGAATCGGGCGCGCCTGCGCGCTTCGGCTGGCCGCCGACGGGTTCGCCGTGGTCGTGGGCGGACGCAACTCCGAACGGGCCACCGAAGTGGTCGATGCGATCACCGCCGCCGGCGGCACGGCCACCTCCGCCCTCGGCGACGTGGCTGAGCCGGGCTATGGCGAGGCCGCCGTTGCCGCAACCGTCGCGGCGCACGGCCGCCTGGACGTGCTGGTCAACGCGGCGGGCGTCATCACCCGCTCCGACGCCGAGGGCACCACCGACGACGAGTGGCACCGGGTCATGTCGACCAACGTCGACGGGCTGTTTCGGGCCAGTCGGGCCGCACTCCCCGCGATCCGGGCAGCAGGCGGTGGCGCGATCGTCAACATCAGCTCGACCAACGGTCTGGTCGGAGGATCAGGGCTCGCCGCCTACTGCGCATCGAAGGGGGCCGTGACGAACCTCACCCGGGCCATGGCCCTCGACCACGCCGCCGAGGGAATCCGGGTCAACGCCGTCTGCCCCGGGGCCGTCGACACGCACATGCTCTACTCGGAGCGGTCCGACACGGCCGACGAGGTCCGCGACCTGAACCTGTCCGACATCCCACAGGGCAGGATTCCCGACAGCTCGGAGGTGGCTGAACTGGTCGCCTTCCTCGCCGACGACCGGTCCCGACACATCACCGGCGCCAACATCTCGATCGACGGGGGATACACCGCGAAATGAGCGTGCAGCACGACCAGGCGAAGGGACCCATGCAGGACCGCATCGTCGTCGTCACCGGCGGCGCCCGGGGCATCGGCCGGGCGATCGTCGACCGCTTCACAGCCGAGGGGGCGACGGTCGTGATCGGCGACCTCACCGACCCCGGCGATCCCGGACAACTCGAGTGGGTGCCGCTCGATGTCACCGACGAGACCTCGGTGATCGAGTTCGCACAGTCGGTCGAGGCCGGACACGGCGGCGTCGACGTACTGGTGAACAATGCCGGGATCATGGCCGAGCGGTCGATCACCGAGGAGACTCTGGCCGAGTGGGACCTCACCATGGCGGTGAACCTGCGCGGCCCGTTCCTCATGGCCAAGCACCTCATCCCCTTCATGGAGGGCCGGGAGGGCGCTTCGATCATCAACATCGGGTCGATCGAGGGTCTGGTCGCCAACCGCCTCCACGCCGCCTACTGCGCCTCGAAGGGCGGCGTCCACGCCCTGACCCGGTCACTCGCCCTCGACCTGGGCCCGCACGGGATCCGGTGCAACGCCATCGCACCGGGCTGGATCGACACCGACCTGAACCGGTCCTACGTCGAACGCCACCCCGACCGCGACCAGGTGGTTGCCGACCTGGAGCGCCTGCATCCGATCGCCCGGATCGGCGATCCCGCTGACGTCGCAGCCACCGCCTTCTGGCTGGCCTCGCCCGACGCCGGCTTCGTGACCGGCCAGGTCATCCAGGTCGAAGGCGGCCGCACGGTCCGCCTCTCACTCCCGACGACGCTCGAGCCCTGACGATTCAGCCGTCGAGCAGTGCGGGGACGTCGGCGAAGGAGTCCAGCACCACGTCCGGGCTTCCGGTTGCAGCCGCCACCGCCTCGGGCAGGTACTTGCCGGTGCGCACCAGCACGCCGGTGAGGCCGCAGCGCTGGCCGGCCAGCACGTCGTTCTCGATGTCGTCGCCGACCATCGCGACCTGCCCAGGCTCGAGGCCCAGTTCGGCGATTCCGGTGGCGAAGAAGTCGGGCGAGGGCTTGCCGAGCACCACCGGCGTACGGCCGGACGATTCCTCGAGTGCCGCAACGTAGGCACCGGTGTCGAGCTCCATGCCGCCGGCGGTGCGCCAGTAGAGGTTGCGGTGCATGGCGACGAACTCGGCGCCGTCGAGCAGGTGGCCGAACGCCCGGTTGAGCTGGGTGTGGGTGAAGTTGAGGCCGGCGCCGCCGATGATCACGACGTCGACCGGACCGTCGTCGTCGGGGCCGACCAGGTCGATGCCCTCGAGGTCCTCGCTGAGGTCTCCCGAGTTGAGGAGGAAGCAGCGGTCGCCCTCGTGGTGCCGCCTCAGGTACACGGCGGTGGCGGCGGGCGCCGTGAGGATCTCGTCGGGCTCGACGGGCATGCCGGCCCCGGTGACGAGGCTCGCCACCTGGGCCCGCGTGCGGGTGGTGGTGTTCGTGGCGAAGCGGAGCGGCACGCCCCGGTCACGGAGATCGGCCATTGCCTCGGGAGCTCCGTCGATGGCGACCCAGGACACCGAGAGGACGCCGTCGATGTCGATCAGCAAGCCTTCGATCGCCACGCTCACCCTCCTTCGACGCCCACCAGGTTGCCGAAGCGGTGGAGAGTCCGGCTGATGGACTGTTCCCGAAGGTACCAGCGCAGCTCGAGGCGACCGGAGGCCGTCACGGCCTCGTCGACCAGGTCGACCTCGGCGGCGATGGCGGCACGACGCACCTCGTCGCCGACGCTGCCGACGGTCCGGATGCGTCCGAACCGGTGGTCGGACAACGAGGCGGCGAAGGCGGCATCGTCCTCGTCGACCAGGCGGCTCACCCGTGGCTCGACGCCACATCGACGGGCAGCTGCGAGGACCCGGGCGACCTCGGTGTCGGTGGCGCCGACGCCGACGCGGACGAGCACGTCCGGATGCGACCGGTAGCGCAGAACGTTGGCCTCGCAGGACAGGTCGCTGGGATCGTGCCCGACGCCGTAGTGCTCGGCCCACCAGCGATCGTCGTCGGACACGTGGCCAGCCAGGTCGGCGGCCGCTCCGAGGGGCCGCCAGGTGCCGAGTTGGAGCAGGTAGTCGAAGCCGCCGGCCTTGGCGCCGGGTCCGATCGAGGAGCGCTTCCAGCCGCCGAAGGGCTGGCGCCGGACGATGGCGCCGGTGATCGGTCGGTTGACGTAGGCGTTGCCCACCTCGACCCGCTCGAGCCAGTGGTCGACCTGCGCAGGGTCGAGCGTGTGGATGCCGCCGGTGAGGCCGTAGTCGACGGCGTTCTGGAGGTCGATGGCGGCGTCGAGGTCGGGAGCGGCCATCAGGCCGAGCACGGGGCCGAAGCACTCGGTGTGGTGGAAGGCCGAACCGGGCGCCACGCCGGCCTTGATGCCCGGCGTCCAGCAGCGACCCTCGTCGTCGAGCCGGCGGGGCTCGAGGAGCCAGTGCTCGCCGGGGGCGAGGGTGGTGAGGGCATCGGCCAGCTTCCCGGTGGCGGGACCGATCAGCGGCCCGAAGGTGGTCGCCGGGTCGGTGGCGGGGCCGACGACCAGCGAGGCGGCAGCGTCGACGACCTGCCGGAGGAACCGTTCGTCGTGGGCGACGCTGCCGACGAGAATCCCGAGGCTGGCGGCCGAGCACTTCTGGCCCTGGTGGCCGAAGGCGGACCGCACCAGGTCGGCGGCGGCGAGGTCCAGGTCGGCGCTGGGGGTGACGACCAGGGCGTTCTTGCCGCTGGTCTCGGCGAAGAGTCGCAGGTCGGGCCTCCATGAACGGAACAGGTCGGCCGTCTCGACACCTCCCGTGAGGATGACACCGTCGGCGGTGGTGACGAGGCGCCGCTTCACGTCGGCATCAGCCGTGTGGACGAAGCGGAGCAGGTCGGTGGGCACGCCGGCGGCCCAGCAGGCTTCGGCCACGATCTCGGCACACCGGCGGGTCCGGGACGCCGGCTTGAAGACGACGCCGTTACCGGCGGCGAGGGCGGCGACCACGCCCCCGCATGGGATGGCGACCGGGAAGTTCCACGGCGGGACGACGGCGACGACGCCGAGCGGCGTGAACTGGGCGGCGGCGACCCGCTCGAGTTCGAGGCAGCGCTCGGCGTACCAGCGGGCGAAGTCGACGGCCTCGCTGACCTCCGGGTCGGCCTCTGGAAGGGTCTTGCCGGCCTCGTGCGCCATGGCCACGAGCAGGTCGTCGTGGCGGGCCATGAGTTCATCGGCCACGCGGCGCAGGACCTGGCGGCGCTCGGACGCCGATCGGGCCGACCAGGCCACCTGTGCAGCTCGCACCCCGGCGACCGTGGCGTCGATCTCGGCCACCGAGGTGGTGGCCGACGTCGCCGTCGGCGTGGGTCGTCGGTCAGACAGCGACGCCAACCACGTCCGGGTCGAGGCCATCGAGGGATCGGTGTCGGGCTGGTTGGCGAAGCCGATCTCGGGCACCTCGACGGGCTCGGCCCCGCGGCGGGGTTCCGTGCCGACGGCCCAGCGCATTGTCACGGCCTCGCTGAAGCGGTCGGCCTGCTCGGCAAACTCCGGCGTGCCGGGCCGGAGCGTGAAGAGGTGGCAGAGGAAGTTCTCGGGAGCGGCGTTCTCCTCGAGGCGTCGGAACAGGTAGCTGATCGCCACGTCGAAGTCGTCACGCCCGACGATGGGCGTGTAGAGCAGCAGGCCGCCGGTGGCGTCGCGCACCGATCGCGCCTGGGCGGGCGCCATGCCCTGGAGCATCTCGAACTCGACCCGGTCGGCGACGTCGCGCTGCTCGGCCAGCAGGTGGGTCCAGGCCACGTCGAAGAGGTTGTGGCTGGCGAGGCCGATGCGCACGGCGTCGGCGTGTCCGGGACGCAACACCCAGTCGACGCAGCGCTTGTAGTTGGCGTCGACCTCGGCCTTGGTGGTGTAGGGCGCCTGGGCCCAGCCGTGAACCTCGGCGTCGACGCGCTCCATCGCCAGGTTGGCGCCCTTGACCAGGCGGACCTTGATTCCGACCCCGCCGGCGGCACGACGGCCCTCCGCCCACCCCGTGAGCCGTCGCAGGGCGTCGAACGAGTCGGGCAGGTACGCCTGCAGCACGATGCCGGCCTCGAGGCCGAGCAGTTCGGGCTCGTCGAGCAGTTCGGTGAACGCCCGGATGGTGAGCTCGAGGTCCCGGTACTCCTCCATGTCGAGGTTCACGAAGGTGGGTGGCGACGACGCCATTGCCCTCTGGTAGAGCACGCGGAGCCGGTCCTTGATGCGCTCGGTGGTGTGGTCGAAGGCCCAGAGGTTGATCTGGCTGGCGATGGCCGAGACCTTGATCGACACGTAGTCGACTTCGGGGTCGTCGATCAGCCGGAGGGTCTGCTCGAAGCGCCGCTCGGCCTCGCCGTCCCCGAGCACGGCCTCGCCCAACAGGTTGACGTTGAGTGCGTAGCCCTCGGACCGACGCTCGGCCAGGTGTGCACGACGCCGCTCGGGTTCGGCATCGACGACGAGGTGGCCGACCATGCCGCGCATGCGGCGGCGGGCCAGCGGCATGACGAGGGCCGGCAGCAGTGGAGCGAGACGGGCGCCTAGGCGTAGGGCCAGACGGTCGAGTGGGCCGAGGAAGCCGGGGAGGTCACCGGCCGCGACGAGGTGGGCCAGTTCGCGGGCGGCCGCACGGTCGTCGCGGTGGCGGACGACCCGGTCGACGAACCGCATCGTGAAGGCCACGCCGTCTGGGTCGGCGATGAGCCCGGCGAGCCGGTCACCGAGGGCCCGCTCGTCACGGGTCTCGTCGGCACCGGCCGCGTTGATCCAGTGGGCGACGAGGACGACGGCGTCCTCGGCGAGGCGGCCGGCCTCGTCGGAGGCGTCGATGCCGGGCCGGGCGTCGTCCGACGGGTGCGCGGCGGTCGTCTCGGGCATGCCCCCAGTCTGAGGGAGCAGCCGCCCGGCGTCTTGTACGATCGGGGCCCTGATGGCGTCCGAATCGGACAATTCGGCCCTGCCCGCACCTGATCACGGGTCGACCGGGGCGATCCAGCCCCTGCTGGAACTCTTCGACTCGCTGCCCCAGGTCATGTTCTGCATGAAGGGCGTCGATGGCCGTTACCTCGCCGTGAACGACGCCTTCGTCCGCCGGTCGGGTCGCCGGTCGAAGCGCGACGTCCTCGGCGCACGGGCGACCGACCTCTTCCCCGCACCCCTGGCGGAGCGCTACGAGGAACAGGACGGGGCCGTCTTCGCCGGCGGCGAACCCCTCCGGGACGAACTCGAACTGATCCGTCGGCCCGACGGCTCGTTCGGCTGGTACCTCACGATGAAGTTGCCGGTCGAGGAGGACGGCCACGTCACGGCGCTCGTGAGCGTGAGCCGCGACCTGGCGACGCCCAGTGACGAGAGGATCGCCCTCGAGGCACTGACCCGGGTCGTCGAACTCGTCCAGGCCCGCCTCGGTGAGCCGCTGAGGGTGGCCGACCTGGCCGGGGCGGCCGACTGCTCCGAGGCGCAACTGGAGCGCCGCATGAAGAAGGTGTTCGGCCTGACGGCCACGCAGTACGTACTGCGGGTCCGGGTCGAACGCGCCACCGAGATGCTCACCGGCACCGACGACCCGATCGCGGTGATCGCGACGACCTGCGGGTTCTACGACCAGGCCGGCTTCACGAGGCAGTTCGCCCGGCTGGCCGGCGAGACCCCGGCCCGCTTCCGGGCGTCGCATTCGAACCAGGCGCCGTAGTCAGTCGCCGGGGTCGCCCCGGATCTCGTCGCCGTGCTCGTCGTTGCGGGGCGGCGGCCGCCGGACACTGGGTGGTGTGGCGGACAGGCCGATCGGCGAGCGCACCGAGCGGAAGGCCCCCTCGCCTCCACCGAGCATGTCGACCGGGTCCAGCCCGAGCGCTTCGGCAGTGGCGAAGGCCGAGCGGACGTCGTTGATCGGGCCGGCAGGTATGCGGGCAGCCTGTAGTCGCCCGACCCACTCGTCGACGGTGCCGGAGGCCAGGACCTCCTCGATCTCGGCGGCCAGGGCCTCGACGTTGGCCACCCGACCCTCGTTGGCAGCGAACCTCGGGTCGTTGCACCATTCGGGTCGCCCGAGCACGTCGGCGAACCGCTTCCACAGCACGGGGCTGGCGGCCGCCACGGCGACCATCCCGTCGGCGGCTCGGTACGGCTCGTAGGGGGCGATGGAGGGGTGGCGGTTGCCGTGCCGGCCGGGATCGACGTCGGCGGCGACGTGGGCGCTGCCCACGTTGAGGAGGCCTGCCAGGGCAGACTGCATCAGCGAGACCTCGACGTGCTGGCCGAGGCCGGTCTCCCGACGCTCCTCGACGGCGGCCAGGATGCCGATGGCGGCGTAGAGGCCGGTGAGCTTGTCAACCACGGCCGAACCGACCTTGGAGGGCCCGCCGTCGACCTCGCCGGTGACGTGCATGAGCCCGCTCATGGCCTGGACGAGGAAGTCGTAGCCCGCCAGCTCGCTGCCGGGGCCGGTGCTGCCGAAGCCGGTGACGGAACAGGTGATGACGCCGGGGTGTTCGGCGGCCAGGGATCCGCGGTCGAGCCCGAAGCGGGCCATCGTGCCGGGGCGGAAGTTGTCGACCACGACATCGGCACCGAGGGCGATGCGGCGGGCCACGGCCAGGTCGTCCGGCTGGCCCAGGTCGAGGGCGACGGAGCGCTTGTTGCGGTTGACGGTCAGGTAGTAGGTGCTGGTCGGGCCGTCGCCGTCGTCCCACCACGGCGGGCCCCAGGTGCGGGTGTCGTCGCCAACCCCGGGCTGTTCGACCTTGATGACGTCGGCGCCGAGGTCGCCGAGCACCATCGTGGCGAGCGGGCCGGCCAGGACCCGACTGAAGTCGGCGACGCGGAGGTGGCCGAGGGCGCCGCGCGCCGAACGCTCGTCGAAGGGGGCCATGGCGGTCAGTCTGCCGAGGTGGCGTTCACGCCCGGTCCGGAAGGTCCGGATTCCTCCACACGATCAGGACGGCGTTGTTCCCGACGGCGGGGTCGTCCATGTAGTCGGGGATGGCGCCCAGGACTTCGAAGCCGTTCTTGAGTTGGAAGCTCAGCGTCGGGTCGTAGAGCTCGCCGGCAACGACCTTCTCGACGTACTCGTCGGCGGACATCTCGTGGATGTGGTCCTTGTAGCCGGGGATCACGCCACCGGCCACGATCCCCGCCTTGGCGAACCGTCGGACCAGGTCCTTGCGGCGAATGTAGAGCTGGTGGCCGATGCCGAGCCGCCGGTACCCGGAGTCGACGGCGATGGTGATGCCGTAGTACCAGTCGCCGTCGGTCGAATGGTTGCCGCACGAGTTCTCGCCGATGAGGTCGTCGAGCGAGTGGTGGGGGTCGTCGAAGTCGAAGTCGATGAAGATCCCGATGCCCATGCCGACGGGACAGCCGTCGTGGAGCGCAACGAAGCCGCCCTCGGGGAACGTGTCGCAGTAGACCTCGATTTCCTCGGGGTTCAGCAGATCTTCGATGCCGGCCGTGGGGAATGCCGCCCGCTCGATGGCCGCCAGTTCGATGGACCATTCGGCGCGGATCTGTTCGTAGGTGATGTCCTCGGCGGTGGCGACCACGGCGTCCTGTTCAGTCCGGGAACGGTACGTTGACGTAGTCGTTGTGACGGGGCACGCCCCACACTGCCCAGAAGTCCCGGGTGCGTGGGCGCATGACCACGGCGCCGCTGGACTCGATGTGGTGGGTGTCGTCGGACTCGCGGCAGATCGAGTCGGGGTCGCGGGTGATCGCCATGCAGTCTTCGGCGGTGATGCCGTAGTGGTCGAGCAGGCCGACCGCCCGCTCGAGCCGGCGGGCCGAGTTGGCCTCGAGGTCGGCGGGACGTGGGGCCTGCACGGCGGTGGCCTCGTCCCAGATGGTGTGGTTGGTGTGGACCAGGGCCTCGCCGTCGAGCCTGAGCCAGGGACGGGCGGTCGGCATGCCCTCGACCATGTAGCCGCTGCCGTCGGCGTCGAACAGGAGGTAGCTGTGGGCACCGGCCAGGTCGGCACCCAGCACCACCTCGAGGGCCTCGGCGGCGCTGGACCGGAGGAGCGCATCGCGGACGACTGTCGGCCAGGTGACGCCGGTGGTGCCGTCGATGCCGGTGAGGTTGTTGATGCCGACGCAGACGCCGGCCTCGTTCATGCCGATCTGGCCGAGGCAGCCGGTGGTGCTGAAGACGAGTGCTGCGGGCCCGTCGTCGGGGCGGACGCGGAGCAGGACCACGTGCTCGGTGGCCGAGTCGTGCATGTCCCAGGTCTGGGCGTAGAAGCCGGCACCGTCGGCCCGGGCATCGGGGACGACGAATGCGGTGCAGTCGTCCTCGACCACCCCGGCGGGGTGGCGACCGCCGATCGCGGCGCGGACGGTGTCGACGAAGTCGGTGAAGCCACCGACCACGATGGCCTCGGCGAGTGTGATGCCGGCGCCCTCGGCCATGCCGCACATTTCCTCGTGGAGTGCCGGCGAATGCGCCTCGTGGGCGGGGATGCAATCCTCGGCGAGCGCCAGGACGCCGTCGCGGTCGAGCGACCCACCACTCCAGTCGCCGGAGCCGGCCAGGCGGACGCGCTCGTCGGCGTAGGCGCGGATCTCGTCGGCGTAGGCGGTGCCGTGGGCATCCCCCATGGCCGCCGGACTGCCGGCAAGGTCCAAAACGCGAAGGGTCGAACGCTTCATAGTCGGCAGCCTCGCGCAAGGGCTGGCAAGGTGCAAGAGATTCCGTCGCTTTTTCTCTCCATGCAATGGATTTCATTGTCACTGATCCAAATATCGACGGTTTCCGTCGGACCCGGCGGTGTCGGCAGGCCGCCAAGTGCGGCACAATGGCCTCATGGACGATCCCCTGCGCCTCGCCGACGAGGTCGTCGACGCCCTGGCCGGCGGACGACCCGTCGTGGCCCTCGAGTCCACGATCATCGCCCATGGGATGCCCCATCCCCGCAATGTCGAGACGGCGCTCACCCTCGAGGCCATCGTGCGGTCCGGGGGCGCCGTGCCGGCCACCGTCGCCCTGGTCGACGGCCTGTTCCGGGTGGGGTTGTCCGACGACGAGCTCGAACGACTCGGCAGCTCGGAACAGGTGTCCAAGGTCTCCCTCCGGGACGTGGGAGCCGTGCTGGCCTCGGTTGGGCTGGGTGCGACCACCGTGGCCGCCACGATGTTCGCCGCCCACCGGGCCGGCATCCGGGTCTTCGCCACCGGTGGAATCGGCGGGGTGCACCGGGGCGACGGCAGCGACGCCTCCGCCGACCTGACGGCCCTCGGCCGCTTTCCCGTGGCGGTGGTGTGTGCCGGTGCCAAGGCGGTGCTCGACCTGCCCCACACCCTTGAGGCGCTCGAGACCCTCGGCGTGCCAGTCCTCGGCTGGCGCACCGACGCCTTCCCCGAGTTCTGGACCAGGGGCGGCGACCTGCCTGTGAGCGCGAGGGTCGATGATGCGGCCCACGCCGCCGGCGTGCTCGACGCCCACTGGTCGGCCGGACTCACCACGGGTGCCGTCCTCGGCGTCCCGATCCCCGGCGACCACGAGGCCGACCGGGCGCTGATCGAAACGGCCATCACCGACGGCCTGGCCGCCACCGACGCAGCCGGAATCACCGGCAACGAGGTCACGCCGTTCCTGTTGGCCCACATTGCCGACGCCACCGGCGGCGCCAGCCTCGACGCCAACGTGGCCCTCGTGCAGGAGAACACCCGCGTGGCCACCGAGGTGGCCGTCGCCCTCGCAGCTACCAGGTGACCTCGGCGACTCCGATGCCTGCTTCCCCGGCCACGGCGTAGAAGAGGAACGTCCGGCCACCGTCCTCGAACAGGGCCGGATCGCGCAACTGGTTGACCGGCCCGTCGGCCGCACCCCGGATCGACGGTGCGACCGGAAGGTCGGCACCCTCCCATGCCCGCTCCGGCCGCAGCACATCGACGGACTCGGATGCCCGCCACGTCGCCCAGTCGCCGTCGAGTTCGACCGTCGAGTGGAGGATCGCCTCCGGGGCGTCGCCGACCCGCGTCCAGAACACGTGCAACACGCCATCGCGCACAGACACGGCCGAGTGGCGCATCTCGGGTTCGAACAGGGTCGGCCCCTGTTCCCATCCCCCACGTCCGTCGGCCGAGCGGTAGGCGACGCCGGGCATCGCGAGCGCATATGTCGCCCCGTCGTGCCGGAACGCCCGGAGGTAGGTGTGTGGAACCTCCCCGGGCAGCACGCGGAACCTGACCCCGTCCGTCGAGACGGCCACCTTCGAGACCTGTCGTCCCAGCCCCGCCAGGCCGTGGAAGTAGCAGACCACCTCGCCCGCCGCCTCGTCGACGTGGACGTCGGGCGAGGCCACGTGCGGGATGGTCAGGTCGCCACGCAGGTCGATCGGCATCCGGTCGATGCCGAGGGCGGCCTCGTAGCGGGCCCGGATCGCCGCCAACTGCTCGTCGGAGACCTCGGGCGGTTCGGTCGGGAGCCCCGAGTCGGCAAGGTGGAGCGTCCCCGGCGGGTGGACGGTCCACGGGCCGGTGACCTCGTCGGCGAATGCCAGCCGGATGTGGGCGCCCTTGTGGTCCGCGAAGTAGAGGTACAGGCGCCCCAACGGCTCCTCGACCCAGCCGGGGACGCGCAGCACCGACGGACCCTGGATGTTGGTGCCGATGCCCGGGTGGCTGTCCGGGCCGACGATCGGAGCGTCGACCAGTCGGATGGCCGAAGGCCGTCCGGTCATGCCTGGACGATCGCGTACTCGGCGAGGCGGGCGTGGAGTGGGATCGCCGCGTCGAGCACCGGCCGCAGGTGGTCGGGCACGGTGGCGGTGCTCGGCTCCCAGGGGCGGAATCCGGTGCTCGAGTGGGCGGCGTCGTACCAGTGCTTCGCCCAGACGCCGTCCTCGGGCTTGGGGCCTGCGGACCACGAGAGCATGGCCTCATCGAAGTCCAGCCCCAGCCGGCCACACAGTTCGGTCAGCGCCACACGCGGGTCGCGGCGCAGCACCGTGGCATCGAGCACCACGGGCTCCTCCCCCGCTGCCAGGATCGAGCCGAGCAGTTCGACCTGCACCTCGAGGCCGGTGTCGGCGAGGGTGGCGTCGTCGAGTCGGACCGCCAGCGAGGCCAGCATCTCGGTGGGCTCGCGGATGAGCAGGATGTTGCGGCACTCGCCGAGGAAGGACCGGTCGAGGTCGACGATGTGGTGGGCCATCTGCTTGAAGAACACGACGGGCGTGTCGTACGCGCCGAGCATGACATCGGCCACCACCCGCTCCCCGTCTGGGTCCTGGGCGGCCAGCACCTCGTCGCGGCCCGGGTGCATGCGGCCGGAGACCCTCAGGTAGTGGGCGTACAGCGGTTCATCGAGTGCTGTGGTGTCCGAGCGCTGGGCGAACGAGTACATGAGGACCGTAGATATGTTGCGTGGCCCCGAACAGGAGTTGATGCGCAGGGTCATGCTCCGACGTCCCGGGCCACCGCCTCCCGGTAGAGGCCGCGGAGCCTCCGGGTCATCGGACCCGGCACGATGCCGTCGCCGATGTTGCGACCATCGACCTCGGTCACCGGGGTGAGGCCGCCGAACGTGCCCGTCACGAACGCCTCGTCGGCAGCGTAGACGTCATCGAGCGAATAGGGCTCCTGATGGGTGCGGATGCCGGCGCCCTCGGCCTCTTCGAGCACGACCTGGCGGGTGATGCCGTTGAGGTTGTAGTGGCCGGTCGACGTCCAGAGTTCAGCGCTTCGCACCACGAAGAAGTTGGTTGCATTGCAGGTGGCCACGGCGCCGGTCGTATCGAGCATCAGCGCCTCATCGGCACCGGCCTTCACGGCCTGGATGAGGGCGATGACCTCATGGAGTTTCGAGTGGCAGTTGAGCCGTTGGTCGAGGACCTCGGGGCCGGGGCGCCGCACGGTCGCCGTGAACAGGGTGATGCCGTCGTCGGCCACCGACGGGTCGGCCACCTTGTGCTCGGCGATGATCACCATGTTGGGCCCGCCGACCAGGTTGGAGGGATGTTGCGACGGGGTCTTCTTGTCGCCGCGGGTGACCATGAGGCGGATGTGCGCGCCGTCGTGCATGTCGTTGCGGTCGACCGTGGCTTGCAGGGCGGAGACGACCTCGCCTCTGGTCCGGCCGATGTCGAGGTCGATGGCGCTGGCCCCGGCGAACAGTCGGTCGAGGTGCCGGTCGAGGAAGGCGAACCGGTCGTGGTGGAGGCGGATGCCCTCCCACACGCCGTCGCCGACGAGAAATCCACTGTCGAACACCGACACCTTGGCCTCGGCCCGGGGGAAGAACTCGTCGTTGATCCAGACCTGCACCGAGGCGTTGCGCTCGTCGGCGAGTGCCTGGTGGGTGCTGCGTGTCATCGCGGGCAACGTATCCAGTCGTCTCGCAAGTCGTCGCGCGGTCAGTCGCGTCGCCGACCGATGAGAAAGACGAGGCAGGCGGCGACGAAGAACAGCGTCGACACGAAGAACAGCGGGTCCCGGTCCCGGACCGCCATGACCGTGAACCCGATCGCACAGGCGAGGAACAGCCACCAGCTGAGGAGTTCGGCATCGATCCGCACGGCGGGCATACTCACACGCGCCGCCGGGGGAAGGGAATCCGACGCGCTCAAACGCCGCCACTCCGGGCCTGATCGACGGTCAGCCGGGGGGTGAGTTGGTCGGTGGCGACGACGAGGTGGAGAAGGGCGCCGGTCGGCGAAGCCAGCGCCCGTTCGAAGGCCGGGGCGAAGTCGGCGGTGGTAACGACGTGTTCGGCGTGGAGGCCGTAGGCGCCGGCGATCGCCACGAAGTCGGGGTTCACGAGGTCGGTGCCCACCACCCGACCCGGGTGATGCAGTTCCTGGTGCATCCGGATCGTGCCGTAGGTCGAGTTGTCGACGACCAGCACGATCGGTCGGGCGTCCTCCTGGAGTGCGGTGCCGAGTTCGACCAGGTTCATCTGGAGGTCGCCGTCGCCGGCGAAGCAGACGACCGTCCGGTCCGGTTCGACCACCTTGGCGGCCACCGCTGCCGGCAGGCCGTAGCCCATGGTCCCGTTCTGCGACCCCAAGAGGCGGGCCCGTTCGCCGTAGAGCAGGAACTTGTTGGGCCAGACGCTGAAGTTGCCGGCGCCGTTGGTGACGATGACGTCGTCGGGCAGGCGCTCCCGCAACCAGGCGGTGACCTCGCCCATGTCGAGGTCACCGAGTTGGGGCGGACAGTCGAGCGTGCCGAGGAAGGCGGCACGTCGGTCGGCTCGCCATGCGGACCACCGGTCACGTCCTTCGAGGTCGATCGTGGAAAGCGCCCCTGCCATCCCATTCGGGCCTGAGTGGACCGTGAGGTCGGCGTCGACGACCTTCCCGAACTCTGCCTCAGAGGCGTGGACGTGGACGATCGACTGTCCGGCCGGTCGCTCCGACGTACCGGCACCGAAGAGCGTGTAGGTGTCGGTCGCCATCTCGCCGAACCGGGGGTTCAGTGCGACCACCACGTCGGCCTCGACGAGTGCCCGACGAACTGCCGCCGGCATCGCCACGCCTGCCTCGCCGGCGTAACGGTCGTCGGTGTTGTCGAACAGGTCGTGGCGCCGGAAGGTGACGACGACGGGGAGGTCGTTGCGTTCGGCGAACGACCGCAGGTCGGCCCGTCCGGCATCGGTCCATCCACCTCCTCCGACCAGCAGGACCGGTCGCTCAGCGCCCGCGAGGACACCACACAAGGAGGCGACGTCGTCACCCGAGGGCAACCGCTCGACGACCTCGACGCGTGGCCCGGGAGCGGCGGTCGTCGATTCCCGCAGCATGTCCTCCGGGAGCGACACCACCACGGGGCCCGGCCGGTCCGAGCATGCCACGGTCAGCGCCCGCTCGACGACCGCCGGGATGTCGTCGGCCGACTCGACCTCGACGACCCACTTGGCGAGGTCGTCGAAGAAGGAGCGGTATTCGACCTCCTGGAAGGCCTCGAGGCCCCGGTGCCCGCGCCCGACCTGGCCGACGAGGAGCAAGAACGGTGTCGAGTTCTGCCGTGCGGTGTGGACGCCGATCGAGGCGTTGGTGGCCCCCGGGCCACGGGTCACGAGACAGACGCCGGGTCGGCCCCTGAGCTGGCCGTAGGCCTCGGCCATGTAGGCCGCACCGCCCTCCTGGCGGCAGCCGACGAAGCGCAACCTGTCGGGGATGTCATGCAGGGCGTCGAGCACGGCGAGGTAGCTCTCGCCCGGGACCCCGAAGGCGGTGTCGACCCCCTGGGCGATCAGGCAGTCGACGAGCAGCTGCCCGCCGGTCCTCTCCCCGGGTGTTCCCATGCCGCGCATCCTCGCACGGTGCTGTGGCCCCACCGGATACCGAAGCAGTACCGTCCCGGTCGGACGAATCGGCTGAGCCCCATGGGAGGCTGCGATGGACCTCGGGATCTCTGGACGCACGGCGCTGGTCACCGGCGCATCGACCGGGCTGGGGCTGGCGTGCGCACAGGCACTGGCCGCTGAGGGCGTGCGGGTGGCGCTGGCCTCCCGTTCGGCCGAGAAGTTGGCCGCGGCGGCCGCCACGTTCGACGGCGACCCGGTCATGCTCACCGTCGATCTGGCCGACCCGGCGAGCATCGACGCCCTGATCGACGACGCGACGAAGGCACTCGGCCACGTCGACATCCTCATCGCCAACGGTGGCGGTCCAGCGCCCGGCAACTTCGCTTCGACCGACATCGACGCCTATCCGGCGGCGCTGCAACTGAACCTGCTGTCGATGGTCGCCCTGACCAAGGCCCTCGTGCCCCCGATGCAGGAACGGGGCTGGGGCCGGGTCGTCGCCGTGACGTCGGCAGCGGTCCGCCAACCCATGGACACCCTGATCCTGTCGAACACCGCCAGGTCGGGCCTGACGGCCTTCCTCAAGACCACGGCCCTCGAAGTGGCCGGCGACGGCGTCACGGTCAACACGGTGCAGCCCGGCCTGCACGCCACCGACCGGCTGAACCAGCTCTACGACGACCTCGATGGCCTGGCCGATTCGGTGCCCACGCGCCGACTCGGCGATCCGGGCGACTTCGGGAGGATCGTGGCGTTCCTGTGCTCCGACTCGGCCAGGTCGATCATCGGTGCATCGCTCCCGGTCGACAGCGGAGCCGTGAAGGGCCTGCAGTAGGAGCCCGCGGCAGCAGGCGAAGGCTCAGACGTAGTCGCCGTACTGCTCGAGGTTGCGCACGGGGCGGGACAGGGCGTCCTTGCGGAACGGGTCGCCCAACTCCTTGGTGCACATGATCTCGACGACGGTGGTCTTCCCGTCGTTCATCTGGGCGTCGATGGCTGCATTCAGCGTCGGGCCGACGTCCTCGAGCTGGTCGATGCGTACGCCCTCGGCGCCCATGGCCCGGGCGATCTCCGAGTAGTCCTCGCCGCCCTCGAGCTCGCCGGCGACGAACCGGCGGCCGTAGAAGTCGACCTGGTTCTTCTTCTCGGCGCCCCACTGGCGGTTGTGGAACACGATGGCGGTGACGGGGATGTCGTGGCGGACGGCGGTCATGACCTCGACCATGCTCATGGCCCAGGCGCCGTCGCCGGCGTAGGAGACGGCGGGGCGGTCGGGGGCGGCGGCCTTGGCGCCGATGATGGTCGGCAGGGCGTAGCCGCAGTTGCCCCAGCTCATGGCGGCGAAGAAGGAGCGGGGCTCCTCGAAGCGCAGGTAGCTGTTGGCGACCGAGTTGATGTTGCCGATGTCGGTGGAGACCATGACCCGGGGCGGCATGGCCTTCTCGAGCTCGCGCAGGACCTGGCGGGGGTGCAGCCAGTTGCCCTCCTCGTCGATGGCCTCCTTGATCATGTCGATGCTGAAGTCGTCGGTCTCGTGGGTCCAGTCGTCGAGCTCGGCCTCCCAGTCGGCCTTCTCGCCAGCCGTGGTCGCGGCACGCTCGTCGCGGCTGGCGTCGCAGGCGAGGGTGCGCGCGTCGAGGCGTTCGGTGAGGGCCCTGGCGGCGGCGCCGGCGTCGCCGCAGATTCCGACCGAGATCTTCTTGACGAGGCCGAGCATCCTGGCGTCGGCGTCGACCTGGATGATCCTGGCGTCGGCGGGCCAGTAGTCCATGTCGTGCTGGGGCAGGGTGCCGAACGGGCCGAGCCGGGTGCCCAGGGCGAGCACGACGTCCGCCCGGGCGATGAGCTTCATGGCGGCCTTGGAGCCCTGGTAGCCGAGTGGGCCGCACCACTGCGGGTGGCTGGCCGGGAACGAGTCGTTGTGGAGGTACGAGTTCACGACCGGGCAGCCGAGGCGCTCGGCCAGCTCGATGGTCTCGGCGACGGCGTCGCCCATGACCACGCCGCCACCCGCCAGCAGCACCGGGAACTCGGCGCTGGCGAGCAGGTCGGCGGCCTCGTCGAGACTCTGCTCGCCACCGGCGCCGCGCTCGATGCGGATGGGCTCGGGGATCTCGACGTCGATCTGGCCGTAGAAGCGGTCACGCGGGATGTTGAGCTGGGTGGGGCCCATCTCGAGGATGGCCCGGTCGAAGCAGCGGGCGGTGAGCTCCGCCATGCGCTTCTCGTTGACGACGTGTCCCTGGTACTTGGTGAACTCCTCGAACATCGGGAGCTGGTTGGCCTCCTGGAAGCCGCCCAGGCCGATGCCCATGGTGCCGGTCTCGGGGGTGACGATGACGACCGGGCTGTGGGCCCAGAAGGCGGCGGCGATGGCGGTGACGCAGTTGGAGATGCCGGGGCCGTTCTGGCCGATGACGACGCCGTGGCGGCCGCTGACCCTGGCGAAGCCGTCTGCCATGTGGGCGGCGCCCTGTTCGTGGACGACGGGCACGAGGCGGATGCCGGCCGGGGTGAAGATGTCCATGGCGTCCATAAACGCCGATCCCATGATGCCGAAGGCGGTCTCGACGCCGTTGGCGATCAGGGTCTCGACGAAGGCCTCGCTGGGGGTCATGCGGGTCATCGGGTGCTCCTAGGGGGTTGCGTAGGGGTACGCCTGTCGCAACAGGGGGCGCGGTCATGCGCCATGGAGTGAGAGCCTATAACGGAATCGGAAGAGTGTCTAGATCGGACGGAACGGACTCCCCTGCGCCCCGACGCCCCGGCTCAGGTGCCGATGTATCTCATCACGTGTTTGATGCGCGTGTAGTCCTCGAGGCAGCGGGCGGCCCCGGCGAAGAAGCGGACCTGGTCGACCACGGCGGCCACCTCGCCGTCGTGGGTCATGGCGAACGGCTTGCCGGTGTTCTCGACCTCGACGGCGGTGAGTTCCTCGGCCCGGGACTCCATGGCGTCGGCGAGGCGCAGCAGGGCCGGGCTGCGGTCTGCGGGCGTGGCGTCACGCCAGGTCTCGAAGGCCTCGGCGGCCGCCCGGCAGGCACGATCGACATCGGCCTCCGACGAGAGCGCCGCTTCCATGAAGACCTCGCCGGTCACGGGATCGACCAGTTCGCTGGTGCGGCCGTCGGTGGCGTCGGCGTGGTCTCCGGCGACGAAGTTCGACAGGGTGCGTGTGGTCATGCCCACCGTCCTCGTGCGGGGTCGTTCGGACGCGAACGCTAGTCCCGGCCGGGGACACGGACGGCACGGACGTCACACCGAATGCGTACCTTCCAGAACCAGCCGGGCACCGGCCTGACTGGTACCACGCGACACGGAAGGCATAGGGTGCAGTACGCAAGGGGTGATCGCCGATGACCGCCACGATCCACGCCAGGGACCTCGACCTCGGAGGAGCCCCGGCGTGCCAGATCGGCGGTCCACGGCCCGCAACCGAACCCCGGCTCCACCTGCTGGACCTCGACAACCTCCACGGTGGCCCGGGCGCCGACCTCGCCCGCGTCGACGAGATCCGCGCCCTCTACGACCACCTCATCGATCCGGAGGTCGACCTGGGCTTCGTCGCCGGCAACCACGCTCCCCGACTCCGCGCCTGCACCTCCCACAGGCGGTCGTATCGGATGCGCCAGGACTGGCGGCCCTTCGCGGTCCGTCTGGCCCACGGTCCGGACGGCGCCGACAAGAAACTGCTCGACGACGGCGAGTCGTTCCTCACCCTCGTCGACCTCGACCACCGGTTCCACGACGTGGTCATCGGCTCGGGCGACCGGATCTTCACCGAACTGGCCCACGACTTTCGCGACGCCGGCCTCACCGTCCACGTGGTCGTCGGACGCGCCAGCCACCTGTCCCGTCCACTGAGCGACGCCGCCGACGGCTGCATCTGGGTGCTCGAGGGCGGCGGCTGCCTCCGCCACCCGGTGTTGACCGCCGCCGGCACCCGAACCTGACGGCTACCGAAGGCCGTCGTCGCCTTCGACCTCGTCGATGGTGAAGCCGCCGATGCGATGGTGGGGCCGCGGGCCCGTCGACATGCCGAGCGCGTACACCACCTCGTCGGGCCGGGGCCCGTCGGGCACCACCACCGGCTCCACGTCGTAGTGGCTGCGCAGGTAGCTGGCGTACAGGTACACCAGCGGCAGGTCCAGTTGGCACCCCAACACGCCGACCTTCTTGGCCGCAGGCACCATGGCCTTCGGGTCGCCCAGCGCCGCACGCAGGCCCGCCCCGCCGGGCGCATGCCAGACGGCAGCCAACTCGAGTTCGCCGTTCACACCGACGATGGCGCCCTTGCCGTAGCCCTCGATCCGTCCGCCGTCGGCGGTGAGCGCGTCCCGCAACTCCTCGGCCATCGACACGCCGAGCGGAACCAGCGATTCCATGAACCCGCTCAGGTCCGGCTCGTGCCGACCGGCGAACGGATTGGCCAGCACGGCGGCGATGGAACCCCGGCGCAGGGGCTCGTCGAGGACCGGCCCGCCGGCGTGGTGGACACGCTCGAGGGACAACTGGACCTTGCGGATGCGGAGGCTCTCCATGCCTTTCATGAAAGCACGTCCGCAAGGGTCGCGTCGACGACCATGGAACCCACCTCAGTCCGAGCGGAGGCGCGAGCGGACGAGGGCGAGGTAGGTGGAGCGCAGATGCAGCGTGAGGTTGCCCGGCAAGCCGGTGCCGATGGCCTGTCCGTCGATGGCCACGATCGGGTCGACGTAGCTGGAGGCGCCTGTGATCATCGCCTCGTCAGCGGCGAGCACCTCGCCGAGCGTGTAGGTGCACTCGTCGATCGGGATGCCCTCGGCCTCGAGGACCTCCAGCAGGGTGCTGCGGGTGACACCCGGGAGGATGTCCTGCGAGAGCGGGCGTACGAGCACCGTCCGGTCGACAACCGGGAAGAAGCTCACGGACCCGCCCTCGGTGACGGTGCCGTCAGGCGCCACCAGCAGTGCCTCATCGGCGCCGGCCTCGGAGGCACCCCAGTTGGCGAGTACCTGGCCGAGAAGGTTCGTGGTCTTGATGTCCCGTCGGGCCCAGCGCAGGTCGGGCTGCGAACTCATCGTCAGCCCCGCTGGCTCGGCGTCCGCCGGGGCTCCGCACAGTGGCTGGGTGAAGCCGAACACCGTCGGGATGAGCCCCGCAGCCGGCACGTAGTTGCGCTCGGCGACCCCGCGTGTCACGTGGAGGTACAGGAAGCCCTCGTCGACGTCGTTGCGTCGCACCAGTTCCATGAGGATCCCGAGGAGCTCCTCCTCGGTGTGCGGTTCGGGAATCCCGACCTCTGCAAGGGACCGGCGAAGGCGGGCCAGGTGCCTGAGAACGTCGACGATGCCGCCGTCGAGCACGCCCATTCCCTCATAGATGGCGTCGGCGAAGAGCAGGCCCCGGTCCATGATCGGGATGCGGGCCTCATCCTCGGGGACGAACTCGCCGTTCAGGTAGACGGTACGGGTCATGGAGCGCTCTCCCAGGGGGAAGGTCGGCCGAGGAGGTGGCTCGTGCGTACCCCGTCCGTCATCGGCGGGACCCTAGTCCCGGCCGGGTGACGTCCGAAGGGGTCAGTACCAGGCGTCGTCCATGGACGCCTTCTTCTCGGCCACGAAGGACCGTAGGCCATCGTCGACGGATGGATCGATGGCGGGTGGTTCGTAGTCGGCGAGCACCTGCTTCCACCGGGCGTTGGCACGTTGCTGCATGTCGAGGCCGCCGTCCTCGGTCCACTGCTCGAACGAGCTGGTGTCGGGGAGCATCGAGGGGTGGTTGGCAGTCTCGAAGTTGGCCAGGGTGTGGGCGGTGCCGAGGAAGGTGATGCCCGGACCGGCCTCCCGGTAGGCCTCGGCCGCGAGTCCGTTCCCATCGATGTCGAGTCCCCGCATCGTCCGGTGCAGCATGCCGAGGTGGTCGGCGTCCATCATGAACTTCTCGTAGCCGATGGTGAGGCCGCCCTCGAGCCAGCCGGCTGCCTGGTGGACGAAGTTGGCGCCGGCCAGCAGGGCGGCACCCATGGCGTCGGAGGACTCCTGCATGGCCTGGGCGTCGGCCGTCTTCGACGCGGTGTAGTGGCCGCCGCAGCGCAGGGGCAGGCCCAACCGTCGACAGAGTTGGCCGATCGCGTAGGTGGCCAGCACGGCCTCGGGCGTTCCGAACGTGGGGGCTCCACTCCTGAGGTCCATGGTCGTGAGGAAGTTGCCGTAGACCATCGGCGAACCGGGCCGGACCAGTTGGCTGAGTGCGATGCCGACCATGGCCTCGGCATGGGCCTGGGCGAGCAGGGCCGGCTGGGTGACGGGGCCCATGGCACCGCCGATGATGAACGGCGAGATCACGCACCCCTGGTTGGCCCGGGCGTATGCCTTGAGGGTGCCGGACATGACGTCGTCGAACACCAGCGGCGAGTTGACGTTGATGTTCCCCTGGATGACGCAGTTGTGTTCGAGGAACTCGCTGCCGAAGACGAGGCGGGCCATCTCGATCGAGTCCTCCGCCCGATCGGGCGAGGTCACCGACCCCATGAGCGGCTTCGTCGACCAGCGGAGGTGGGCGTAGACCATGTCGAGGTGCCGCTTGTTGACCGGGACGTCGACGGGCTCGCAGATCGTTCCGCCGGAGTGGTGGAGCCACGGCGTGGCGTAGGTGAGCTTGACGAAGTTCTCGAAGTCCTCGAGGGAGGCGTAGCGGCGCCCACGGTCGAGGTCGGTGACGAACGGTGGTCCGTAGGCCGGCGAGAACACGACGTGGTCGCCACCGATGGTGACGGTGTGGCGGGGATCGCGTCCGTGCATCCGGAACTCGGACGGTGCCGTCGAGCACAGGTGGCGGGCCAGGCCGGGTTCGAAGAGCACGCTTTCGCCATCCACGCCCGCTCCGGCGCTCCGGAAGAGATCGAGGGCCTCGTCGTCGCCGCGGAACTCGACGCCGACCTCCTCGAGGATCCAGTCGGCGTGTCGTTCGAGGTCGTCGAGGCCATCCTCGTCGACGAGTTCGTAGGTGGGGATCCGACGGCGGGGTTGGACGGCAGCCTCCACCGCCTGCTCATTCTTCGCCACGCGTGCGGCCCGCCCGCCGCGTCGGCGATCCGGGGCCGCCGTCGAGTCCCGTGGCATCGCCAGATCATGGACCGTGCGGGACCCGGACACAATCGCTTCCTCCACCCGGGATCGAAGCGCTGCCCGCCGGGCAGCGTCCGCACCGGCGCCACGCGGGATGATGGAGGTGATGCCCACGTCTGCATTGCTCGTCATGTACCCCGGCCTGGAGGACCAACTCTTCGATCCGGTGGCACGGAGCCGTCTCGATCACGTCGTCGAACTGGCCTCCGACGTCGCCGTGGTCGACCTTGAGGGCCTCGACGGGCTCGGGGGCGTCGAGGTGCTCGTGACCGGCTGGGGATGCCCGCCGCTCGACGCTGACGCACTCGACAGACTCCCTTCTCTCCAACTGGTGACCCACGCTGCCGGCACGGTGAAGGGCCTCGTCACGGACGCCCTCTGGGACCGGGACGTCACGGTCACGTCGGCGGCAGCGGCCAACGCCGTCCCGGCCGCCGAGTTCACGTTCGCTGCCATCGTGATGCTCGGCAAGGACGTGTTCGGCATCCGGGACCGGCACCGCCAGGCCCGCGGCACGACGAGCGTCGTCGACCACGCCTCGGTCGGCAACCGGGGACTCCGGATCGGGATCATCGGCGCTTCGACGATCGGTCGCCTCGTGGTCGAACGACTCCGCACCCTCGATGTGGAGGTGGTGGTCTCCGACCCGTACCTCGACGACGCCGGGGCGTCGGCCCTCCGGGTGGTCGCCCTCGGGTTCGACGAACTGCTGGCGACCTCCGACATCGTCTCGGTCCACGCCCCCGCCCTGCCATCGACCCACCACATGCTCGATGCCGCGGCACTGGCCCGGATGCGCGATGGCGCCTGGCTGCTAAACACCGCACGCGGAAGCCTCGTGGACACGGCCGCGCTGGAGGCCGAGCTCGTGTCGGGACGCCTCAACGCCTTCATCGACACCCCGGACCCCGAGCCGCTGCCCGCCGAGTCGCCGCTCTACGACCTGCCCAACGTCGTGCTCACCCCGCACATCGCCGGGTCACTCGGCAACGAGGTCGGACGGCTCGGGGAACTGGCGGTGACCGAGGTCGAACGCTTCGTGACGGGACAGCCACCCCTCCACCCGGTCACGCGGAAAGACCTGGGCCGGATCGCATGACGATCCGGCCCGGTCTCTGCTCGATCACGTTCCGCGACCTTGCGGTGGACGACGTCGTGGCGCTGGCGGCCGAAGCCGGGCTGGCAGGGATCGAGTGGGGCGCCGACCGGCACGTTCCGCCGGGCACGGATGCCGGGTCGGTGGCGGGCCGCTGTGCCGACGCGGGCCTCGCCTGCCCTTCCTACGGCACCTACCTGTTCGCCGGCCGTGCTTCGGTCACCGAAGTCGACGCCGCCTGTACGACCGCGGTCGAACTGGGCGCCACGAACCTGCGGGTCTGGGCACCCGACGAGGCCGGTGCGGCCGACGTGGCGGACATCGCCGACCAGGCTGCCGACCGCGGACTCACCGTCTCGCTCGAGTTCCACCCCGGCACCCGCACCGGGACCGCCGCCTCGACGCTGGCGCTGCTCGCCGAGGCCGACCGGCCGAACCTGTTCACGTACTGGCAGCCCGACCCGGGCCTCTCACACACCGATGCCCTCGACGAGCACGCCGCGGTCGCCGGACACCTGTCGCACCTCCACGTGTTCGCCTGGGGGCCCGCCGGGTTCGTCGACCGACGACCGCTCGCCGACGGTGTGGACCTCTGGCGACCGGTGCTCGCCGCCGACGGCACGGGACAATGGAGCCATGAACGCTGGGCGTTCCTCGAGTACGTCCCCGGCGACGACCCGGCGTGCCTCGTCGGCGAGGCCTCCACCCTCCGAGCCTGGATCGACGAGGCGGGTCGTGCCTGATCCCCGGGCCAACCCGATGGCCGGCAACCCGCTGGCCACCCGGGTCGACGTCCAACGGGCCGTGCGCGACCTGGTCGAGCCGCTGCTCCTCCACATGAGCCCTGGAAGCGCCCGCATGCGACTCGGCAGCGGGGCGGCGTTGTTCCCACAACGGGTCGCCGAACTCGAGGGCTACGCCCGTCCGCTCTATGGCATCGTGCCGCTCGTTGCCGGCGGCGGCGAGTTCGACCACTGGGACCGCTGGTGCGAGGGCCTCGCCAACGGCACCGATCCGGACCACCCCGAGTACTGGGGTGCCTGCGAGACGGGGCCCGACCAGCGCATGGTCGAGATGGCGGCGATCGGGTACGCCATGGCGACCGTCCCGGAGCACTACTGGGAGCCGCTTCCCGAGCCGGCCAGGGAGCGGGTCCTCGCCTGGCTGGACGGCATCGACCGGTTCGAACCGGCGCCCAACAACTGGCAGTTCTTCCGACTGCTGGTGCACCTCGGCCGGGAGCGGGTCGGCGCACCCGGCGACCCGGCGGCTGCGCAGCGGTCGCTGGAGAAGATCGAGGACTACCACCTGGGGGACGGCTGGTACCGGGACGGGGCACTGGGCAACGTCGACTGGTACCTCCCCTTCGCCTTCCATGCCTACGGGCTCATGGTTGCGGCATCGGGGCTCGGCGACCGGGAGGCGGCCGCCCGCTACGTCGAGCGGGCGGCTGCGTTCGCACCGGACTTCGAGCACTGGTTCGCCCCCGACGGCGCCGCCTTCCCCTACGGCCGCAGCCAGACCTACCGGTTCGCGCAGGGCAGCCTCTGGGGGGCATTCGCAGCCGCTGATCTCGAGGCACTGCCCTGGGGCCGGACGAAAGGAATGTCGCTGCGCCACCTCCGCTGGTGGGCCGACCGGGCGATCTCGGACCGGGACGGGGTGCTCAGCATCGGGTACGCCTACGACAACCGCCGCCTGGCCGAGGGCTACAACTCGGCCGG
>JARQPW010000016.1 GCA_029577135.1 Acidimicrobiales bacterium
ACGATGGACGGCAGGCGCACCGACGCCGGAGGGGAGATCATGAGGCCCCGAGCGGCGACCGAACTCTCCCCACGGTCCACACGGGTTGAACCGGATCGGGACTGCGTCTCGGCGCTACCACCAGCGGCCTCGTCGTACCAGATGACCCGGTAGGTGACGCCGTCGGTTCCAGACGCCGGTGCCGACCATGCGAGCTGGACCTGGCGGTCGCCGGCACTGGCCATGAGGGCCGAGACGGCATCCGGCGTGCTGGCCGACAGCGGAGCCATGGCCACGGTCTCCGACCAGGGGGCGGCCCCGGCGCCGTTGCGTGCCCGGACGACGACGTGGTACGTGGTGCCGTTGACCAGGTCCGTCGCCGTATGGGTCGTCGCATCCGCCGGCACCTCGACCCGGGTCCAGTTCTCGACCAGGTCGTCGACGGTCGCCGGCTTGACCCACACGTCGAAGCCCGTGATCGGCGACCCGCCGTCGCCGGGCGTCGACCAGGTGATCTCCAGGCGTCCGTCGCCCCGCGTCACACCGGGGACACCCACCCGACGGGGCGGGAGGCTGGCCCCTACGGCCATCACCCACTCGCCGGCGGCGGCGACCTCGAGGAACCGGGTTCCGGTCGCCAGGTTCGCCTGTCCCGAGAATGCCCCGATCTCGTTGATCGGCAACGCCAGGGCCCGACCGTCGGGTCCGTATTCCCAGACGATGAAGTTGGCCGCTCCATCGTGTCGTGCCGTGACCAGGCCGGCGTCGTCAAACACCGAAACCGGCAGGAGTAGCACGTCGTCCTGCATCCCCCCTGCCGTGAGGCCCGAGCCGAACGGCGTCGCCGACGTCGTCGGCAGAAAGGACGCCGACCACTCCCCGTCGGCCACCACCGCGAGCGCCGCATACGACTCCGGATCGTCGGCAACGACGCGCCCCCGGAAGGAGCCCTCCCGCACGACGAGCACCTCGAGCTCGTTGCCGGCCACGTCGAGGGAGGCGACCCGGAACGACCCTGTCCCGGCGTGTGTGAAGGACACGATCTGGTAGTCCGACGGCAGGCCGGAGGTCAGCAGGACCGTCTGCGTACCCGCGCCGCTGAAGGCCACGGGGACCACGGCGTCCGCCTCGGGCACGGCAGGGTGCACGATCTCGATTCCCTTGGCGCCGGCATCGAGGCCGGCGAGGAAGCTGAGCAGCGCCGCCCCGAAGACCTGTGACTGCTCGCGGCTGATGCAGTAGTGGTCGGCCACCCAGTCGAGCATCGCCAGGTCCTCGCCGACCCACTGCGACTCGTAACGGCGGGTGCCGTACGGATCGATCCATGCGCCGTACCCGAGGTAGCACTCCGGGTCGGTCAGCCCCGAGATCCTGAGGACGAAGTTGATGACGGCGACGCCGGTCTGCTGGAGTCCCTCGGGCCCCTCGAGGTCCAGATAGTCGGCGGCCCAGAACAGGTCGGGCAGGTCGGCCTCGTCGTAGGCGGATCCGACGGGGTCGGCGGCTGCAGGTCCGGCGGCAACGCCGACCAGCAGGACGAGCGACAGCACCGTGCCGACGGCCAGCGCCCCGAGCGTCTTCCTCAAATCCACGGCATCCGTTCCGCCCCCTGGACGCACCCTGCGCCCGTGGGACGCCCCATCGTAGGCTCCAACACGGCGGGCGCGTCTGCGGCCACGCAATGTGTTCGAATCGGGGGCTCGAATTGGACGTTCGACCCGGACATCCACGCCGGGCGTCGCACCGTAGGCTCGCCGCCATGCACGACGCTCCCCCCGTGGACGACGCCCTCGTCCGGTTCGCCGTCGACATCGCCCGAGAGGCCGGCGAACTCACCCTCGGATGGTTCCGGCAGTCCAACCTCGACGTGGAGGGCAAGTTGGACGGCACCCCGGTCACCATCGCCGACCGCTCCGCCGAGCGCCTGCTCCGCGATCGGATCGCCGCAGCCTTCCCCGACGATGCCGTCGTCGGGGAAGAGGAGCCGGACACCGCCGGACGGTCGGGTCGCACCTGGATCCTCGACCCGATCGACGGTACACAGTCGTTCATCCACGGAGTCCCCCTGTACGGGAACCTGGTGGCGTTCGAGGACGAGCACGGCCCGGCGGTCGGGGTGGTCAACATCCCCGGCCTCGACGAATGCGTCTGGGCCGGACGGGGACGGGGTTGCTTCGTCGACGGCGAACCGGCACGGGTATCGGCCCAGTCCGGCATCCCGGGCGCATGCATCGTCACCAGCGGCGTCGACTACTGGCCGTCCGCCGCCAATTTGCAGGCCTTCGTCGAGCCCGGAACCGTGATCCGAACCTGGGGCGACGCCTACGGCTACGTCCTCGTCGCCACCGGACGGGCCGACGCCATGGTCGATCCGATCGTGAACCGATGGGACGTGGCCCCGTTCCTCACGATCCTGCCCGAGGCCGGCGGCGCCTTCAGCGACTTCACCGGAGCGGTGACCGCCGACGGAGGCACCGCCCTGGCGGCCAACGTGGCACTCCACGACGAGATCCTCGGGATCCTCGCCGGCTGACGCCGGCGTTCGCCCCCCGGCTCAGGGCCTCGGGGCCAGGCCGGCAAGGGGATCCGCCGGAGGCTCACCGACCCCCCGCGAACAGGAGACGCCCGGCTCGGGCGCCGCGTCGCCGTCCCGGAAGGCCTCCACGAACGCCATCAGCCGGGGATCATCGGGCCCCTCGAGTTCCAGGCGCCGCGCCCAGGCGGTGGCGACGACCCCGGCCGTCTGATCCGGGTGGGGCGACAGCAGCACCTTGTCCTCGCCGCTGAGGATCTCGTTCAACGACACGATCCCTGAGACCCCGATGTCCGGCCGGTAGGTGATCCAGACGGCGCCGTGCTCGAGGCTGTGAACCGCCGCCTCGTCGTACAACTCCACCGTGTAGAGGCCGCAGTTGTGCCAGATGCCGAGGTGGTCGCCACCCGCAGGCGGGATCGTCGGATAGTCGACGTCGGCGTCGGTGTGTTCCCGGCTCGTGATCGTGAGGTTCTCGACGCCGTCGGGGACGGCCGCAACCCCACCGGATCCCTCGTCGCCTCCGCAACCCACCACCGACGACAGGATGATCACCGCCACGAGTCCGGTCACAGCACGCCTGCCCGCGTCAGACCACCGCATGCTCGCCTTCAAAGATCTCCGCCACCAGGCCCCGGTCGCCCACGTCCGAGAGGAAGGACACCGGTTCCACCATCTCGGCGAGGCTCGCCATCCCCCGGACCCGGAGGCGATCGGCCAGGACCCATTCAACGGTCGTGGCGGCCACCGCGGCGGCCGCCACCGCGGGACGTTCGGCGACCCCCAGGACGCAGACGTCCTGGGTGGTGCCCCGTCGGCCACGGACCTCGACCCGTACCGCCCCCACCCCCCCTTCGACATGCGTCGGGCTCAACATCGGAAGTGGCGCTGTCAGGCGATCGATGCGGGTCGCCGCCATACGTGCCGTGATCCGCCCCACCTCGGGAAAGGCATGGTGCAGGAGCACGGGATCCGGCAGCGCCGCCCGGTAGCAGTCCATGGGCCCCACGGGCTCGGGAAACCAGCAGAGCTCGCGTCCCGAACCACCCGGTCGTCGCCTCCAGACGTCGCCCCGCCAGTCGTACGACAGGCGGCTCAGCGCGCGGTGGTGGACGAGGGCACATGCAGGACCGCCCGCCCCCGCCTTGGCGACATGGATCTCGTCGACCTGGTCGAACCAGGAACAGGCATGTGCGGCCAACACACAGGACAGGCCGGGGGCGAACCCGGCACCGAGCACCACCGGAACCCCCCGTTCGCCGGCCTCGTCGGCCAGTCGCACGACGGAGACGGTCTCCGCCAGGCCGTCGCCGCTCAGGACGACCGGCACGCCGCCCGAGAGGGCCGACTTCACCGCCGCCAACTGGGTCCCGCGTGGCGTGGCGACCACGACGACGTCGGCGTCGAATTCCTCGGGGAACGGGGCATGCTCGACCTCGACGCGGCCTTCCGAGTCCGCACCGTCGAGAACTGCCAGGGCACCGGTCAGGCGCTCGGGATCGACGTCGCGCAGCATGACCCGGTCGACGGCGGCCGGTGAACCGGCCGACCCGTCGGCCAGCAGGTGCCGGGCGACCCTCGTTCCGACCGCCCCTGCACCGAGGATGGCGACACGGTTCATGTCAGGTCCTGCCCCTCGAGCGGCCTCCAGCCGCCCGATTGGCGCTCGACGGGCACGCCGCCGGCCGCCCGCAGCGCCGCCGCCACCGCCGCCGTGACCGAGAGCGCTGCGAGCGCCCGCCTGATCATCTCCATGGTCGCCCCCGTCCCGTCGGGGTGTGGACCCTGGGGGTGCGGGCCCTCGCACCTGCCTCCACGGGGATGTCGCGGTCGATCATCACAGTTGGATCCTAGGGATCGAACGGGGCGACGGGAGTGTGGGGCTAGCTGGAATCGAACCAGCGACCTCACCCTTATCAGGGGTGCGCTCTAACCGACTGAGCTATAGCCCCCGGTCCGGGAACGGTAGCGGGACCACTGTTCGGCGCCTACCCGCCGTCCCGGCCTCTGGCTCCCGAATCGGATCGTCCCCGACGACCCACCTTGTCGGAGGGAACGATGTTCTCGCCAACGCGCAGCCGACGACGGCGAACGGCGGTCTCCTCCTCGATCATCGTGAACCTGATGCCGCCCATGAGGTCGCTGATCAGGTTGAACAGGACGACGAGCACCACGGTGAGCGCCGTGCCGCCGATGACGAGGACGAGGCCGGCCAGAATATACAGGCGGAAGATCTTGTCGGAGTCGAAGGCGAACGTCTCGAGGGCGAAGAGCTCCTCGATGAACTTCTCGACCTTCTCGATGACACCGGCGGTCTCAGCGGTCCGCCACAGGGCCTGGGAGGCGATGATGGCCATGCCCCACACGCAGAGGTAGAAGACCAGGCCGATCTTGAGCACCGACCAGGGCTCGACGTGGCGGATGAGCCGTCGGACCCGACGAACCCGAAAACCGCGTCGCGGCTCCCTCGGCGTGCGCTCCTCGGAGGTCCAACTCCTCCCCCGCGGTGAGAACCGTGGCACCGACGGGCCCCGTCGGGCCCCCTGATCGGTGGGCGTGGCGGATGTCGCGGCCGACGGGGGCGGCGAGGGAGTCGCCGGTACCGAGGACTCGTCGTCGGGCAACCCGTCGAAGAGGCGTTCGAGCCGGACTCCGGTGGTGGCGGGGCCGGCCAGCGCAGGCGTGGTCGTCCCGGCGATCGCGTCGGAAGGTTCGTCGCCTGCCGATCTCGCACCCGGGGAGAGGCTCGCCGACGAGACCGGTGCCTGCCCGGTCGGTTCGTCGGGGGGCAGAAGGTCGGCCCCCGGGTCGTCCGGCGTCGATTGACCGTCCGCCTGGTCCGGGTCGTTCACGGTCGGGAGTCTAGGGCTGGTCGGCCGGGGTGGACCGGTCGCCTCCGGCTCCCGGTGATCCCGGCACTCACGGTGACCAGGTCCAGATCGTCTGGGCACGGGCCGTGGCACGTGCCCGGCCCACGCGGACCTCGACGACGACCTCACCCGGAAGTTCGTCGAACGATACGACCCTGGCGCCGTTTGCCCCTGCGAGGCGCACGGCCTGGGTCCTGGCGCGTTCCGGGGAAGAGGCGGCGGCCAGGGCCGCTGCGTCTGCGGCGGTCCGGGCCTGCGCCCGATCCACGGCGACCCGGCCGAGTTCGACGATCAGGACGGCGAGTCCGGCGGCCAGGACGAGCAATAGCGTCGTGAACGGAAGGATCTGTCCCCGGTCGTCACGGTCTCGAAGTGGATGGTTTCCCACGGGTTCCTCCGACCGGCGTCAGCCGGTGGTCGGGGCCTGTGGGGGAAGCGGAGGGCCGACCAACGCTCCGCTGTCAGTCGCCGGAGTCCGCCTCCTCCACGGCCGACTCGGCAGGAGCATGCGTCACGGCCGCGACCTGCTGGCCCTCGTCCGGCGACATGACCCGCACGCCGGTGGCGGTCCGACCCTGGATGGAGATCTCGGCGACCGGCACCCGGATGATCACGCCCCCGGTGCTCACGATGAACACCTGGTCCTCGTCGGACACGACGACCGCACCGGCCACGGAGCCCCGGTCGTCGGTGGTGCGTATACCTCGCACGCCGAGCCCGGCACGTCCTCTGGTCGGGAACTCGTCGAGCAGCGTGCGCTTGCCGAATCCCTCGGAGCTGAGGTGAAGCACGGTGCACCCCGGTCGGGCCACCGCACAGGAGGCGAGTTCGTCACCGTCCCGGAACCTCATGCCGATCACACCGGCGGCGTCCCGGCCCATCGGCCGGACGTCCCTCTCGGAGAAGCGCAGCGTCTGTCCGGAACGGGAGATCAGGAGGAGTTGGTCGTCGCCGTTGGTGGGGACGACCTCGACGACTTCGTCGCCGTCTTTGAGCTTGATGGCGATCAGGCCGGCCCGCAGCGAGGAGTCGTAGGCGGTGAACCTGGTCTTCTTGACCCGTCCGCAGCGGGTGGCGAAGAAGAGGAACCGGTGGGTCTCGTAGTCGCGGGTGTCGATGACCGCCTGGATCCGCTCGTCGGGCTGGAGGGGGAGCAGGTTGACGACCGCCGTTCCCCTCGCCGTGCGACCGGCCATCGGCACCTCGTGGGCTTTGAGCCGGTAGACGCGCCCGCGGTTCGAAAACAACAGCAGGTATGAGTGGGCCGAGGTGTGGATCAGGTGGGCAACGGCGTCCTCGTCCCTGAGGCGGGTGCCGGCGACACCGCGACCCCCGCGGCCCTGGATGCGGAACTCGGAGACCGCCGTGGTCTTCACGTAGCCCGCCGTGCTCATCGTGAAGACGAGTTCCTCGTCGTCGATCAGGTCCTCGATGTCGAGGTCGCCGGGGTCGTAGACGAACTCGCTGCGCCGCGGCGTGGCGAACCGGTTGCGCAACTCGGACAGCTCGTCCTTGAGCACGCCGCGGATTCGCTCCTCGTCGGCGAGGATGGTCTCGAGCTCGGTGATGTCTGCGACCAGCTGTGCGAGCCGCTCCTCGAGGTTGGAGCGACCGAGGCGGGTGAGGCGCACCAACTGCATGTCGAGGATGTGGTTGGCCTGGACCTCCGAGAACCCGTGGAGCTCGGCCATGAGGCCCTCCCGGGCGCCGGCCCTGTCGGTCGAACCGCGGATGAGGGCAATCACGTCGTCGATCGAACCCAGTGCTGCGAGGAGGCCCTCGGTGATGTGGGCCTCGGCCCTGGCCTTCTCGAGGCGGTACTCGCTGCGTCGTCGCAGCACGTCGACCTGATGGGACACGTAGGCGTCGAGCAGTTCGCGCAGGTTCAGCGTGCGGGGGATGCCGTCGACCAGCGCCACGGCGTTGACCGATAACGTCGTCTGCAACGGCGTCCGCTTGAAGAGGTTGTTCAGGATGACGAGTGCCGGTGCGTTCCGTTTGAGGGTGATGACGATGCGGGTCATGCCCTGTGCCGACTCGTCATTCACGTCGGCGATGCCCTCGATCTCGCGACTGTCCACGAGATCGCGGATCTTGGCCATGATCTGGTTGGGGCTGGCCTGGTAGGGCAGTTCCGACACGATGATGCGGCTGTTGCGCGGCCCCTCCTCGATGTCGGTGCGGGCTCGCATGCGAATCGTGCCGCGGCCTTCGCGGTAGGCGTCGGCGATGCCGGATCGTCCGAGGATCAGCGCCCCGGTCGGGAAGTCGGGCCCCGGGAGGTGCTCCATCAGGTCGTGGACCGTGGCCTCCGGGTGGTCGACGAGGTGCAGGGTGGCGTCGATCACCTCGCCCAGGTTGTGGGTGGGGATGTTGGTGGCCATGCCGACCGCTATGCCCTGGCTGCCGTTGACGAGGAGGTTGGGGAACCGGGCCGGGAGGAGTTCGGGTTCGGTGAACTCACCCGAGTAGTTGTCAACGAAGTCGACGGTCTCCTCGTCGATGCCGTCGAGGAGGGCGAGGGCGATCGGGTCGAGTCGACACTCGGTGTAGCGGGCGGCGGCAGGCGAGTCGTCGGGCGAGTAGCCGAAGTTGCCCTTCGGGTGCACCAGGGGATGCCGCAGGCTGAAGTCCTGGGCCATGCGCACCAGGGCGTCGTAGATGGCCTGGTCCCCGTGCGGGTGGTACTTGCCCATGACCTCGCCGGTCACCCGTGCGCACTTCATGGTGGGCCGGTCGGGGCGGGCCCCGAGGTCGTACATGCCCCAGAGGATCCGGCGATGGACGGGCTTGAGGCCGTCGCGGGCGTCGGGCAGGGCCCGGGCCACGATGACGGACATGGCGTAGTCCAGGAAGGACTGCTCCATCTCCTCCTGGATCTCGATCGGTTCGATCGATCCTCCGGAGTGTTCCTCGGGCGGCGTCTCCGTGGTGTCGGTCATGCGGTGCGGTCGTCGATCTGCCGGGTCAGATGTCGAGGAAGCGGACATCGTGGGCATTGGTCCGGATGAACCGCTTCCGACTCTCGACGTCGCTGCCCATCAACGTGGAGAACATCTCGTCAGCGATCGTCGTGGCCTCGACCGCTACCTGCAACAGGCTGCGGCTGGCCGGGTTCATGGTGGTCTCCCGGAGTTCGTCGAAGTCCATCTCGCCGAGGCCCTTGAGGCGCTGGAACTCGTTCCTGTGGCCCGGGTTCTCGGCGACGAACGCCTCCTTGGCGTGGTCGTCCTTGAGGTAGACCTTCTCGCGCCCGACGATCGTGGAGTAGAGCGGCGGCTGGGCGATGTAGACGTGGCCACCGACGACGAGCGCCTCCATCTGCCGGTAGAAGAACGTCAGCAGCAGGGTGCGGATGTGGCTGCCGTCCACGTCGGCGTCGCAGAGCAGGATCACCTTGTAGTAGCGGATGCGGTCGAGGTCGAACTCGTTGCCGTAGCCGCCGCCGATGGCCTGGATCAGCGTCTGGATCTCGGTGTTGTCGAGCATCCGGTCGGGCCGCGCCCGTTCGACGTTGAGGATCTTGCCCCGGATCGGGAGGATCGCCATGGTGCGCGGGTCGCGGGCCTGGACGGCCGAGCCACCGGCGGAGTCACCCTCGACGATGAAGAGCTCACACTCGCGGGGATCGCGTGAGGCACAGTCCTTGAGCTTGTCGGGCATCCCGGCCCCATCGAGCGCCGACTTGCGGCGGGCGGAGCGGCGGGCGTCCTGGGCGGCGATGCGCGCCCGCTGCGCGTTGAGCGCCTTCTGGGTGATGCGCCTGGCCTCGGAGGGATGTTCCTCGAGCCAGTGGCCGAGGCCGTCGTTGGTGGCTCGCTGGACGAGGGACCGCATCGAGACGTTGCCCAACTTTGACTTGGTCTGACCCTCGAACTGGGGGTCGACCATGCGCACGCTGAGAATGGCCGTGAGGCCCTCGCGGATGTCCTCGCCCTGGAGGTTGTCGGCGCCGTTCCTGAGCAGGCCCTTGCTGCGGGCATAGCGGTTGAGGGAGGCGGTGAGGGCGCTGCGGAAGCCCTCCTCGTGCATGCCGCCCTCGACGGTGTTGATGCCGTTTGCGAAGGAGTGGAGGCCGTCGACGTTGAACCCGGTGTTCCACTGGAAGGCGACCTCGACCTCCTCGTCGTCCTCCTGCTGTTCGTAGTAGCCCACGATCGAGAACAGCGACTCCTTCGAGGCGTTGACGTGGGCGACGAAGTCGCGGATTCCGCCCTCGTAGCAGAACGACTGCTCGTTGGGTTCGTCGCCCCGCTCGTCGCGGACCTGGATCTCGAGGCCCCTGTTGAGGAACGCCATCATCTGGAACCGCTCGACGAGGGTCTGGAGCCGGAAGGTGACCTCGTCGAAGATCGCCGTGTCGGGCCAGAACCGGACGGTGGTGCCGGTTCGACCCTCGGGCGACGGTCCGGTCTCGATCAGCCGGGTCCGGAGCAACCCGCCGTCGACGAAGTCCATGTAGTGGCGGTAACCCTCGCGGTCGATCTCGACCTCGACCCGCGAGGAGAGGGCGTTGACGACCGACACGCCGACTCCATGGAGGCCACCCGAGATCTTGTAGCCCTCGCCGCCGAACTTGGCGCCGGCGTGGAGGACCGTGAGGACGACCTCGGCGGCCGTCAACTCCTCGAACTGGGGGTGCCGGTCGACGGGAATGCCCCGGCCGTCGTCGCTCACCTCGCACCCCCCGTCGGCCAGGAGTCGGACCCGGATGATCGAACAGTGGCCGGCCATGGCCTCGTCGACACTGTTGTCGACGACCTCCCAGACGAGGTGGTGCAGGCCGGTCGGGCCGGTGGACCCGATGTACATGCCGGGCCGCTTCCGAACGGCCTCCAGGCCCTCGAGGACGGTGATGTCGGCGGCGCTGTAGGAGGTCTCGGCACTCCTCATCGAAGGGGGTCCACCGGGTGCGCAGGCCCGGGAGTCCGACGGGAGGGAAGGCCCGCCGTTGCGGAGTGTCTGGCGTTGAAAAACCGCAGGTCAGAGAGCATGTTCACGACCCGCCAAGTCTACCAGTCGGACTCCCGGATCGGCCGTCTCTGGCGTGCCCTCCGGGAGCCCCGGTTGCCGGTCGAATACGGCTGCGACCGTCCGTTTCAGAGTCGGTTCAGGGCGTGTTCCGCGGGGCCACCCGGGCGCTCACGGAGGTGATCCTCCCTGGTCCGACCAGCGCCTCGACCCGGGCCAGTAACTGCTGTTCGAGCCAGCCCAGTTGGCTGGCCCAGGCTGGGTCCTCGACCCGGACCACAAGGTCCGAGCCGCGGACGGCCACGGCCACGATCCGACTGGCGAGCTCGGGTCCGACGATGTCCGGCCAGGCTTCGATGATGGTGGTGGTGGCATCGATCTCGGGGGCCCCCATACCCGACATCAGGCGCTCGAGGGTCCGTCGGATCGGCACCGGACCTCCATCGCCGCCCGCGCGGGTCACTCCCCCGCCTCCGAGTCCGCGACGATCTTTCCCGCCTCGATCCGGAGCACACGGTCTGCGTGGATTCCTGGGGGGAGCGTTCCGGCGGCGGTGATGAGCACCTGCGTGGACGGCAGCAGGCCCACGAGTCGGCCGGCTCGCCCCGGGTCCAGTTCGGAGAACACGTCGTCGAGGAAGATCACGGGATCGACGCCCAGGCGTTCGCCGAGGATGCGGTGGCCTCCGAGTCGGAGGGCCAACGCCAGTGACCGCTGTTCGCCCTGCGAGGCATGCGTGCGCGACGGTAGGCCACCGAGCCTGATGCCCAGGTCGTCACGGTGGGGACCCACCGTGGTGACGCCACGCCGGATGTCGTCCGGTCGGGCCGCTGCCAGTGCCGACCCCAGTCCGGCGTCGAGCCAGTCCGACTCGTAGTCCAGCGTCGCGGCACGCGTGCCGTCGCCCAGGGTGTCGAGGATGTCGGCAACCTCGGGCCGGATCAGCGCCACCAGATCCCGACGGGCACGGCCCAAATCGTCGCCGACGCCATCCAACTGGTCGTCCCAGACGTCGAGGGTCGACGCGATCTCCCGGGTCATCCGCCCGCCCGCCTGGCGCAGGAGGGCGTTGCGCTGTCGCAGGATGCGCTCGAGGTCGGTGACGAGGCCGTGGTGGCGGGGGTGCAGGGCGACCAGCAGGTCGTCCAGGTAGCGGCGGCGCCCGGCGGGGGCCCCCTTGACGAGGGCGAGGTCATCCGGTCCGAAGACCGTGGCGACGAGGTGGCCGAGTAGATCGCGTACCCGGGTCACTCGGTTCCGGTTGACCTGCATCCGGTTGCGTCCCGAGGCAGCGAGTTCGACCTCGAGCAGCGTCGTGCGGTCACCGTTCTCGACCTCGGCTCGCAGGATCGCACGCTCGGCGCCCGTGCGGACGAGTGCCTCGGTGGGGACGCCCCGAAATGACGAGGCGGTCGCCAGCCAGGCGAGTGCCTCCATCAGGTTCGTCTTGCCCTGGCCGTTGTCGCCGACCACGGCGGTCCGGCCATCACCCAGTTCGAGGTCGACCTTCACCAGGTTCCGGAAGTCGACAATCGACACCCGCCGGACCGACACCAGTCGAGCCAGCCGGTCTAGGAGACGCGAACCGGCATCAGCAGATAGAGGAAGTCCGAGTCCTCCACGCCGCGGATGACCGCCGGCTTGAGCGCATCGCAGGTCTCGAGGCGAAGTTCTTCGTCCGGGCACACCTCGAGTCCCGCAATCAGATAGGCCGGGTTGAACGCCACGGTGAGGTCGTCACCGTCGTAGGTGGCGTCGACTGTCTCGTGGGCCTGGCCGATGTCCTGCGTAATGGCGATGAGTTCGAGCCCGTCGCTGGTCATCTCCAGGCGGACCGGCGTGTTGTCGGTCGCCAGGAGTCGGACGCGGCGGAGAGCGTCGAGCATGTCATCGCGTTCGACCACCAGGGAGTTCGGATGGTCATCGGGGATCAGGCCCCGGTAGTTGGGGTACTCGCCCACGATCAGGCTGGTGACGATCTGGACGTCGCCGACCGTGAAGACCGCCTCGCGTTCACCCAGGCAGATGGTGAGGTCGTCGACGTCACCGAGGAGGCGGCTCACGACCTCGAGTGCGCGGGAAGGAACCAGCACCGACTGGTCACGACTCAGGATGCTCGTGCCGGGGAGGTCGCGCATGGCGAGACGGTAAGAGTCGGTGGCAACGAACCTCAGGCCGTCGTCCTCGGCGGCGAGCAGGACGCCGGTGAGAATCGGACGGCTGTCGTCGCCGCTGGCGGCTCCCACGACCTGGTCGAGGGCGGCGGCCACCCCCGAAGCGGACAGGGTCACCTCGTCGCCGACCGGTAGCTCGAACCGAGGGAACTCGTCGGAGGCGAGTGTCCGGAGGCTGAAGTTCGAACGCCCCGAGTTCAGGGTGGCTTCATCCTCGCCGACGGTCACCTCGACCTGGCCGCTGTCAAGGGCATGTGCGATGTCGGCGGCCAACTTCGCAGGCAGGACCGCCACACCGTCCTCCTGGCCTCCCACCTGACAGGTCACCCGGACTGTCAGGTTGCGGTCGCTGCCCGTCACCGACAGGGAATCGCCCTCCAGTTGGAGGTGGATGCCTCCGAGTACCTGCAGGAAGGCACCTCGGGTGGCAGCAGCACGACTGGCGACCGACAGTGCCCGGTCGAGGACATCACGCTCACAACGGAATTTCACAGGGCACTCACCTTCAGCTCAGCCGGGATCTCATCAGGTAGTAGGGAGAGTAGACGTGTGGATTGTGGACAATGTGGCATTCTCGCAGGTGGGAGTGATATTTAGCGTCCACCGGCTATCCACGCGCATCCACAGGTCGGACCCGAGCCACGCTCGAGGTTGTGGAGAACAGGGTGGGCGTCCACAGGTCGTCCGACGTCAATCCCCGGTCTTGATGGCGGCGATCAGGTCCGTCACCTGGTCGTAGATCTCCTGGCGGGAGAGCATCAGCGACCGGATCTTGTCGACGGCGTGGATGACGGTCGTGTGGTCGCGGTCGCCGAATTCCCGGCCGATGGCGGGGAAGCTCAGGTCGGTGAGGTCGCGGAAGACGTACATGGCGATCTGTCGGCCCTGGACCAACGGGCGCCGGCGACTCGGACCGATGAGATCCACGACCGGGAACCCGTACAACTCCGAGGTGTGGCGCAGGATGACCTCGGGGGTGATCGTCCGTGGTTTGTTCGAGGTGACGACGTCCCTGAGCACGGTGCGCGCCAGTTCCTCGGTCGCGGTGACCTGGTTGAGGCTGGCGAAGGCCGTGATCCTGGTGAGGGCGCCCTCGAGTTCCCGGATGTTGTTCGTGATGTTCTCGGCGATGAAGGCCAGGACCTCCTCGCTCAGCAAGTTGAGGTTGGTCGCCTCCTCGCCCTTCTTCCGCAGGATGGCAAGTCGGGTCTCGAAGTCCGGAGGCTGGATGTCGGTGGTGAGGCCCATCTTGAAGCGACTCCGCAACCGGTCCTCGAGCGTGTTGATCTTGTCGGGTGGACGGTCGCTGGAGAGCAGGATCTGGCCGCCGGCTTGGTGGATCGAGTTGAACGTGTGGAAGAACTCCTCCTGGAGGCCATCCTTGCCGGCGAGGAACTGGACATCGTCGACGAGGAGGACGTCGACCTCCCGGTAGCGCTGCTTGAACTCGGGCAGCGTCCTGTTCCGGATCGCCTCGATGAAGCGGTTCAGGAACTCCTCGCTCGAGACGTACCTCACCCGCAGGTTCGGGTACTGGTCGGTCACGTAGGTGGCGACGGCACGCAGGAGGTGCGTTTTGCCGAGGCCGGCGGAGCCGTAGATGAACAGGGGGTTGTAGTGCTTCGCCGGCTCGCCGGCCACGGCGAGTGCAGCGGCGTGGGCGAACCGGTTCGATGTGCCGATGACGAAGTCGTCGAAGGTGAACCGCACCGGTTGCGTGTCGGCGGTCACCTTGAGCGGATCGACCTCGAGGGAAGTGGCTTGGCGGCCGTTGTCCGAGAGGTCCAGGTTGTCGATCGGTGTCGTCACGATCGCCTGCTCGGTGGCCGGGCCGATGAGGAGGGGGTCGATCGGCAACCGGTGGAGGTGGTCGTCGTCGTGCTCTGCCGCCTGGCGGACCTCGATGCGGGGGCGGAGGTGGTCGTCGGTGGCCTCGGCGATGGTCTCCTCGATGATGTCCTTGTAGCGGCCCTCGATGCGGTCCCTCATGACCGAGCTCGGGACGGTGAGCACGATCTCGTCGTTCTCGACACCGGAAGGCTGAATCGAGTTGAACGTCATCTGGTAGACGATGTCGGAGACCTGGGACCGAATGGCGGCTGCGCACTGTTCCCACACTTCGTCGACATCCCACACTTCGTCGGCATTCCGCTTCGGGGTCGTCTTCGTCACGTTCCTGCTCCGATCGTCTTTTCCACAGGTGTGGAACCTGCTGTGGAAACCGGGCAGAACAGGCAAAACGGCGACGAGGGAGCCCACGCCGCCCGGTTGGTGGGCGGGGCAACGTAGCACTGTGGACGAGCGCCCGCGCAAGGTCGAATCGCGCGCGGGAAAGGTGCTGGTCGATCCCCATTTTGGCGCGCGTCGGCCCGCGACGATCGCGTTTTCGACAGGGCCCGCGTGCCGTGATCGCGTGCCACGGTCCGGCCGGTGACCCTGTGGATAACCGGGCTGGACGGGAGCGGCCGAAGGATTGGGGACAAGCGGTGAACGCAGGGGTGGTTGGCGCGGGGACCGGGTCGCCCGTAGCCTCAGCAGGTCGTCACGCGCAGTCGCGTGGCGCGCGTGGCCTGCCTTCACCGGTCGGCCGCGGATCGACCGCCGTCAGTTGCGGTTCGAGCCCAATCGACGGCACGCCGGGTGCTCCAACCCCTCCCGACACCGGGCGTGCCAACAGGAGTCTGCGATGAAGCGCACCTATCAGCCGAACACCCGGAGGCGTGCCCGCAAGCACGGCTTCCGTCGACGCATGCGTACCCGGGCCGGGCGGGCCATCATCAAGGCCCGCCGTCAGAAGGGCCGGACCCGCCTCTCGGCTTGATCAGCCGACTCTCCCACCGGAACGACTTCGATGCCCTTCGACGGCATGGCCGGACGGTTCGCCGCGGATCGCTTCGAGTGCGCTACCTGGCCGGATCGCGGTCCGAGGTACGGGTGGCGTACGGCATCGGACGATCCGTCGGCAACGCGGTCGTCCGCAACCGGCTCCGTCGACGCCTCCGTGCGGTCATGACCGGCGTCGACGCACATGGCGGCCTGTCGGCCGGCGACTACCTGGTTCGTGCCGAGCCCTCGGCGGCCGGGGCGACGTTCGCCGAACTGCGCGATGACCTCGCGGGAATCACCGGCGAACTGGGACCGGAGGCCTGACATGGTGGCCTTCGGAGCCCTTGTCGTCCGCCCGATGTTGGGACTCGTTCGCCTGTACCAGCGGTTGGCCGCCGGCCGCTCGACCCCGTGCCGGTACGTCCCGACCTGTTCGAACTACGCACTCGATGCCCTCGAGGGCCACGGTGCGGTCCGTGGCGGCTGGCTCACCCTTCGACGCCTGTCCCGCTGCCATCCCTGGGGCCGCAGTGGTTGGGACCCGGTACCCGCCACTTCTGCCGATCCGAGCCCATTGACCGACGAGGAACGGCATACATGTTCGACCTGATCGCAAAGGTCCTCGCCTGGTTCTACCAACTGTGGCCCTCCTTCGGGATGTCCATCGTGCTGCTCACCCTCGTCGTGATGGTGATCCTGACGCCGTTGACCCTCAAGGGCACACGGTCGATGATCAAGATGCAGCACCTGCAACCCGAGATGAAGAAGATCCAGAACCGGTACAAGAACGACCGGGAACGGATGAACAAGGAAATGATGGCCTTCTACCAGGCCAACAGCATCAACCCCATGGGGGGTTGTATTCCGATGATCGCCCAGGCCCCGGTGTTCATCGTCCTCTACAACGTGCTGCGGGGTCTGACCCGTCGCCGGTCCGACGTCGGGGAGGCCGCCGGCTGGGTGGCCGGTCGGCTGTCGGCCGGACAGAATCTCGTCGGGGCCCCCGACACCGTCCAGCCCTTCTACCCGGACTACCTGCCCGAGGACTCGCTCCTCTTCCTGGACCTCTCCAAGAAGACTGAAATGGTGTCGTGGGGGTTCGACCTGTCGAGGTCCCTCAGTCAGGCGTTGGGGAGCGGGCTCCTGGCGGGATTCCCGTACCTGATGCTCGTCCTGGCCGTGTTCGTCACGTCGTGGGTAATGAACAAGCAGATCCGTGGCCGGAGCAAGGGCCAGTCCACGAACCCGCAGCAGGAAATGATCATGAAGGTGATGCCCTTCTTCCTGCCGGTCATCTCGTATGGTCTCGACGCCGCCCTCGTCTCCTACTTCGTCGTGTCGAACCTGTACCGCACGGGTCAGCAGTTCTACATCACCCGGGCCCTGTATGGAGATGGCCACGAGGCTCCGGCCGTCGTGGTGCCGGCGCCGATCGATGAGCGGGACGACAAGCCGGAGGGCGGCAAGGGTGGCAAGGGTGGCAAGGGCGGCAAGGGCGGCAAGGGCGGGAAAGCAGGTGGCTCGGGTTCCCGACCGTCCGGAAGTGGCGGCGGACAGGTGTCGAGTAGCGCCCGAAGCCGACGCACGCAGGCCGGGAGCCACAGTACCGGCGACACCGCCAGCCAGGGTCAGAAGAAGCAGAAGGAGCCCCGGGAACCGGATCAGGTGCAACAAGAGGGGCCGATCAGGCGAGGCAGGCGAGGCAGGCGAGGCAAGGGCGACGCCTCGTCGGGTGCGACCGGCCGTCGGGGCCGACGTCAGCGGAAGTCCACAGAACCGGAAGCCAAGGACGGACGCCCACCGGCGGCCCGTCGCAGTGGTGGTCGGACCACTCCCCCGGGTACCGCTCGGGCACGGGGTGCGAGCCGCAAGAACAGGAAGAAGAGGAAGTAGTCCATGGAATGGATCGAGACAACCGGTGCAACCGTCGACGACGCCAAGGAGCGGGCACTGGACCGACTGGGCGTGGCCGAGGACGAGTTGGAGTACGAGATCCTGGCGGAGGCTTCACGGTCGATGCTGGGACTGAAGAAGACCGATGCCCGACTGCGGGCACGGGTTCGTCCACGCCAGCCCCACCAGCGGGTCGAGCGCAGGGACCGCGATCGCAGTCGAGGCCGTCGGGGCGACCGGCCCCGGGGTGGCAAGGGCAAGGGTAACGGGCGCAACGGTGCCGGGCAGGGTGACGGGAACAAGCAACGCGCCGACCGGACGAAGCAGGGTGACGGGAACAAGCAACGCGCCGACCGGACGAAGCAGGGTGACGGGAACAAGCAACGCGCCGACCGGACGAAGCCGTCAGCGGGTTCCACGGAGGGGGATTCGAAGGGCACATCGTCGAATCGACGTCGGGGAAGGGGCTCGAGAGTTTCGGGGGAAGCCGGGACGGGCGTAGAGTCCACCAGCGATGATCGGGCCAGTGTCGGCCGGGATGAAATCGCGCCGGATCCGGCGCCCAAGGGAGAACAGATGGAACTGGAGACCCAGTCGGAGATCGTCGAGGGCTTCGTCACGGGCCTGCTCGACGAGATGGGCCTCGATGCCCGTGTCGTCAGCACGATCGAGGACGATCGTCTCTCGGTCGAGGCGCAGGGCCTGAACCTGGGCCTTGCCATCGGCCATCGCGGCGAGACGGTCCGTGCCATCACCGAGATTGCACGCACGATCGTCCAGCGCAGGTCGGAAGGTGCTGCAGTCGGCTTCCTGAGCGTCGACGTCGGGGGCTACCGGGTACGCCGGCGCACGTTCCTCGAGGAATTCGCCCGGAAGCAGGCCGAGGCGGTCCTCGGCGACGGTCGGGCGCGGGCGCTCGAACCGATGGGTTCTGCCGACCGCAAGGTCATCCACGACACGGTTTCTGACATCGACGGTCTCGAGACCGAGTCCGAGGGCTCCGATCGGGATCGCCGAGTGGTGATCCGGCCCGTCGTCGACTGAGTACAGCCATGGACGGCGGTGTCGGGCGGGTGCTCGACGCTGCAGTCGATGAGGGCTTCCTGACCACCGGGGCTGCGGCCGGGGGGTTCCGCCACAGTTCCGGTTTTCTGGCCGGAACTCCCCTGCCCGCCGCGGACCGGTCGGCCGTGGACCTGGGCTCCGGCGGTGGCCTCCCGGGTCTGGTGCTGGCTACCCGGACGGACTGCAACTGGTTCCTGGTGGATCGCAGTGAGCGTCGTTGTCGTTTCCTTGAATGGGCCGTGCGGACCCTTGAACTCTCCGACCGGGTGTCCGTCGTGCAAGCGGATGCCACGGAGGTCGGGTGGGGCGAACTGCGCGGTTCCGTGACGCTGGTGACGGCGCGCGGATTCGGCCCGCCGGGCGCCACCGCGGAATGTGGGGCCCCACTCCTGGTCGAAGGTGGCCATCTGGTGGTCAGTGAACCCCCGGGAGGCGGGCCATCGCGCTGGCCGGTGGGGCCGTTGGGCGAGCTGGGACTTTCCGATGCGGGCGCCTGGGAGAGCGAGGGAGCCGGATTCCGGGCATTTCAGGCGTTCAGGGCCCGCGGCGACCGGTTTCCGCGTGCCTGGAAGGCGATCGAGCGTTCTCCCCTGTTCTGACATTCCCGCTGATGGGTCACCAGCGGGAGAAATGTCTGCAAGGACCCGTGTTTTCGTGGTTGTGGAGGGCCTCAGCCGGCGTCGAGTTCCCCGGAGAGGTCGGAGAGCCATCCCAGGAGTTCACCCAGGGCATGTCTGGCTTCGGCCCGTTGATGGGCGCTGAGGGAACGCGGCTCGCGGGCGGTGAGGCGGGTGTCGATGGCGTCGGACCAGGCCCTCAGCAGTTCGGGTAACGCTCCCCCACCTGTTTCCGCCCGACGGGTGCCGGTACGTCCCGCTGTTGCCCCCTCGCGTAGGAGCTGTTCCAGGGAGTCGACGGAAACCTTCCAGGGTGAGTTCTCGGTCGGGCCCTTGAGGCCTTCGACTCGCTGCTCCTTGAGCCATCGACGGATCGTGGAGGCCTCGTAGCCGAATCGGCGTGAGGCTTCCTTGAGGGAGACGTAGTCGGCCATGTGACTCCGATTGGGGCGCTCGAGGAACGGGATACGAGGGACCGTGAGGCTTCGGCAGGGTACCGGCTATGTCATCTAAGGGGAGCGATAGTTGTCTATTGGTGCTGGATCTGGGTACTCCGTTTTTTTTGGCGGCGTCCCCTCACAGCGTTTCCCGACAACTCCAGATGGGAAGGGGAGGAGCCTTCCGGATTCCGGATGGTCCGGAACTCTCCGGAATGTTCCGAATTATTCGGAAGCGTACAAAATCGTTTGGAAGCGCGCTGTCGGCGAATCGAAGGAGAACGGGGTGGCCGGATCGACGGGCCTCACGAGAGCGTTTAGACCAGCCTACCAAAGGGTTCGTTCCGAGATCGAGGACCTGGGAGGGGGACGGGGGATTCGCTTGGAAGACGCCGAACGGTTCGAAGAGTTCGAAGTCTTCCGAATCCTTCGAACTGTCCGCCACGGGGCCGGAAACCGGGGCTACGGTCAACCTCATGGGAAGAACGCCCTTGACTCCACCTGCCGACCGCTCCGAAGATGTCGTTCGGCGGGGTCCCGCCGATGAGGACGAGTTGTACCTCGACGAGATCCTGGCTCTGACGCCCATCAAGCGCACCCGCCTGTACACGTTCAGGGACAGGGGCCGATTCGGACCCGTGAGGGAGGCCCCGGGCCCGACATGTCCGAGGCCCGTCTTCCTCCTCGAGGGCGTCGCCGGCGTTTGTGAGGAATTGGGCTATCCGCCCCCGACGGTCGACGAGATCCTGGCCTTTCGCGCCTCCGGGGGAACAGCTGTCGCCGGAACCAGCCAGGAATCGGACACGCCTCCGGTCCAACGGCCCCCCGACACCGAGGGGGGCCAGCGGGCTGACTCGAACGGATCGCGTCAATTCCGGGAATTCCCGCACCGTGGTGGAGAAGAACCCGGTCACCAGCCGTTGGTCGCTGCCCTGCATGCGGAGCGGGTCAGGCAACTGGAAGGAGAGCACGAGGCGTTACGCGCGGAACGGGATCGGGCGAGGGCCGAGGAAGCGGCCGGTCGGGAGCGGGCGATCAGCCTCGAGGCTGACCTGCGGATCACGGATGCGGCGAGGGAACGGGCGCTCGAGGACCTCGTTGCCCGTGAGTCCCGCATCAGACGCCTCGAGAGCGACCTGGAGGAGCGGACGTCGGAAGCACATCGTCTGAATGCCGAGCACCGTGGCGTCCAGGGAGAACTCCGCCAGGCGGTCGCCGAGCGCGATGCGGCCCGCGGGGAACGCAGCGACCTCCGCGGCGATCGCGACGCCCTTCGGGAGGATTTAAGCGATGCACGTGAGGAGAATGCTGCACTGCGACCTGAGGTCGAACTGCTCCGGGCGAACACCACGAGGGGATTTCGGCGCCGTCAGAGGCGTCAGGCGAAGCGCCAGGCAAAGTCGGGCGTGGACACCGCGTCTGCTGATGGGGCCGAGGCCTCGTCGATCGACGAGGCGGGCTGAGACTTCGAGCCTTCCCCGGAGGAGGCCACCGGAGGACTTCCGGGTCGAGCCTCAGGCACCCGGGGAGGCGGTTGGATCTGCCGCCCAGTCGGACACTGCCGCAGTGAGTTGTTCGGCGAGTTCGGCGGTGGCAGGGACCACCGATGACGGGGGAGCCAGGGTGCAGAGCACCGCCGGCATCCGGGTCCGACGCAGGATCGGGATCCTCATACCGCGAACTGCGACCTCGGTACCGACCATGCCGTCGGCCAGCACCCGTTTGAGTGCTGCGGCGCAATGTTGGGCCAGGCGGAGGCCGCCCTCGCTGTGGAAACCCTCGGTGGCGAAGTGCGCCACCTCCGGAGTGGGCAGGTTCTCGATGCGGAGACCAAGGTAGGCCTCCGCCTCGAACCGGTTGGCCGTGGCGGCCTGGGTGGTGTCGTCCGGGTGGTCGAGGGCGACGACGTTTGCCCCACGGGTTCTCAACCCGCGGGACAGTGCGCCGGCCAAGGCGCCGCAACTGCCGAATTGGCCTAGGGCGATCCGCCGCTCGTCGAGGTCGGGTCGGCTGCGCCGAAGGCGGTCGAGTTCGCGGACCTGGGCGACCGGGGTGGTACCGGCCGAACGGCCGACCAGTTGGCGCAGGGAGCGAACCGTGTCGGCTCCGGCGATGCCGTCCAGGACGAGCCCGGAATTGTGCTGGAAGTCGCGGAGGGCGGCCGACGTGTCGGGCCCGAAGATGCCGTCAATCCGGCCGGCATCGAAGCCGAGGCTGCCGAGCCGCAACTGGAGGTCGGCCACGTCGTCGCCGCGCAGCATCGGGGCATGCAGGTAGAGGTTGCGGTCGCCCAGTCGGTGGCCGGCTTCGATCAGCGACGAAAGGGTGTGTTCGTCGACGAGGCCGTGTTCGTGGAGGCCGCGTTCGGCCTGGAAGCGGGCGACCCGGGCCGCGGTGTCGTCTCCGTAGTGGCCTGCGGTGACCTCGCTGGCGGCAACGGGGAGTCCGGCCGTGTCGAGGCGGCGGTGCAGGTCTCGGACGCCCTCGCCGGTGTCACCTGGCTTGAGGGGTTCACCGATCGGGGTGGTGTCCTCGGGGACCATTGGACGGTGCGCCGAACCGCTGGGCGGTCGGGGCCCTCGATCTGGCCTAGAGGTGGGCGGACAGCTCCTCGAGGAGCTGTGCCTTGCCCTTGGCGCCGACGATCTGGGTGGCGGGCTCGCCGTCGCGGAAGAGGATCATGGTGGGGATGCTCATGACCTGGAAGCGGCGGGCCAGTTCGGGGGACTGGTCGACGTTGACCTTGGCGATGCGGAGCGCACCGGCCTGTTCCTCGGCGATCTCCTCGAGGATCGGAGCGACCATCTTGCAGGGTCCGCACCACTCGGCCCAGAAGTCGACGAGCACGGGCTCGGTGGCGGAGCCGATCTCCTCGTCGAAGGTGGTCTCGGACAGGTGGCTGATGGCGCCGGCCATGGCGTGCCTCGCTTGCGTTCGGGAGGATCGGGTGTCGGTCGTGAGACCGTGTGGTCCCTTTCTATCCGTTCGCGGAGGCGACGGGGGAGAGGGGCCGGTGGTCGCCGGTCACGCCGTCAGTCGTGGCGGCTCTGGAGCCAGCGCTCGGCGTCGATGGCGGCCATGCAGCCGGAGGAGGCGGCGGTGACGGCCTGGCGGTAGGTGTGGTCCTGAACGTCGCCGCAGGCGAACACGCCCTCGAGATCGGTGGTCGACCGGTCGGCGTGGGTCAGCAGGTAGCCGTTCTCGTCCATGAGGAGCTGACCGATGAACAGGTCGGTGTTGGGTCGGTGACCGATGGCGATGAACACTCCGGTGACCGCCAACTCCCGGACCTCGTCGGTGACGGTGTCCCGCAGTCGCATGCCGGTGACCTTGTCGTCGCCGAGGATGTCGTCGACCACCGTGTTCCAGGCGAACTCGATCTTGGGGTTGTCGAAGGCCCGGTTCTGCATGATCTTCGAGGCCCGGAGTTCGTCGCGGCGGTGGATGACGGTGACCTTGCTGGCGAACTTGGTGAGAAAGGTGGCCTCCTCGAGGGCCGAGTCGCCGCCACCCACCACGGCGATCTCCTGGTCGCGGAAGAAGAAGCCGTCGCAGGTGGCGCAGGTCGAGAGGCCGTGGCCGATGAGGCGCTCCTCGGCCTCGAGGCCGAGCATCAGGGAACAGGCACCGGTCGAGATGATGACCGCATCGGCGGTGTGGGTGGGTTCGGCAGTGTCGGGGTCGCCGACCCAGATGCCGATCGGCAGTGCGGAGAGTTCCACCCGGCTGGCCTTGACGGTCTCGATCTCGGCGCCGAAACGGGCTGCCTGGGTTCGCATGTCGACCATCAGCATCGGTCCCATGATCCCCTCGGGGAAGCCGGGGTAATTCTCGACGTCGGTGGTGAGCATCAGTTGGCCGCCGGGTTGGTCGGAGTCTGACGACGGCTCGCCCTCGAGCACGAGTGGGGCCAGGTCGGCACGCGCCGCGTAGATGGCGGCGGTGAGGCCGGCGGGACCGGAGCCGATGATCACGACTTCTCGGTGCGAGGGGGGCATGGGGGCTCCTGGGAAACTCGGGGACGGGGTGGTCAGTCGACGGAGCGGGTGCGGCGGGACCACAGCCAGGCGCCTGCCGCGACACAGGCTGCTCCGAGGACAAGGTGGGCCGACCAGGATTCGCCAGGCAACGCCGTGTCGATCAGGCGGAACAGGCCGATGCCGACCAGGGCGAGGACGGCGCTGCCGGCGATGGCGACGAAGGTTCCGAGCAGGATCGCCCGGGTGGCGGTGAGGAGCGGCTCGGTGGTACGGGAGCGCAGGGCGCCGACGGCGTCGACGATGTGGTCGGTGACGCGCGAGGCGAGGTCGCGTGGTTCTTCGTCGTGGGGGTCGTGGGAAGGTGTACCCGCTTCGGCCATGGTCCGTGAGCCTACAAGGGGCTCTCGTGGCCCGATCCGGGGTTCAGCCGTCGTCGGACGGAGGGTAGCGGAACGTCGCACACGTGTCGGTGAGCATCAGTTCCCACGTGTCATGGCCGATCACCAGCAGCGCCTCGATGACCCGGTCCCCCAGATCGAAGAACAACAGTGAGTAGGCGAACCGGTCCTCGCCGCTCAGCAGAAGTGCCAACTCGGGCGTGCAGCCGTGGAGGTCGAACGGGACCTCTGCGATGTGTGGAGGGTCGGTTGTCGTTTCATCGAGTTCCCAGCGGTAGCTCTGCGCTTCTTCTTCGGCATAGGGGAAGAGGAAGGAGAAGGGGTCGATTTCGGCATATTCGGCGGACATGGCGGCTGTTCCGGTCGAGGAGTCGTCGAGAGCCGGCATGGCCCTGCTGTCATCGTCGGTCAGGTAGGACTCTCCGCCGGCAGCGTCGCTGAATCCGTCTTCGGCGACCACCTGTTCTTGGACCGCTGGAGACCTGAGGTCTTCGGTGTCGTCGCCTGCCTGCAGGACGCCGGCTCCCATTTCGCCTGCTCCGGATGCGTCTGCGATCTCGTCTGCCGTGATCGTGGTCTCGTCGGCTGACCTCATGAAGGCTGCGGTCGTGGTCGCGGCCGTGAACGTGGTGGTGGGAGCCTCGGTGGGGACCGGAGCGAGGGTCGGAACGGGGGCATGGGTGCTGGTTGTTGCGGCGGCGGCTGTCGTGGTTGGCGAGGGGGAGTCAGGAGAATGCTGCTCCGCCGCCGGTGCCGTGGTGGTTATGCCGGCCACGTCGGTCTCACGGGTGTCGTCGCCGAGGCTCAGAATTCCCAGTCCGACGAGCAGGGCCAGCGCCGCCGCAACCGCAGCGGTCGGAAGGACCGGCATCCGGCGACGGCGCATGGTCAGCGAGTGGACGTCGGGGCTGGTGGAGGATGCCCCGAGCGCGGCAGCCATCCCTGCTTCCCGGACGGCATCGGACGGGGGGTCGACCGCTCCGGCGACGGCGGCACGGACATTGCGAAGCGCAGCGACCCGGTCGACGAGTGCCGGATCGGCGTCGGCAGGAAGGATTGCCTCGCCGTCGACGATGGCAGAGGCCAACTCGTCGAGGGGGTCCAGTTCGGCAGGGGTCGGTGGGTCGTGCATGGTCACCTGTTCTGACGTTCTGCAGGGGCGCCGGGGTTCCCGAGCCGATCGGCAAGTGCGGCCCGCCCGCGTGCGATGCGGGAGCGCACGGTGCCGGGAGGCAGGCCGAGGACTTCGGCGATGGCGGCGTAGTCGAGGTCGCAGAGGTCGCGCAGGATCACGGCGACACGGAAGTCCTCGGGGAGTTCTGCGAGGGCGGCGTCGATGTCGAGCCGGTCGGCGACTCCGGCATCGGCAGACGTCGCTTCGACCCGGGGCAGGACCTCCTCGACGGGGACAGGACGGCGCCCCCGTCGGCGCAGTTCGTCGAGGCAGGCGTTCGTGGCCACCCGGTGGAGCCAGGTCGTGAACCTGGATCGTCCGTCGAAGCGGTCTAGGCGGGTGGCCATGGCGATCAGCGCCTCCTGGGTGGCGTCGGCGGCGTCGGCGTCGTTGCCGGCCATCCGGCGACAGATCGACCAGATCCGGTCGTGGTGGCGGCGCAGGAGCCGGTCGAGGGCCTGTTGGTCGCCGGAGCGTGCCGCGGCGACCAGGTCTTCGTCGGTCGGATCGTCGAGGGGTGGTGGGGCGATGGCCGAAAACTAGTCCCAGCCGAGCAGGCTCCACCCGGCGCCCAGGAGTGCGGAGGTGAACACCACGGCGGCGACCAGCGTGACGAGGAGGAGGAGCCCGAGCACGGCGCCGGAGAGTCGGCTGCGGGCACGGTGGCGGTCCTCGACGGTGTCGGGATCGGGTCCGGCTTCGGCCGGATGCAACGCCATCCGGAAGTCGAGCACATTCGTGGGACGGTCGGCCGCCGGTGCGGTCAGCGCCCGGTCGACGAACTGTCGGAGGTGTGCGGGGACCTCGGCAGGCGGGCAGTGGGCCAGCAATTCGGCCAGCAGGATCGCAAGCGCTTCGAGGTCGGCCTGCGGGTCGAACGGCCCGGGCCCGCCCTCTCCGGTTCCCCGGAAGTCGGTCAGGAGGATTGCGCCGTCTGCCCGGACGAGGATGTTCGAGGGACGCAGCGCACCGTGGGGGACTCCTGATCCGTGGGTGGCCTCGAGCACCCTGGCAACGGCATCGATCAGGGTGACGACATCGTCGGGGACGAGGTCGGGCTGCCGGTCGAGGAGGCGGTCGAGGGGCGTCGCATCGACCCGTTCGGTCACGACCACGGCGAGGCCGTCATGGTCGGTGACGTCGAACACGGCGGCGACACCGGGGAGGGGGAGGTGGGCGGCACCGGTGGCGACGTCGCCGGCGTGGACGAGCTTCACGGTGACGGGGCGATCGAGCACGGCATCGTGTCCTGCCCACACCTCGGTGCGTGTCGTGCCGCCGAGGAGTTCGTCCAGGCGATACCGGGTGGCGATGATCGCCCCGGGTGCGCCACCGCGAGGGTGCTGCAGTGCCATCGCCACCGACGGTAACGAGCGGTCCGTTTCCGGTGGTGTATGGCTGGTTCGGCCCGGTCGGGCCCCGGTCGGTCAGGCCTTCAGGACCATGCCCACGCCGACGAGGCCCGGTCCGCCGTGGCTGGCGACGACGGGGCCGACCACGTCCACGCGGATGTCTTTGCGGCCGGTGTCTGCCGCCACCTGGGCGACGAACGCGTCGATGTCGTCGGCCATGGCGTGGGCGATCGCCAGGCGGTCGATGTTGTCGGCGTTGTCGGTGACGGTCGAGCGCAGCCACGCGAGGGCCTTCTTCCGGGTGCGCTGCTTGCCGGCCTCCTCGACCTCGCCGGAACTGAAGTCGAGCAGGGGTTTGATCGACAGCATGCTGCCGAGCAACGCCTGGGCGTTGCCAATCCGGCCGCCCTTCTTGAGGTTCTCGAGGGTGTCGAGGACCGCATAGACCCGGGTCCGGGCCGAGAGGTCGGCGACGACAGCGGTGATGTCGTCTGCGGATGCGCCGTCCGAAGCGGCCTGGGCGGCAGCCAGCACGATCGTGCCGAGGCCGCAGGTGACCGACCCGCTGTCCAGCACCCGGATGTCACCGTCGACGCCCCGTGCGCCGGCCTCGGCGGATTCCATCGTGGCCGACACCTTGCGCGAGAGGTTGACGCACACCACCTGGTCGGCGCCGCCGTCGAGGGCACGGCGGAACGCCTGGTCGAACTGTCCGGGTGCTGGCGCGGCGGTCTGTGGGAGGTGCTCGCTGGTCGCCATGCGGTCGTAGAACTCGGTGGTGCTGAGCTGCTCGCGGTCGATGAACTCCTCGTCACCGAAGCGGATGCTCAGGGGCACGATCTCGATGCCGTAGGACGCGACTTCGTCGTCGGTGAGATCGCAGGCACTGTCGGTGACGATCTTGACGGTCATGGGTCCTCCCCGGGGTCGGGCGCAGCGTAGTCGTCGGACGGAGCGGGCCTTCCGTTGCGGACGGATCGGAACCACCACGCACCGAGGACCAGCAGCGCACCGGCGAGGAGGAGCACGCCGACACCGGAGAGTTGGGTGCTGCGCACCAGCAGTGTCGACGACTGGAGTTGCAGGAGTTCCGAGGGGTCGGGCGAGCGGACCGTGACCTGGAGGCGGGCGTCGCCCGAGGCCCTGGCCTCCACGAGGATGGGGATCCGGTTGCTTCCCGGACTCAGGGTCGCATCGAGGGTGTCCCCGTCCGGGAAGTCGAGGCGACCGTCGGATTCAAGGTGCAGCCGGACGCGCACGGGCACGGACAGGCCGTTCTCGACGGTGAAGGGGACGGTTGCCCGGCGGGACGTGAGTCGAACGTTCTGGTCCCCGGGTGCCTCGAAGGCGTCGAGGACCTCGACGATGGCGTCGTAGACGGCGCGAAGGTACGGCTCGCCCTGTCCGGTGTCGAGTTCTGCTGCTGCGGTCGCCTCGAGCAGGTCATCGAGGTGTGCAATCTCCGGCCGCCGTCCACCGACGAGCGATTCGTAGGCCTCGATCGTGATTTCGACCAGGCCCCGGTCCCGGACCTTTGCTGCGGCGGAGGTGGCCGGCTCGGGCCACAGTGCCTCCAGGGGGATCGTGTCGGGGTCAAGGGTGGAGATCGAGTTGAAGACGACGGGGAGCGGCGCCAGGTCGACGAACGGAGCCTCTTCCAGTCCTCCGAACAGGACGTCGAGGAGGTGGCCGTCCAGCGCCGAGGGATCGGAGATGGCGATCACGGCCAGACGCGGGACGATGGGCTCGGTCCAACTGCGCACCGCCAGGTCGGCGAGCAGGTGCTGGACGGCGACCACGGGCCCGTCGGGTCCGACGAGGTGCTCGCTGAGATCGGGGTCGATGACGAGAGCCGTGAACGGTGAGCCGCTGGCGCCGCGGAGCCGGACGGGCCGGGTCAGGGCCTCCAGGTCGTCGGGTCGGGGATCGAGGTGGTCGGCGCCGACGATGAAGCGTTGGCTGCCGAGGTGGCTGAGGAGGTCGAGGGTCTCGGCGATGCCGGTGGGTGGAAGGTGGACGATCGACCGGTCGGGGGTGGTTCCGAGTTCGTCGGCGAGTGCGAGGTCTCCGTGGTCGAGGATGTCCCGGTAGATGTCGGGGCGTTCGGCCTGGCGCCAGTTCTCCGGATCGGCGGTGACGAACGGTGACGAGGCCAGCCGGACCCCACCCCCGACGGCGCCGATGAGGTCGTCGAGCAGTCGGGCATGGGCTGCGTCGCCGGACTGTGCGAGGGCGACGACGGTCGCCGGCGGTACACGCAGGTCGGTGGCCACGAGCGGGTGGTCGACGAGGGCGTCGACGACGGATCGGAGGCTGCGGACGGTGTCGGGGTCGATGCGGTTGGACCCGTCGGATTGGAGTGGTGGGGGCCCGGTGACCTCGATGACGAGGGCGGTCAGGAGCGGGAAGGGGGGCCTGCCGTCGGGGAGGTGGAGCACCATCGTGTGGATCCGGTCGAGGAGTTCGCCGTCGGGCGTGGTGAGCAGGATCGAGAGCGGATGCACCGATCCGGGGCTCGTCGGGAGTTCGCTCCCGGGTCCGGTGTCGAGTTCGAGGGAGGCAACGCCTCCGGCGCCGAGGTGGTCGGCGAGTGGGAAGGTCACCGGAGAGCCCACCGGGTCGGGGAGTGCCTCGCCTTCGAGGTGTGCTCCGCCGAGGAGTCCGCTGGTGCCGACGGCCTCGTGGAGGCGGAAGGTCAGGAGTCCCTCGTCGACCGATCCGGTGACCCGGAGGTCGACGGCGATCACGCCACGGCCGTCGATCACGCCACGGCTGTCGACCCAGGGCGACTGGCCGACCAGGGTGATGCTTCCGCCGGCCTCTGCAGCGCCGACCGGCAGGGGCATGGTCGATCCGAGCAGCAGAAGGGCGCCGAGCAGGGCGGCGGCGACCGACGAGGTGAGTCGACCCATGGGCGGTGGGAGGGTCACGAAGGCCGGGATTCCAGGCGGAGCACGGAGAGACCGCCGGGCCGGTCGCTGAATCCCGCCGACCGGTAGAGGTCCAGTGCCGGATCGTTGTCCGGTTGGGTGTTGACCAGGACCGTCGTGGTTCCATGGTGCGCCAGCCAGTGGAGGGCGTCGTCGAGGAGCATCCGACCGATGCCCCTGCCCTGGTGGTCCGGGTCGACGGCGAGGCGTTGCACGAAGCCCTGGTCGCCCGAACGCCCCGTGACGGCATAGCCGACCACCTTCCGTCGTGTCGGGCCGCCGACGGACACGACCCGTCGGCGACAGGAGGGCGTGGCGGTCCGGGCCTCGTCGAAGGCGATCCGGTCGAGTCGCCAGAACGGGGAGAAGGCGGCGGCGTCGATGTCGAGCACGCGGGACAGGTCGCGACGGCGCATGCGGCGGGTGGTGCGGGTGCCGTTGCGGCGGGTGGTGGAGCCGTCGACCGGACGGGGATCGGCGAGGAGGAGGTGCAGGTCCTGCTCGGTCCGGAAGCCGGCGGCGAGGAAGGGTCGCTGTTCGTCGGGGGTCAGCGCCGAGGTGAGGATCGTGAGGTAGCCGTGGGCCCGGACGTGGTCGACGACCTCGGCAACCGACGGCGGGTCGAGTAGTCCACCGCCGAGGGGGATGACCTGGGCCTCTGGGCAGTCGCCGCGACGGGGGCCGAAGCGGAAGCGGACGCCGGTGGAGGCGGTGAACATCCGGGATCGGGTGGGCAACCGGGATGACCGGGAGACGGACGACAGCAGGGCCATGGCGATGGGCCCACACTACGGCCAGTGGACGGGGGCAGCCCGTCGCAACCGCCGGTGGGCACCGCCCGTCGGGGGTGCGGCAGGGCACCCCGGGTGCCCGGACGCCGGGGGTACGCTCGCCGCGGTGAGCGTCCTCGTGGTGACCGACGAACGCTTCCTCGACCACCGGCCGGGCGACTTCCACCCCGAGCGGCCGGCGCGGCTGGAGGCGGTGTGGTCGGGTCTCGACGCGGCTGGTCTCGGCGATGCGGTGGTTCGGCGTCCGGCGGTGGCTGCGTCCGACGAGGATCTGCTGCGGTGCCATCCGGCCTCGCACCTCTCCTCCCTGATCGAGCTCGACGAGGCGGGTGGTGGTCGGGTCGACGCCGACACGGTGATGAGCGCCAGCTCGTGGACTGCGGCGCGCCTGGCCGCCGGAGCGGGACTCGTGGCCATCGGGGCCCTGCGCAACGGCGAGGCGGACACGGCCTTCTGCGCCGTCCGCCCGCCGGGCCATCACGCCACGCCGACGCGGGCGATGGGCTTCTGCCTGCTCAACAACATTGCCGTCGCCGCGACGGTGTTGGCCGATGGCGGCGAGCGGGTGGCCATCGTCGACATCGACGCCCACCATGGGAACGGGACCCAGGACGCCTTCTCCACGGATGACAGGGTGCTGTACGTCTCGTGCCACCAGTGGCCGCTGTACCCGGGCACCGGTGCGCCCGACGAGGTGGGCGAGGGGGCGGGCACCGGGTCGACCGTCAACCTGGCCCTTCCGGCCGGCGCTGCCGGCGACACCTACCGGTATGCGTTGGACGCCGTGGTGGTCCCGGTGGTCGAGCGCTTCGCCCCCGACTGGCTGCTGGTATCGGCCGGGTTCGATGCACACCGTTTCGATCCACTCACCCAACTGGGCCTCACCGCCGGCGACTTCGCCGACCTGACCGCCCGACTGGTTGGCCTGGTGCCGACCGGGCGCAGCATCCTGTTCCTCGAGGGGGGCTACGACCTCGAGGGCCTGGCAGCCGCCTCCGGGGCGGCAGTGGCCGCGGCGGTCGGTGTCGACTTCCGGCCGGAGGCCGCCAGCGGCGAGGGTCCGGGCAGGGAGGCGGTCGACGAGGCGGCGGTACTGCACGGGCTGGTGGAGCGATGACTGCGGCATCGACCGGTTCGCGCTTCGGGGCGCAATGTGCAGTGGTCGGTCCCCTGGCCCGGCGGTTCGCCGCCGACGGCCAGCGGCTCTACCTCGTCGGTGGGGTCGTACGCGACGTGCTGCTGGGCCGGATCGGGGACCACCCCGACGTCGACCTGACCACCGACGCCCCGCCGGACCGCATCCGCCGGCTCATCGAGGGCGTGGCGGACGTCGTCTGGCTTCAGGGTGAGAAGTTCGGCACCATCGGGGCCCGTCTGGGGGAGCACACCTTCGAGATCACGACGCACCGGGCCGAGGCGTACCTGTCGGATTCCCGGAAGCCCGTGGTGTCGTTCTCGACGCGGCTCGAGGACGACCTTCTGCGCAGGGACTTCACGGTGAACGCCATGGCGGTCGACGTGGTCGATGAGACCCTGCACGACCCCCTGGGCGGGCAGGCGGACCTCGACGCCCGCCTGTTGCGTACCCCGCTCGCACCGGAGGAGTCGTTCTCGGACGATCCGCTGCGCACGCTGCGCGCCGCCCGCTTCCTTGCCGGCTACGGACTAACGGCGGCGCCGGGGCTGCTCGAGGCCGCCGGGGCCGTGGCGGAGCGGCTGCGGATCGTGTCTGCGGAACGCATCCGGGACGAACTGTGGCGGCTCCTCGCCCTGCCGGATCCCGGGGTCGGCCTCGCCTTCCTGGACGGAGCCCGCCTGCTGCCCCTGCTCCTCCCGGAGTTGTCGGACCGGTCGGCGCAGGAGCGGGCCGAGGCGTTTCGCCGGTCTGCGGTGGCTGAGCCGGTGCCCGAGGTACGCCTCGCTGCGCTGCTTCTCGAAATGCCGGCTCCGGGGTTGGACGGGCGCCTGCGGGCGCTGCGGCTGTCGGGCGAACAGCGGACGACTGTGCTTGCGCTGGTGTCGGCCGTGGGGAGGATTCGAGAGCGGACGGACGATGGCTGGTCCGACGAGGCGGTCCGGCGACTGGCCGCATCGGCGGGCGACCACCTGGCGGGTGCGGTTGCGCTGGCGTCGGCCGCCGGAGTCGCGACCGGGGTGCTGGAGACGCGGCTCGACGCCCTGCGCGCCGACGGCGAGCTCGACGACCTGGGCCCGGTACTGGGTGGCATCGAGGTCATCGACCTGCTCGGACTGGAGCCCGGTCCCGACGTGGGTGAGGCGGTGGCCTGGTTGGCGGACCTTCGGCTCCGCGAGGGCCGCCTCGGCCCGGACCAGGAGGCTCGTCGTCTCGCCGCCTGGTGGGAGGACCGCTGACGGGGGGTCCCCTCGCCGGGGTGCGCCTAGGGACGCGTCGGGGTGCCTTCCTGACTTGACCTAAAGTGGCGCATGGCCATCGGACCGGCAGCCAGGGGACTGCTGCCGGATCCGCGTCCCGCCGATGTCGACTACCGACTGGTTCGGCAGGGCACCCTCACGGCATTTCGCAACGGCGTCCTCGCCCGCGACCTGGTCTGTGACGCCCAGCCGATGCTGCGACGCAACGCCCACCACTGTGGCGAGCGCACCGGCGAGACCTGTCCGGTCTGCGAGGAACACGAGTTGGCCCACGTGGTCTACGTGTTCGGACCGCGTCTCCCCGCCCACGGTCGCTGCGTCTCGGCTCCCGGCGAGTTGGCCCGCTACGACGCCCGACCGGGCACCTTCGCCGTCTACACCGTCGAAGTGTGTGCGGCCTGCGCCTGGAACCACCTGGTCCGGGTCCGTTCGATCGGCCGAGGCTGACACCAGGGAATCGGCGATCCGTCCTTCGACGGCGCTACAGGCCACACCGGTCCGCCATCGACGCCCGTCGAGGACACTGTTATGCTCCTGATCGACCGCCGGCAGCCTCAGTGCGCTGGACGGGAAAGGAGGCCGGCAATGGCCCAGCAGATGACGGTGCCCGCCGTTCGGGCACGCAAAGCGTCGGATGGCGCCGATCCACTCGTGATGCTCACCTCCTACGATGCCCCCGGCGCCCGCATGGTCGACCAGGCCGGCGTCGACCTGATCCTGGTCGGTGACTCGGTGGCCATGGTGGTGCTCGGCTACGACGACACGCTCCAGGTGACGGTCGCCGACATCGCCCATCACACCGCTGCGGTGGCCCGTACCCGGCCGGAGGCGCTGATCGTTGCCGACATGCCGTGGATGAGCTACCACGTGTCGGTCGAGGAGACCGTCCGCAACGCTGCCGTCCTGATCCGGGCGGGCGCCCAGGCGGTCAAGTTGGAGGGCGGCCGCCGCCGGCTACCGATGATCGAGGCGCTGGTGGCTGCCGAGGTTCCGGTGATGGGCCACATCGGCCTGACACCCCAGTCGATGCATACCATGGGGGGCTTCAAGGTCCAGGGCCGTGATGCCCAGGCGGCGCTCGAGCTGGTCGACGACGCCAAGGAGCTCGCCCATGCCGGGTGCTTCGCGATCGTGCTGGAGGGCGTCCCGGGCCGGGTGGCCGCCCGGATCACCCGAACCGTCGACGTGCCGACCATCGGCATCGGTGCCGGCCCCGACTGCGATGGGCAGGTGCTGGTCTTCCACGACGTCCTGGGCCTCGAGCACCGGGTGGTGCCGAAGTTCGTGCGTCGCTACGCGGACCTGTACACCGAGGGCGTGGTTGCGCTGCGGCACTTCGCCGACGACGTGCGGTCCGGGGCCTTTCCGACGGTCGACGAGACCTACCGCATGGCCGACGCGGAGGCCGAGGCCCTGGGCCTGTACGGGGCGGCCTGATCTCGGCGGATCCCTGCCGGATCACCAATTCGGGTGCCCTTGCGGCCCTCGGCGGGGGGACTGTCACACCCCCGGACGACACTTGTGGTGATGAAGGATGCAACGAGTAGGCACGCTGGCAACGGGTATGCGAGTGGCTGTGGTGCCGATAGCCTCAGCACGCTCCCACGGGAGCACGACAACCCGTTCCCCCTGCCCCGGACGAGGGGCCCCGGGCCAGCATCCGTGCCCCCGGGACCAGAGGAGGTGAGTGCCTGCCATGCGGGCCTATGAACTGATGATCATCTTCGACGGCGACCTCGAGGAGGAGGCCGTTGCGGCCAGCCTGTCGAAGGTCACCGCCACGATCGAGGCCGAGGGCGGCCGTGTGGTCAGCACGCTCGATACCGAGCCGTGGGGCCGTCGCCGCTTCGCCTACCGGATCAACAACAAGTGGGAAGGCGTCTACGTCGTCCTCGAGGTGGTCACCGAGGCGTACGGCCTCGCCACCGTCGACCGGAACCTCCGGCTTGCGGACCGCAGTGAGGTGGTCCGCCACAAGGTCATCCGCCTTCCCGACTCAGAAGTGGACCGCCGCGGTCTGCTCGACGAGGGCGAGCCGGCTACCGCCGGCTGACGAACAGGAGTACTGACATGGCATTCGACAACACCGTCACCGTCGTGGGAAACATCACCCGCGATCCCGAACTGCGGTTCACCCCCGGTGGGGCCCCCGTGGCCAGCTTCGGCCTGGCCTGGAACCGCCGCGACCAGAACGGCGAGGACGTCACCTCGTTCTTCGACGTCACCTGCTGGCGCGACCTGGCCGAGAACGTGGCCGAGTCGCTGTCGAAGGGCGCACGCGTCGTCGTCTACGGCCGGCTCGACCAGCGCTCCTGGGAGAACCAGGAGGGCGAGCGTCGCTCGAAGGTCGAGATCATCGCCGACGAGGTCGCCCCCAGTCTCAGGTGGGCGACCGCTGAGGTCACCAAGAACTCCCGCGACGGTGGCGGGTCTTCGGGCGACTCGGGCGGTGGCCGTCCGGCGACCGGCGCCGGCAACTTCCCGACCGATGAGGAACCCTTCTGATGGCCCGACGCCCACCCCGCCGCACGAAGCCCCGCAACAAGCGCCGCGGGCGCAAGAAGGTGAGCCCGATCACCATCGCCATGGTCGAGTACGTCGACTACAAGGACACCGAGCTGCTCAAGAAGTTCATCTCGGACCGAGCCAAGATCAAGGGCCGGAGCGTCAACGGCAACGACGCCCGCCAGCAGCGTGATCTCGGCAGGGCGATCAAGGTCGCCCGCGAGATGGCGTTGATCCCCTTCACGAACCGGGTCACCACGCAGCGCCGCGAGCGCCGCAGCGACGAGCGGGGCGGGCGACCCGATGACCCGCCGTCTCGTCCGACCATGCCGCCTCCCGGTAGTTCGCCCGAGGCCGACGGGGCCAGCGACGACATCGGGGCCAGCGACGACATCGGGGCCAGCGACGACATCGGGGCCAGCGACGACATCGGGGCCAGCGACGACATCGGGGCCAGCGACGCAGGCGGCCTGCCCGCGGAGGCGACCTTCGAGGAGACAGCCCTGGAGGACGCCAGCACGGCAGGCGAGAAGGACGAGGTGGTCGGCGCGAGCGACGAGGTGGTCGGCGAGAAGGACGAGGTGGTCGGCGAGAGCGACGAGGGTGCTGCCGTGGACGAGTCCCTGTCGTGAAGATCCTCCTTCGTACCGATGTCGACGGCCTGGGTCGGACGGGCGACGTCGTCGACGTGGCCCGTGGCTACGCCCGCAACTACCTCGTTCCCAAGGGCCTGGCCGTCGAGGCCACGGCCGGCATCTCGGCACAGTCCGAGGCGATGCAGCGCAAGCGTGTGAGGCAGGCCAGCGAGGAACGTGCGGACGCTGAGGCCGTCGCCGCCCAACTCACGGGTGCGGTGCTGACCACCACGGCGAAGGCGTCCGACGAGGGCCGCCTCTACGGTTCCGTCGGTTCTGCCGAGGTGGCGACGGCCCTGGTCGAACAGTTCGGCGTCACGGTCGTCCAGCAGCAGGTCGAGGGCGAGGTCGCCAAGGACGTCGGCACCCACGAGTTCACCGTGCATCTCCATCCCGAGGTGGCCGTGCCGGTGACCATCGAGGTCACGGCCGAGGACTGAGCGTGTCGATCGCCGGTCGTCCACAGACACCGGAGGTTGTCCCTCTTTCCGTCCCCAGCGTCGTCCCCGGCGTTCGGGAGGGATTCCCGGGTATTTCCACTGGCTGTCCACTGGCGACCCACAGGTCCCTTCCGGCAGGCTGGACCGGTCGTCGGAAGACGGCCGACGAAGCGACACGGGGCACGAGAAGTGGCATGAAACACGCCGTTTGGACAGGGCGCGACAGCAGGGGTCTGGCAATCCGATGGTGATCGGCAGCGAAATCGTGGGCATGGAGCGGGGCGGGTCCTCCCGGTGAGCGACGACACCCTGATTCCCGACGACGCCCCGACCCCCGACGACGCGCCGCCGGCCGACGACGCCCCGTTGCCGGAGCCGCCGCCCCTGGCCGACGAGGGCGGGCCACCCCCGACGTTCGACGGTGGCGGTCTGCGGAACAGGGGTACCGGCGGATCGCGTGGAGCGGGTGTCGGGCGCGTGTCTCCGCACAACCTCGACGCCGAGGCATCGCTGCTCGGCGCCATGCTGCTGTCAAGAGACGCCATCGCCGATGCGCTCGAGATCGTCGAAGTCGACAACTTCTACAAGCCGTCGCACGGCCACGTGTTCGATGCCATCTGCACGCTCTACGCCTCGGGCGAGCCGGCCGATCCGGTCACCGTCTCGGAGACGCTCGCCCGTGCGGGCGTGCTCGACCAGATCGGCGGACCCGGGTTCCTCCTTGAACTGCAGGCCGCCACGCCGGCCACGTCGAGTGCCCCCAAGTACGCCCGCATCATCCAGGAGCACGCCACGCTGCGGAGCCTCATCGGCGCCGCCAACGAGATCGCCGAGATCGGCTACGGCCGGCCCGACGATGTCGTCAAGGCGGTGGACGAGGCCGAAAACCTGGTGTTCCAGGTCGGCCAGGGCCGGGTCGCCGACACGATGGCGAGGATGCGCGACCTGCTCGACGCCAACCTCGACCAGCTCGAGAGGCGCTACGAGGCAGGTGAGGTCATCACCGGAACGCCCACGGGCTTCGCCGACTTCGACCTGCTGCTCTCCGGCCTGCAGCCCAGCAACCTCATCATCGTCGGGGCCCGTCCCGCCATGGGCAAGACGTCCTTCGCCCTCAACATCGCCACGTTCGTGGCGATGGACGCCGGACTGCCGGTCCTGCTGTTCTCGTTGGAGATGAGCCAGCTCGAGATCAGCCAGCGCATCCTCTGTTCCGAGTCGCGCGTCGACTCCAAGAACGTGCGTAGCGGCCGGCTCCGCGAGGAGGACTGGTCCCGCATCAACCACGGCGTCGGCCGCCTGGCCGAGGCTCCGCTGTGGATAGACGACAACCCGGGCATATCGGTGATGGAGATCCGGGCCAAGGCCCGACGGCTCACCAGCCGGGTCGGGAAGCTCGGGGTCATCATCGTCGACTACCTCCAACTCATGACCGGCCGGTCCACTGCCGAGAGCCGCCAGGTCGAGGTCTCCGAGATCAGCAGGGGCCTCAAGATCCTCGCCCGCGAGCTCGACACTCCGGTGATCGGCCTCTCGCAGTTGTCGCGTGCCCTCGAGTCCCGCCAGGACAAGCGGCCGATGCTGGCCGACCTGCGCGAATCCGGATCCCTCGAGCAGGACGCAGACGTGGTGGCGTTCATCTACCGCGACGAGGTGTACAACCCCGAGTCCCCCGAGATCGGCACGGCCGAGATCATCGTGGCCAAGCACCGCAACGGGCCCACCGGCACGACCCGGCTGGCGTTCATACCGCACTACACGCGCTTCGCCGACATGGCCCGGATGGGCTGAGCGGGTCCGACCTTTCGCATGTTCCTGGGCGAGGACCTGCTGGGATGGTTGTTGCTGGCGCTGGGCGGGGCGATGGCGGTCGGCAACCTGGTGGCACTGGTGCGTCCCCCCGTCGGCGACCGGGACGCCCAGCGGCCACCGCTCGCCCGCACCCTGATCTACGTCGGGCTCGGGCTGGTGGTCGCCTTCTGGGCACTGGGGACGCTGACGAACTGACAACTGCACCGTCGGGGACGGGGACGGGGACGGGGACGCGGGACGCCGGTCGTGGCGGCCGGTCCGCTACCGTGCCTCGCCGGAGGTTTCAACATGACGAATGTGCTGGCCCAGTCCCTCACCGACGCCTGTGGCGTCGAACCCAGCTTCATCTGCGAGTGGGTGTTCGACACGACGGACAGTGAAGCGGTAGCCGAGATCGTGGGTTGGCTGGTCGAGCGCCCCTTCAAGATCGTGGTGATCCTGCTCGGCGCCTGGATCGTGAAGCGGTTCGTCGTCCGGGCCTTGGACCGCCTCGTCAACCGCCTCGTCGAGTCCCGCGTCAAGGAGGAGGAGGAGGCCGGGTCCGACGACCTGGTCTCACGCATGGGGCGCAAGGCCCGAGGCAAGCTACAGCGGATCCACGAACAGGCCGAACGGTCCAAGCAGAAGACCCTCACCCTGGGGGCGGTTCTGCGCAACATCGCCAGCTTCGCCATCTACGCGATGGCCACCCTGGCGATGCTGGGCGAGCTGGGGCTCAACCTGGGCCCGTTCATCGCCGGCGCCGGCATCATCGGCCTGGCGGTCGGCTTCGGAGCCCAGTCCCTGGTCCGCGACTTCATCGCCGGCGTCTTCATCATCATCGAGGACCAGTACGGCATCGGCGACTTCGTCGACGTGGGCGATGCGTCCGGCACGGTCGAGCGGGTCACCCTGCGCGCCACCGTGATGCGCGATGTCCACGGCACCGTCTGGGTGGTGCCGAACGGTGAAATCCGCCGGGTCGGCAACTCGTCGCAGCTCTGGGCGCGCACGGTGCTCGACGTGGACGTCGCCTACGACACCGACATCGACCTGGCGGCCAGCGTCATCAAGTCGGTCGCCGACGAGGTCTGGAACGAGGGCCTCGAATCAGCGACGATCCTCGAGGAACCCGAGATCTGGGGCGTGCAGAACTTCGGCGCCGACGCCATCTCGATCCGTCTGGCCGTCAAGACCGAGCCCGGCGAGCAGTGGGCCACCGGGCGGGTCATCCGGGCCCGCCTCAAGAAGGCGTTCGACGTGCACGGCATCGAGATTCCGTTCCCGCAGCGGACCGTGTGGGTGCACACCGTGACCGACCGGACGAAGGCCGATGCGGCAGGCACCGAGGTGCGCGACGACCTGTTGGAGCGGCGTTCCGGAGGCGACAGCGACGAGTAGCGGGGTGGGGCCGGTGCCAGTTCAGGTGTCGCTGCGCTGGATGGCCCGTTCGTCGGTGCCGAGGTAACTGGCGACCACCTTCGGGTCGTTGCGGACGACGTCGGGGATGCCCTCGGCGATGATCTGGCCGGCCTCCAGGCAGTAGACGCGGTCCGACAGGGCCATGATCATCGGCATGTCGTGTTCGATCACGACCATCGTGGCACCGAGTTCGCCCTGGATGGCCTTGAGGAGCGGCCCGAATGCCTCGGTCTCGCGTTGGGCGATGCCGGCGGTCGGTTCGTCGAGGCAGAGGATCTGCGCATTGAGGGCGAGAAGGCCGGCCAGTTCGACGATGCGGCGGGTGCCGGTGGAGAGTTCGGCGACGAAGACGTCGGCGTAGCGTCCGAGTCCGAGGAAGTCGATGAGTTCGGCGGCCTGGGTCCGCTTGGCCCGTTCGGCCCTGCCGGAGTTGGGGAGGACCAGGGCGGTCGAGAGGAATCCGGTGCGGCCTCGGGCCTCGAGGGCCACCTGGACGGTCTCGCGGACGGTGAGTTCCGGGAACAGTCGGGCGGCTTGGAAGGTGCGGCCGAGGCCGGTGCGTGCGCGCTGCGAGGCGGACAGGCTCCCGACGTCCCGGCCGAGGATCTCGACGGTTCCCTCGGACGGCACGAACCCACCGATGGCGTTCATGAGGGTCGACTTGCCGGCGCCGTTGGTGCCGATGAGGCCGACGACCTCGCCGTGTTCGACCAGGATGGTCGCCCCGTCGACCGCGCGGAGGCCACCGAAGGAGACGGACACGTCCCGCACGGCGATTGCCGGTCCGTCGGGGGTCGTTCGATCTGCCCGTCCGCCGATCACCACGTTCGGAGGAGTGGTGAGCGTCTTGATCGGGGCCTCCGGGAGACGGCGCTCGACCCAGGCGAGCAGGGCGTCGCGTGCCGAGTAGGCGATCTGGATCAGGCCGCCGGGGAAGTAGAGCAGCAGGATCAGGAGGCCGATGCTCGACGTGAAGAGCGGGACCAGGTCGTTGCCGGGCCAGAAGGCGGGCAGGCCGACGACCCAGAGGGCTCCGAGCACGGGGCCCATGAGGCTGCCGAGGCCGCCGATCACGATGATCGAGACCAGACGGAGCGAATCGCCGATCAGGAAGAAGCGGTCCCCGTAGCTGATCGACTGGACGAGGCCGCCAAGCAGCGCTCCGCCGAGGCCGGCGATTCCGCCGGCCAGCGAGAACGCCAGGAGCTTCGTCCGGGTCGGAGAAACGGTGTAGGCGGAGGCGGTGTCCTCGTTCTCGCGGACCGCGATGATCGAGCGGCCGATGCCGCTGCGGCGGAGTCGGGCGACCAGGGCGAGCACGATGGCGAGCACGGCCAGGCAGAGCAGGTAGTAGGAGCGCTGGGTGGTGAGGTCGAAGGGGCCGAGGCTGCCCCTGCGGTAGGCGACGGCGCGTTTGCCATTGTCGCTCAAGATCGGTAGCCGGTAGAAGTACTGCTGGGCGGCCATGGCGAAGGCGAAGGTCGACACCGCGAGGAGCAGGCCCTTGACGCGGAGGGCACCGAGGCCGATCACCGCAGCCGCTGCGGCACCGACGGCGGCGGCGAGGAGCATGGAGACCAGGTACGGCGTCTTCGGCAGGCTGACGCTGAAGAATTCCCACTTGTCGCCGATGCCGACGCCGAATTCGAGGCCGCGGTTGAAACCCGCAGCGGAGAGTGCGCCGATGCCGGCAAACGCCATCTGGCTGAGCGACAACTGTCCGGCCCAGCCGGTGACGATGGTGAGCGAGATTGCGCAGATGGCGAAGGTGACGATGCTGGTGTAGAGGAGGTGTCGTGACGGGAGCGGCACGATGAACGGCATCGCCATGGCGATGAGGCCGAGGGCGCCGAGCGCCAGGTGGGAGAGGTGCCGGACCCACCACACCTGGAGGAGGCGTTCGGGGACCGGTCGTTGCCGAGGGGTGAACGAGAAGGAGCTCTCCTCCTCGCTGCCCGAGCGGCTCTGGAGCGCCACGGCGACCACGACGATTAGGAACAGGACCAGGTCGACGAGGCCCATCTGGTCGAGGAACACGAACTGCACGTGGGCCTGGGCGATCCCGATGACGATGCCGGCCGCCAGTGCCCGGGGGAACGAGACCATCCCTCCGATGACCGCTGCGGCGAGCGCCCGGATCATCGTGTTGGGGCCGAGGTTGGAAAGGCCCGTGATCCCGCCCCGGTTTCCGGAGAGCATGATCAGCGAGATGCTCGAGAGTGCGCCGCCGACCGTCCAGACGAAGAGGGACACCAACTTGGGGTCGATGCCGGAGAGTCGGGCCAGGTCGGGGTTGTCGGCCGAGGCCTGCACGGTCTGGCCGAAGACCGTCCGGTTGAGGAACCAGGCGAGGCCGAAGGTGATCAGTGGGACGACGACGAGGATCGTCAACTTGGCGCCCGTGATCCGCAGGCCGAACACGTCGTCCCAGGTGGTCGGGATCGCGACCGGGAAGCGGACCCCGCGGGTGACTTCGAAGTCCGGGTAGGCGGTCATGACGGCCTGCATCAGCTGGGCGATGCCGATGGTGGCGACCAGCACGATCACGCGGGGCGAGTTGAACAGTCGACGGATCACCGCCCGTTCGACGAGGGCGCCGATGAGGGTGCCGACGAGCATCGCCGTGGCCAGGGCGATCCAGAACGGCCACGCGTAGTTGATGACCAGGAGGGCGAGCAGCCCGGAGGCCGGCAGGCCCATGTTGCCGACTGCCAGGTTGATGACCTTGGTGGACCGGTAGACGAGGACGATGCCGAGGGCGAGCAGCCCGAACACCATTCCGTTGATGAGTCCGTCGAACCAGAGTTGGCGGGTGGTCCAGACGGCGAGCACGACCGGCTGTGACAGTGGGGCCAACTCGCCCACGTCAGCCGCCTTCCTTGCCCAGGAAGACGGCACGGGCGAGGTCGTCGCGCTCGAGCAGATCCTGTGCCGGGCCCTCGAAGCGGATCTGTCCCTTTTCGAGGAAGATGGCGCGGTCGGCGACCGCGAGTGCGACGTTCATGGACTGCTCGACGATGATGATCGTCTGGCCCTGTGCCTGCAACTGCTCGATGACGCCGAGCAGGTCCTGGACCACGGTGGGGGCCAGTCCGAGCGAGAGTTCGTCGATGAGCAGGATCTCGGGGTCGTGGAGCAGCACCCGTGCCAGGGCGAGCATCTGCCGCTGGCCGCCGGACAGCGTGGTGGCTCGCTGGTCCTGGCGTCCGGCCAGGTCGGGGAAGAGTTCGAAGACCCGGTTGATTCGGTTGGCGACGTCGGTGCGGTCGCGGCGGTGGATGTAGGCGCCCATTGTGAGGTTCTGGTGGACGGTCATGTCGGGGAACACGCCCTTGCCGCCGGGCAGCTGGTGGATGCCGAGGGCGGCCCGTAGTTGCGGCGACGTGTAGGTGATCGTGCGACCGCCGAGGCGCACGACGCCACGGCGCGGGGTACCGAGGCCGCTGATGACGCGCAGGAGGGTGGACTTGCCGGCCCCGTTGGTGCCGAGCAGCGCCAGCGTCTCACCCTGTTTCACCTCGAAGCCGACGTCGAAGAGGACCTGGACGGGTCCGTAGCAGAAGTCCAGGTTGTTGACCTGCAGGGCGGGAATCTCGCCCGATTCGTGGCGCCGCCGCTCCTCGTCCTGTTCGTCGAATAGCTCCTGGACGTTGAGCGACAGGTCGTGGCGGACTTGGCGGGCACCCCGGTAGAGGATCCAGCCGCCGAGGATCGAGGTCGGCACCGACAGGACGAGGGCGGTGGTCCGTGGCCCCCAGGCGTCGGTGAAGAGCAGCGAGATGAGGCCGCCCCCGGCGGCGCCGATGAAGAAGATGTAGAGGGTGATGAGCGCCGTGCCGCTGCCGCGCAGGCGATAGGGCACGATCGACTGCATCAGCGGCCCGACCATGGCGAATGCGGCGATGAAGAGGACCGTCTGGGGCACGCCGAAGGCGATGAACAGCGGCACATTCGGGACGGCGTACTGGATCGGCTTGAACAGGGTGCCGATGCCGATGCAGATGCCGACCATGCGCAGCGAGCGGGTGGGGTCCTCGCGCCAGAGGCGGTCGAACTTGGGGCCGATGTAGAGGAGACCGAAGACGGCGAAGATGCCGCCGACGGTGATGGTGATGCCGCGGTCGAGCGGGTCCAGGTTCCAGCGTTCCTCGAGGTAGAGGCTCTCGAGGACGGGAACGGTGAAGAGGCCGAAGCCGAGGGCGCTGAACCCGACGACCACCGTCTTGACGGTCCGGATCTGCATGAGCCGGGAGAACGCCGCGTCGAGGGAGACCGGCAGGGGGTCCTCCTCGACGAACGATTTGCCGAGCACGTCGATCTTCTCCCACTGGCCGCGTGGCGGCTCCTTCATGAAGAAAGCGGCGATCGCCATCATCGCCACCGGGATGCCGAAGAGGTAGTAGGCCCAGCGCCAGCCGTCGACCTCGCCGGGTCCGTTGGCGGCCACGGCCACGGCGCCGACGAGGACCGGGCTGAGTATCGCCACGAGACGCGCCGATCCGCCCATGGTGGCGCCGAGGCGTCCGCGGATCCCGATGGGGTAGGTGTCGGCCATCAGCGACGAGTGGACCGGGATGGTGTTGGCCTTGGCGATGCCGACGCCGAATCGTGCCCAGAAGAAGGCGAAGGCGTTCGGGGCGAGGCCCGAAAGGAAGACCATGGCCGTGAAGAAGATGCTGGACCAGCCGATGATCGGGACACGCTTCATCCGGTCGGCGGCCCAGCCCATCGGGATGGCGCCGAAGACGACGAAGGCGCTCGACGAGGCGGCGATGAACGTGATGGTGCCGTCGCTCACCCCGAACGTGTCGCGCATGTCGGGGGCGAGGACGGTGATCGCAGCGGTCTGGAGTTCGTCGAGCGAGGCGAGCAGCAGCAGCACCACGAACGTGGCGGCGCCTCCGCCCATGGCGAGGCCCTTGCGGATGCTGATTCCCTCGGACTTGACGCCGGGCAGGAGTTCGTCGGCGAAGAGGACCTCCGAGGCGGCCTGTTGGGCCTCGCGGCGGGCCTCCTCCTCGAGGACGGTTGCCGCCAGCGAGGCGGCGCCGGCGCTCGCCTCCCCGTCGGAGGGAGGAGGATCTTCCATCGGGGGGTCGGCCACGAGGCGTGACCCTAACCGCGCCATGAATCTGACGCGGCGTCAGGTAATGGTGGGTCGAAGGTTTCCGGATGGAGCGCCCTACCATCCGAGGGCCATGCCCGACCCCGTTGCGACCGCCTTCTGCCGTGATCGTTCCCTCGAACGTCTGGCGTCCGAGCGGTTCGACCTGCTCGTCGTCGGCGGTGGTGTCACGGGCGCGGGCATCGCCCTCGACGCTGCCTCCCGCGGCCTGTCGGTGGCCCTCGTCGACAAGGCGGATCTGGCGTCGGGGACCTCGTCGAAGTCCTCGAAACTGGTGCACGGCGGGCTGCGCTACCTCCAGCAGGGTGAGTTCGGGCTCGTGTACCAGGCGCTCGCCGAGCGCCGACGGCTGCTCCGCAACGCCCCGCACCTGGTGGCACCCCTGTCGTTCGTCGTGCCCATCCTGCGCAGCGGCGGGATCATCGACCGGCGCCTGGCAAGGGCCCTCGGCCTGGGGCTCTGGCAGTACGACCTCACGGGCGGCGCCCGTCTGGGATGGCACCGGCGCCTCGACGTCGACGAGGTACTCGCTCGGCTGCCGCAACTCCGTCGCGACCAGATCGCCTCGGGGTACCTCTACTGGGACGCCTGGGTCGACGATGCCCGGCTGGCCCTGGTGTTGGCCCGGACGGCGGCCCTCGACCACGGGGCGGTCGTGGCGAACTATGCGCGGCTGGCCGGGGTCGGACGGGAAGGCGGCCCGGACGGCCGGGTGACGGACGCAGTCCTCGAGGTCGACGGTCGGACGATCGAGGTGGCCTGCGACGGCGTGGTCAACGCCTGCGGGGTCTGGGCCGAGGAGGTGCAGGGCCTGACCGGCGTGGCTGACACGTTCGACATCCGGCCGGCCAAGGGAGTCCACCTGACGGTGCCGGCCGCGCGGCTCTCGCCCGACGGCGCCCTGCTGATCCCGGTGAAGGGTGACAAGCGGAGCATCTTCGTGCTGCCCTGGCCGGGTGGTCGCACCTACATCGGGACCACGGACACCGACTTCGACGGCGAGCTCGACGAGCCGCGCTGCACGGCCGACGACGTCGCCTACCTGCTCGACGCCGTGAACTCCCTGACCGATGCCGACCTCGTCCCCGGTGACGTGACCGGCTCGTGGGCCGGCCTACGACCGCTGGTGGCAACCGCCGAGACAGAGCGGACCGCCGACCTGTCCCGCCACCACCTGGTGCAGTCGGACGAGTCGGGGGTGGTCACGGTGACCGGCGGCAAGCTCACCACCTACCGGCGGATGGCCCAGGACACCGTCGACGCGGTGTGCGAGCTGCGCGGCGAGCGTCGCCGGTGCCGCACGAAGCGGCTGCCCCTCCTGGGCGTAACGGGCAACGGTGTGTCGGGAGCCGATCCGCATCTGGCCGGCCGCTTCGGAAGCGAGGCGTCGACGGTGCTCGACCTGATCCGGGACGACCCGTTGCTCGGCGAACCACTCGTTCCGGGCCTGCCCTACCGGCGGGCCGAGGCGGTGCATGCCGTGCGCTCGGAGATGGCGGTCACCCTCGACGACGTGCTGTCGCGCCGGACCCGGGCTCGGCTCGAGGATCGCCGGGCCACACTTGTGGCGGCACCGGAGGTGGCGGCCCTCGTCGGGGAGGCTGCCGGCTGGACCGACGAGCGCTGCGAGGCGGAGGTGGCGGCGTTCTGGGAGTCCGTTGAGGCGGAGGTGGCGGCCGAGTCGGCCTAGCCGTAGCCGGCGAGCGGGTCGTGGTCGTCGACCTGTTCGAAGACACGCTTGACCTTGCCCACCTCGGTGCGCCCCATCGAGCCGTCGGGCACGAGTTCGACCGTTGCCCGGATGTGGATGCGGTCCGCCAGCGACCCGGGTCAGTCCTCGGGGACGTGGGTGTCGACCACGGTCTGGACCGTCCGCTCGAACAGGGCGGGGAGGTCGACCTGGGTGGTGAGGGCCAGACGGGTCGAGGGGTCGACGTCGGGATCCTCGACCTCGGACCAGACGGCGGTGCGGGAGCGCTCGGGGGTGATCGCCCGTTCGTCGCGGAGGGCCAGGACGAGGAACCCGCCGACGCAGATGAGGATGGCCCGCAGGGCGTCCCGGGCCTCCTCGCCCACGACGCCGGCGGCGGTCAACTCCCGGGCCATCGCCACCTCGAGGTGCTTGTTGAGCACCGAGGTCTCGCCGTGGAGCTCGGCCAGCTTGGTGATGCCCCGGTGGGCGAGGGCCTCGTCCCAGAGGTGCCGGGCCACCGACATGACCCGTTGGCGTGCCGTGTCGCCCGAGGCGGCCTGTTGGCCGAGGCGCTCGCCGTGGCGTCGGATCACGGCGTCGACCACGTCGTCCCGACTGCCGACGTGCCAGTAGATGGTGGTGGTCGCCACACCGAGTTCTCTGGCGAGGCGCCGCATGGTGAGCGCCTCGGGACCGCCTCGGTCCACGAGCCGGAGGGCCGCCTCGACCACGTCGTCGCGTTCGAGGCCGGCGTGCCGGCTGGAGGTGCGCCGTGAGCCGTCGGAAACACGCGCCTGGGCCACGGGTTGCACCCTAGCCCGAAAGTATGTGACAGTGTTCAAGACAGAAGCCCTCCCAGGAGCCCGCCCATGACCAAACCTTCCAGGACCCCGGCGAGCACCGGCCCCGAGCCGTACATCGTCGTCTCCTCCGACACCCACGCCGGCCTGCAGTGCGAGGAGTACCGGCCCTACCTCGAGTCGTCCCTCCACGAGGAGTTCGACACCTATGTCGCCGAGCGCCATGAGCACCGCCGCATCCAGGAGGAGATGAACGCCGAGTTCATCGAGGAGTGGGAGGGCGACAACGCCGAGGGGCTCGTCGGCGCCTACGACCCCGACGTCCGGGACAAGGTGCTCGACGCCGATGGAGTGGCCGGTGAGGTCATCTTCGCCGACGGCGACGCCGTCACCGGCCAGGAGTCGCCTCCCTTCGGCGCCGGCCTGGCCGCCGGCCAGATCACCGATTCCCGGCAGGCCTTCGGCGGCGCCCGGGCCCACAACCGCTGGCTCGAGGAGTTCTGCGCCACCAACCCGGTCCGCCGCGCCGGCGTGGCACTGGTACCGATCACGCACGACGTCGACGAGGCCGTGCGCGAGATCGAGTCCCTGGCCGGCCGCCCCGGCATCCACGGGATCATGATCCCGACCATGTGGCACGGCTTCGCGCCCTACGGCAGCGACCACTACGACAAGGTGTGGGCCGCCTGCGCCGCGACCGGCCTCGTCGTCCACACCCACTCGGGCGAGGCCGACTTCGACGCCTACGGCGAGAACGTGGCCATGTACGTCAGCGAGGTGCCGTTCTGGACCCATCGGCCGCTCTGGCAATTGCTGTTCTCCGGCAAGTTCGACCGGTTCCCCGGGCTGAAGTACTGCGTCGTCGAGAGCGGCTCCTACTGGCTCGGCGACCTGCTCTGGAAGAGCGACGTCAACTTCGGTGCCAGTTGGAAGATCAAGAAGATGGGCTCCCGGATGAAGGGCCTCCTCACGAAACTGCCGTCCGATTACATCGGCGAGAGCATCTTCATCGGCGCATCCACCATGTCGAAGGAGGAGATCCGCCGTCGCCACGTCAACGGAATCCACGCTCTCATGTGGGGCACCGACTACCCGCACCCCGAGGGCTCGTGGCCCAACACCGTGGTGCGCCTGGAGACCGACTTCCGGGATGCCTCGATCGAGGACACCCGCCGGCTCCTGGGGCTCAACGCCATCGACTGCTACGGCCTCGACTTCGATGGGCTGACCGACATCGCCGCCGACATCGGCCCGACGCCCGAGTCGCTCGGCCAGGACCCCGACCTGCGCACGCCCCCCGATGCCGCCCGCAGTGCCCGCTGGTGGCTCGACGAGTACGACTGTTCACTGCAGTTCTGAGGAGGCTGCCATGTCCGGAATCACCGTTCCCGAGACCGACCACCACATCGTCATCTCGGCCGACAGCCACTGCGGTGCCGACCTGCGCGGCTACAAGCCGTACCTCGAGCAGAGGTTCCACGAAGACTTCGACGCCTGGGTCGACTCGGTCGAGGCCGAGCACGCCCGCATCGAAGCGGCGTTCAAGGACAGCGACCGTTCGGTCCGCAACGTCGGCATCGACGGCGACCCGGTCCTCGACGCCGACCGCAACTACTCGAGCGAGCGCCGCCTGCGCGAGCAGGAGGCGGACGGCGTAATCGCCACGGTGCTCTTCCCCAACACCCAGCCCCCGTTCGCCCCGCTGGCGGCGACCTCCTTCGAGGCCCCCGGCTACGACACCGACATCGACCACCGCTGGGCCGGCCTACGGGCCCACAACCGGTGGCTGCTCGACCTGATCGGCGAAGCCCCCGAGCGACGGGCGGGCATCGCCCAGATCTTCCTCGCCGACGTCGAGGGCTCGGTCGCCGAGATCGAGTGGGCGGCGGAGCACGGCTTCCGGGGCGGGATCCTCCTGCCCGGTGCACCCCCCGGCTCGCCGTTCGAGCCGCTCTACGCCAGTTGCTACGAGCCGATCTGGGCGGCTGCCGAGGCCAACGGGATGCCGGTCAACCACCACTCCGGGGGCGCCACCCCCGACTTCGGCGACCACTTGCCGTCGTCGCTGGCGATGTTCATGCTCGAGGTCACCTGGTGGAGTCATCGGGCGCTGTGGCACCTCATGTTCAGCGGGGTGTTCGAGCGGCACCCCGACCTGCAGTTCACCAACACCGAGACCGGCACCGCCTGGGTCCCCGAGACCCTTGACCGGCTGGACTCCTTCTACGACCGCATGAAGCACTCGAAGTACGGCTCCGAGGCGGTCTTCGGCGGCATGGCCGTGGCCGGCATGTCGCTCACCCCGACCGAGTACTGGCAGCGCCAGTGCCACGTCGGCGCCAGCTTCCTGCGCCCGACCGAGGTCCACCTGCCCGCCGAGATCGGCATCGACAACGTCATGTGGGGCTCCGACTACCCGCACATCGAGGGCTCGCACCCGTTCACGAGGGAGCACCTGCGCCTCACGTTCGCCGACCAGCCCGTGGACGAGGTCGTCAGGCTCCTGACGACCAACGTGGCCGAGTTGTACAACTTCGACCTCGAGGCACTGCTGCCGCTGGCCGAGCAGCACTGCCCGACGAAGGCCGAGGTGGCGACACCCATCGACTACGCCGACATCCCGGACCGGGCCAAGGGCTGCCCGGGCATGGCGCCCCAGAACCAGACGCAGGCGAACGCCGCGTGAGCGGCGGGTCGGGCGCCGACCTGGCACCCCTCGAGATCGAGGGCGCCGTCGCCGTCGTCACGGGCGGTGCCAACGGCATCGGGAGGGGGATCGTGCGGGCGCTCCTCGAGCGGGGAGCAACGGTCGTCATCGCCGACATCGAGGAGCCGGTGCTCGACGCCACGGTCGAGGAGTTCGCTGCCGAGTTCGGCGAGGCCGCCGTGTCGGGGCTACAGACCGATGTCAGCGACGAGGCTTCCATCGAGGCGCTGGCCGAACACATCTTCGCCACGTTCGGCCGGTGCAACGTGTTGTTCAACAACGCCGGCGTCGGCTCCGGCGGTGGCGGCAAGGCCTGGACCAACGAGCCCAACGACTGGAAGTGGTGCTTCGGGGTCAACGTCTTCGGCACCGCCCACGGCGTCATCTCGTTCGTCCCCCGCATGATCGAGTCGGGGCTGCCCGGCCACGTGGTCAACACCTCGTCCGGCGACGGCGGCTTCGCTCCGGTGCCGATGGCCTCCGTCTACGCCTCGAGCAAGGCGGCGGTGTCGTGCTTCACCGAGGCACTCCACCACCAGCTCCTGGCCGAGGCAGAGGGGATGGGCGCGTCGGTCTTCTACCCGTCGGGTGGTCTCATGGACACCGGCCTGTTCACGGCCCAGCGCAACCGGCCCGAGCACCTGCAGCGCGTGCGCGGTGGCACGGGGCGGGCCAGCATGACCTTCGACGAGCTCAAGGCGCTGCTCGAGAAGGCCGGCCGCGACGTGAAGGTGGCCGACCTCGACGAGCTGGGCCGGTTCGTCGTGGACTGCGTGGCGGAGCGCCGCTACGTCATCGCCCGGGACCTCGATGACACGATCGAACTGCTCCACCGTCGGGCCGACGCCATCGGCCGCTTCGAAGTGCCGCCCCACCACGACATGGGGCTCTGAGTCCCCGCTACCGTTCCGGGCATGGAGGACCTCTGGAGCGACGCCGACTGCGACACGGCCGACGCCCTCGACTGCTGTGCTTACGGGTCGCGGCTGATCGGTGGCGACCGCTCCCTCGTCCTGCACGGCGGCGGCAACACGTCGGTCAAGGCCGACTGGACGGACATCACCGGGCGCACCGTCGACTCCCTCTACGTGAAGGGCTCCGGCTGGGACCTGGCCTCGATCGAGGCGCCGGGGTTCACTCCGCTGCCGCTCGACCGGCTCCACGACCTGCTCGGGCTGGACACCCTCAGCGACGCCGACATGATGGCCGAACTGTCGGCCGCCCGCCTGAGCGCCGATGCGCCGCAGCCGTCCGTCGAGACCCTGCTCCACGCCTACCTGCCGCACCGGGCAGTGCAGCACAGCCACGCCGACGTGATCCTCGGGCTCACCAACGTGGCCGACGCCGAGGACACCCTCGCCGAGGTCTACGGGGACGACGTGGTGGTGGTGCCCTACGTGATGCCCGGCTTCGACCTTGCCGTGGCGGTGCGTGCCTGTTGGGACGACCAGTCCCACGAGGGGACCGTCGGCATGGTGCTGCGCCACCACGGCCTGTTCACCTTCGGTGACTCCACCCGCGAGGCCTATGTCCGACACGTCGACCTGATCTCCAGGGCCGAGTCGTTCCTCGACCGGGTGGCGCCGCACGAGCCGGCGGTCCCCTCGGATGCAGCGGCGGTCGTACTGACGGAACTGGTCGACCTGCGCCGTTCTGTCTCCGAGGCGGCCGGCCGGCCGATGGTGGTGTCCCGCCACCACGATGACTCGATCGCCCGCTTCGTGGCCCGGGACGACCTCGCCGACCTGGCAGGCCGGGGACCGCTCACCCCGGACCACGTGATCCGCACCAAGCGCACGCCGATGGTCGGACGTGACGTCGACGGCTTCGTCGCCGCCTACGGCGGCTACTTCGGGCGCAACCGGGGCCGTAGCGACGACGACCTGACGATGCTCGACCCTGCCCCACGGGTGGTGCTCGACCCGGAGTTCGGGATGCTCACCGCCGGTGCCACCCCGAAGGACGCCGACATCGCCGCCGACATCTACCGGCAGACCATCCCGGTGCTCGAGCGGCTCGAGGACGGCCGGGGCGGCTACGTGGCACTCGACGAGGGCGACCTCTTCGACGTCGAGTACTGGGACCTCGAGCAGGCCAAGTTGCGTCGTACCGGTGCGCCGAAGGAGTTGGCCGGGCATGTCGCACTCGTGACCGGGGCTGCGTCCGGCATCGGCCGGGCCTGTGCCTCAGAGCTCCTCGACCGGGGCGCCGCCGTCGTCGGCCTCGACCTGGCGAAGTCGGTGGTCGACACCTTCGACGGCCCGGCCTGGCTGGGGGTGCCCGCTGACGTGTCCGACCACGACGCCCAGGCGGCCGCACTGCGGGCCGGCGTCGAGCGGTTCGGAGGGCTCGACCTGGTGGTCGTGGGCGCCGGCATCTTCCCGGGCAGTTCGGCGATCGCCGACCTCGACCTCGACACCTGGCGATTCACCATGGCCGTCAACGTGGACTCGGTGGCGGCCCTGTTCCGGGATGCCGCCCCGTTGCTGTTCCGGTCACCGGTCGGTGGCCGGGTGGCGGTGATCGCCTCGCGCAATGCCACCGCCCCGGGGAAGGGTGCCGCCGAGTACTCGACGTCGAAGGCGGCGCTGACCCAGTTGGCCCGGGTGTCGGCACTGGAGTGGGCCGAGCACGGCGTGCGGGTCAACGTCGTGCATCCCGACAACGTCTTCGACACGGCGCTGTGGACCGACGAGCTTGTTGCCGAGCGTTCCGCCACCTATGGGATGATCCCCGAGGAGTACAAGCGCCGCAACCTGCTGGGCATGGAGGTCTCCGCTGCCCACGTGGCCTCGGTCGTGGCCGAACTCTGCTCCGACCGGTTCGTCGCCACCACCGGCGCCCAGGTCCCGATCGACGGCGGCAGCGAGCGCACCATCTAGCGGCGGTTGTCAGGAACGGGCAACCACGGCGGCGGCCACGACCACATCCTCGACAGCAAGGCCCACCGACTTGAACAGGGTGACCTCGTCGTCGTCCCGTCGTCCCGCCCGCCCGCTGGCCAGGTCGGCCAGGTCGCCGACGATCCGGTCGAACGACCACGAGCCGGCGGCGGCGTGTATGAGCTCGCCCGACTCCTCGGCGGCGGCCTCGCGGTCGTCGACGAACACCGAGGCGGCGCCGACCAGATCGTCGTCGACCTCGCGACGGGAGGTCGAGTAGGAGCCGACCAGGTTGACGTGGGCGCCGGGCCGGACGGCGGCGGTGGGGATGACCGGTTCGGCGGCCGAGGTGCACCCGCACACGATGTCGCTGGGGGCCACCTCGTCGGCGGTAACGGCTGCCAGGGCACGCCCACCGGCATCGACGCTGGCGGCGAACGCCTCGCTCTGCTCGGACGTGCGGCCGCAGACGACGATCGACTCGATCTCCGGCCGCACGGCCAGCACGGCCTCGATGTGGCCGCGTGCCTGGACCCCGGTGCCGAAGATGCCCAGTGTGCGCACGTCGGGGCGGGCGAGGACGTCGGTCGCCAGCGCCGATGCGGCGGGCGTACGCAGTGCGGTCAGCGCCGATCCGTCGAGTGTCGCCAGCGGCACGCCGGTCTCCCGGTCGCAGAACAGGTAGTGGCCGTGGATCAGCGGCAGTCCCCGGGACGGGTTGCCGGACACGACGGTCACGATCTTGACGCCGATGCCCACTGGAGCGATGGCCGGCATCATCAGCAGGTCGTCGGACGGGCCCAGCGTGACCTGTCGGCGGGGGTGCAGCTCACCGAGGTCGCGGAAAGCCTCCCGGAGCACCTCGATGGCGGCGGGCATCGGTACGGCGGCCACGATCGCCTCGGCGTCGAAGTACGGAAGTGCGCTCATCGCAGTTGGAACCCGAGTCCGAGGCCGTCGGCGGGATCGAGCGTGAAGGTGCTGGTGGCATGCCGGTGGGCCGAGCCCTCGATGGTGGTCACGACGGCGCCGTCGTCGGTGACCGACTCGATGCGCCCGACGAACACGCCACCGGCGATGCCCTCGTTGTGGAAGGCGTCGTCCACGTCGACGACCCCGTGGTGGTGCAGGAGCGCCAGGCGGGCCGACGTGCCGGACCCGCACGGCGACCGGTCGACCTGTCCGTCGGCGAAGATCGTCACGTTCCGCTGGTGGAGCGGGTCCGCGCCGAGGCCCTCGTGGAGGATCGTGCCGTAGCAGCCCGACAGCCGGTCGTCGGTCGGATGCACGGCCGAACCGTGGCCGCCCAGTGCCGCTTTGACCTCGCGGCCGAGTGTGATGAGGTCGCAGACGTCTTCGGACGTCACCGTGACGCCCAGGTCGTCGATCGCCACGGAGGCGTAGAAGGCCCCGCCGAACGACACGTCCACCGTGACCGGTCCGTAGGAGGTGTCGACCTCGAGACCCGTGGCGCCCACGAAAGCGGGCACGTTGGTGAACCGCACCGCGGCGACACGCCCGCCTTCCAGTCGGGCCTCGGTGTGGAGTCGTCCCGACGGGACGTCGACGACCACCTCCAGGCGGTCGGCGCCGGCCGGGACGTCGATGACGCCTTCGTCGACGGCCCAGGCCACCAGGGCGATCGTGCCATGGCCGCAGGCCGTGCTGAAGCCGTCATTGTGGAAGAACACGACGCCGAGGTCGCCGCGTTCGTCGTCGGGCGGGACGACGAATCCGCCGTACATGCCGGCATGGCCGCGGGGCTCGTTGACGAGGAAGCGCCGCAGCTCGTCGAGGTGCGTCTCGGCCCAGGAGCGCCGATCGAGAACGGTGGCACCCACCATCGGTCCCGCGTCGACGATCCGGAAGGGTTCGCCGGCGGTGTGGTAGTCGGCGGTCGTGAGCGTCTCGCCGGGCCTGGGGATCACGGCGGCACCCTAGTGGGGCGACGGATTGGCGACCGTGGGCCGGTGAGCGGGCATGATGCGCGCATGGGCACCGGTGCGTTCCACCTGACCGACGACCAGGTGGCGGCGTTCGCCCGGGACGGCTTCGTCGTCGTCGACGGGCTTGTCGATCCCGCCCTGTTCGATCCACTGCGCAGGTGCTTCGACCGGCTGTTCCGGGGCGAGTTCGAAACGGGTGTCGAGCCCGACGAGGTCAACTGGCAGGAGGGGGATGGCGACCCGACGCTGACCCGTCAGATCTGCAACGGTTGGCGGGCCGACCGGTTGGTCGCCGCCACCGTGCTGCGCGCCGACCTGGGGGAGGCCGTCGCCCGACTGGCCGGCTGGCCCGGGGCGCGCATCATCCAGGACAACCTGCTCTGGAAGCCGCCGGGCGCCCGGTCGCTGGGCTTCCACCGGGACAACGCCTACCTGCCGTGGTACCGGCCGCAGGAGATGGCCACCTGCTGGATGGCCCTCGACGACACCTCGGCGGCGGGCGGCACCGCCGAGTTCGCCCGGGGGTCGCACTGCTGGCCGCATCAGGGTGATCCGGACGGGGAGTTCCACGCCCCGCAGGACTACCGGGCCACGGTCGCCGAGGCCGCCGCGAGGCACGACGCCGAATTCGACATCGTGCCGGTCGAGGTGGGCGCCGGCGGCGGGTCGTTCCACCATGGCTGGACCTGGCACGGGTCGGGGCCCAACGACTCGGGGGCCGACCGGCGGGCGCTGGTCCTGCACTGCGCCAACAGTGAATCCCGGTTCCACCGGCCCGGCTTCGGCGAGGGCAACGGCCCGATCTACTCCCGCTACGCTCATCCGGACGACGACGCCATGGACGAGGCGCACTTCCCGATCCTCTGGCGGGAGGACGGCTACCGCACCCCTGGCTGGCCCGACCCGGAGAGCAACTGAGAAAGCGAGCCCGGAAGCGGCCGAACATGGTCGGTGGCGCGCAGGCCACCGACCACAATGGCGCCGTGGTACCGGTCGCCCCCACGTTCGTCCTGGCCGCCCTCGGCGCGCCCGTCGTCGCCGGCCTTGCCACGCTCCTGCTGCCCCGGGGCCGCACGTCGCTCCGGGTCCTGCTGGCCACCTGCGGTCCTCTGGCCTCGCTGCTGTTCCTCGGGACGCACCTTCGGCGCTACGGCGTGGCGTCGAACGAGGAGGGCACGACCGCCGTCGAGTGGGTGCCGAGCCTCCACCTCGACCTGGGCTTCCTCGTCGACGGCCTGGCCACCTTCTTCGCCCTCCTCGTCGCCGGCGTCGGTGTCCTGATCATCCTCTACTCCCGTGCCTACTTCGGCGACGACGGACCCTCGCTGGCCCGGTTCTTCCCGGCGCTGGGGTTCTTCACCAGTTCGATGCTGGGCGTGGTCCTCGCCGACCACCTGCTGCTCACGGTCCTGTTCTGGGAGGCGACGTCGATCAGCTCGTTCTTCCTGATCGGGTGGGACCGCGAGGACGAAACCGCGGTGAAGCAGGCGATGCAGGCGTTCGTCACGACAGGCCTGGGTGGGCTGTCCCTGCTCGGCGGTGTGCTGCTGCTCGGCGACGCAACCGGCACCTGGCGGTGGAGCGAACTCGTCGCCGGGGCAGCCGACATCGGGTCGGGTGGCACCGTCGTGGCCGCCTTCATCATGATCTTCATCGGAGCGGCCTCGAAGAGTGCCCAGTGGCCGTTCCACTACTGGCTGCCGGGGGCGATGCTGGCGCCGACCCCGGTCTCGGCCTTCCTGCATTCGGCCACCATGGTCAAGGCGGGCGTCTTCTTGCTGGGTCGGCTGCTGCCCGTGTTCGGCCTCCTGTCCATCTGGCTACCGGTGGTCGTGGCGTTCGGTGCGGTCACGATGCTGCTCGGCGCCGTGCTGGCGCTCCGCCAGCACGACCTGAAGTTGATCTTCGCCTACACGACCGTGAGCCAACTCGGCCTGTTCACCTGCATGTACGGGCTGGGCGGGGCGGCAAACGGTCACGGCGGCGCCGCCATCGACTGGGACCTCAGCCAGATTGCCAGCCACGCCCTCTACAAGGCGCCACTGTTCCTCGTTGCCGGCGCCCTCGCACACCGGGTCGGCGCACGACGGCTTCCGGAGCTGTTCGGACTCTGGCGCCGACGGGTGCCGGGGGCGCGCCTGCTGGTCGTCGTCCTGTTGGCGGCCGGCTACGCACTGGCGGGCGGGCCGGGCACCGTCAACTTCGTCGCCAAGGAGCTCTTCTTCGGCGCCGTGCACCACGCCGCCGGGTCCCATCCGCTGCTCGTCGTCGTGTCTGCGATGGCGGTGCTGACGGCGATGTGCAACGTGGCGATCGCCGTGCGGCTGACGGCAACCGTGTTCGGGTGGCGTACCGGCGTCGAGGACGAGGGCATCGAGCCGGTCATCGCGTCGCACGCCCACGACCGCTGGGGTTCGCTGTTGTGGCTGCCGGCCGCCGGGCTGGTGGCCCTTCAGTACGTCGGTGGCCTGGTACCGCCACTGTGGAACTCGGCCTTTCGCCGGATCGAGGTGAACGCCAACGACGTGGCGTTCGCTGACGGGCTGCCATGGCTCTGGGAGCCGTTCCTGCATCCGGGGGTGCCACTGGCAATGTCGGTCGCCGCCATCGTGTTCGGCGTCGCCCTCGGGTGCTCGTCGCGCTGGCGCGGCGAAGTCGCCGACCTCCACGATCGGATCTACCCGGCGTCGTACCGGCTGGTCCTGGGCCGGGGCCACCGGGCCTTCCACACGTTCCAGACCGGCCGCCTACGCAACTACCTGGTGCTCATGTTCTCGATGCTGCTGCTGAGCATCTCGTGGGCGGCGTGGATCGACCCGTCGATGCTGCGCCTCCCCGACGGCGTCGCCCCCTTCGAGTCGCTGACCGGCCTCCTTCTGGGCGCCGTCGTGTGTGCGGCGGCAATCGCCCTGCCGCTGGTCACCGAACGGGTCGTGCGCGTGATGGTGCTCGGAGCCAGCGGCTTTGCCGTCGTCGGGCTCTACCTCGTGTACCAGGCCCCGGACCTGGCCCTGACCCAACTCATGTTCGAGATCATCTCGGTGATCCTGTTCCTGCTGGTGCTGCGGCTTTTGCCCCGGCTGGACCGGCGTCCCCGCATCAGCCCGGCGCCCCGCCTCGTCTTCGCCGCCCTGATCGGCATCACCATCGGGTGGATGACCCTGCTGGCCGGCCACGCGGCGGAGCAGCGCAACGGCGACGCCGCCAGCCTCGGAGCGTTCTTCGAGGAGCACAGCCTCGAGGGCTCCGAGTTGACCAATGGACGCGGTGGCGAGGGCCGCAACATCGTCAACGTGATCCTGGTCGACTTCCGGGGCTTCGACACCCTGGGCGAGATCACGGTGCTGGCGACCGCTGCCCTCGGGGTGTGGTCGATGCTGCCGGGGCGTCGTCGCCACGAGGACGACCAGGGCGACGCGTCCGGACAGGCAACCCCTGTCGTGGAGGTCGGCTCGTGAGGATCGACTCGCTGATCCTGCGGACAGCGGTCCGTCTGGTGCTTCCGCTCACGCTGCTGTTCGCCGTCTATGCGGCGATCAAGGGCCACAACGGCCCCGGCGGAGGGTTCATCGCCGGGCTGATCACCGCCGTGGGCCTGTGCACCTACCGGATGGCGTTCGGGCAGCGGGCGTTCTTCCGCCTGTTGCCGACCCATCCCCGCTGGCTGGTGTTCGCCGGGCTCAGCGTCGCGGCAGGTGTCGCGGTGATCCCGCTCCTTCGGGGCGACCCGCTTATGCGTTCGGGGTCGACCACGCTGCACCTCGGCGGCGAGGGGCTGCACCTCGTCTCGGCGACGGCGTTCGACCTCGGCGTGCTCCTCGTCGTGGTCGGCGTGGCAATCGGGATGATCACCCGCCTGGGCGAGGAGCTGGACCCATGACGACCGTCCTCGCCGTCTGCGTGGCGGTGATCGTCACCGTCAGCATCTACCTGATGCTGTCGCGCGAGCTCAAGTCCATCGCCATGGGTGTGTTCCTGCTGGGCCACGGCGCCAACCTGGCGATCATCGCCATGAGCGGATCGCCGGTGCTGCCGGGCGGCGACCTGCGCCAGCCCCCGATCCTCGGCGACGGACACCTTGTCGATGCCCTGCCCCAGGCGCTGATCCTCACGGCCATCGTCATCAACTTCGCCGTGATGGGCTTCTTCCTGACACTGCTGGTCCTGACGGCCCGTCGGACGGGCACTCTCAACGTCGATGAACTGGCGCTCGAGGATCCGCCCGCCGACGGACCCGTGCTGGAAAATGGTGGGATCGGCGGCATGGGCCGATGACCGACAACCTGCTCAGCCTGCTCGTGGTGATCCCGCTGGCGACGGCCGTCGCCTCGCTGGTGCTGATCCGCCGTCGCCTTGCCCAGCGGGTGCTCGGCCTGGCGAGCCTCGGCTCGATGCTGGTTCTGGCCCTTGGCTGGCTGTCCGAGATCCGCGACGGCGACGTGCTGGTGTCGCAGATGGGTGGGTGGCCGGCGCCGTACGGCATCACGCTCGTGTTCGACAGCCTGTCCGGCCTACTGCTGTGTGCCGGGCTGGTCGTCGCCCTGGGCTGTTACGTCCACTCCTTCTCGGTGATCGACCCCGGGATGGAGCGGCGCTACTTCCACCCGCTGATCCAGCTCCTGATCGTTGGCGTGAACCAGTGCTTCCTCACGGGCGACCTCTTCAACCTCTTCGTCGGGTTCGAGATCATGCTGATGGCCTCCTACGGGCTGCTGGTGATCGGCGGGTCGCGGCGACAGATGGGGCAGGCCTACAAGTACCTGGTCCTGAACCTGATCGCCTCCACGGTGTTCGTGATCTCCGCCGGGCTGGTGTACGGGATGTTCGGGACGCTGAACCTCGCCGACCTGGCCCGGATCGTCGAGGGCCGGGTGGCCTCGGGCGAGGGGCTGCCGACGGGCTTCGTCGGCGTGTCGGTGCTGCTGCTGTTCGCGTTCGGCGCCAAGGGCGCCTTCTTCCCGCTGTGGTTCTGGCTGCCCGACACATACCACACCTGCCCCGTGCCGGTTGCCGCCCTGTTCAGCGGCCTTCTGACCAAGGTCGGCGTCTACGCCGTGGCGCGCACCTTCCCGCTCATCTTCGCCGTGGGCGAGGCCCGCGACGTCGTGGTGCCGCTGCTGCTCGTCTCCGCCGCCGCCACGATGTTCCTCGGCGTGCTGGGAGCGGTCTCGCTGAACAACGTGCGACGCATCCTGGCCGTCCACGTGGTCAGCCAGGTGGGCTACATGGTCTTCGGCCTGTCCCTGATGACGACGGCGGGACTCGCCGGGGCCCTCTACTACATGGTCCAGCACATGATCGTGAAGAGCTCGCTGTTCCTGTGCTGCGGGGTGATGGAGCAACACGCCGGCTCCGACGACCTCGGCCGGATCGGCGGCCTCCAGAAGCGGGACCGGTTCCTCGGCGTGGCGTTCTTCGTGGCGGCGATGAGCCTGGTCGGCCTGCCGCCCCTGAGCGGCTTCTTCGGCAAGCTGGTCCTGGTCCGCGAGGGGTGGGCCGACTACTGGTGGCTCTCGGTGGTGGCGCTCCTGACCGGCGCCCTCACGCTGGTGTCGATGCTCAAGGTCTGGACGAAGGGCTTCTGGCTGCCGCCCGTGGCGTCAGAGCCGACTCCGGGTTCTGACGGCGGGGCCGGTTCGGGCGACCTCCGGGGGGCTTACGTCGGCATCGGGTTCCTCGTCGCCGTGGCGCTGTTCGTCGGGCTGGCCGCGGAACCGATCTACGACATCGCCTTCCACGCGGGCGAGCAGTTGACCGATCCGTCGGCCTACATCGAGGCGGTCGACCCGCACGGGCTGATCGCCGCCGGGGGCGTGACGGGAGGTGGCGGATGACCCGGCGACTGGTGCTCAACGTCGGGTTGGCCGGCTTCTACCTGCTGTGGGCCGACGAGCGGACCTGGCTGGGGCTGCTGCTCGGCGTCGCCGTCGGGTTCGTCGTCATCGCGGTCTACGACCTCACCACCGGGCGCCCCAACTACGCCGTGCGGCTGTTCCGACTGGTGCGGTTCGGCGCCTACTTCCTGAGCATCCTCGTTCGGGCCAACCTCCAGATCGCCTGGGAGATCATGACGCCGGGCTTCAGCCAGACACCGCGCATCCTCCGCTATCCGGTCGCACACCTCACGGCAGTCCAAACCACGGTGTTCGCCAACTGCATCACGCTGACACCGGGCACCCTGGTGGTCGACGTGGCCGCCGACGGGGGGTTCCTGTACGTGCACTGCATGTACGCCGAGGACCGTGCATCGGCGATCGACGGTCTGCGGAGGCTCGACGAGCGGCTCCAGCGGGAGGTCTTCGCATGATCGCCCAGGTCCTGGCAGGAGCCTCGGGAGGCGTCTCGGTCGTCGTCGACGTGGGGATCGTGGCCCTCACAGTCGGGATGGCGCTCATGCTGTACCGGATGGTGAAGGGCCCGCACCTCGCCGATCGGGCGATCGCTGGCGACGTCCTGTCGCTGCTGGTCGTGGGCCTGGTCGTGCTGCTGGCGGTCGACCAACGGCGCTCGGTGTCGCTCGACGTGGCGTTGATGGTGGCCATCGTCGGATTCGCGGCGACCGTGGCATTCGCCCAGTACCTGGTCGGGTTGAAGGCCGACCAGGAGCCGCTCGAAGACGGAGCGGGGTCCTAGTGGCCGGCCTGCGAGACGTCGCCACGATCGTGTCCCTGGTCTCGGGCCTGGGCTTCATGCTCATCGGGGTGTGCGGGATCGTCCGCCTACCCGACGCCTACCAGCGCCTCCATGCTTCCAGCAAGTGCTCGACGCTGGGCCTGCTGGGCCTGCTGACCGGTGCGGCCATCCACATCGGCACCCCCGAGTCGGTGATGAAGGCGGTCGTGACGATCGCCTTCGCCTTCGTGGCGATGCCCGTGGGGTCGCACGTCCTGGCGAAGAGCGCCCATGCCTCGGGGATGCGGCAGTGGGAGTCGACCCTGTCCGACGAACTGGCCGAGGACCAGGCGGGAGACC